>NZ_JARFYN010000037.1 GCF_030272695.1 Martinezella calliandrae
GCGATCAGCATCCGATTCCAGATCGAGATAGATCGATGGACGATGGTCGGCTATGGAGAGTGCCAATGTCGTCTTACCGACCTGACGCGGGCCGATGAGCGCGACAGCTGGGCGCGTGTCTAGGAGTTCATTCAGTTCGGATGATATTCGACGGCTAATCATCCTTGCATTTGTGGAGTGAAACTCCAGAATTGCAAGGACAAATTAGCGAACCTCACGAAACCCCGGACGCGGCGCTACACAAGCAACCGCGCAGCGCGCCAGAAGATCTGATCGAGTTCGGACGCGCCTTGAAGTTCAATGCGGGGCAGCGTGTGCTGCGCATCTATCTTCCCTCCGCCACGCCCTCGATCGCGACAGGTATGCATCTCGGCTTGATCTATGCCTGGCTTGCGACTGTCGGAGCCGAATATTTCCTCGCGGTCGGTCGCGGTGTCGGTGGCCTGGTCATTGCGCTGGCGACCGAAACAGACGCCCTGAGGACGAAACTTATTTCCTGTTTTCTGCGCAAGGAAAGACGGCCGTTCCTTTTAATCTACTATTTTTATAGACAAAATCTGTTCGTCGATAGGCCTGTCGAGGCTTGGATAGCGAACTCGCGGCCCGATCAATGAGATGGAGGATCGCATGGAATCCGATTTCATCAGCCGCTTGAAGGTAGCCTTCAGGCGTCTTGCGCCTCGCCGGGTGAGCGAGCGGGGCGTTTCCGGCAAACCGGTCGAAAGATCGATCGCTTCGGATGACGATCGTGAGCGATCGGCTCGCGATTACGAGTTCTACTATTGGTGCTCTACACCGGCGCCCTGGTATTGAGAAAGGAGGCACGCCATGGCACTGGCCTTCGATCTGCGACGACCGGTTGTGAAACAGTTTCAGAACAGCATCCGATCACATCTTGTCTATGGTATCGAAGTTTGCTCCGTCGTCTCGTCCTTAGTATTTCTATTCGCGCTCGTGGCGGGAGTGATCTGATGCTCCATTCCCCTGATCGCGGCCCCTACGCGGGGCGCGTGCCGCAGCCTCAATTCACGATGACGGGGCTGCGATGAGCAAAGTGCTGATCTTGCCGGGTCTGTTCGGTTCGGGAGAAGGGCATTGGCAACATTACTGGCTGCAGGATCAGCCGGACTGCCGTCTGGTGGATCAGGAGGACTGGGATCATCCGAATTTGCAAGACTGGATGACGAAGCTCGACGCGGCGTTGGAGGCGGCGGGAGAGGCCTACGTCGTGGCTCACAGCCTCGGCTGCCTGCTGGCCGCGAGACTGGCGGGCCGCCCGACGGCGCAACGGGTCAAGGGTGCGTTGCTCGTCGCGCCCTGTGATCTTAGCGCGACGGAGGCGCTGCATGCTGGGCATATCTCTTTCGGAACCATGCCCACCGAGGCCCTGCCTTTCCCCAGCATGACGATCGGAAGCCTGAACGACATATATATGACGCTTGACCGCCTTACGCTCTTCGGGCGCCTTTGGAAATCCGATCTCCGCAATATCGGCCTTGCGGGTCACATCAATGTCGCGAGCGGCTTCGGGCGCTGGCCGAGTGGGTATGGCCTACTGGAGACGCTGAAGGCGCGCGCCAGGCGCCGAAGACCGCGGGATACAATGCCCGCGGCTGGCGCGACCGTTTAACAAGAAGGCTTTTCTTTGAAAGCATTAAACGCCATCCTGTGGCAGATTCTTTAAACCCAACGTCGTCGCGAACAATTTTGACCAGGACGACGATCCGATTTTTGGAGGACACACGTGAGCCTACGTATCAACGATATCGCACCCGATTTCACCGCCGACACGACCCGCGGGCAAATTCAGTTCCACGACTTTATTGGCAACGGCTGGGCGGTGCTTTTTTCGCATCCCAAGAATTTCACGCCGGTTTGCACGACTGAGCTTGGGGCAATGGCGGGCCTTGAGCAGGAATTCGAAAATCGTGGCGTCAAGATCATCGGCATTTCTGTCGATCCGGTCGAAAGCCACAGCAAGTGGAAGAGCGACATCAAGACGGCGACCGGATTCGAAGTCGAATATCCGCTGATTGGCGACAAGGACCTCAACGTCGCCAAGCTCTATGACATGCTGCCAGCTGGCGCCGGCGAAAGCTCCGAAGGCCGCACGCCTGCCGACAACGCCACCGTGCGGTCGGTTTTCGTTATTGGCCCCGACAAGAAGATCAAGCTGATCCTCACCTATCCGATGACGACGGGGCGCAACTTCAATGAAATCCTGCGCGCTATCGACTCCATTCAATTGACGGCGAAGCATCAGGTCGCCACGCCGGCGAACTGGCAGCGGGGCGAGGATGTCATCATCACGGCCGCCGTATCCAACGAGGATGCCATCATGCGTTTCGGTTCGTTCGATACTATCCTGCCTTATCTGCGCAAGACGAAGCAGCCGTCGGCCTGAGCAGGCGACGTCCGGGAACGCCGCTCGGATTTGAGCCGCGTTCCCTTTTTTGCTGGTCGAACCTCAATCAATAAAATCAGTGGTCCGGATGTAGGGTGAGCCTCAGATCGATGAGGCCGCGATTTCCGTCCCTGTTGCCGGTCGCGGCGACGGCGTTGAATATGCGCCCCGCATCGTCGTACATTTTGAGATTGAGATAACAGTAGCCGCGCAGAACCATTAAATCGACGCGTTCCTGCTGCAGTTGCGCGCGTTGATCGAGATAGATCAGGGTTTCCTGATAGCGCTTGGCGGCAAATGCGGCAAGCGCGCGATCAGCCAGTATGGCAACCTGCAGCTCAGCGGCGCGTTGGCGGTTGAGAGGCGCCTTGGCTGCGGCGACAGCCGCGTTGTTGGCGAGCCCCGCGCGCAGATAGGCGAGGCTTTGCCCATAGGCTGCGTCTTCGCGCGCCTTGCCGGGCGGACCGTTCAGAGCGACCTGGAAGGCTTCGATCGCTTCCATCGGACGGTTGAGATCCATCAGGCACCAGCCACGAGACAACGCATCCGCCGGATCGAGGCGCTGCGCATTTGTCGTCGTGGAGCAACCACGCGGTCCGCGCACGCCGCGTCGAACCGTCGTGATTTGCCTCTCCGGCTGGCCGTATCCCGTAGGGGCGACAGTGCGTTGGCGCGTGTTGATATTGGTCTCGGATGTTTGAGGTGGGGTCATAAGCGGCCGTGGGCCGGTGGGGGTAATGGTCATTTGCGGCACCGCCTGAATTGGCGAAGGCAGCGGTACGGAGCCGATGGATGTTCGGGGTGTGGTCTCGCCCAGCCTGGCGATACGCTCCGAACGGCCCGCCCACAGCCGTTGAATTTCGGCTACGCCCTGCCGGTCATTCAACTGATTGCGGGTAATGACCAGGCCATAGGCCGAAGGTTCATCGTCGGGTTTCCAGCGCAACGCCGTCTCGAACCAGCGTGCCGCGGTTTGCGGCTGATTGAGTGTACGTGCATACCATCCGAATTCCTGCGCGGTCGGAACGTATTTTTGCTCGATGACTTCGGCGGCCATGCGGCTTAGCACGTCTTCGCTGAGATTGGCTGGTGGTTGCAGCGCCATCAAATTGGCGGTGGCCGCGAGGTAGGTCGCTGTCGCATCCTTGGAATCGTTGCGCCATCTGAACATGACGTCTTCGGCTTCCTGAGGCTTATGGTCGGCGATCAGGATCAGGGCCAAACCCTGCGATGCCGAGGCGGAATCGTCCTTGCTGCGGGCTGCGCGGAACCACTTTTCCGCTTCGTCATGGTTTTCCCGGCGCAGATGATACCAGCCGAGGAGCAGGGCATCGGACGCCAGACCCTGGGTTAAAGCCGCTTGTTCAACCTGCGATAGGTACTTCGGCGCCACGGACAGTTTCGGATCGTCATTGCCCTCGGCGACGAAGCGCCGCGCCAGGTCTGTGCGGATGCTGTCAAATTCCCGCCCGCCGTTGCCGTCGGGTCTCTCCAGCGCAAGAAGATCCTGCATGGGCTGGTAGGGCAGCAGTGCCGACGCCTTTTGTATGGTCGCAAGCCTCTCCTGTGGATTGACGCAATTGTTCAGGATGTAGACGTAAGCGTCCTGGCCGCGGGCAGCCCGGTCGGTCTTGATGAATGCCTCGGCAACCCGCCACAGAATGTCGATTTCGCTGCAGGTCAGCAGGCTCGGCGTGTTGGCGCCGATATCGACAACGGTTGCATATTGCTTGAGATCGGATGCATTGACGAGGCGCGCACGCGCCTCGGCAACATCGAGGCGTTCCAGTAAGTCGGCGGGCGGTTGCCATCCGGTTTCCGCCGCTTGGCGATCCGCGATGGCCTTGCGCAGCTCGGCGTAGCGACCTTCTGAGTAGAGCTGCCACATGGCTTCGAGCTGCTTGTCGCTGTTTTGCGGGATGGCCAGAGGATCGGCAGGCGGTACCCAATTCGGATAAAGCGCTTGGAGACGGGAAATCTCTGCCTGGAGCCGGGCCTTGTCACCGCGGCTGGCGAAATAGCGCAGTGCGCTCTCGTCGACTTTTTGCGGCGCCGCGGGCTGCGGCGTCGCCGATTGAGGCGTCGCTTGAACAAAGGCATCGGATGGGGCCGCTGTTACTTGCGAAGCCGCCGATGTGTCCGGTGCCGCTTCAGCAGAGGCCGGTGTGTCGGACAAAACTGCGGAAGGGGCCGCTGCCTGGATGCGATCGGCGACTGCTTTCATATCGATAGGAGGCGAGTTGAAGGCTATTTCTGTTGGCTTGATGCTTCCGGTCTGCGCCACTTGGTTGTCCGGGCGATTTTGCGCGACCAGTGCCAATCCTTCTTCGAGGCTCGCACGGTCTTTCATCGCGATGACAGATCCTGCCACTACGACTGCCGCGGAGACCGTTAGCAGAAGGGATTTTATAAACACTCGGGATGTTTCTCCTCAACAAAAGCCAAGCCTAACAATTGAAGGGTCGACGGATAGTAGAGTGACGGTACAAACTGCCGAGCCGAGGCGGGCAATTTCGCTCCGCTTGTTACGCACGCCAAAACATCGTCAACAACTCGGTAACCTGGGTCCACAAGGGGTTGCTTTGGCTTGCCCGTTGCCAGGTCGATTGT
The DNA here is from genome assembly GCF_030272695.1 of Martinezella calliandrae. Classification (GTDB taxonomy): domain Bacteria; phylum Pseudomonadota; class Alphaproteobacteria; order Rhizobiales; family Rhizobiaceae; genus Rhizobium; species Rhizobium calliandrae. The sequence goes on from NZ_JARFYN010000037.1 coordinate 5,015, forward strand.
AGCCGGCTCATCGCCTTCGACGGTCATACCCGCCTGCAGCCGTGTCAGCAGCGCCGTGTCGGATATCCCCGCTCGCACAAGGTAAAGTGGGATACGAATCGCATTATAGCCGAATTCGGCCTCGAAGCCGTTAGCGGGTCTGGGCATGGTACGCAGGCTCACCCAGTCCGCTGGCAATTTCCGCGGCCCGACCTGCATCGAGCGGAGCAGGGACAGGCCATCCTCCGTCAGCTTTTGCCATTCATCCGAAGGAGCAAGCAGCGCCATGACGGGGATGGCTTCATAAACCCAGTAGGAGGGATTGACGACCGGTCCGTCATCGCGTTCTGAGGCCGCATAGCCTTGGATACCCGGCAGAAGCAGCGTGCGTCCGCCGGCGTGGATCACGGCATGCGACAGAAGCGCCCTCGCTATCGTCGCTGCCGCCTCAAGATAATCCTTCTTGTTCCACGCAGATCCCGCCAGCGCCAAGGCGTAAGCGATCAGCATGTCGCCGTCGGAGGCATTGTTCGTGTCCGTCACGTGGGGCGTGACGGCCGGGTCCCATTTCCACGCCGCAAGACCATCGTCGCGCAGCAGGAGCTCGGTTCGCGTGAAATACCAAATTTGCTCGAAATCGGCGGGACTGTTTGAAAGATAGGCAAGCAACAAGCCATAACCTTGCCCCTCGCTATGACTGATATTGCCGTTGCCGTTATCGACGATGCGGCCGGTCGCGTCGAGGAATTTCGCCTTGTAGGCCGCCCATGCCTGCGGATCGATTGCGGCGTGTTGCGCCGCAAGTTGCTGGCACATCATCATGAGAGCGATACAGCCGGTAACGACCAAGGTGCGCCAACGCCTCATTCGTGCCTGCCAATCTTTGCAAGGATTCCGGATGTTGTGACGCCGATCAATAGGAAGAGCATCACGACGAGGAATGCGTAGGACAGAATGTTGGTCGAAAGCCAGTTGGCGGCAATCAGACGGTAGTTGGTGAACGACCAAGGCTGAGACATGACAAAGTCGAAACGGCTGACTGGCACCGTGTCGACCTTTCCGGTCTTGCTGGAGTAAACGGTGATATGACCGGCGATCCGTGGCCAATTGCTCTCGGACGTCATGGCCTCGGCTCCTGCTCGCAAGTCCTTTGCAGAAGGCGCGGAGACGATCGTCCAGGTTGACTCGCCTGTGGCGCTCGTTCCCTGGGCAATCATGAAGCTGTTGACATTCGAGGGGGTGAAGACGCGCTCTGCACTGGGAATGAACTGCAGGGAACTCAACGATATGTCGAAGTTTCGACGCATCCAATCCTGAAACAACGAAATCTGGTGCTGCAAAGCACCGCCACCAACTCTCGCGCGCCACTCGGCGAGTGTGATTGCCGCTTCCGGCTCGGCGCCTTGCCCGGCGATAACGGGGCGCCAGGATGCCTGACTGGTGGTCGCGATATTCATCTGCGACAACGTCGTCGTCGGCATCTGCGAAATCGAGCCCACGAAAATCGCATCGCGATTTCCGACGCCGCCCGGCGAAGCAATAAGATCGACCGCGATCGGATGTCCCGCGACGACTGCCACCCGCCCTAGCAATGTCGCGGTTGCGGATAAAGTGTCGGGGTCGGCCCGATCGATGAAAAGGGCTGCCGGCACGGTACCGCGGTTGTAGGGATAGCCGGTGCCCGCCAGCGCCGCGAGATTTGGGCGCTGACCGACCCTGGCGTAATCCGGCATATGAAATTCGCTCGTATCGAAAAGTGCAAAGCGCGGTGTTGAAGTGGAGGTCGTGCCCGGCAGGCAAACTTGGTCTTCGTTGGTCAGCAACATCGCTTCCAGCGTCACGGTGTTGAGACCCGGTTTGAAGTGGCGCATCGTCACGCGAATGGGTAGGTGCCGGAAAATACCGCCACTGGTTGCAGTGATGGGCTTCGTTGTGGCGATGCTTCCGTTTACATAGACATCAATATGGCTCCCCGGCTGAACATTTTTTGCATAGGCGGCATCGAGGAAGATTGTCGCCTCGCCATAGGCATTGGCATAGAAGTCCGCCGGGACTGCCACGTTGAAGCTGGTGTGGAAGCGGCGACCAGAAAATTCCGTGGTGTTGATTCCCAATTGCGAGAATGCAAGGCTCGTATCGGAAGAGAAGAATGGCGCGTCCGGCGCGCTCCATCGCTGGGTTACCAATGTATCGCGAAGGACCTTCGGGTCTCTGTCTGTTGGCGAAACGATGGTATCTATTGCTGCTGAGACCGCCTGCCAGGACGGCCCGCTGACGAGCAGGATTGTAGAGCCGGTCCGTGGATCCTTGACGAAGGTTGCCAATCCGGCGGTCTGTGCTGCCTCAGGTGCCGAAAACAAGGGTTGTAGTTCAGCTGGTGTCCCGATGAGCACCGTCATCTTTCCGGGGCCAGTGGGCGGCACGGAGTCCGTATTGAAAGAGAAGGTTTCATTCGGCATTCCGCTCAGTAGCGATAGACCCTGAGCAAGCCGCAGCAGCGGTTTTGTGGTGCCCGGCTGCGCCAGAGCGGGCACGACGAGGTTGAATTCAGTTTTTCCCGCGTCATCAACTCCGATTGCGCGGATCGCATCCGTGTTCGATGGCTTTTGCGCATCCTGTTCGGCGAAGCTCAAATAGGTCTTTGAGGGATCGATATCGGACCAGAGTTCGTAGGTTGATTGGATGTTGCAATCGGTGCGGTGGCGCTGTGTCGCTTCGAAGGTCACCAGATTGGCGCCGGGCTGCAACAGGCCGCGCGGGATGTCGAAACTTATCGCCGAAGCGTTATCCGGCGAACCGATCTGCTGCTGGCCAATTGCACGATTGTTAAGAAGGATGGTCAGCTGTGAAGCTTCGGGCGCAACGACAACGGCATTCTGATAGGCGAAATGGAACTTGGCGGGAGCGGCAGCCTGTTCGGGAGTGAGATAGATCGACCAGGATCTTCGATCGTATTCGCCCTCCAATCGAAAATCCGCGAACGGCACCACATATCGCTGGAATTCGGGAGTCGCAGGAACTGCCGTCACCATCGGATTGTTTCGCGCCGGCACGACGGGCGTGACCGGTTGCCGCGTGACCTCCTGCGGCGTGCTTGCCTTGGGGGTGGCCGCTTGCGACGGCGCTATTTGCGGAGCTGCCACTTGTGGAACGGTCACCTTTGGGGTCGTCACCTGCGGCGTGGTCGTTTGCGGTGCAGTTACCCGCGGCATCAATGTTTCCGGCACGATCGGCTTCAAAGTCTTCGACCGTTCGCCGGACATGTCGAAGGGGGCCGTCTGCGCATGAACGACTGTGACGCCAAACAGGAAAAGGAGCGCTGAAAGGACGCTTTTCATCAATTGCTTGCCTTTGCCCCTTGTTGCTCCGCCTCGCTTTCGGATCGCATGCTGCGGAAAAGATAAAGCAAACCGCGGCTTGTCTGATAAAGCGAGAGACCCAGAAACCAGATCGTTCCGCGAATGATGCCGGGATTGCGGCGGCGCGCTTGCTGGAACTGTGTCCATTGGTCGGAGTTTGCAAACACCAGATCCGCGATAAGGCGGTGATCCGGAGCACCCTTGGGAACATATTGGCACCCAATTGTCGTTATTTCGCCGGCTCGCTGGATATTGCGGACGATAACCGGCAGTGTCTCCATTTCTGCGCCGCTATATGGCTGAAAGCGGAGCACTCCCTCCGCACCTACGATAACCGGATCAAGGTCCTTGTTGAAGACATTCAGTCGCGCGCCGTGAACGGAAACATCCTCGATCGAGGCGGAATTCCACTTGCCATTGATACCGAATTCGCTGCGACGGTTGACCCTGACGCGGCGAGAGGATGCCCGCTCGCCGCGTTCCGAAACGACGCCAAGCGCACAACCGGATAGGATCAGATTGATCATGTTCCATCCCCCGACGACAAGCGTCACATCCGCTTTGTACGGTTCGGCGTAAATACGGTATATCGTTACCGCGACCGCGATGATCTGGACGGCAAAAATGACGAAGAAGGGCCGACTGATCTCGGAAAGACGACTGACTGAGATCGATTCGTCCTTGGCGGTGACCTTGAAAGTCGGCTTTTTCGGATTGAGCATGACCGAAATTACGGCCGGCAGCAAATGCACCGTCTGGACATATTCATAGAGTTCCGAAATCCACGGCCAGCGGAAGGAACCGTAGAGATAGTTCTGCATCATCAGATTCACGAGCATGTAGGCAAGCGTATAAGCGAGAAATTCGCCGCCGGAGGCCGTGAAGATTTCCAGATCGAAGAAAAGGTAGAAGAGCGGCGCGAAGAGGAAAATTGTGCGGGGAAAGGGAAAGAGCCAGAACAGCGTGGACGACATGTAGCAAAGGCGCTGCGGTAGCGTGAGGCCCCGCTTCAGCAGCGGAAAGCGGAAGCGAAGGATTTGCATCATACCCTGGGCCCAGCGACTGCGTTGGCCGATGAAGCTCGCAAACGTCGCGGGCTGCAAACCGGCGATAAGCGGCCTGTCGACATAGATGCTGTTCCAGCCGCTGCCGTGAAGGGCCAGTGCTGTTTCGCAGTCTTCTGTGATGCTGATCCCGCTGAAGCCCTTTTGGGATTCCAGGGCGGTGCGGCTCAATACGGCGGCCGAACCACAGAAGAATGCCGCATTCCATTTATCCAGACCGCGCTGAATGATGCCGTAAAACATCTCGTTCTCGCTCGGCATATTGTCGAAAGTCCGCAGATTGCGCTCGAGCGGATCGGGATTGATGAAGAAATGCGGCGTCTGAACCAGAAAGAGTTTTGGGTCGTCTTCGAAATAGCCGACGGTCTCGAGCAGGAAATCGCGTGCCGGGGCATGGTCGGCATCGAAGACAGCGATCAGGTCGCCGCTCGAATGTTTCAAGCCGTTGTTGAGGTTGCCGGCCTTGGCATGCTCGTTGCGATCGCGGGTCAAATACTGGACGTCGAGTTCTTCGCAGAGCTGTTTGAGTTCCTTGTGCCGCGCAATCGCTGCCTGCGATTCCAAAAGTTTGGTGGAGTTGCGCTTCTGCAATGTGCCGCCATCGTCGAGCAGCCAAACCTGGAGCTTGTCGGCCGGATAATCCATCGCCTTGGCGGAGGCGAGTGTGTTGGCAAGAAGCTTTGTGTCTTCGTTGTAAGACGGGACGAACACGTCGACGGAAGGGAACTGTTGTACCTTGGATGCGCGGGCTGGGCGAGAGGGCAGAGGCGTCGCAACGATGAAAAGGCTGAGCATCAACATGGCGACGTTGTACATTTCCGCAAGATAGAGCAGCAGGCCGGGGACGAAGTTTTCCGGCTGATTGACGGGCGGCAACGTGTTGGTCGTTCGCCAATAAACATAGCGCAAAACGATAGATGTACCGAAGGCAAGAGCGATCAGTCGCCAAGTTCCTTGAGCCTTGAGGACCTTGATGATCGCCATGAAGGTGACGATAGCAGTGCTGGCGATGAGCTGGGTCTGGAGGTTAACCGGCAGCGTAATCAGTACTAGTCCGCACAGCGAAACCAGAACCCATATCAAGATGCTTCGTGCCGTATGCATCGACTTCCCTTCGACGGTGCGGAGACAGGCGCGGCCGGCGCACCCGCTCATTTTCCCTATTTCCGGCAAGCCGCGGTCGTGCCCGCGTCGCCGATACAGTCTGGCGACGGAACCACGATGCCGTTGGTCCCCATCGTTCCTCGCTGACCCTGCCCTGATATTTGTGCTGGCGCCGTTACGGCCCCTGTTTGGGGCGTACCACCTTGCGGATCCGGCAAAGCTATGTGAGGGCCGACCGCTTGAGGCGGAGCCACAGTAACGGCTTTTGGCTGGATCACGGTCCGGTGGTTGACGATTGCCGGCCGGACCGCAGTCGTTCTGGCTTCATAGCCGATAGCCATCTGGGAGTTGCGGTAACCGCCGACATCGGGATAAATCGGGTCGCCAGGACGACCGAGCAACGCGTCGGCTCCCCTTGGGGTACCGTAGGGGTTCAAGCTCTCGCCTTCGAACCCGCCAGCGATCGTGTAGCCATAGACGGTGCTCAGAAGTTGGCGCTCGGTTGCGCGCGCATCACAGAGCCGAAGTCGAACCTGAACCATGCTGAAGTTGCGCTGCTGTGCCGGCGTGGAGCGACCTGCGCGGATTTGCTGCCAGGCATAAAGGCATGTATCTCCGGCTCGGCTTCGGCCTGCAGCATACCCGAATGGTCCGTAGGTATTTTGCACGAAGGTTGCGGAGCGAGAAAGACGGACGCCCGGTATGGTTGCGGCTATTTCACGTGCGATCTCAGCTTCGCTGATCATTTTATAAGGTGTGCTGCCTAATCCGGGAGTTGATCCGGACACTGCGAGAAACAGCACTTTGACGAAATTCTGACCCGGAACCGTCGACGAGGTGGAGAGCGAAATCATCTGCTCAACGTCGTTACCATGCCTACGTTCGACCACGTTGACAATCGCAGGGCCGCCGGGCGGGGGAAACGCCAACGCTTTGTCGCTCGGAATGGTTTCGGCGCCACCCGATTGCCGCACTCCACCCGTCGTCGTGCAACTGGTCCCGAAAATCGCCAATGTTAAGAGCGCTATTAATTTGAGTAAGTGCATCTGTGATCGCGGCAATCGTTTATCGTATTTTCACGGGCAAATTACGCGACAGATTTTGAAATCAAGCCCCTGTGTTCGGTTTTTAGAATAACCTCAATTATGGTTAACTATCAATTAACGAAGGGGCGATTAGAAAAATCCGCAGACCGGGAAGGAGGTTTTCCCAGTTTTTTCGAATGTGCTTGTCATCGAGCCGGCACTTTGGCCGTGACGGCTGGGAGGAAACAGCTCTGCGTCAGAGCGACACAATCGTTGAGCAATTGGGTATTTTAGCTTTACGAATTTCTTCCGGCATAGCATTTAGGTTCAACGCTCTCAGTCCTTGTTGCGAAGTGGATGATGATTTCCCTGAACAACGGCACAAGAAAACTTCTTGACCAGCTCGGCCCGATGGCGGCGGACACGCAAGTGCTGATCGCGCTTTATGATGCTGAGGATCGGCTGCAATTTGCCAATCCCGCATTTCGCTCTGCCTTCTTTATCGCGGCGGATGAACATCCGTTGTGGGCGGATCTGATGCGCCGCAATTATAGATTGAAACAAGGGACCGTGATCGCCGCGGCGAATTTTGAGGAATGGCTGCGCTCCACTCAGTCGCGACGCGGCAAAGTGAGTTTTCGCGCCTTCGAGACGGACCTCCACGATGGTCGTTGGCTCTGGATGACGGAGACCGTGCGCGAAAGCGGTTGGATGCTGTGCATTGCGAGCGACATCACCCGGATCAGGGCGAACGAACGTGACTTGCGACAGGATCGCGATGTCGCAATCAAAGCCGCGCAGACAGACGAGCTCACGGGCGTAGCCAACCGACGCTTCGTCATGGCACGCTTGGAAGAACTGCTTTCGGTACCGGCGGCCGCCAATCAACCGCTCGGCTGTCTTGCCGTCTTCGACATCGACAATTTTAAATTTATCAATGACAGTCTTGGGCACCACGCCGGTGACCTGATTTTGAGGGACTTCGCGGGGCTGATCCAGGCTCATGTGCGCCGGACTGATTGCTTCGGCAGGGTGGGGGAGAGGAGTTCGTTCTGGTCATGCCAAGGACGCCGGTCGATGAAGCCGCAAGTATCATTCACTGCATGCTAACTTTCGTGCGCGACAGCAAGCCGCTTCCGGATCCATCGAACTTTTCCTACACGTTTTCGGCGGGCCTGGCCGTCGCCAAAAGTGGCGACACGCTGGCAGAAGTCTATCGACGTGCTGATCTTGCCCTCTATGGCGCCAAGGTCGCCGGCCGCGACCGCCTGCAGATCAATATAGATTTTCCCTCCGCAGGAAAGCGTTAGCTCTTTTCACGCAGCTATTCTTCTTTTTTTTGGCCGAGCGTACTTATACTGGATCTTTATGAGCGGGCCAAAAATAGTGATGCGTTCGCTCTCGCTTGCGCTGATCTTGGATTAGCAGGATCATGAAATGGGGACTGTTTCTCGTTTCTTGGAAACAGCGCGACCGGATTTGCACTGGCTCTGGCGCGATGAGAATTGAACGCAAACTAAGCTGGCAACGAGATCATGGGCGAAATTCAGTTGGCCTTAGTGGCGTTCGGTTTGCTGGGGGCGAGCGCGGCCCTCGGATTTTTTTTGAGGCAACGGCTGTCGGATCAGCATCTCTCGGATCACAACATCGAGGCGCTGCGGCTGGTGACGGGCCTGCTTGTGACCTTTACCGCCCTTGTTCTCAGCCTGCTTCTGGCATCGGTAAAGGCTTCCTTCGATACCACCGATCGTGATCGCCGCATGTATGCCGCAAGCCTTGCTGCTTTCGATCAATGTCTGCAGGGCTATGGAGCGGAGACCGCAGCCATGAGAGCTGTTCTGCGCGAATATACCGCCGGCGTTATCGCGAGCACCTGGCCTGATGAGGAGAAACCGACCGGCGTCGTGCTTCCCGATCTGGCAGGGGTCGCACGCGTCGGGGAGGATCGCACTTTGAAGGCGCTGATTACCGGCGTCGGACTGTCTTTAGCAGCGCTCGACCCAAAGGATGCATTTCATCAAAACCAGCTTGCGGCTTGCCGCCTCTCCTTCGACGACGTCATGCACCGTCGCGAGGCCGTGATCGAGGATGCGCAAGGCACTATGTCGGGTCTTTTTTCGCGTGTATTGATGTTCTGGCTGATGTTGGTTTTTATCAGCTTTGGCCTTCAGGCTAGGCATAATCGCTTTACGGTCGTCGCGATCGGCATTGGGGCGCTGGCGATTTCGACTGTCATCTTCGTTATCGCCGATCTGGACAAGCCGTATGGCGGTGTCTTCGGAATACCGAGCACATCCATGCGCAACGCGCTTGAGGATATGTTGCGTTAGCCGACACGGGATCGGACCTGGTTCGGTGGGAGGAGAATGCGTCTTACGCCGCAAGACATTTCTGATACAGTTCTGAGGCGCATTTTTGGGGGCGACAACCGTTCTCGGCGATAGGGTGGGGCGCATGACCCTGGATTTCGAAGCAATCTTCAATAGGGAGCTGGATGTCGTCAATTTCCGGCGCCAGTCACTTCAGAGTGGCGGCGTCGAAGCGGACCGCGCGAAGCACCACGCAACGACGCAAGGTCCGGCGAGCTCGAGGTTTCACGTCCCCCGTCATGCGGCGAAGCTATCGCAGGGCCATATTGGGACAAGCGGGCGTGGTACGGTTCGAATGGAGGCCGGCAGCAACCTGACCGGACTTTCGTTTTCCGGCGGCGGCATCCGTTCTGCTGCCTTTTGCCTGGGTGCCTCGCAGGCGCTGGATTCGCTGACGGGCGATGGCGAGCCACATGTCTTCGACGCCCTCGATTATCTCTCCACGGTGTCCGGCGGCGGCTACATCGGTACATCCATCGTCTCCGGCATGATGCAGGAGCCCTATACGTTCCCTTTCGCCAGCAAGCTCGATTCTGAGGAGACGCCGGAAATCCAGCATCTGCGAAACTATTCGAACTTCCTCGTCCCGAACGGAACGATCGATTATCTGACGAGCTTTGCGCTTTTGATGCGCGGATTACTGGTGAACGCGTTGATCGTCCTGCCAGTCCTGCTTCTGCTCGCCGTGTTCACCGTCGCTTGCAACCCTCGTTCCACTGATCTGGGGCAGCCGGATATCATCGGTTTTCCGCTCAGCAGCATCAGGCTCCCCCTGTTCACCATCGAGGGCCTGGAAGCCTTCACGTTGACAATCAATGTGACCGTCGTCGTATTAGCCTTGATGTTCGCCAGTGCGATCGCAACCTCCGTGACATTTCAGACTAGCCGGCTGGTGACGCGCGAACGACTTGCATGGATGCTCGGCGGGCTTGTGGCCGTCATCGCCGGCGCCTTTCTCCTCGAACTGCAGCCGCTCATCCTCAGCGGCATGTTCGAGGCGTCAACGGGCGCCGAGGCGAACATTGCCGGTCTTGAAAGCAGCGGCTTGAAGAGCCTCCTTTTGGCCATCGCGCACGTGGTTCCCGGGCTTGCCAGCGTTCTCCTTCCCGCAGCGCTTGCGGTAATCGGCGCGGCACAGAAGCTCGCGAACATCGCAAGAGCGACGCTTGGAGAGGCGACCTGGACGGAAGCGCTGCAGAAATATTCAAGCCGCATCGCCCTCTATCTTGCCGCCCTTGTCGTGCCGCTGCTGCTGTGGGTCTCTTATCTCTATCTCAGTTTCTGGGCGATTACGCCCGTAGCCAACTTGGCCCCTGCTCCGGCGCCCGTGCCCGTCGCTCCGTCATGGCTTTCTGCCGCGGCTGTCCTTGCTTTAGACTATGTCCCTGCCATTAGGAGGCTGGGCGCCATCGGCTCGCTCTATCTATGGGTCGCCTTGCTGCTTGCCTTCGTCTGTCTCTTCATCGGTCCCAACTCCAACTCGCTCAATCAGCTCTACCGGGACCGTCTCAGCCGGGCTTTCCTGTTCGAGCGCGCGCGTCTTTTAAGCAACAAGCCGTCGATCGATGTCGACCGGTGGAAATTCTCGTCGTTGAAACAGTTCGATGCCGCGAGAGGCCATTGGAACCGTGGCGCGGCCTATTCGCCCTATCTTCTCGTCAACACGACCATCAATTTGATCGCGTCGAAAGCCCTCAATAAGCGTGGGCGCAATGCCGACAATTTCATCTTCAGCCCGCTTTATATCGGAAGCCAGGCAACACGCTATGTAGAGGCCAGAAAAATGGAGGCTGCCGTCCCGTCGCTCAGTCTTGCGACGGCGATGGCCACGTCCGGCGCGGCGGCGTCGGCGAATATGGGAAATCATACCGTCAGAATATTGACCTTCAGCCTTTCCTTGCTGAATGTCCGCCTCGGTTATTGGCTTGCCAATCCGGCAAGGCTCGACGCGTTGCGTCATTGGTGGAACCGATGGTGGTCGAATTTTGGTACCTGGTATTTTGCCAATGAAACCGCCGGTCGTTTGGACGAGAAAAAGCTGAACGTCTATCTGACCGACGGCGGTCATATCGAAAATCTCGGCATATTCGAATTGCTGCGCCGTCGCTGCAAGGTCATCCTCGCCATCGACGCGGAAGCTGATCCGAGCATGACGTTTGAATCCTTCGTAAAGCTTCAGGTCATGGCGCGGATCGATCTCGGTATCCGTATCGATCTCCCTTGGCAGGACATCCAGAAAAAAACATTGGAAGTGGCCAGCGAGATGGCATCGAACGCGGGTGCGCTGACAAGATCCAGGGGACCCCATGCCGCAGTGGGGATCATCGAATATGGTGAGGACGAGAAGGGCATATTGCTCTACGTCAAGTCGTCGCTGACCGGCGACGAGAACGACTACATCATGGACTACAAGAGGCGGAACCCGACCTTTCCGCATGAGACGACGCTCGATCAATTTTTCAGCGAGGAGCAGTTCGAAGTCTATCGCGCGCTTGGCTTCCATGCCGTCCAGCACTTTCTCAGCGGCACCGATGAGTTCGCTCAGCCATCGGCCTTACCGGCCGGCTGGAGCGACGATTTGGGCGCCGCACTCGCATTGCTCAATGTCCCGCCCAAGATGCGCGCGGCCTTCAGCGCACGGGTTTAGAAGTCTGCGATGCCGACGCCTCCTGAACCCGTTCCCGAGCTGGGTGGACCTGCCAGCGGCTCCCCGCTGATCATAAATTGCTTTAGGAAACTGCATTAAGCGCTATTGACCGAGAAAAACCGGAGCGTCGGTTCGACACAGTTTCCTTGTGGTAATCTGAGGTTGAAGTTTATTTGAAAATGCGCAAAGATGGTCTTAACGATAAGGGATTGCGGCATCGTACCGCTGAGTCGCAGTTTGATTCGACAGCATATTTCAGCTTCGGTTGCCTGGGTTTTTTCGCGCGGAACGCGACGGGGCTAAGCAGGCAGATTTAGCTCTTATTGATATTTCCTAATATTTGCGAATGCTTGAAACGCAGAAGCAGTGTCTTTCCGCATTGACAGTGCATTTGGGGAATAGGCGCACCGGTCCATATGTGCGTTTGGGGGGCGTTCTCGATGAGAGTCTACGAGGCGATCGTAAAGGCACTTGAGGGAGTGGGGGTCGGTGCCGCCTTTGGCGGAGCGGGCGAAAATGCCGCCGGTCTCATGCTTGCCCTCAAACATTCCTCAATCAAGGCCGTCATTACCCGCCACGAACAGGCGGCTTCGTTCATGGCCTGCGGGTATGCCATGCATTCGGACCGTTTGGGCTTTTGCTTTGCAACCGCGGGGCCAGGCGCCTTCAATTTGTTTTCCGGTATGGCCGTTGCCATGTCGGATTCCTATCCGGTGCTGGCCGTCTCCGGCTACGCATCCCTCGATTGGAAGGGAAAGGGCGCACTGAACGAAACCTCCGGCGTCAGTCGCACTCCGGATTCGCAGGCGATGTTTGCGGCCACCACGAAGAAGTCATTTCTACTGACGGACGCTGCCAAGACCTGCGACGTTGTCGAAGAGGCCGTCAACCTCGCCTTCGATGGCCGCCCCGGCCCAGTTCACATCCATGTCCCTGAAAACCTGACGCATCATGGCGTCTCCGTTGACAACTACCACGATATCAATCTCCAGCGACGTCCGGTGCTACCGGATTCCGAGCGGGTGAACGAGGTTGCCGGGCTCCTGGCGGATGCCGTTGCCAAGGACAAGAAGATATTGGCTTTGATCGGGTTTGGCGCTGTTCGCAGCGGCGCCGGAGCGGAGTTGACGGAACTCCTGGAGCGCTATCAGATTCCATTCGCGACGACGCTCGATGGAAAAGGCATCATTTCGGAGCGCCATCCTCTCTCTGTCGGCGTGTTCTGCGACAGCGGCCATAGCACGGCGTGGAAGGCCTTCCTTGAGGCCGATGTGATCCTTGCCGTGGGGAATTCCTTCGCGCAGCATGCCACCTTCAATTTTCGCGATGACCTCCTGACTGGCAAAAGGCTCGTCCATATCAACATCGATATCGGCGAGATCGACAAGGTCTACAAGGCCGACGCCGCAATCATCGGCGATGCGAAACGCGCGATCGCGGCGCTCAACAAGGAAATATGGCCGAAGGCTGCCGCCGTGCCGTCGCGGCCTGCCCTGGGGCGCGACTATGACGCGGAGCGCATCGTCCATCTCACCGATGACATCCATCCAGGACAGTTGGCCCAAGCGGTCTCTAAGCGCCTGCCGCAGAATGCGATTATGCTCGCAGATGCGGGCGCGCATCTTGCCTGGCTTGGCTACTATCTAGAGCTGTCGCCGGGGCAGTTCTTCCGCAAGCCCGGCGGGTTCGGGCCGATGGCCGGACATGTCAATGGCGCGCTTGGCGCCAAATGCGCTAATCCCGACCGCCCGGTCATCGTTGGCTGTGGCGACGGGTGCTATCTGCTGTCGGGTTTCGAGCTTCTGACCGCCGTTCAATACGACATCCCTATCATCTGGATCATTTTCAACGACGGCGAGTTCAAGCTCATCAAGCTTTATCAACTCGAAGCCTATGCCGAATCGGGACTGGTCGAGTTCTCCAATCCGGACTACGTCGCCTATGCCAGGGCCTGCGGTGCGCAGGGATACAGGGTGGGGACGATCGACGAGTTCGAAAGAGCCTTCGACGAGGCGCTCGCACTAGGCAAACCGGCGATCATCGACGCCCACATCACGCGACTTGCGCTGCCGCATTACAGTCCTTCGCCGAAAGGGCTTCTATCCGGCATCGCGGAAATGGTCGAGGAGCGGATAGTCCCGGGTCGGGGTACGCAATAACCACTTTATTCGTCGGCGCGACGGGCCGAAATCAGAAGGCGTTTCTCGGGCGCATCGCGGACGGCCCCGGGAAACAGGGGATCGTCCGCCTCTTTTCAATCCCATGCATTCCCATCAGCACGATGTGCCAGAAGCCATTGTCCGATGCGTTCAAGGAGGGTGAACGAGAATGGAGTGGAATGAATCCTATCAAGGAGGAGTGGAGGCCGAGCGCTTGGCCTTCGAGCGCCTCGCTCAAGATATGATGCGTGTCCAGTACAAGACGCGCGCCTATGCCAAAGCGGCCGATATTCAGCGCGCATTTCACAGCAAGGCGGTCTTTGCGGCTATCGACGCCGAGCTGAAGTTCGTCGATGACCTGCCCGAAAATCTGAGGGTCGGGTTTGCCGAGCCCGGTAAGAGCTATTCCACGATACTGCGCCTCTCCAATGCCAGTGGCTTCGGTCAACCGGACTATAAGCCCGATCTGCGCGGCTTGGCGGTGCGCATCAATGTCTCGGATCGGGAGAGCCACGATCTCTTGGCGACCAACTTCCCTGTTTCCCATGCGCGCGACGCCAAGCAGTTCGTTGCCTTCGCCAAGGCAACGGCGGGTGGAAGCTTAAGCCGGCTGTTCGGTGTGATCGGCCTCGCCTTCACCTTCGGTCCCTCCGAAACCCTTAGAATGATCCGCAACGTCACGACCGGACGCAATCGGAAAATCCGCAGCCTGGCGCTTGAGACGTTCTGGAGCCGCGGTGCGATCTGTTGGGGTGATAGGCTGGCGGCGCGCTATCTCTTCCGTCCCGCAGCGAACGCAGCGCATGCTCCCGATCCTTCAAAGACCGATCCCGGTTATCTCTCAGCCGAGCTCGCTCGGCGCCTGGAGGTCGGGGACATCAACTACGAACTCTGTCTGCAGCTTTTCGCCGACCCGAGGTCGACACCGATCGAGGACACGTCCATCGAATGGACGGAGACCGCTTCGCCTCCCATCAAGGTGGCAGATCTCAAAGTCAGCAAGCCGAAGACCGGTGAAGCCGAGACCATCGCCAATGCCCGCCTCGTCGACGAACTGGCGTTCAACCCCTGGAACACGACCGACGCCTTCAGGCCACTCGGCAATCTCAACCGGGCACGCAAGGTGGTCTACGACGCGAGCGCCGCTTACCGCCACAATTTCCGCTGGACGACCCCGGTTCCGCTTCGCAATCTTGTGGCGGGGAGCATTGCGCGCTCTGCTTTTCTGATCATCAACCGGTTCATCGCCTGGCACCGGCTGCCGCTGCGGCTCAGCCTGCTCAATCTCGACGCTTTCCGCTACGTCCTGCGCGAAAAGAACCTCATCGCGACCGACCCGGTCGAGGCGCCGCCCATCGCTCGCCCGACGCCGCTGCCGGCCATTGCCGAAGGCGAGCGGCAGATGCGGACCTATGACGGCACCTTCAACGATCTGTCGGCGCCGAAGATGGGTGCCGTAGGCTCGACTTTCGGCCGCAACCTCCCCCCAGTTTTTCAACCTGAACTCTTCGATACGCCCAATCCAGTGGTGGTCGCGCAGCAATTATTGCATCGCGACACATTCATTCCGGCGCGCTCGCTTAATATCCTGGCCGCGGCCTGGATCCAGTTTCAAGTCCATGATTGGGTCAACCACGCCCGCCATCCGCTTGGGGAAAAGGACGTCGTCGTCGGCCTTCCCGCCGGCATGAAATGGACAAGCGAGGTTGGCGGCAAACCGGAAGACGTGATGCGAATTGCCGGAAACATGGAAATGAGCGGCTATGACGGCAAGCCGCCCATCTATTTCGGCAATGCCGCTTCGCATTGGTGGGACGGTTCGGAGGTTTACGGTCCCGACAACAAGAAGGCCAAGGACCTGCGCGAGGGCCCGAAAATACGCCTGGTCGACGGGCATCTGCCAGTCGATGTCCATGGCTTCGAAGTGACAGGGTTCAACGAGAGTTGGTGGCTGGGCTTGAGCGCCATGCACACGCTGTTTGCGCGTGAACACAATCTGCTCTGCGACGAGCTCCGACGCCAATACGGCAATTGGGACGATGAACGCATCTACCAGACCGCCAGGCTGATCGTCTCAGCGTTGATTGCCAAGATCCATACGGTCGAATGGACGCCGGCGATCCTTGCGACCAAGGCGATCGAGGTTGGCCTCTCCAGCAATTGGAACGGCCCGCCCGCCAATGACTGGCTGACAAAGGCTGGCCTCTGGCTGGTAGACGCGCATGCCTCCACCGGCATTCCGAAGACGATGCCGGACCATCACGGTACGCCCTATTCGTTGACTGAGGATTTCGTCACCGTCTACCGCATGCATCCGTTACTGCCAGACGACTATTGCTTCTACAACCATAAGACGGGTGCCAAGATCACCGAAAAGAGTTTCATGGACATCCAAGGCCCGGGCGCCGATGAGATGATGCGGCAATACGGTCTACGCAACACGCTCTATTCCTTCGGCACAGCCCATCCCGGCGCCATCACGCTGCACAATTCCCCCCGCGCACTCCAAGCCTTTGCGCGCGACAAGGAGATCATCGACCTTTCCGTCGTCGACTTGGTGCGAACGCGGCGCCGTGGCGTGCCGCGTTACAATGAATTCAGGGCCGGCCTGCATCGGCCACGGATCAAGCATTGGGAGGAGTTGTCAACCAATCCCGAGGACGTGCGGCTGCTTAAAGAAATCTATGGCCACATCGACCGCATCGACACGGTGGTTGGCCTCTTTGCCGAACCGCCGCCGGAAGGCTTTGGCTTCAGTGACACCGCTTTCCGTATCTTCATCCTCATGGCGTCACGCCGGCTGCAGAGCGATCGTTTCCTGACGGTGGACTTCCGCCCGGAAGTCTATTCGCCCTTCGGGATGGACTGGATCGCAAACAACGGCATGACGAGCTTGATCCTGCGCCATTGCCCGGATCTGGCGTCGATGCTGCCGCGCAATGCCAGTGCCTTCGTGCCCTGGCGGCCGGTTCTTTTCGGCGGCGAAAAGCAGGATCTGGAAAGGAGGGCATCATGACGGACATTCCTGGAGCAGATGACCTTTCGCCAACGAGCGCGACGGCGGCCGGAACCTTGACCGGCAATCGCGGTCTCGATGCGCTCTTGCGCAGACCGCTGATCGAGACGATATGGCGACGGCGCACCCATCGTGTCAGCCAAGGAAGCTCGGTGCTGGCCGGCACGATGAGCTACGAGTCGGAGCACCAGCGTGAACCTCTTTCAGAACTCGAGGAGGCAATACTGATCGCCATCACCGGTGCGACGGGGCTCACCATGCCCGACCGGCCTTTCGAGGACCCGGCCACGCATCAGCCGATCATGGCCAAGCCCAATCTTGTCATGGAGGGCCGGACCGCCGGCAGTCCCGACAATGCCCAGGGCACGCATTTCTTCATGATCAACGACAGTGGCACTTATTTCATCCGCAAATTGCCGCCACCACCGGACGGCGAGAAAGCGCTGACGGCGCAAAGGCTGATTGCCCGGGCAGCAGAGGCCAAGGTGCGTATTCTTGAGCATCGCCTCGATGTCCCGGACGGCAAGCGCGCCTTTCCGGCATATCTCGATTCCAATCGCTTCCTGTCGAACCTGCCAGGCACGACGATCTTCCTGCCGGTCGTCGACCTCTCGCGGCAATATATCAATGGCATGATGTACCTTCTGACCCAGCCGGACGGCGCCCGGCCGGCGATCGTGGACGACCGCAATTTCTATCGGCTCGCAGGTGTGAAGCGCTGGGTGGACAAGGGCTTTCTGAACAAGGATATCAAGATACCGCTCGGCGTCATTGGCTCGCTGCGCACGCAGATCGAGGCCGATCTGCTGTTGCAGAATATATTCCTGACTGCCGATGCCATGGGGCTCGGTGCCTGGATCCACGGTTCCATCAGCCCGCCGGTTCTTCTCGGCGATCCGAAATTCCTCAAGACTTACGGTCCGATGCTGGGGTTTGACGTCGTCACGCCACGCTGGCGCCTGATGGACATCCTGCGCTGGCAGGTACCGCTGCCGCGCTACTCCAACCTGCGCAGCAACCCGATCGGATTGCGCTTCAAGGGGGAGCATTTGATCAAGGGCATGTCGCCACCCTATTACGACAGCATGGCTGACGCCGTTGCCGCGGTCGTTGAAGAGAAGTTCGGCAAGAACGGCCTCTTCAATGACCAGGCGCTCTTTGCAGAGATCTATAAGGACGACTACGGCAAGCGCTATCTTGCGGAAGCTGCCGTCTACAATGCCGATGTCATCGGCTGCGCGCGGGACATCTGCACCTATATCTACGAGACGCATGGCCGGTTCCCGGCCCATTGCGATGCCATCCACGTGCCAGGCGTCTGGCTGCAGGCGCATCACGTGGAGATCGACTACTATGACCGGTTCTTCCGAAACGGGCTCACGGACGTTCACCGCTCCCACCATCAGGACTGGCATTGACCAAAGCGCGAGTGCGTTTCTCGGGCGAAACCAAATCAAGCGGGGTACCTTTGGGCGTGATCTGTGTTTCGTCGTGCAAGGGAAGGTTTTGTATATTATAATTTTCTCACGCAATTTCGGGAGGTCGTGATGAACGACTTGTGCGTGATATGGGCGGCCGCGATCGTCTGCACCGGTTTGGGAGCAGGCGGTGTCGGTGCTTACGAATTCCGTTCCGAACGTGTCATCTTCGCAGATCCGATCAGGGCTCTGGAACCTGTTGACGGCGGCTCCGCCACCCGACGTCTCGCACTTCCACCGGTGATCAATGGCGCCAAAACAGACAACGACCGCGGCGTTTTCCGCGATCGGGCAACGGGTTCCATTCTCGAGAGTCAATATGTGCGGAAACGGTTCATATGGCCTTGGGCTTCGTCGCCGACCCAAGATAGCCCGATTGGGGAAACACAGCGCGGCCGTGGAAATCGCAGCGGCGGATCGGGCAGTTCTGGATCGAGCGGTAGCAGCAATGCCGGCGCAAGCAGCGCGGGCAGTAGCGGCAATATGGGCGGTGGCTCCAGCACCGGCAACAGCGGCGGTGGCAATATGGGTGGTAGCGGTTCAGGCGGCAGCGGCAGCGGCAGTATGAAGTGAGTGGGATTTGGCGGTGGTGCGATACCAGGCGCCGACTGCCGTTTTCGCATTGATCGACATTGTCTATGGGGCAGCAATCCGGGCATGAGTGAGAATTGGGCAATCTGCATAGGGATAAATCGCTACGACAATTTAAGGCCGCTCGAGTTCGCTCAACAAGACGCTCAAGCGATGAGTGATTTTTTCAGCGCTACAGCACATTTCAGCCGAGTTTATTATCTCGCCGAGGACGCGCCGCCGTTGCCTTCGGATTTCGGAAGTCCGCTGCAGTCACGTCCGACCTTCGGCAACCTGATGCGTTTTCTGAGGGTGCGTTTCGAACAGCGTTTCCTTCGGCCGAGCGACAATCTCTGGTTTTTCTTTGCCGGCCACGGGCGGCGGGAGCGGGATCAGGACTACTTGCTGCCGATCGATGCCGATCCCGGCAATGTCGAGGAAACGGCAGTTTCGGTGCATCATATTGCCGAGCGACTGAAACGCAGCGGCGCCGACAATGTCGTCCTTCTTCTCGATGCCTGCCGCAATGAGGGTGCCCGCGACGGTGAAGGTCTCGGTTTGGACAGGCAGCAGGGCGCCGTCACTATATGCTCCTGCAGCCCTTCGGAATTTTCCTATGAGATCGCGGAACTCCGTCACGGCGCCTTCACCTATGGGCTGCTCGAAGGCCTCAAAATGGAAGGTCAGCAGAACTGCGCCACGGTCGAGCGGCTGGACAATTATCTCAAATTCGCCGTCCCGGACCTATGCCGCAAATATGGAAAGCCCCGCCAGACGCCCTCGACCTTTGTCGAGCCGCTTGCCAAGCGCCACTTCATCCTGCTTCCTGCGCTTGCCTTGCCCGAGGACTTGGAGCCGCTGAAACTCGAAGCGCTGGAGGCCGAAGCGAACGGAAAATTCGCCGAGGCCGAGCAGTTGTGGTGGCGTATCAATGCGGTCGCGCCGGCCGATGCTCAGACGAGAGAAGGTATCAGGCGCGTTACCATAAAGCGCGAGTCCGACAGCGGCAATAATCCCGGCGCTACTCCGTCACTGCCCAAGGGTGCAAGCCAAGGAGATGCCATCGGTCTTCCAAAAATGTCGCGACGGACGCTTCTCTACGGGGTCGGCGCCACAGGTCTTCTCGCAGCGATCGGGACAGGAGCATGGATGGTTCGCAACAGAGGGGCGCTGCATCCTTCGCCCATACGCGCAGAGACGGTGCCGGTGACGACCGTCGACGACAAGGGTGAATTGCTTGATACACGTTGGGAGAGTGTCGAGACTTTCAGCCAGCCCATCGATGCCGACAATGCCATCGAATTTAGCATCCTGCCGGCTGGCACTTTCAAGATGGGCTCGCCAATTGACGAACTGCTCCGCGTCGGCAAATTCGAGCAACAGATTGACGTTACCATCGGCCGCATCGCTGTCAGCCGCACGACGGTGACGCAGCGAATATGGCGTGCCGTGCTTGCTGCATATCCGAGCCAGATTGGCACTTCGCTATCGGCTGCGCCGTCCTCCTTTCCTGGCGACGACCGCCCCGTGGAAACTGTAACCTGGCAGCAGGCGAGTGAGTTCTGTGCCAGGCTCTCCGCTCTGACCGAACGCCTCATTCGGCTGCCGAGCGAAGCCGAATGGGAGCGTGCCTGCAGGGCGGACACGACGACGGCCTTCCATTTCGGACCGACCTTGACGCCGGCGCTTGCCAATTATTGCGGCACGGGCGGCGCGGTTTGCGGAATGAGCTTTGGTGAGAACGTTTCCCGCCCCGATTATGCAGACGTCGCCTATCCTGATGGGGCTTATGCCAAGGGGCCCGAGGGCACGTTTTACGGGTCGACCAAGCCTGTCCGATCCTATCCACCGAACCGCTTTGGCCTCTTCGAAATGCACGGGAATGTGTGGGAGCACTGCCTCGACAATTGGAACCCCGATCTCGGATCGATACCGCGCGACGGCAGCCCCTTTGTCGATCCTAAATCCGATATCCGCGTTCTTCGCGGCGGATCCTTCTCGCATAATCCGGCGATTTGCCGTTCGGCATATCGAGACTGGATGAAGGAAACCCTGACGGGATGGGAAGGTCGGGTCGGCTTCAGAGTGGTCTACGTGATGTGAATGGTATGCAGATGAATTCCCGGTGCACGTCCGTTGAAGGGACACGATAGGAGCACGCGACATGAACAGAGAAATTACGATCATTACCGACGCACATTCTTCTAGTAGTTTTGCAACTGGACCCATTATTGGCGAACAGGGTGCGCGGGGTGGTGACGATATCGGCGGCGGTTTCGGCTCCATCGTGGGCTCGCCATTCAAGGCGGTCAGCATCGGCGCTGATGCGTTGAAGGGACAGATGGCCAACCTGCTCGAGGTCGTGCAACACGTCTTCGATCAGCCGCTAAGCAGGCTGGCAATGGCACTCGATGAAGTCGAGCTCTCGGTGGAGATTAGCTCCGAGGGCGAAGTCCGCGTCTTTGGCAGCGGCGGCAAACTAGGCGGCAACGGCGCAATAAAATTGGTCTTCAAGAGGCGTGAGCCTCCTGTTGCAGCACAGAGTTTCGCCGACGCCAGCGAAGCTCAGGCCGAAGTCCACGGGTCATAACATCGTCACAGTCTGACATTGTCACGCAAGAACTCCAGAAGCGCCCGGACGCGTGCGGGCAGGGGGCCGCCCTGGCCGATGTAGACGGCATAAAACTCCTCGACATCGCCTGGGTTGAGCTCTCCGAGAACAGCCACGAGACGGCCCGCATCGATATCCGCTTTGACCGTGAAGTCCGTAAGCCGTGCCAAGCCGGCACCTGAAAGCGCAAGATGACGCATGGCTTCGCCATCGCTCACCTGCAGGCCCGGAGTAACGGGAATCGTTATTGTTTCACCGTCGCTCCGCATAGGCCAGCCTTCGATGGCGCGGGAATAGGAAAGGCCGATGCGGCAATGTCTTTCGAGCTCAGCGACCGATTTCGGCGCGCCGTGACGCCGCAGATAGTCCGGCGAGGCGACGATGACCTTGCGTGCGACGCCGAGTTTGCGGACGGTCAGCCTTGAATTCTTGAGCGGGCCGGTGCGGATTGCAACATCGGCTCTCTCTTCCACCAGATCCACGACCCTGTCGGTATGAAAGATATCGAGCGAGACGGCGGGATAAAGCGCCGTGAAAGAAGGGATGAGCGGCGCCAGCACATGATTGCCGAAAGAGCCGCTGGTATTGATGCGGATGCGTCCCGCAGCCTGCTCTCCGGCCGAGGCGTAACGCTCGGCCTCAGTGATATCAACGAGGATCGCAACGCTCCGCTCATAGAAAGCGCATCCCTCCGGCGTCAACTTTAGGCGCCTCGTCGAACGGTTGACAAGGCGCGCACCGAGGCGCGCTTCAAGACGGGTGACCAGTTTGCTGACGGCCGATGGCGTCATGCGGCAGGCCACCGCCGCGGCGGTGAAGCCGCCGAGTTCGACGGCGCGCACGAAGACCTCCATCTCGCCGGAGCGATTAATGTCCTGTCGGCCCATGATGAATTCAAATCACAAGTAAGTTTCTCTCAGGCAATCTATATCACATTAGATGGAGCGTCTATCTCTGTTGAAACGACAGGAGAAAGACCAATGGAATACAGAAATCTCGGCGCATCGGGCCTGAGGGTGCCGGTATTGAGCTTTGGAGCCGGCACCTTCGGCGGCAGCGGTCCGCTGTTCAGCGCCTGGGGAACAACGGGTGCAATGGAGGCGCGGCGTCTCCTCGATATCTGCCTTGAAGCTGGCGTCAATCTCTTCGATACGGCGGATGTCTATTCCGCCGGTGCGTCGGAAGAGGTACTCGGCCAGGCGATACGGGGCCGGCGCGATGCCATCCTGATCTCGACCAAGACCGCACTTCCGACCGGCGACGGACCCGGCGATTGGGGGACGTCGCGCTCGCGGCTGATCAAATCAGTCGACGACGCTTTGCGCCGCCTCGGGACGGACTATATCGATCTTCTGCAATTGCACGCCTTCGATGCCTCGACACCGGTCGAGGAAACGCTTTCCACACTCGATCGTCTGGTGACAGCGGGAAAGCTTCGCTATATCGGCGCCTCCAATTTCAGGTTGGGAACTCATGAAATCGCTGGCCGTCGCGCAAAAGCATACCTATGCGCGCTACGTGGCGCATCAGGTCTATTACTCGCTTGCGAGCCGCGACTACGAATGGGAACTGATGCCGCTCGCCGCTGACCAGAATGTCGGCGCACTCGTCTGGAGCCCGCTTGCATGGGGCCGGCTGACGGGCAAAATCCGCCGCGGCCAACCGCTCCCCGAGAAAAGCCGCCTGCACGACACCGCGCACTACGGCCCGCCAGTCGATGACGAAAAGCTCTTCGACATTGTCGAGGCGCTCGATAGCATCGCGGCGGACACGGGCAAGACGGTGCCGCAGATCGCCATCAACTGGCTCATCAGCCGCCCGACCGTTGCAAGCGTCATAATTGGCGCGCGCAACGAGGAGCAACTGCGGCAAAATCTCGGTGCTTTCGGCTGGTCGCTTACGAAAGAACAGCTCGACAAGCTGGATCAGGCGAGTTTGGTGACGGCGCCCTATCCCTATTTTCCCTACAGGCGCCAGGAAGGGTTCGCTAAATTGAACCCGCCGATTGTTTGACGATATTGCTTAACGGCCTTCCCGATGCTTTCTCACCGCGTCGCCGAACGCCTGGAATAAGGCCCGGTTCACGGGATTGAATTGAGGATCATATTCGGCGTGCCACTGCACGCCGAGCGCAAAGCCCGAAGCATCCTTGAACCGGATCGCCTCGATCGTGCCATCCTCCGCAACGCCTTCGGCGACAACCCTTTCGCCGAGCTCGAGAATGCCTTGTCCGTGAAGGGAGTTTACCCGGATCACGTCCCGGCCGAGAATGCGCGCGAAGATTCCCTCCGGGACAAGTCGGACATCGTGGCGATCGGCAAAAACCACCTCCGGATCGGGGTGGATTTCTCCATTCTCAAGGCGCGGCATCCGGTGGTTCATGCGTCCAGGCAATTCGCGAATTTCGGGATGCAGCGATCCACCGGCCGCAACGTTCATTTCCTGAAAGCCACGGCATATGCCGAAAACGGGCAGGCCGCGCGCAACGCAGGCCTCGATCAACGGCAACGCCAAGGCGTCACGATCCTCGTCATAAGGTTCATGCTTGGGATCCGGCGCGGTGTTGAAGTGGCTCGGATGCACATTGGCTCTTGCCCCTGTCAGGAGCACACCGTCGACGATCGCCAGTAAATCCGGAATGTTGGTAAGTTTCGGGTTGCCGGCAAACATCAGCGGCAATGCGCCGGCAACTTCGGCTATTGCGCGGAGATTGTTTTCTCCGACGTGTTGGGCGCAATATTGGCTCTCCACGAGGCGGGCATTCCCGATTACTCCGATCACGGGTCTTGTCATTTCTGGTTTCACCTTCAAGTCGCAAATGCCAGCCGCGCGCCTAAATCATTAGGCTTATCCGAGAGGTCGCTCGCCACTATCGCCGTTTGTGCGACGAAGGCGCAAGAACTATCGTGGCGTTAAATCGAAATACATAATTTCGAAATCTGAACAGAGTGCACGACGAGCGCGGGGCAAATTAGGACGACGAGACGGTGCTAAGGGCGGACGACGTCCTCTTCGCCCGCCGAATTGCGTCGAGCGCGATCACCGTCAACAATACCGCGGCCATAATAAGAAGGTAGCCGCCGACGGCGTGATAGATGACAACGCCCAGAATGCCGCCGATCAGGAAGGCTGCAATCGTGCAAAGGTGCAGCCGCAGCTTGGTCAGATTGTGTCGAGCCTCGGCTTTGGGCTCGCGTCCACATAAGATATCGAAGGCGATCGCGAGCTCGATGCCGAGATCGGTCGCCATCCCGGACACATGCGTGGTTCGCACACGGGCATCCGAGATGCGGGTGACGACGGCATTCTGCACGCCCATCAGGAAGGCAAGGCCGGGAACGAGAACCGGCACGCGCCAATTCGCCAGCAGCCAGAGATCCGCGCAGCCGAGAAGGGCGAGCAACACCGCTTCGGTCAAAATGCTATAGGCATAAATGGCGTGGACGTTGCGGCGACGTCCTTCGTTGACAATCAGCGTCGACGCCGCCGCGCCAAGCACGAATGCCACCACGATCCCGCCGTAGAACAGGGCGGAGAGCCATTGACCAAGAGCGAGGTGATCCGAAAGTGTGGACACGTTGCCCGTCATATTGGCGGAGAAAAAGCCGACCGAGTAGAAAGCCGATGCATTCAACGCGCCGGCGATCCCAGCAAGCGAAGCCGCAAGGCCGCGATCGATCTTTTCGTTACGGTGAGAACCCTGTCTTACGAGCATGTGACGTGAACTACTGGCGTGACGGCGTCGGGATCGCCGGGAGGGGTGGGGCTGCGGTTAGGCGTTTTTTCTTTTGCTTTGCGGGGATATTTCATTGGTTCGAAAGGATAGGAGCGTTCGTTTGCAGGCGCTTCAGCGACCCCGTTCGTTATCCCGATTGGCACGGCTTACTCCTGTGGCGGCGCTCGTCGGCCACGAATGACTCCTTGGTGCGTGAAATAAACTCAACTTACTCCCTGGCATTGCGTCTTAACAAGCGACGATTCGTCTCAGAAGGGTGCCAACACATCAGAATATTGATTTCAGACATCAATAGGCACATCATAGACGTCAATTATCAGAGTCTGTGCTAGATAAGCGATGGTTCAATCGTGATTACTGCCGCTCAGATGCGGGCCGCCCGGGCCCTTCTCGGTATCGACCAGCGCCAACTGGCCGAATTGGCGGGAATTTCTGTTCCGACGATCCAGCGAATGGAGGCGAGCGCCGACGTGGTGCGCGGCAATGTCGACTCTCTTATGCGTCTTCTGGCTGCCCTTGATGGTGCGGGCGTCGAGGTGATCAACGAGGGCGCGACAAGTCTGGATGGCGGGCGAGGGGTCAGGCTCAAGGCGAAGATGAAGGCCTCGGACAGCAGTACGGCCGAACCGTCCGCGCCCCCGCGTGCAGCGAGGAGGCGCCCGTGATATCGGTTTCCGTCTTGTTGTTATGTGTGGCGGCATTGCTTGGGACGGCGGTTCTGGCGGTGCTGTTGACCCGTTCGACGCGGTCGATGCAGCTTGTCTACGGTACGAGCCTGGTTTTCTCCGCCATCGCCTTTGCGACTGCTCTCGCATCTCTTGGCACGGGCCTTCCCTCCGGAGAGGCGCCGGTGCTGGTTCTTCCTTTCGGCCTGCCATGGCTGGGAAGCCATTTCCGGCTCGATACGCTCGCAGCCTTCTTTCTGATGGTCGTCAATCTCGGCGGTGTCCTTTCGGCTCTCTATGCCCTTGGATACGGCCGTCACGAACATGCGCCGCATCGCGTGCTGCCGTTCTTTCCCACCTTCCTTGCCGGCATGAACCTCGTGATCCTGGCGGACGATGCCTTCACCTTCCTCATTTCCTGGGAGTTCATGTCGCTTGCTTCCTGGGCTCTGGTGATGGCCCACCATCGTGATGCCGATAATCGCAAAGCCGGCTACGTCTACATCGTCATGGCAAGCTTCGGCACGCTGGCCCTGCTGCTCGCCTTCGGTCTGCTTGCCGGATCTGCCGGGGATTACAGCTTTGCGGCGATGCGAGCCTCCGCGCACACGCAGTTCGTGGCTGGGCTTGCGCTTATCCTGCTGCTGCTCGGCGCTGGTTCCAAGGCTGGTCTCGTGCCCTTGCATGTCTGGTTGCCGCTGGCGCATCCGGCTGCCCCAAGCCATGTTTCCGCTCTGATGAGCGGCGTCATGACCAAGGTCGCGGTCTATGCCTTCATCCGCGTGGTCTTCGACCTGCTCGGCACGCCGGCCTGGTGGTCGGGCAGCGTCGTGCTGATCATCGGCAGCGGGACCGCCGTCCTCGGCATCCTCCAGGCGCTGATGGAGAGCGATCTGAAACGGTTGCTCGCCTACAGCACAATCGAAAATATCGGGGTGATCTTCGCCAGCCTCGGGCTCGCGCTTGCGTTCAAGGCGAACGGCATGGAGCTGGCGGCGGCACTAGCGCTGACCGCCGCGCTGTTCCACGTCCTCAACCATTCTTTCTTCAAGAGCTTGCTGTTCTTCGGCGCAGGCGCCGTGCTGACGGCGACCGGCGAGAGGAACATGGACAAGCTCGGCGGCCTCATCCATCGCATGCCGGTCACCAGCGTGGTTTTCCTTGTTGGCTGCGTCGCGATCTCGGCCCTGCCGCCATTTAACGGCTTTGTTTCAGAGTGGCTGGCGTTCCAGGCCATCCTGCAAAGCCCCGCGGTGCCGCAATGGGGTTTGAAGATCCTCGTGCCTGCTGTGGGCGGCACGCTCGCTTTGTCGGCCGCGCTGGCGGCTGCCTGTTTCGTCAAGACATACGGCGTGACCTTTCTCGGCCGTCCTCGTACCTCTGTGGCCGAGCAGGCGGTGGAGGTCGATCGCTTCTCGCTCACCGCCATGTCTGTCCTGGCGGCATTGTGTCTTCTGGCGGGCATTCTGCCTGGGATCGTCATCGATGGGCTCGCACCCGTGACATTGTCGATGATCGGAGACCGGATGCCTGTGCAGACGGATATTCCGTGGCTGTCGATCGTGCCGGTAGCAGAAAGCCGTAGCTCCTATAACGGCCTTCTCGTATTCCTGTTCACCCTCTTTTCGGCGTCGGCTGCGGCCTATTTCATCCACCGCTTCGCCTCGCGAGGGCTGCGCCGGGCACCCGCGTGGGATTGTGGCTTTCCGCAGGCCAGCCCGGCAACGCAATATACGGCGGGCAGCTTCGCCCAGCCCGTGCGGCGTGTTTTCGGAACATTGGTTTTCCGCGCCCGTGAGGAGGTCGACATGCCTGCGCCTGGCGATCTCCGCCCGGCGCGTTTTACCGTCACGACCCATGATCTCATCTGGGAAGATCTCTACCTGCCGATCATCGCCGCCGTCGGCTTCGCGGCCGAAAAGCTCAACCATCTGCAATTCCTGACGATCAGGCGTTATCTAAGCCTGGTTTTCCTCGCGCTCGTTTTCCTGCTGTTGGTGCTGGCGCTATGGTCGTGATATCAGCTCTTCTCATCCAAGCTTTTCAGATGGCGCTCGTCGTGCTGCTGGCGCCGCTGCTGACCGGTTTCATCCGTCTGATTAAAGCGCGATTGCTGCGTCGGCGGGGCGCCTCCATGATCCAGCCCTATCGCGACATCCTGCGGCTGCTGCGCAAGGAAGTGGTCCTGGCCGAGAATGCGTCATGGTTGTTCAGGGTCACGCCCTATCTGATCTTCGCCGCGACCTGGGTCGCGGCTGCGATCATCCCGACTTTCGCCACCGGCCTTATTTTCAGTTGGACGGCGGATCTAATCGCCATCATAGCGCTGCTTGGCAGCGCGCGTTTCTTCCTGGCGCTTGCCGGAATGGACGTCGGTACCAGCTTCGGCGGGATCGGATCGAGCCGCGAAGCGATGATCGCAACGCTGGCGGAGCCGTCCATGCTGTTGATCATCTTCACCCTTGCCCTGATAGCGGGCTCGACCCAGCTCTCGACCATTGCCGCCTTCATGACCTCCCCGCAAGTTGGCCTTCGCGTCTCACTGGCAATTGCCTTGATCGCCCTCGTGATGGTCGCAATCGCCGAAAATGCCCGCATCCCGGTCGATAATCCGGCAACCCATTTGGAATTGACCATGGTGCATGAAGCCATGGTGCTCGAATATTCCGGACGGCACCTCGCGATGATCGAACTGGCGGCATCCCTGAAGCTCCTGCTCTACATGTCATTGATTGCCTGCATGTTCGTCCCGTGGAAACTCGCCGTGCCGGGACAGGAGCCCGTTGCCTATCTGGAGGGCATATTTGCTTATCTCGCCAAGCTTGCGGTCGGCGGCGCCCTTCTTGCCGTATTCGAAACTGCGACCGCCAAGATGCGGGTCTTCCGGGTACCCGAATTCCTGGGTGCGGCGCTCATGCTCGGCCTACTTGCAACCCTGCTGCGGTTCGTCTCGAGGAGCCTGTGATGAACGGTCCGGTCTTCGATATCGCCCATATGCTCGCCGGCGGCCTGGTCTTGGTCAGCATGATGATGCTCTATCAGGACCGTCTCTACGCGCTGCTCAACGTCTTCGCGCTGCACTCGTTGATACTGACCCTGTCGGTCGCCTGGCAGGCCTTCGTCCAGGATGCCCCGCATCTCTATGTGACGGCGGCGATCGCCCTCGTCTTCAAGGCGATCGTCATCCCTTTAGTGCTCCATCGCATGATCCGCCAGCTCGGCATTCACCGCGAGATCGAGACCGTGGTCGGCATCGGCCCCACCATGCTCGCTGGTATCGGTCTGGTCGCCTTGGCCACGGTGGTGATGCTTCGGGTGACGCCGACGGCAGATCCTTTGGCGCGGGAAGACCTTGCCTTCGCATTGTCGGTCCTGCTGCTGGGGCTGCTGATCATGGTCACGCGCCGCAACGCCGTCAGCCAGGTCGTGGGTTTCATGTCGCTCGAAAACGGTCTGGTGCTGGCGGCGACCGGCGCCAAGGGCATGCCGCTGGTCGTCGAGATCAGCGTCGCCTTCTCTATCCTAATCGCCTTCATTGTTATCGGCGTCTTTCTGTTTCGAATCCGCGAGCGCTTCGATACGGTCGACGTCCGCGCCCTTGATGATTTCAAAGGGAGACGGCGGACATGAACGTCTCCTCCTCCGTCCTGGCTTTTGATGCGGTGAGCGCAGTCCTCGTGATACCGATCGCAGCGGCCCTACTGCTTGCGCTTTTACCCGGCTATCGGATGACGGCGCGGCTGAACGTATTGGCAAGCCTGCTGACCTTGCTTGCCGCCCTCTCTTTGTTCGTGACGGCGCGGCCGACACCGGGACAATATCTGCTTGTCGACGATCTCAATATCGTCTTCATCGTCCTCAACAGCTTCGTAGGCTTTACTACCAGCATATTCAGCGCCAGCTACATCGCGCATGAATTGGAAACCGGCCGGCTGACGCCTGCGAACCTTCGTTTCTACCATGCCATGTATCAGATCATGATGTTCGGCATGAATCTCGCGTTCGTGTCGAATAATATCGGTCTGATGTGGGTCGCCGTCGAGCTAGCAACGCTCACCACCGTATTAATGGTCGGCATCTACCGCACCCACGAAGCGCTGGAAGCTGCCTGGAAATATTTCATTCTGGGAAGCGTCGGCATCGCGTTTGCGCTCTTCGGCACCATTCTCATCTACCTGGCAGCACAGCCGGTCGTCGGTGAAGGCTATGATGCCATGGTCTGGACCATCCTGATCGATCATGCGTCTGCCTTCGATCCGGCGCTTCTCAATGTCGCCTTCGTCTTTCTGCTGCTTGGCTACGGCACCAAGGTCGGTCTCGCGCCACTGCATGCCTGGCTGCCCGACGCGCATGCCGAGGGGCCGACACCGATCTCGGCGGTTCTGTCCGGCTTGCTCCTGAACGTTGCGCTTTATGCGGTCCTGCGCTTCAAGATGCTGCTTTCGGCCAATCCCGAAGCTCTTGCGCCAGGACCGCTGATGATGACGATGGGGCTCGCCTCGCTGATTTTCGCGGCCTTCATGCTCTACCGCCGCCGCGATATCAAACGACTGTTTGCTTATTCTTCGATCGAGCATATGGGCATCATCGTCTTTGCCTTCGGCCTCGGCGGACCGATCGCCAATTTCGCCGGACTATTGCACATGGTCATGCATTCCTTGACCAAGTCGGCGATCTTCTTCGCCGTCGGCCATATTGCCCAGGTCAAGGGAACACAAAGGCTCTCCGCCATCCGCGGCTTGACCGAAACCCATCCGGGGCTCGGCTGGGGCCTGCTGACCGGCGTCGTCGCCATCGCCGGCCTGCCTCCGGCGGGAATATTCATGAGCGAGTTCCTGATCGTCAGCTCAGCCTTTGCGAAGCAACCGCTGCTTGCCATTCCGCTCGTCTTCGGATTGCTGATTGCTTTCGGTGCACTGCTGTTGCGGTTGACGGGAGCGGTGTTCGGGCAGCCACGCGGCAGCACGGCACCCGCCGACGCATCCTATGTGCCGATGTATGCTCATCTCCTGCTGGTGCTTATCGCCGGCATCTATCTGCCGTCAGAGCTGGTGGCCTGGTTCCGGCATATCGCAAACCTTCTTCGATGAAGCGAGGGGATGATGCCGGCACTAAGTGACATCCTCAAGGTAGGCCGTTCCGTTCCACACCATGCTCCGTGGCCGCGCGCCATCGCCGATGTGGAGGTGTGGGTATCGGCGAGACAGGCATTGTCCGAAGGACGTCTGGTCCTGCTCGGGCTTTGGGGCGAAGGAAGCGCAGTTCATATGGCCTTGCTCGACGAGGAGGCCAGCGCGATCGGCGTCCTGAGCCTGGAAGGGCTTGACAGTGCCGGCTATCCTTCCGTCGCGCAATTGCATCCGCCGGCACTGCGGCTGGAGCGGGCAATTCGCGACCTGACCGGACTCGAGCCGCGGGAGCTGCCGGACGCCCGGCCGTGGCTTGATCACGGCCGATGGGGTCTGCGCCACCCCCTCGGGGATCGCGAAGTTGCGTTGCCGGAGGTCGGTCCCTATGCCTTTTTGCGTGCCGAAGGTGAAGGCCTGCACCAGATCCCGGTCGGCCCTGTCCATGCCGGCATCATCGAGCCGGGACATTTCCGCTTCACAGCCAATGGCGAGACGGTCGTCCGCCTCGAGGAGCGGCTAGGCTATGTCCACAAGGGGATAGAGGCGCTGGTTGCGGGCGCGGATCTTGCTCGCGGAGTGCAACTTGCCGGAAGAGTGTCTGGCGACAGTACGGTCGCTTATGCCTATGCCTTTTCGCAGGCCGTTGAGACTGCATTAGGGTTCGTTGCTCCACCCCGGGCGATCTGGTTGCGCGCTCTGATGGCGGAGTTGGAGCGGCTCGCCAACCATCTTGGCGACATCGGTGCCATCTGCAACGACGCCGCCTTTCCACTGATGCTGGCTCATTGCGGCGTGCTGCGCGAGCGCGTACTGCGCGCAGCCGATGTTGCTTTCGGTCACCGCCTTATGCGCGACCGTATAGTGCCGGGCGGTGTCACCAACGATCTCGATGACGACGGAGCGGCCGGCTTGCGAAGCCTGCTAACAGAAATCCGCCGTCGATTTCCGCCGCTGGTCGAGCTCTACGACAACACCACCTCGCTGCAGGACAGGACGGTCGGCTCCGGCAGGCTTGGCGCTGAACTGGCACGCCAATACGGTGCTGGCGGTTATGTCGGACGGGCCTCCGGACGCGGCTTCGATGCCCGGCAGGTCTTGCGCTATCCGCCTTACAATAGTGTGTCCTTCGACGTTCCGGTGCTCAACGACGGCGATGTCAACGCTCGCGTCTGGATCCGGGTTCGCGAGGTGGAGCAGGGCCTGTTGCTCGTCGAGCAGATCCTCGACCGCCTTCCGATCGGACAGATACTCAACGCGATCCCCATTGTCGGCGAATGTCGAGAAGGCATGGCGCTCGTAGAGGGTTTTCGTGGAGACATACTGGTTTGGTTGCGACTGGGGCCTGGGGGTAGGATCGAGCGCTGCCATCTGCGCGATCCATCCTGGTTTCAGTGGCCGCTACTGGAAGCGGCGATCGAAGGCAACATCGTTGCCGACTTCCCGCTCTGCAACAAGTCGTTCAATTGTTCCTACTCCGGTCATGATCTTTGAGGGCAGGGTCCCATGCGAAAGCTCCTCTTCGAAAACCTGATCCGCCTGCCACTGACGGAACCGGCGCCGCGGCCTTCCGATGCGGCGATGGAGGAACTCGCCCTCACCATAGATACCGCATCTCGCCGACGGCTCGGCCGTAGCCTGTCTATCCGCGCCGTCGATGCCGGTTCCTGCAACGGTTGCGAGCTGGAGATGCATGCGCTGAGCAACGCCTTTTACGACAGTGAGCGCTTCGGTATTCGCTTCGTCGCCTCGCCACGTCATGCCGATGTACTGCTTGTGACCGGGCCCGTGACGAAGAACATGCTGGAAGCACTGGAGCGGACGTATAACGCTACCCCCGCTCCCAAATGGGTCGTCGCACTCGGCGGCTGCGCCCGCGACGGCGGCTGCTTTGCGGGCAGCTACGCCGTCGTTGGCGGAGTTTCGAAAGTCATACCCGTCGACCTCCATATTCCGGGCTGCCCGCCATCGCCGACGGACATTCTAAAAGGATTGCTTGCCCTGCTGGAACAGGCAAGCACGGGAGGTCGCGTTTCTTGATGCGCTCCGGGCTTTTGGCATTTTCGCAATTCCGGACGCAAAACCACTGGGCATTTTTCCTGGGATTGATTTAGCGCGGCGTTACGTCGAAGCCGAACCATTTTTGCGACAGCTTGGCGATCGTCCCGTCGGCCTTGGCGGCGGCAATGGCGTCGTTAAACATCGCCTTCAGCTCCGGATCGGTCTTGCGCAGGCCCACGGAGCTACCGCGTCCGAGCAGGCCCCCCTGGAAGCGCGGACCGGTCAGCACGAGGTCGTCATTGCCAGGTTTGGCGGCGGCCGTCGACAGGTAAGCGGTCGAGGCCATGATCAGGTCGACGCGACCGGCCTTGAGGTCGAGGTCGTGCTGTTCGGTCGTCTTGTACTCCTGGATGGTGACGACATCCTTCAGGTATTTCTGCAGGAAGGTCTCAGCGATCGAGGCCGTTTGCACGCCGATGGTCTTGCCCTTCAGCATCGGTTCGAGCTGCTTGAGTGCGTCGATTGCGCCCTGCTCGTTCGATGCGAGCGAAAAGACCTGGTCCTTCAATGGCAATTGCGCCAGCGGATCGGTTTTCAGGGTCGCGAAAGTCTGGCCGGTCGTGCCGTAGGAATCGCTGAAGGCAATGACTTCTTCGCGCTTCGGCGTTGCCGACATGCCGGAAATGATGGCGTCGAACTTGCCGGCTTGCAGGGCCGGGATCATGCCGTCAAAGGACTGGACGACAGTCGTGCATTCCACCTTCATATGGGCGCAGAGGTATTTGATCAGGTCGATTTCGTAGCCGTCCAGAGTGCCGTCCGCCTTGGTGAAGTTCCAGGGGCGGAATTCACCTTCGGTGGCGATCGTCACATGCGTCCATTTCTTCTCCTGCCCATGCGCGACGGTGGAGGCGAAGACGAGCGTCAAAACGCTGAGAGCCTTCAGCAGAAACCTCAGATATTTCATTGTCATTGTTCCCTTTTTTGTTGTCGGTGGATGATTTATTTGGAAATGAACTGGCGGAAACGCTCCGATTTCGAGCCGCCGAAAACCTCGTGCGGTTCGCCGTCTTCTTCGATCAGACCCCTGTGGACGAAAATTACGCGGCTGGAGACGTCGCGGGCAAAACCCATCTCGTGCGTGACGACGAGCATGGTGCGTCCTTCCTCCGCTAGCCCGCGCATGACGCGCAGGACCTCGCCGACCAGCTCGGGATCGAGCGCCGATGTCGGCTCGTCGAACAGCATTACCTTCGGCCGCATGGCGAGCGCGCGGGCGATCGCTGCGCGCTGCTGCTGTCCGCCGGAAAGATGCGAGGGGTAGTGGTTGCGCTTGTCGACGATGCCCACCTTGGCAAGCAGTGCCTCCGCTTCCTCGACGCATTCCGCTTTTGGGCGGCGCTGCACGTGGATAGGCGCTTCGATGATGTTTTCCAAAACTGTCTTGTGACTCCACAGATTGAAGCTCTGGAACACCATGCCGAGCCTCGAGCGGATGCGGTCCACTTGCCGGCGATCGGTCGGACGCGTGCCTTTGCGGCCGAACTGCATGTGAATGGTCTCGCCGGCCACGATGATGTCGCCTGAATCGGGCGTTTCCAGCATATTGATGCAGCGAAGGAAGGTCGATTTTCCTGATCCCGACGAACCGAGAATGGAGACGACGTCGCCCTCCTCTGCATCAAGCGATATGCCTCTGAGGACCGCCACCGGGCCAAAGCTCTTGTGCAGGTTCCTGACGCTGAGCGCGGGAGCCATATCGGTCATGGCGCATCTCCTTCTGTGGTCGAGATAAGAAAGGGCCGCGGCTCGCGCAGATGTGGGCTCAGCCAATATTCGAGCAGCTGGACGAGGCGCGTGAGCACGAAGTTGATGGCAAGATAAATCGCACCCGCAACGACGAAGACTTCGATGGCGCGATAAGTTTCAGCGATGATCTTTGCGGCAACGCCGGTCACCTCCATCAACGTGATGATTGAGGCAAGCGAGGTCGCCTTGACCATGGCGATCATTTCGTTGCCATAGCCCGGAAGCGCCTGGCGGATGGCGAGCGGTAGGATGATGCGCCGAAACTGCATGAAGCGCCCCATGCCGCAGGCACGCGCTGCCTCGACCTGGCCATGCGGAACCGACAGCAGGCCGCCGCGAATGATCTCGCTGGCATAGGCGGCTGTATTCAGCGTGAGCGCCAGGACAGCGCACCAATAGGGCTGGCGCAGGATCGGCCAGACAATGCTGTGGCGTACCGCGGGGAATTGACCGAGGCCGTAGTAGATCAGAAAGATCTGCACCAGCAATGGTGTGCCGCGGAAGATGAAGACATAGAAGCGTGCAAACCAGTCAAGCACCGCAACGCCCGACAGGCGCGCCATGGCGAGCGCCAGCGCCAGCGCGGCGCCGAAGATGATCGACAGGCCCGCGAGCGAGAGCGTCAGTGGGATGGCCGCGATCAGGCTGACGAAGGTTTCGCTGAGGAAATTCCAGTCCATCAGGCCCTCCTGACGCCGCGGCTGAAGTAGCGTTCCGCCTGGCGCATCAGCACGCTGGATAGTGTCGAGATGGCCAGGTAAAGCAGCCCGGCGATCAGGTAGAAATCAAAAGGCAGGCCGGTGGAACCGGCGCCGACCTGCGCCTGGCGCAGCAGCTCGGCAACGCCGGTGATCGAGACGAGGGCGGATTCCTTCAGCACCACCTGCCAGACATTACCGAGCCCAGGAAGCGCGTGCCGCAGGGTCAGTGGTGCAACAATGCGCCGGAAGCGCAGCCAACGCGACATGCCACAGGCAACTGCCGCCTCGATCTCGCCGCGGTGCACGGCCTTGAAGGCGCCGCGAAAGACCTCCGTCTGCTGCGCGCCCGACGTGATCCCGACCGCCAGCGAGCCCGCCAGAAATCCCGGAAAGCCGATAAAACCCTCCGCACCGAACAGGCGCCCGACGGTTGTCACCGCCGTGCTGCCGCCGAAATAGAGAAGGTAGATAACGAGCAGATCCGGAATGCCGCGCAGGAGGGTTGTGTAGGTGTCGGCGGCAATCCGCGTGGCGCTGCCGCCTGAAACCTTCGCCCAGGAGCCGAAACCGCCGATGACGATGCCGATGGTATAGCCGGCAATCGCGATAAGAATGGTCATCCAGGCGCCGGCCAGCAATGCCTTCGCCCAGCCATCGGGTCCGAAGCTTAAAATGTCGAAGAAACCCGGCTGGCTCATTGTCGAACCGGCCGGACGCTGGGGGTCAAGATAGGGATTGGAATTGACATATCCATGATCTCGCTTGCGGAGGATGCACTCCGGCCAGGCTCATATCCTGCAAAGCCAATTCCTGCATGGTGGCCAATGCCGCCATGATCGGAAAGGGCAGGAGACGGAAAGCGCTTAGTTCGTTGCCAAAGTCGGCGTCAGGTCAAGCTTGCTCCACTTTTCGGAAAGCGTCTTGATCGTGCCGGCCTTGGCAGCATCTTCGATCGCCGCATCGAACTTCGCCTTCAAGTCGGTTTCACCCTTGCGCATACCGATGGCGACTTCGGTTGCCAGCATAGCGCCCTTCATCAGCGGGCCCGACATTTCCAGGTCCTCGTTTCCGGGCTTGGCGAGTGCCGTCGTGCCATAGACACCGCTGTCAAAGCCGGCGTCGATGCGCCCGGCCTTCAGGTCGAGATCGCGTTCGCCGGAATTCTGATAGGAACGGACACTGACATCGCTGCCGAAATAGGCATTGATCAGCTGTTCCTGGCTGGTCGACTGAACGACGCCGATTGTCTTGCCCTTCAATTCCTCGCCAATCTTGGCCATGACTGGATCCGCCGCCGCCTTGTCGTTGAGATTCAAGCGCTTGCCGGTATCGGGGAGATCGGCGACCGTGCCGCCCTTCAGCAGCAGGAAGGATGCGACGCCGCTCGCGTAAGGTAGGGTGAAATCCACCACCTGCTTGCGCTTGTCATTGATGCCGAGGGTCATGATGAGATCGTATTTTCCGGCATTGAGGCCGGGGATCATGCCGGCCCAATCACCGGCGATCAGTTCGCAATCGACCTTGGCGCGAGCGCAGAGGTCGTTGATGAGATCGACATCCAGTCCCGCGAGTTGGCCGCTGGAATTCATGAGATTCCAGGGAGGGAAGGCACCTTCGATGCCGACCTTCACATGGGTCCAGTCCTTGGCGTTCGCGGCGACTGGCGCAAAAGCAAGGGCAACTGCAATGGCTGTCAGGCCAAATATCTTCTTCATCTATTCATTCCCCTTTTCGGTGCGGCGTGGTTGGCGCCGGTTGGATGGAGCGTTGTCCGCCCCCTGTCAGTTTCGATGGTTGTCGGTTTTTCAGTCGAGGGCGCTCTTGAGGACGGCATTCGCTTCCCGCAGCGCAACAGCGACGCGATTGCGGGTCTGGCGTGCGTGAACCACATGAAAGGCGGTGTCTTCTGAACGAGCCGGCAGGCGCGCAAGCTCCCTTATGCCATCGAGCGACGGCCAGGGCGCGTGCGGCAGAGCAGAATCCGGATGGAAGCGTTCGCCGCTGGTGTAGTTGAGCGGCACCAGCAGGCGCGATGCACGCATCAGCGCCGTATTTATTCGTTCTGCTGCAGCCTCGGTTGCGCCGTCCGAACGCTTCTTCAAGACAGTGGCCTGTCGCTCGAGGTCTGCCGCCGACAGTCGAAGTGCGCCGATATCCAGCCGCCCCGCGAGGGTCTGGTCCAGTCGCGCGAGCTCGTCGCCAAGCGATCGTGCATAGACTGCATAGTCCAGAGGCAGGACCTTTGCCGTCAAAAGGCGGCGCAGCACCAAAAGAATGATACGCGTATCACGGACAAGGTTGTCCGGATCGATGTGCTCGACCGTGTCCTGTGACGTATGCCACCACCAGCCAAGGGCCGTCAGCATTTTGACCGGGGACGGCGGCTGGTGGCTGAGGCTGCCGAACATGGAGGGAATGCCGACACCCCAGAAGGATTGATCGGCGGCGCGGCCATGGCGCCGGCCGGCATGTTTCTGCCCCGATACGGCTTCGATCGCTTCGGCAGCGACGGAGCGCAATTCGTCGATAACGCCGGAATTGGTCAGGACGGTCGCGCCTTCTCCGCCGGTGGAATCGACATTCACATGGGCGACGCAACGGCGGTCGAGTTCGTCGAAATATTCATCGGCATACCAAGCCGAGCCAGAATAACGGCCATGGGAATGACCCGACCAGAAGCAGATACGCAGTCCACGCTTCCAATCCCGTCGTCCCTCGGCCAGCAGTCGCGCAGCTTCGAGCATGGTCGCATTGGCGCCGCCATTGTCCATGACGCCGAAATGCCAGGTGTCATGATGGCCAGAGAAGAGGACGAAAGGAGTATCCTCGGCGCCTTTGTCCGGACCGAGTTCAGCAACGAGGATGGGCGTCTCGCGCCAGCCAGTATCGACTTCGGCTTCGATCGAGGCGCGGATCGTTTCACCGCCGGCAAGGCGCTTGCGGAGACGTTCGCCATCTCCCAACGCGATCGTGCAGATCGCCGTCGTCGGAAGCCTGTTGCGCGTGTGCTGTGAAGGGTTTCCCCAGACCGGCGAGACGCACATTTCGTAGAGATGCTCGTTCGGGCTGACATGGATTTGTCCGATCGCGCCGGCAGCGCTTGCAAGTGCTGCCACCTCTTCGGTCGCGATGCCATCGACCAGGACGATCTTGCCGCGCACATCCCGTGAGGCGAAATCAGCCTCATGCCCTTCGCCGACATGGATCAATTCGGCATCGATACCACCGGCCGGTGTGGATATGGACATGGAATGGGTGATGCAGCGTAGAGCCTCGCCATCGGCCTCCACCCTGGCTCTACCCGGAAGGCTGATGAAGGCATCATGTGACAGCAGTCGGGTACGATAACCGTAGGCGTCCATTTCAGCCTGGAGATAATGGAAGCTCTGAAGCTCTTCAGGCGTTCCCGAGAGTTTTACGCGCCGCGAGAATTCTCGGATATGCACCATGAGGCGGTTGGAATCGGGATCAAGGCCGGTCGCGTCAATCATTGTTCTTCTCCGGCAGCGGCGGTTCTACATCATCCGGGATTGGATTGACGAAAGGAGTGCCGTCGAGACGGGCCTTGTGATCCGATTTGGCCGCCTCGATGAGTGCGGGATTGCTGATAAGGTCGAGGGCGGTGCTCGCCATGATCTTTGCTGCGTGCTCCATGCCCTTGTGGGCGGCAGGAAGCTTTCCCTGCGCGACAAGCTGCCAGGAATGGCCGGGTGTGCCGATGGCATAGGTAGCACCGCGCATCTGCACGGTCGGCACGACCCAGCTCACAGTGCCGACGTCGGTGGAGCCGACGAGCGTCCCGTCGCCGGCATCAAGCGGGAAGATGATATCGCAAAGTCCCTGGTTCTTCTTCGGCTTCAAACCGAAACGACCATAGGAGGCGGCAATGTCCTCCATGCTGAAAGTCTCCTGGAATTTGCGCGCAGTTGCCTCGTCGGCGCTGTCGAAGACCGGCGGTCCGAGCCTTTCGAGATTGGCAAACATCAGCTCTTCCAGCGGCGTGTTGCCGACCAGATTAGCGTCGCCGCTGATAATCTCGCTGCGTACTGTGGTCTCTGTCATCAGGGCGGCGCCTTCGGCAACCTTCTTGACCCGGGCGACGAGGCTCAGCAGCTCGGGGAGTGTGCGGGCCCGGACCAGATATCGTACCGTCGCTCGCGCTTGCACGACGTTCGGCGCAGCACCGCCGGCATCGGTGATGGCGTAGTGGATGCGTGCCGTCGATGGCATGTGTTCGCGCATATAGTTGACGCCAACATTCATCAGTTCCACGGCGTCAAGCGCGCTGCGGCCAAGATGCGGCGTTGCTGCGGCATGCGATGCCCGGCCCGAAAAATGGAAATTGATTTCGTTGCAGGCAAGCGAGATCGGATTGTTGACGCCCGCGAAGGCCGACGGATGCCAGGATATTGCGATATCGACGTCGTCAAAGACGCCGGCTCGTACCATAAAGCCCTTCGACGAGCCACCTTCTTCGGCGGGACAGCCATAATAGCGGACCCGACCTTTCAGGCCGCTTGCGGCCAAGAAATCCTTGACCGCGGCGGCGGCCAGCATCGAACCCGATCCGAGCAGATTGTGACCGCAGCCGTGGCCATTGCCGCCGGCAACCAGTGGCCGTTCTTCGGCAATCCCAGCTTCCTGGCTGAGGCCGGGTAGGGCGTCGAATTCGCCGAGGATCGCAATTACGGGACCATCTTCGCCGGCTTCGCCCATGACGGCCGTCGGCAGGCCGGCGACGTTGCGTTGAACGCGGAAGCCTTCCTGTTCAAGGAGAAGCGCGTGCTCGGCCGAAGAGCGAAACTCCTCATAGTTGGTTTCCGGCATGCCCCAAATGCGGTCGCTGAGGTCAAAAAAGGCCTGGCTCTTTTCTTCGACCGTGTCCCAAATTTTTGATGAGTTTTTCATGGCGTTTCGATGAGGCTCGGATTATAGAGTTACCAAAATTGGCGCCAATTTAGGATACAAAAATTTTTTGCGCAATATATCGGCATGGATATTTTTTCATCAGGACGGTTTCCAGTTCCGCGCAACCGGCTACAGAAATCCGCAGCAACATGATATCGATCGCAGGTAGAAGGCAGGGGAATTGAGATGAGCGATGTCGGATTGAAGAGCGACGAGACGGTTGTCGAAGGGGAGGCAAGCCGTGATGTCACTGATCTCATTCTGAATGATATCCTCGCAGGATTGCTTCTTCCCGGAACTTGGCTCAAGCAGATCGATCTAGAAAAGCGCTATGGGTGTACGCGGCCGGAAGTACGCCGCGCACTGGACCGGCTCGCCCAGAAGCGACTGGTCGAGCATGTGCCCAATCGGGGCTACCATGTCTATGAGCCGGACGGCCGGCGCGCTGCGGAAGTCAGCGATATCCGGATAATTTTGGAGACGGCGATTGCCGGCGAAATCATCGCGAACGCTTCGCCCGACAGCATCCAAAAATTACGCGCTTTAGCCAAGCGATTCGATCAAACGATCCTCCTTGGCACCATGTTGGAACTTTATGAAGCCAATCTTGCTTTCCACCGCGAATTGCTGACGCTCGGCGGCAACAAGGAATTGGTCGAGCTGATCACCGAGATCCGCCAGCGCACCTCTTCGGCGCCGGTCTCGCAATGGCGTACCCGCGCGCGCATTGAGCAGTCCGGCCGGGAGCATCATCTGATGATCAATGCCATCGAGGCCGGCGATGTCGAAGAACTGAAACGCCTGACGATACGTCACATTCGCCAATCCTAAGGTACTCGCTGAGACCTCATCGGCACCGGTAGCTCAACCCTCGATCTTGAATTTCTCCAATGCGGTGCGGTTGAGATCGAAACCGAGACCTGGGCGTGTCGGAGCGCTGATAGAGCCATCGACATTCACCTCCAGTTGCTGGTGGACATCGCGTCCTTCAGGCACCAGAGGTTCTTCATCGCCGAGATGCGCATCGAAATCGACATTCGAAGGGAGGGGATGGACCTCCAAATGCCATTGGCTATCCCTTGAACGTAGGAGAGACTCGGCAATATTCTAACAGGGTGATTCGGGCGGCATTCGAGGAGGAAGAAAATGCTGATCAATAGCGTTCCCTGGACACGACCCGTTACCATTCGATTGCAATGTGGTCTGGAACGAAGCTTTGCCGGCGCATATGATGCGTTGGATTTCCTCGAAAATGAGTGGCCTCTCCGGAATGGAGAGCCGTATGACCGCGCCGTGAAGACATGCCGGGGAACATTGAATGGCGCGATTCCCTCGATCGTCGCGCGCGAGGCTTTTGTCGCTGCGTGCCTGGAGGCAGATATGCCGGCAGTTTTGGCGCCTCGCAAGGTGATGCCGCGGCTGAGCTCGGGGTCTTTGCGGACAACGCGTTATACTGCAAATTGAAAACACGGCTCCGCCCCAGGGCGGAGCTCCCTATCAGTGGGCATAGGTATCCTGTCGTCGCCCAACGACGGAGCTAATCTCTCCGGCTCGCGATGTCCGATACCAGCGACGTTACAAGTTGGAGAAGACAATGCCTCCAGAAGAGATGAACGACGTATTGACAAAGCTTCCGCTCCGGATCGGCGCCTATGTGCCCGAGGATCTGCTTGAGGATTGGTTTGCCCCGGGAACCGGGATGAACCCGGTCAGCAAAATCGCCCTCGAGAATGCCGAAGCCTATGGCCGGCGCTTTGAGTGTGAATTCAAATATTATCCGGAACGCTTTGAGGGCGTGTTTTGGAAGTTCGTACCGGCGATGTAGGCTAGGACGCAACGCGGCGTTCCCGGCACAATCATCTCCGCTTGCGGGCTAAACGCTGCGCGTCGCGATGATCCAATCGACAGCGGCGGAAATATCGTCCACCAATGCTGTCGGCTGGGGTTTGAAGCGCGTCTCGTCGCCGGGACGGTACTTGCCCGTACGGACCAGCAGCGCACTGGAAAGTCCAGCCCGCAAGGCGCCTGCGACATCGGTTTCCGCATCATCACCCACCATCACGGCTTCTGTTTTCGGACAATGCATGCTGGCAAGCGCCGACAAGAAGAAGTCGGGCGACGGCTTGCCCAGGACAACGGCATGCCTTTGAGTTGCAAACTCCAATGCCGCCACGAATGCACCCGCATCGAGGCTGAGCTTTCCATCCGCATCCTTGAATGTCCGGTTGGGTGCGAGCGCGAGGAAGTCCGCGCCTCCGATCAATTCCCGAAAAGCTTCGTTCAAGGTCCGATAATCGAAAATCTCGCCGGCATCGCCGACAACGAGAGCCTTGCCTTGACCCGCCGCCAGACCGTGGAAGTCGGATGCCAGATCAGGATGGGTCAGAAGGTAGGGCGATCGCTGGTGTCGACCAAGCCAATCGCGGGCTGCCTGCACGGGAGTAAAGAGTTCGTCGCCCGTGACGGAAAGTCCGAATCTTTCAAGCCGGTCCAAGATCGTTTGCTTGTTTGAGCGCGTCGTATTGCTGACGAAGCGGATGGGAAGGCCCGCCTCGCGCAGCCGGGCAACAGCAGATGTTGCGCCGGCTATGAGGTCTTCGCCGTCATAGATGACGCCAGCAAGATCCAGAAGCACGCCGTTGATCATCGAAGCAGACTACCTCTTCTTCGCCGATATCATCCCTGATTGCCGTCCCAACCTAGTCAAAGTTTCAGTGCCAGGAGCAACGCCAACAGTACGATGCCTACCAGACCGGCGACAAATACCCACCGTTGCCAGCGCTTCTGCAAAATGATTTCACCTTGACGGGCGTCCTGCGCGGAGAAAGTCGGTGGAGTATTCTTCGTGTCATCCGGGTTCTGCCGCTTGCTCATCCGGTTC
Source organism: Martinezella calliandrae (assembly GCF_030272695.1). Classification (GTDB taxonomy): domain Bacteria; phylum Pseudomonadota; class Alphaproteobacteria; order Rhizobiales; family Rhizobiaceae; genus Rhizobium; species Rhizobium calliandrae. Next base: position 48,223 of record NZ_JARFYN010000037.1, read on the forward strand.
CGTTCTCCACATTTGTGCGTCGGATGATCCGGAACCTCAACTGCTTTGTGGGGGAAATGTTCCAGAATATAGGGCTCGAAGGTCCCCTGCATATCACAGCTTATGTTCGGCTGTTGGCCGTCATCTTCCGGCGGTTTCTGCCGCGAGGATAATTCAAAGAAAAACACAGGAACTATCTCCCCTCCAACACGGTTATCGGTGATGCGGGCGAAGGTACGACCGACACGACAAGACGAGTCGTTGGGATAGGGGTTCACGGCGATTATGCCGCCTAAATCAAACGCGAATTTTCGATTTGGCTTTAAACGGAATAGCGCCGGAGCGTTCAATCACGAGGGTGTTGCGATGAGAACCCAAATAATACTTGCGAGTGCAACGGTAATAGCCGGATGTCTGATAGCCTCATCGGCATTGGCGACAAGCGATAAACAATTCCTGAGCGATGCCATCAAAGGCGACACTGCGGAAATCGCACTCGGACAGTTGGCTGCTCAAAAAGGCGGGAGCGACGGCGTGCGCTCGTTCGGACAGACCTTGGTCACCGATCACCGCAAAGCGAAGGGCGAGGCTACCGCTCTCGCAGCAGCTCTCGAAGTGAATGTTTCCGCAGGCCTTTCGGGGGAGGCGCAACAAGAACTCGACAAGCTCCAGCATTTGACCGGTTCCGACTTCGACAAGGAGTTTGTAAGCTTCATGGTGACGGAACATGAGAAGGTCATTTCCGAGTTCAAGGAGAAGGCCGGCGAGGGCAACAGACAGGTTCCCGAACTTGCGGCGAAAGCTTTGCCGACGCTGCAGAAGCATTTGCAACTCGCGCAATCCTTGAGTGGGCATTAAGCACACCGCTCGATGGTGACGGCCTGAGGCAATTAGGCTGGGTCTCTTGATGGACTCCGGCTATCGGTCTCCTGCGAGCACGTTTTTCAGCTCCCGGACGCTCTGGTTCAATGCTTCGACTTGCTCAGCTGTCATGCCTGACCGCTCCACCAGGGTCTCGCCGAGGCAGCTGCTCTTATTGAACAGGGCGCGACCGGTCGCGGTAAGCCATACATGGACCTGGCGCTCGTCGAATTTGCTGCGGCGGCGTTCGACGTGGCCCGCCTGTTCCAGACGCTGTACCGGCGGCGTGACGGTGCTCGATTCCAGTGCGAGCCGATCGGCGATCGCACCGACCGTCAGCCCATCGTTCTCACCCAGCGTGCATAGAACCAAATATTGCGGATAGGTAATGCCCATCACATCCAGCATCGGCTTGTATGTGCGGTTGATGGCGATGCTTGCCGCATAGAGCGAAAAGCAAAGCTGGTTGTCCAAGGGGACAGGTTTGGGTCCGGACATGCAAGTCTTCCAATCGGCGCGCGCCATGTTTCTCTATCACGAAAAATGATATCGCGATAATTTTTTTATAGACAGCAATCTGAAATGGTTTTAGGTGTGTGCATATCGCGATAATAAATCGTGCGATATTAATTAATGGAGATTGAAATGAGCCAGTCGATCAATCAAGCTACTCGCCGAGGTGTCATGACGGCCGGGCTCGGCCTGGCCGCGACGGCCGCCGTCATGCCCTTTGCTCAAACCACACAAGCCTCTCCCGCAAAGCAATCTTCGAAAGGTAAGGACACTATGAGCAGCAGCACGATTACGACCAAGGACGGAACGCAGATCTTCTACAAGGATTGGGGAAAAGGTCAGCCGATCGTCTTCCATCACGGTTGGCCGCTGAGTGCCGATGACTGGGACGCGCAGATGCTGTTTTTCCTGAACCAGGGTTACCGCGTCATCGCCCATGACCGCCGCGGTCACGGCCGCTCGAGCCAGACGGCGACCGGCAATGAAATGGATACCTACGCCGCCGATGTCGCAGAGCTTGCGGCACACCTCGACCTGAAGGGCGCCATTCATGTCGGCCATTCAACTGGCGGCGGTGAAGTTGCCCGCTATGTGGCCCAACACGGCGGCAACGGCCGGGTTTCCAAGGCGGTGCTGATCGGCGCGGTCCCGCCGATCATGGTCAAGTCCGAGAAAAATCCTGGTGGTTTGCCGATAGAAGTGTTCGACGGTTTCCGTGCTGCGCTTGCCGCCAACCGTGCCCAGTTCTTCCATGATGTTCCGGCCGGCCCGTTTTACGGCTTCAATCGTCCGGGTGCGACCGTCTCGGAAGGCATCATCGACAACTGGTGGCGCCAGGGCATGATGGGCGGCGCCAAAGCTCACTACGACTGCATCAAGGCCTTCTCGGAAACCGATTTCACCGAAGACCTGAAGAAGATCGATGTTCCGGTACTAGTGATGCATGGCGACGACGACCAGATCGTGCCGATCGCAGATTCGGCGCTTCTGTCTTCCAAGCTCCTCAAGAACGCGACTTTGAAGGTCTATAAGGGCTTCCCGCACGGCATGGCCACCACCCATGCAGATGTCATCAATGCGGACCTGCTTGCCTTCTTCAAGGCATAACCATTCTCAAAAAAAGAAGAACGCGCCCGCCAGGAGGCGGGCGCTTTGCGGGCAATGTGTTGTCTGTCTCACACAAATCCATGCAGGCTCACAAAACTACCTGCGCCGCATGCCTGGCGATGACCGATGGCGGAGAAGCTATGGCCTCCGTTGCCGATCTTACCGACCACCTTCGATTTTGCGGTGACGCTGGTTGGTGCCGCCCTTGCCGTAAGGGTAATCCAACGGCTGCGGTGCACTGATTTCGCTAAGCCTTTCCATCTCCGCTTCCGATAGCGTCAGTTCCGCTGCACCGAGATTGTCAGCAAGTTGTCCCGGCGTGCGCGCGCCCAGGATGACCGAGGTCACGGCCGGTCGCGCGGCCGTCCAGGAGAGTGCCACCTGCGCCATGCTGACGCCGTGCGCCCTGGCGATCTCTTCGACGACCGCGATGATCGCCCAGGTCCGCTCCTGCGCATTGCGGGCGGCGTAGGATTCGCTGCCACGATTGGGGTTTTCACCGAGGCGAGTAGCTCCTGTCGGCATCTGGTCGCGCTTGTATTTGCCGGTCAGCCAGCCGCCGCCGAGTGGCGACCAGGGCAGAAGGCCCATACCGGCATCCTGGCAGGCCGCGACGATTTCGAGCTCGATATCGCGGACGAGCAGATTGTATTGCGGCTGAAGCGTGACTGGGCGCGTATAGCCACGCGCCTTGGCGATTTCGACGGCCTTGGCGATATGCCAGCCAACATAGTTGGAGAAACCATAATAGCCGATCTTGCCGGCAGAGACGGCATCGTCGAGGAAGCGCAGCGTTTCCTCGATCGGGGTCAGTGCGTCCCAGGCGTGCATCTGGTAGAGGTCGATGTGTTCGACACCGAGGCGCCGCAGCGAATCATTGAGAGCTTGGTTGAGATGGCGGCGTGATAGACCGATATCGTTCGGCCCAGTGCCCATCGGGAAACGCCCTTTGGTGGCGATAACCGCCTGTCGCGCCTCGGTCGGCCGTGCTTTGAGCCAGCTTCCAATGATCTCCTCCGATCTGCCGGCGCCGTAGACGTCGGCAGTGTCGATGAAATTGCCACCCCAGGCGAAATAGTCGTCCAGCAATCTGTGAGATGCCGCTTCGTCCGCTTCTGCGCCGAAGGTCATGGTGCCAAGGCAATATGCCGTGACAACAGCCCCGCTGGGGCCGAGCTTGCGATAATCCATTCCTGCCTCCTCTGGTGGAGCACCTGCATCCGAGCCGCAAAGCGGTCGGCAGAGCGAGAGCCCCGTGATCTATAGCGATGTCGTGCTTGAGACGGCCTCCGGCCATCGAATGACGTTCGGCGCTCCACGTTAAAGCGCGGGGCCGTGCTGCAACCATAGCCCATCATGCCGCTGCGACAAGTGGGTTTGGAAAATAAGCAGCGCCACTCTTGCTGGCATGGATCAATCAAAGATCTCGGCTCTTTTTGCCAGCAGGGATTCGATGGTGCGGAACACTTGCTGGAGATGTTTGGCCATATGTCTTTTGGCTGCGGAAGAATTGCCAGCTTCGATGGCGTTTACAATTGCCAGATGCTGCTCGTAAAGCGCTGCCAGTTGACCCGGCTCGGGCAGGCTTAGAACACGAACGCGGTCGAGCTGGCCTTTGACATTCTGGATGACCTTCCAGGCCCTCGTCAGATTGACGGACACGGACAGGATGAAATGAAAATTTTCATCCTCCGCCAAGAATCCATCAAGATCACTATGGTCGACTGCACGCTTCTGCCGCGCCAGGCTCTCATGCAGGCGGGCGATGGCGACGGGGTCGGATAGTTCGGCGACGCGTGCGACAACTGACATTTCGAGCGCTTCGCGAATGAATTGGGCTTCCAGGACCTCCGAAACACGGATCGGCGCAACGAATGTGCCGCGCTGGGGAAAGATATCGACCAGCCCATCCTCGGCGAGCTTGATCAGCGCTTCGCGAACCGGCGTACGGCTGACACCGAGCATTAGGGCGAGTTCTTTTTCGCTCAAAGCCTGCTTGGGCGCGAGACGGAGATTGAGGATCGACTGGCGGATATTGCCATAGATCTGCGGTGCCATCGGCAACTTCGGATCAATCGCGAGCAAGGATGCCGATTGTTTGTCGGTCAGAGACAATGGAGCCTTCCGGTGCGTGGTGGAACGCTTCTATACACAAGGGAAGTGGCAGCGTTCACGACAAGCTTAATTGACATATTACCATGGTAGTATATCTGAATCGAGAGTGATTATCGCCGCGTTCGGTAGCGCCGGTTTTCAAAGGAAAATTCAGGATGAGACATACCTGGAGATGGTTTGGACCGATCGACAAGGTCAGCGCCAAGGATGCCGTTCAGGCCGGCGCCAGGAAATCCTGGACGACTTGGCGCGCGGCGCTCAACCGGGCTATCCTGCCATCGGCCGGTTGAAGGGTCTCGCGGAACTGCGTGGCATCGAGCGCGCCTTGTCACACCCCCAATATGGATTTGCCCAATGATGGAACGATTGACTGCCCGCACGCAACTACATGGTTCAATTCAGTCGCCGGCTTATGATAGGCAGGTTCTAAAGCCCGGGATCGTTCACATCGGCCTTGGCGCCTTTCACCGTGCGCATCAGGCGGTCTACACGGATGCGGCGCTTGCGGATGGATTTGGAAACTGGGGTATTGTCGGCGTCAGCCTACGGTCGACGGAAATCGCTCACGATATGCGGGCGCAGGATTGTCTTTATAGTGTTGTTGCGCGCGACCGCTCCGGCGATAGTGTGCGGGTGGTGGGCTCGATCGTGGAGGCGCTCGCCGCCAGCGAGGATGGCGAGGCTGTCCTTGCGAGGCTCGCCGATCCGGCTGTCTGCGTCGTCACGCTGACTGTCAGCGAAAAGGCTTACGGCATAGATCCCGTCGGCGGCGGACTTGATCATGCCCATGCGGCAATCGTCCACGATCTGAAGTCGCCTACTCGCCCGATCGGGGTCATCGGTTACCTGACAGAAGGGCTCGCCCGGCGACGGGACGCAGGTCAGCCGCCGTTCACGGTGCTTTGCTGCGACAATCTGCCGAGCAATGGACGCATCGTCCGGCGCCTTGTGATCGAGATGGCAGCGGCGCGCGATCTTTCCCTCGCGGGATGGATCGAAGAAAACGTATCCTTTCCGTGCAGCATGGTCGATCGCATCGTTCCTGCCGCAACGCCAGAGACTCGCGCCCGTGCCGAAAAGCTACTGGGAGTGGAGGACAGACTATCGATCGAGGCCGAAACCTTCTCGCAATGGGTGATCGAGGATGATTTCGTTTCGGGACGCCCCGCTTGGGAAGCGGGCGGCGCGCTCTTCGTCAAAGATGTCGAGCCCTATGAGAAAATGAAGCTACGGTTGCTCAACGGTTCGCATTCGCTGATTGCCTACCTCGGACAATTGCACAAGCTCGAATTCGTCCGCGACGTCATGGGAGTGCCCGAGAATGTCGCGCTGGTCCGACGGCACATGCAGGCCGCGGTTGGGACGCTTGATCCAGTGCCGGGCATCGATCTTGCCCATTATATGGACCAGTTGGTTGAGCGGTTCGAAAACCCAGCCATCGCCCATCGCACGCTGCAAATCGCCATGGACGGCTCGCAGAAACTGCCTCAGCGGCTCTTTCAGCCCGCCGTCGACGCTCTTTCTTCAGGAAGCGACGGGGCTGCGTTCGCGTTTGCTACGGCCGTTTGGATCGCCTTTCTCAAACAGGCCGGCACTCTGGACGATCCACGCTCCGGGGAACTGTTGAAGGCGGCGGCTGACGTCGTGCAGACCGACGATGAAACAGCTTCCTTCTTTGCTGTACCGGGGCTTTTTCCTGCGGAATTGCAGGCAAACAGGGCCTGGAGAGACGGCGTGAATTCGCTCCTGAAATCCCTAGCCTGAGGCGAGAGGTTCATTGCGAAAACAAGGTGCATGACGTACAGACCGTTTTCTCCAAATCTCTGTTTCGCCGAATCTGAACGCTTTCCGCCCATGGACCAAACACCGACCACTCGCATGCTGGCCTGGGCGCGCAATTCGACGATCTATCGTCTTGAACGCAAGATGATGACCGAAAAGCAGTTGTTCGATGCGATCACGAGAAAGGCGAAGCAGAAATTTGAAGGCATCAGCGACGCGCAGATTCAGGCCGTCGCTGACTTCGCCGTCAAATTCGCCTATGGCCAGAAGGCGCTTAATGATGTCGCCTATGCCGAGGTCAGCACGCGCTCGGCGGTTCGTTCCGGCAAATCAAGGAAGGCCATTGCTTACAAGCTTTCTGCGAACGGCATAGATGGTGAGACGGCGGCGGCGGCTTTGGATGCGACCGACGATGTATTCGCCGCGGTCATCTTTGCCCGCAAGCGCGGCTTCGGCCCGTTTCGGCGAAATGAGCTCGATGAGAAGCGAAAGGCGAAAGAATTGGCTGCGTTCGCCCGGAACGGTTTCGGTTTTGAGATCGGTAAGGCGGTTTTCAATATGACCCACCAGGAGGCCGAAGAACTTCTATACTCGTCGGTGGCATTCTGAGTAAGACGCGTTGGGCTCGGATGTCGGTCAGGCGGTAGCGTTGGCGTAAGGTGCTGAGCCGAGGTCGGGCTGGCGCAATAGCCGCTTCACAAGCTCCGGCGCGACCATAACGTTGAACGTTTGTAGGTCGGCGGAAATGACGAGCACATAACGTTGAAGCCGTCGACCGCACCCACCTGAAACCATTACTGAATGACATCGGCAAATTCGCTTCCCGTGCCGACGGCCAAAAGATGGCCACCGCCGCTGGCAAGCCGCAACAGCAGTTGCCGCAAAGCAAGGCCATCGCGCCTGGCAATTCCGACAAGTTACCGAGACGCGGTGCCGGCTCGACTGGTTGATGTCGGAGCTGACGATATCCTCAGGGAAGATCTGCGCCGCTCAGGTCGACGCCGAGAAACGACGACATCTTAGCGAGCAGATGTTCGGGCACCGCGATGCTATTCATGTCGGCGAGCCTTTGTTCCGCTGCCGCGCGCGTTTCGCCGAAGACAGGTCGATCGTGCTTTGCAAGGACGGACCGAAAACCTCGGCTCCTTTCCGTCGAGGAATTCCCGAATATAGGCAGCCCGATTGAAAGCGGAACCTCCAGCCGGTAGTTTCGTCGGGAATGACGGCATCGTTTTGGGGGCTTTGCATGGGGCTAGGCATTCGATTTTATTTGCTTGTGGCCTGTCTCGTGTCTTTGCCGGTGGTTGCACATGCGCAATGGCAGGCCGTCGAAAAGGTGAAGACCTATGCCATAGCGGGAAAATCCGGCGCCGAACTTTATGAATCAATCGGGGGACGGGGCCCTGAGGTTGGAAGCAAAGTTCGCGCTATCGCATACACGGGTTTCAAGCTGACCTGGACGAGGAAATATGAGCCTCAAGGGAGTTCCTGTGTCCTTGTTTCGGCACAGCCGAAGCTGATCATCACCTATACGTTGCCCAAGCCTGCGGAGCAGTTGCCGGCCTCAACTCGGAGAAGTTGGGAAACCTTTATCGCTGGCGTGCACAAACATGAGCTCGTGCATGGCGAGATGATCAAGGACATGGTGAAGGAGATCGAGGCTGTAAGCGTCGGCCTGTCCGCCGCGGATGATCCTGATTGCCGCAAAATCAGAGCCGATCTGACAACGCGCCTAGCCGAGATTTCGAACAAAGAGAGGCAGCGAGCCCGGGATTTCGACAAAACCGAGCTCAGTGACGGAGGCAATCTCCAACAGCTCGTCCTTAAATTGGTAAGGGAGCGGTAGAGCCTGCCGGCGCCTTATTGTGCCATGGCCAAATAGCTATTGCCGATCGAAACGGCTTCGGCGGTTTAGACCCCGCCGAGGTAGATGATCGATCACGCCTTCAAACGGCATCGGCTCCGATGGCGGCAAGCGCGGCGCGGGCGACTTCGAAATCCTGATCGCCCGTGCCCGATCCTACGCCAATCGCACCGGCAAGCCGGCTGCCGAAACGAATGGGCAGACCGCCCGGCAGATGCGTGACGCCGCCCTTTGAGGCGATGCCGGCGGCGGTGCCGAATTCGAAAGACATGGTACCCGTCGGCGCGTTGCTCGAAGCGGCTGTGCGGGCCTTGGCGCGAGCCGTGTGCATGCTCAGATATTTCGCACCGTCCATCCGGATGCTGGCAATGGTTTCGCCGCTCGCGTCGACAATGAAGACGCATTGCGGGATGCCGATCTTTTCGGCGTGGGCGATCGCGGCGGCAAGAGCCTGCATTGCGCCGGCATGGGACAGGATCAGGGTTTCGCGCGTGATAGACATGGGCTTGTAACTCCTTGATATGAAATTCTTGTGGCGAAGATAGCCAGTGGGGCCGCGCCGATAGAGGTCTTGGCGGGCGCCTGGACATGCGCCACGCTTTCCGTTCTTCGCTAGGCCGTGAACCCATAAATCTGCAGGGCGGACGGCTTGCCAGAGTCCGCTATGCACCGATAGCAACCAAATTCTGCAGCGCAAGCTGGATGACGCAAAGGGCCAGGAGCTGAAGTCGAGGCCTCACGTTTGGAATGCTCGCGCGTCAGATTGCGAATATCTTTCCGACGGCCAAGGGTGCCACGGTGCTGTCACCATAAGCGTTCGCGAGGGCATTCACCGCCCGCCAGCCTGTGCAATGGCCCGGCGCAATTAAGGTAAGACCGAACGTTCCGATATCGCGCACGGATTCGGCAATGATCTTCTCGTTGCCGCCCGCCAAGTGGAAGCCGCCAGCAACAGCATAGAGCGGGATCGTCGGGAAACTGGACTGCGCATGTTTGAGAACGTTGATGATACCTGCGTGCGAGCAGGCCGTGAGTACGACAATGCCTTTGCCGCCCACGTGAACGGCTAGAAAGCGCTCGTCCATGATGAGCGGATCATCTTCCCAAGATTGGCCGTCCTCGCTCCGCTGCTTGTGGCCGGGGAACCCCTTCTCGTAGCTCGTCATGCGGGGAATCTCGCCGCTAACTAGAAACATATCGTCGAGCAAGACTTGCGCCTCAGTCGTGACGACCGGGACGGCTCCCTTCGCAGCGAGATCGTCCGGCGAGGGGATCTCGCGGATGGGAAGTAATCCGCCGCCCGTGAGCGGCAAGGCGCGCTGGCGGAACATGCCGGGGTGCAAATAGCAGGGAATCGCGCGGCCGCCGTTTGCTTTGGTGATGAGGTCAAACGCAATCGGCAGCCCGCCGGCGTGGTCCCAGTGCCCGTGCGAGAGCACCACAGCATCGATGCTGGCGAAGTCGATGCCCAGCCGGGTCCCATTGTATTCGACCGCGAACTCCACCGGACCGGCATCGAACAGAACAACGCGGCTCGCCGCGCCGCGAAACGCCTTGACGACGACTGCCAAGCCGTGATTCGCACAACATTGGCAGCGGCCGGACAATTGTCTCATGCCCGCCCGCATAAGTGCCGTCCACTCAAGCGTGACATTCGGCGGGGCCGTGGACAAGCTGTCGGTCAGATTGTCGATCAGGATCTGAAATTCCAACCGATCCACGGGCTGCAAAGTGGGCATGGGCTGTTTCCCTCGTTCGGCCGCACGAGACTGTCTTCCGAGCTATGCGTCCTCGGGCCGAGGATAGAGTCTACCACATTAGCGAGCGGAAACGGTGCTCCACATGGGCCCAAGAAAAGCCGCGATGATACTCGAGAGATTGTTACTGATGGGCATATGCGCGCCCCACGTTCGAGATCAGCAATAGTTTGACGAGAAACGTTAGCAGCCTTTGCAAGCTCTGCTTGACTCCAGCCCAACATAGCCCGTACCCCACGGCATTGCTCCATTGTAAGAAGGCCAGTGTTCGTCATTCCGGCGTCTTGAATAGCACGCCGACCCCACCGCCGTTACGTGCGATAAACTCGATACCAGCCTCCTCCAAGGTTATCCTGATCAGCTTTAGGTTTGCCGCTGTAATCGATGGCTGTCCGTCTTCAGCTTCCGCGCGACGCACGGTCATAACACCGATACCAACGGATTTTGCGAGATCTTCCGCTGTCCATCGAAGGAGCGCTCTTGCCGCTCGAATTTGAGCTCCTGTTATTCCGCTCATTCTTTTCAATGTCTCATTGTAAACTAAGCGACCATATGGTACAAAAAACATCAAGAAGCTTCACCCCGACGCTCGAGCATCGGATGAAGCCTGACCATAACCAACCTTACGGGAGCCCGGATCATGGGTGATTCTGAGAGTAGCAGAATTTTGCGTACCGATCAGCGGCCGTTCTTCTTCCGCCACTCGGCGAACTTGATCTTTGGTGCGTCGCTGGTTGCTGGGTAAAGCCCGATGATCGTAGCGCCGCTCAAGACTTCCTCGGTGACGAAGTCTTCATAAGCCGTCATTTCAACGGCCTCGTCGGCAATCTCGTCGGCGAGATGGGCAGGGATGACGATGACGCCTTCATTGTCGCCGACCAGAACATCGCCGGGGAAGACCGCGACATCGGCGCAGCCGATCGGCACGTTCATTTCAATCGCTTGGTGCAACGTCAGGTTCGTCGGAGCGGATGGGCGGTGATGATAGGCGGGGATATCGAGATTGGCGATTTCTGGGCTGTCGCGGAAGCCGCCATCGGTCACGACGCCGGCCACCCCGCGCACCTGAAGCCGTGATATAAGGATCGAGCCCGCGGATGCTGCGCGTGCATCCTTGCGGCTGTCCATGACCAGAACCGCGCCAGGCGGACACGCTTCGACAGCGGCGCGCTGCGGATGCTCCGGGTTGCGGAAGACATCGATGGTGTTCAGGTCTTCGCGCGCGGGGATATAGCGGAGTGTAAAGGCCTGGCCGACCATGTTCGCTTTCTTCGGCGACAGCGGGCGGACGTCCTGGATGAATTGATTGCGGAGTCCTCTCTTGAAGAGCGCCGTGGCGATCGTCGGCGTCGCCACACCCATCAACTTGTTGCGCGTCTCGCTGCTCAAAACGAAGTTGCTCATGACATATGTCCCTTGCAGTCAATATATGTCGGGTTCGCCCGGCGTCGGGCCGAAACCGGTTTCCAAGAAATCGAAGTCGCAGCCGGTGTCGGCCTGCGCCACATGACGAGCAAACATCCAGCCATAGCCGCGGCCGAATTTTTCTTCGGGCTTAACCCAGGCTTCGCGCCGCCGCTGCAATTCATCTTCATCCACCACTATATCGATCCGTCGGGCTTCGAGATCCAGGCGAACGATGTCGCCGTTCCTTAAAAGGGCCAGCGGGCCGCCGACATGCGATTCCGGGGAGACATGCAGGATACAAGCGCCATAGCTCGTCCCGCTCATGCGCGCGTCTGATAGCCGCAGCATGTCGCGATGCCCCTTTTTCAGCAGCGCCTTCGGCATCGGCAACATGCCCCATTCCGGCATGCCCGGGCCGCCTTGCGGGCCGGCGCCGCGCAGCACCATGACGTGGTCGGGGGTGATGTCGAGATTTTCGTCGTCCACCGCTGCCTTCATCTCCGGATAGCTGTCGAAGACCAGCGCCGGTCCCTGATGCTTGTGGAAACGCGGATCGCAGGCGGCGGGCTTGATGACGGCACCGGTCGGCGCGAGATTGCCCTTCAGAACCGCGAGCGACCCCTCGTGATAGACGGGATTGTCGAGCGAGCGGATGACATCTTCGTTGTAGCACTTGGCGCCCTCCAGCGTTTCTCCGAGGGTGACCCCGGAAACGGTCAGTGCAGAGAGGTCAAGCTTGGAGGAGAGCTTCGCCATCAGTGCCCGCAGGCCACCGGCGTAGTAGAAGTCCTCCATGAGATAGGCCTTGCCGGTCGGTCGGATATTGGCAAGTACTGGTGTCGTACGCCCAGCTCGGTCGAGATCGTCCAGCGTAAGGTCGACGCCAGCACGGCGCGCCATCGCGATCAGATGCACGACCGCGTTGGTGGAACAGCCCGTTGCCATCGCCACGGTGACGGCGTTACCGACGCCGGCCGCAGTGACGATCTTCGAGGGGACAAGATCTTCCCAGACCATCTCGACGATACGGCGGCCGACGGCCGACGACATTCGGATGTGATTGGAGTCGGCTGCCGGGATCGAACTCGCTCCGGGCAGGGTCAGGCCCAGCGCCTCCGCGATCGCGGTCATGGTGCTCGCCGTGCCCATCGTCATGCAGTGGCCGTAGGAGCGGGCAATGCCGGCTTCGACCTCGACCCATTCCTTCTCCGAAATCGTGCCGGCTCGGCGCTCGTCCCAGAACTTCCAGGAATCCGACCCGGAGCCCAGATATTGGCCGCGGTAATTGCCGCGCAGCATCGGGCCGGCGGGCAGGTAAATCATCGGCAGGCCCATGCTGAGCGCGCCCATGACGAGGCCGGGCGTGGTCTTGTCGCAGCCGCCCATCAGCACGGCACCGTCGACCGGATGCGAGCGCAGAAGTTCTTCGGCCTCAATCGCCAGCATGTTTCGATAGAGCATGGTGGTCGGTTTGACATAGCTTTCGGACAGCGACAGCGCCGGCAACTCTAGGGGGAAGCCGCCGGCCTGAAAGATGCCGCGCTTCACGTCGTCGACACGATGCTTGAAATGGGCGTGACAGGGGTTGGCATCGGACCAGGTGTTGAGGATGGCGATGACCGGCTTGCCCGTCCATTCTTCCGGTGCATAGCCCATCTGCATGGTGCGCGAACGATGTCCGGAACTTCTGAGGTCGTCGGGCGCGAACCATTTGGCGCTGCGCAACTCTGTAGATTTCCTTCTTGTAGGCATTATTTTAAGACCTTATTCAACTCTTATCTGAGGAGATGAGACCGCGTAGCATATCTTTCCTTCATGCCCCATTTCTGCAGGGTCCGGCGCTCGATCGATTGGAAAACTAGGTTCTCGACGAATAGGCCGATGATGATGACCGTCAGCAGGCCGGCGAAGACCGAGGGTATATCGAGGAGGTTGCGGTTTTCGAAGATGAACCATCCAAGCCCGGCCTTGGCAGGAAACGCCGAAGACGAGTTCCTCGCAAAATACGCAAACCCATGAAATCGCGTTTACAGAAATTGACTAAAGCACTAATGTATCAGTGCATCAAGCCTTAAATTGTGCTTTATGAGCTGACGTTCTCGATCAGCAAGGTAGCCAGTGAAAGTAAACCCGAAAGAATTCGCCTTGGATCGCTCTCGCCAGGTCGCGCCCCAGATCTTGGAAATTCTGAGGTCGCGCATTCTTTCAATGAGTTTGCCGCCGACCACTGTCCTGTCGCGCACCTCGCTCCAGAGCGAATTCAACGTCAGCCAGACACCAGTTCGCGACGCCTTGATCAGGCTGGAGGAAGAAGGGCTCGTCGAGGTCTATCCGCAATATGCAACTGTCGTCGCGAGAATCGATATCAGCAACGCCGTCGAGGCGCATTTCCTGCGTTTGTCGATCGAGCTGGAGGCCATCCGGCGGCTGACGGCCGAATCGCCCTTGGAAACGGCGGAAGCATTGCGGCATGTTCTAGTGCGCCAGGAGCATGTCATGTCGCCGGAGACCTATGATCTTTTTGATGGTCTCGACAAGGATTTCCACCGCGTTCTCTTCGAAAGGGTCGGCATCCTGGGCCTCTGGGCAACCGTCCGGCGCCAGAGCGTCCATCTCGATCGACTTCGGATGCTGAACCTGCCGATGCCGGGCAAATTGCAGCAGGTCATCGCCGATCACCATGCCATCGTCGATGCCGTCCGCCTGGGGGACGTGGGTCAGGCTGTGGCGGCGCTTCGCAAGCATCTTTCCGGAACGCTGTCGATCATCGATCTTATTTGCGAGAAATATCCGGATTACGTCAGCCGTTAGCCGGCTATCCGATAACGGTCACGACAAGGCCAACAGCAGGCTGCCGATGTCTTTTGCGAACGCTGATCCCGGTTTGGGAGGGGTTTGCGGGCTCTGAAATGCCGTGAGCCGTCCGGCGAGCGAACTCTGCATTGGCTTCGGCGGCGCTTCGTGCGAGAAAAGATCAGCTCGAAACAAATCACGGAGTCGAAGTGACCATCGGACTTGCGCACGCCGAATTGATCGCGGTTCTGACGGCCGTCACCGGCAACGATCCGAGGGTTATGACGGTGCGGTCCGGCGATGCGTTGCCGTCGGGTCCGTTCGAGCTCGGCCATCGGACACTGCAAACCGGTCTTCGCGAATGGGTGCAGGAACAAACGGCGCATCCCGTTGGATATCTAGAGCAGCTCTATACTTTTGCCGATCGCGATCGCAACACCGAGATTCTTGGCGGCCGAACGATTTCGATCAGCTATCTTGGCCTGGTGCGCGAGCAGGCGGCCCCCGGCGGCGGCAGGCCGGGATGGCATGGTTGGTACGAATATTTCCCCTGGGAAGACCATCGTCACGGCCGTCCGGCCGTGTTGGACGATATTGTTGGGCGGCTGAATATCTGGATCGCCCGCGACCCAGCCCGCCATGATCAGCGCCGGCGCCGCGCGGATTTTACCTTTGGATTGAACGATTGCGCCTGGAACGAGGACCTCGTCCTGCAGCGCTATGAGCTTCTCTATGAGGCTGGGCTTGTGCTGGAGGCGCACTGCGCTCAGCAGAACAATACCGGCCGGCCGATGTTTGCCGACCATCGGCGGATTCTTGCCACCGGCATGGCGCGGCTTCGTGCGAAAATCAAATATCGCCCCGTCGTTTTCGAGCTGATGCCGGAGAGTTTTACGCTCCTCCAATTGCAGCGCACCGTCGAGGCCCTGGCGGGCCTGACGCTGCATAAGCAGAATTTCCGCCGGCTGATCGAGCAGCAGGAGCTAGTGGAAGAAACAGGAGCAACCGAAAGCGAGACAGGTGGCCGCCCGGCCAAGCTGTTCCGCTTCCGCCGCGCCGTGCTTGAAGAACGTGAACTCGCCGGAACAAAATTGCCGCTCTCTCGCAATTGACATATGCTCACAACGAGAATATCTATTGGCTCATGATATGCTCGGAGTGAGTATAATAAGGAGAGCCGGCCATGAACTATCCCGTATCCGCATCCTCCCTCTATGATCGCGTCAGCCGCGTCATTCCCAAAGCCGAATGGATGATGTTTCAGGATGATGTCGAGGCAATTCTCGAGCTGAAGCGCCGTCGCAACGCCGTCATTCTCGCCCATAACTATCAGACGCCGGAGATCTTCCACGGCGTCGCCGATATCGTTGGCGACAGCCTCGCGCTTGCCCGCAAGGCGATCGATGTGGACGCCGATATCATCGTGCTTGCCGGCGTGCATTTCATGGCCGAAACCGCCAAGCTGCTCAATCCGGAAAAGACCGTGTTGATCCCCGATATGGCCGCCGGTTGCTCGCTGGCGGAATCGATCACGCCGGAAGACATTTCACTGCTGCGTCAGGCGCATCCCGGTGTTCCCATCGTCACCTATGTCAACACGTCCGCTGCGGTGAAGGCGGCATCCGATATCTGCTGCACATCGGGAAATGCCAAGCAGGTGGTGGAATCGCTCGGCGTTCCCAAGGTGCTGATGATCCCCGACGAATATCTGGCACAGAACGTGGCACGCGCGACCAATGTCGAGATTATCGCCTGGCATGGGCATTGCGAAGTGCATGAGCTTTTCACCGCCGACGATGTGCGCCAGCTTCGCGAGAATTATCCCGGCGTGACGGTGCTTGCTCACCCGGAGTGCCCGCCTGACGTCGTCAGGGAAGCGGATTTCGCCGGCTCTACAGCCGTCATGTCTGACTATGTCGGCAAGAAGCACCCGGCGCGCGTTGTTTTGCTGACCGAATGTTCGATGAGCGACAATGTCGCCATCCATCATCCGGATGTCGAGTTCATCCGGCCATGCAATCTGTGCCCGCATATGAAGCGCATCACGCTCGAAAATATCCGCAAGGCACTCGAGGAAAATCAACACGAAGTGACCGTCGATCCGGCAATTGCCGTCGCGGCGCGTCGCGCCGTGGAAAGGATGCTGGCGATATGACCGAGGTTCTTGACGAATTTGCAGATCGCGTCGTCATCGTCGGCAGCGGCCTCGCCGGACTGATGGCGGCACTGACGCTGGCGCCGCAACCGGCCGTCATTGTCACCCGCGCCGCACTGGGCGCTGAGACGTCAAGCGCCTGGGCGCAAGGCGGCATCGCCGCAAGCGTCGGAGCCGATGATAGCGCGGAGCTGCATCTGGCCGACACGCTCGCCGCTGGCGATGGGCTATGCGATCCGGCAGTAGCCGCAAGCATAATTGTCGACGCGCCCGCAGCAATTGTGGCTCTGGAGCGGGCCGGCGTTGGCTTTGACCGAAGTGGCGCGGGCGCCTTGTCGCTCGGCCTCGAGGCTGCCCATTCGCGCCGCCGCATCGTTCATGCCAAAGGCGACGGCTCCGGCGCGGCGATTGTCCGGGCGCTGGTCAAGGCCGTCGCCAACACGCCGTCCATTACAGTCCTTGAAGCATATGAGGCGAGGCGGCTGCTCCTTAGCGGTGAGCGGATCAGCGGCCTGCTATGCGCGACACCGAAGGGAATGGCCGTTCTTCCCACCTCCCGCGTGCTCCTTGCGACCGGCGGCGTTGGCGGCCTCTTCGATTCCACTACCAATCCCATTGAAAATTTCGGACAAGGAATCGCGCTTGCGGCGAGAGCTGGAGCGCTTCTGGCCGACATGGAATTCGTGCAGTTCCATCCGACGGCACTTGCTTCCCGCCGCCGGCCGTTGGCACTGGTCAGCGAAGCCGTGCGCGGAGAGGGCGCCGAACTGGTCAATGAGAAAGGCGAGCGCTTCATGGCGTCGGTTCCCGGTGCGGAATTGGCCCCCCGCGATGTGGTCGCGCGGGCGATCAGTGCGGAAATCGCACGCGGCGGCCGTGTTTTTCTCGACGCCCGCGAAGCGCTAGGCAGTCGCTTCGCTAGCCGCTTTCCCGTCATCGATGCGCTCTGCCGCGAGGCCGGCATTGATCCGTCGCGCGAACTCATCCCCGTGCGCCCCGCCGTTCACTATCACATGGGTGGCGTGGCGACGGATACGAAAGGCCGCAGCTCCGTTTCTGGCCTCTGGGTGGCAGGGGAGGCGGCATCCACAGGTTTGCACGGAGCCAATCGGCTCGCCAGCAACTCGTTGCTGGAGGCAGCTGTCATGGGCGCGCGCGCGGCGCGCGACATTGCCGGTGTCCCCGCAAGCCCTGCGATCCTGCCTCCAAACTATGCGCACTCGCCGGCGCCGGATGCTTCGCTTGTTCGGCCGATCGTCTCGCGTCATCTCGGCGTGCTTCGCAATGCCGGCGCCATTCATGGAGCGATTGCTGCACTTCTGCCGCTTGCCGAAAGCGAAGGCCAGGCGGCCGATCCCGCCATCGTCGCATTGCTGATCGCTGTTTTCGCCAACCTGCGGACGGAATCGCGCGGTGCTCATGCCCGAACGGATTTTCCGCTGAAGCTGCAGCAGACGCAGCGCCGGACGATGCGTCTCAAAGACGCCTTGGACATTGCTCGATCCGTTATACCCTATTCCTTCGCCAGGAGCGCCTGACATGACCCTCGTTCCCCTTCCGCGCCTCGTCGTCGAGCCGCTGGTACGCAGTGCCTTACTGGAAGATCTCGGTCTTGCCGGCGATATCACCTCTGCCGCCGTCATCCCGGAGGATCATCGCTCCTGCGTCGCCATCGTGGCCCGTCAGCCGGGGGTGATTGCCGGACTTGATGCCTCGGAACTCGCCTTTGAGCTTGTCGATCCCAGGACGGTCATGACCCGCCATCTTCTGGATGGCGCGAAGGTCGGCGCCGGCGACGTCATTGCAACGATCGAAGGCCCGTCCCGCGGCCTGCTGACGGCCGAGCGCACGGCGCTGAATTTCCTCGGCCATCTCTCCGGCATTGCGACCGTGACGGCCGGTATCGCCGACGCGATCAACGCAACGAAGGCGTCGATTGTCTGCACACGCAAGACGACGCCGGGACTGCGGGCGCTGGAGAAATATGCGGTCCGGGCCGGCGGGGGCATGAACCATCGTTTTGCGCTCTACGACGCGGTGCTGATCAAGGACAATCATGTCGCGATCGCCGGCGGCGTCGCTAAGGCGATCCGGCGCGCCAAGGCCGGCGTCGGCCATATGGTCAAGATCGAGGTCGAGGTGGATACGCTCGAACAGCTCCGCGAAGCGATGGAAGAAGGCGTCGACGCCGTGCTGCTCGACAACATGACGCCCGATCAACTGCGCGAGGCGGTGATGATCGTTGCCGGCCGCGCAATCACCGAGGCATCAGGCCGGGTCACGCCTTCGACGGCTATGGCATTCGCTGCCTCCGGCGTCGATCTGATCTCTGTCGGCTGGGTGACGCACAGCGCGCCGACGCTCGATATCGGGCTCGATTGGAAATCGGCCGCGTAACCGGGAGCGGCTGTCAGACCACAGTCGGAACCTGCGCACCATCCATGCTGATTGCGACGCCGGTGACATAGCTTGCCTTGGACGAACTCAGGAAGGCAACGACATTGGCGATCTCTTCCGGACTTGCCATGCGGCCGATAGGGATACGGCTTAGGGCGGCGGCAAGCGTATCTTCTTGGGTGGCGCCGACGAGCTGGGCCTCAGCCTCCATGCCCCCTTCATGCCCCCGGCCACGCGGTCCGTCTCGGTGAGGCCGGGATTGAGGCCGACGACGCGGACGCCTTGGCTGGCATAGGCATTGGCTTGACAGACGCTTGCGAGCATCAACGCGGCTTTGGCCGGGCCACCGGCAAGATGGGTCGGCTGGGCGATCTTGCCGCCATTGCCAATGATATTGACGATTGTGCCCGAGCCGCGCGCGGCCATGCGTTGACGAGAACATCGATCGGGCCGATATCGTTTTCGCCCTTATCGACGACCTACAGAGCCTCTGCGTCAGAAGTCAGGTCGGCAATGTAGCCATGGGCTCCTGGAAGGCGGGAGAGCGCAGTGTCGAGGTTGGCTTGCGCTCGCGAAAATATGCCGACACGTGCACCCTCGGAAAGAAACAGGCTGGGCATAGGCGTAACCAATACCCTTCGAGCCGCCGGTAATCAGAACGACCTTGTCGCCAAGACGCAAGTGGAATTTCTCCCAGATAGGTTGCAATCGGAGCCGCACGCTATGTCGTGGGGATTTTTGGAGTACAGTCCACGTCTTCCCGAGCCGGATAACGATATCGTTATGGAAATTGCGCCGTGGCATTCGGTTAGCGCTTGCGCATCCTTGACCTTGCTGCTCAAAATCCATGGGTTAGAACATTTCGCTTGTAATCTTAGTGAATCTATGTATATCCCTCCAAAATGGAGAGATTTGTGAGCATAGGCGAAGCGGCGAAAGTCTTAGGCGTGTCGATCACGATGTTGCGCCGATGGGAAGCTGAAGGCCGTCTGGTGGCTGAACATACACCGGGCGGCCATCGCCGTTACGATCTTGTCAAGCTTCGTCCAGAGCAATTCCGCGCAGCTCAAGACGCCACCCGCAAAACCATTGCTTACGCCCGCGTATCCAGGCGAACATTCCATTGCGACGATTGTGGATACGAGACCGGGCGCGATCACAACGCAGCCCGCAACCTTGAAAAACTGGCCGCAAGCTCTGCGGTGTCAGC
>NZ_JARFYN010000038.1 GCF_030272695.1 Martinezella calliandrae
TCGGTCACGAACTTCAGGTGAAAATTTGTTGGTCGTCTTGCTCATATCGGCTCCACTTTCTCACGAGTTGGAGCCTCCGGCAAACCCGGCGCGGTTCAAACGACAAAACCCATACTCCCGTATTCACGCTTTGCTATGAGGTCGGGGCTGAAGACGTGGCCGGAGTGCCGACCTTCCACTACATCGCCAATTGGAGCAGGCACTCGTGGAAAGCGTCTATCGATATTTGGATAGACCAGACCACTGGAAAATTCATTAAAACGATAAGCCATTATGAGCCGGGCTATGGCGAATTCTATTTCCCCGTGGCTCTGCGGGCATTTGACTATGACCCCGATCATGCGAGCAAGCCCGACGTTTCAAACTGAGCGTTCCCGCCCGGTCCCAAAGGAAAAGCCAAGTGCGGAAAAAGGTCAGGAAACGTTCCAGTAAGGGTAAGTCGTACGGGCCGTCGGTCGTCTGGGGATACCTCAGCGCATTTGTGATAGGCCCCGCAGCGGTAATATCCCTGATTACAAGACAATCGGCATACGATCTATCTTTGCCCTGGGTGATAGGCCCGGCCGCCTGGTTAGCAACCAGCATAGGGACATTTTCTTTCCTGCGTGCGCTGATCACACGCACAGGGCTCACATGGGGATCGTTGCTCAGTTGTGCGGCTCTTGCGGCTTTCACCGTTACCGGGACGGTATATCTTTGGGCGCCTCCGATGGGGCCGCTGGTGACGCTCTTGCTCGCGCAACTGTCGTCAACGATCATATTCATCCTGCTAGCTGTCCTCTTGCGAAAGATCCAAATCGGCATGGATCCTGTGAGCAATGTGGAGCTTGGGCCACTGCCCGATCTTGAGGCACTCGGCAAGGCGCTACTGGGCGGGATGGCTATGCTAGTTTTCTGGAACGGCCTGACGGTGATATTTTATTACACCCGATGCGCGGACCTTCGGTGCATGAACGGTGAAATGATAATGGGGGTCCGTGGCCCGTTTTCTAACGTCTACTACGCCTGCTACTTCGGAATTTTGGCTTTTGCCGTTCCCATGTGGGCGACCTTTAGGATGCTGCGCGATTGGGCGAGCCGTCCGGAGGAAAAAGAGGAGAAGCCGCCGCAATGATCGATAAGACGAAAAATCTTGGCATCAGACATATATTGCACCGGGCGTGGATCACCTGGAGATATTTTATCTTACTCTGGATCGCGTCATATGTAGCGATATCCATATATCCAAGCGATTGGGTCGCCGGCCCGTTGGTAATGCTAAATGTTGGGATAGGCATAGGCATAATAAACGGCTTGAAGATATTTCCCGGGCAATCGCGTCACCCTGGACGGACGGGAGACGGAACCGAACAGGGATGATCCTGCATCGCGCCGAATTCACTGAGGACCGGAATAAAAACGGACTATGTCAGCCTGCTTGAAGACGCCGCTGATTGTTTCTCTGAGACGCTCCTGCACAAGTCCGTGTGATCCAACTCGTCGGAAGGAAAGAGAAGATATTTGTCTGATTTAGCTACCCGCACAACATCCCCGCCTCGGGATGAATTCAAGTTCTCCTATATACTCTGGGCTTTTCTGTTTGTTCTCTACGTTGACGTCCTCAACGGGATAAGTTTTGCATACGAGCTCTATTTGGAAGGCGATTTGCTGTGGCTAGGCCCGACGCTCATTGCCCCGTTCGTATGGCTCTTTTTCATCGTCTCGAATGCGATAAAGTTGCGTTGGCGGCGGATGCTGTCAGTAGTGGTCGCGCCATTTCTTGGCGCTATGCCAGTGATCGCTTTTGCTTATTTTGGCGCCACCCCTGACCGCGTGCGCTTTGAATATCATAAGTCCGATTTTCTTAAGGATGTGGAAGACAGCGCTGCCGCTCACGGCCATCCCGTGCTTATCAATTGGGGATGGGGAGAAATAGCCGGCGGTTTCGGCGGAGCAAGCACGGAATTCGACTTGATCTATGATGAAACGGATCAGATTGCGTCTCCGCCCGCCAGTTGGTCCGCAGAATTCCGAAACCGATTAATGAATGGGCAGCCGCGTAAACCTGGAGAGAACTATGGTGAAGGCGGAAGATTGTTCCCGTCCGATGACAACGTGTCGGAGCCCGTTATAGATAGTATGGGCGGCCACTTCTATCTCGTATCGCAGTTGTTCGAGTAGATCGCCCCGGACCAACCATCGAATTCTGCCTGGATCTTGTAGCGAGCGCCGCTCACGAACGTCATGTTCTGCAGCAGAATAGAGATATCATTTGCTGACGCTCCGAACGCCCCCCCGAGTGTGCGCCGCTGAGCGGGTCGACCAGTATTGGGGCCGGTCACCTTACTGTAGGCGCGGGTATGGCCCGTATCGCCGCCGTTGCCGCCGCCGACGGTTCGTAACCAACTATCATGAAGCTATCGCTCTGGACGCATTTGACCTTGATCCAATCGCCGCGGCGATCGGAGTGATACGGCGCATCGGTCCGCTTGGCGATGATGCTCTCAAGGCCATGCTCGTACGCGGCGGCAAACAGTGCGGCGCCTACCTCTAAAGGGGTACACGCAATTCTTCGACACGCCCCAACCAATGCGTTAGTATCTCCTAATAATCTCGCAGCAGATCTAGCTCGACCTCGGTGGTAGACGGCAGTCAATCCGAGGCGATTGGATTCTGCTGACAACCTTGTTCTGCAAGGCTGAAATTCAGAGAGGGCAAGGGCATGAGCGACGCAAAGACCAGCAGCTTGACGATTGCTGTTGTAGTTCCGTGGCTTTTAACCCTCGTCACCCTGGGGTTTGGGGGCTTAAAATACTTAATTGATCAGCGGCATGCGAACGAAAGCCGTATTGCAGAGCAACAGTAGGCGAATCAAAGGCCGTTTCTGGAAAAACAATTAGAGGTGGGTTTCCAGGCGGTGGACATAGCAGCGGGGCTCGCGACGGAAACAGATCCCGTCAAGTGGGAACAGGATCGTATAGCTTTTTGGCGCCTGTATTGGGGAACACTCAGTATCGTGGAAGACCGTGGAGTTGAGAGTGCCATGGTTAATCTAGGCCGCAGTGTCCCAGATCACGCGCCAAATCCGCCTCCTACCCTACCTATGTCGGCGCTTGGCGCTCCGTCCTACGAACTAGCACATGCAGTTCGCGACCTGGTATTGGCCAGTTGGAAGATTCAGTTATCGCCGTTGCAAGGGCTGCGAGTAGAATCAGCGAAGTGACATAGTCATCAGTGCTTGCCGCTGTGCTGCGCCAGCCATTCCTCTTCAGTCACAGGCTGCGCGCTGACGACGAAATTCGTATTCACGTTCTCGGTGCGCTCGACGAACATTCCGAGATGCTTGCCAATGTCGACGAGGGCTGCACGCTTGTCGTGAAGCTTGATCTTTAGGCCACCGGCCGCATTCTGGCTGATCTCGGCAATTGCGGCCGCCGTCTCGTCGTCGATATCCTCGCTGGCGATGAGCTGAACATTGTTCGTCACGATGTTTTTGATCACCGCGACGTCGCCGCCATCCGGATTGTCTTCCTCGGTGATCAAGCTTGTCTGCCAAGTCACAGCACGGCGGATGTCTGCAAACCCAATTTTGGCGAGTTCCTTCAAGACGCGATCTGCCGTAATATCAGTGCGATTTGCCCGCGCCTTCATGGCGCTTTGCACCGCTGCGAAAACATGCGGCTTCACCTTACCATTGCTTACCCACTGGTAAGCCTTGGAAGCCGCCACGGTTTTGCTATATCCGGCTTCGATCGCCGCTCGCTTCGGATCGAGGTCGATTAAGTATTCTCGCACAAATCGGATCTCGCGATGCGTCAGGCCTTCTTCCCAATCGGCCAAGGCACCAATTGCAGAATCCGAGGTTTTGATGTCATCGATCTTGCTCATATCCAACCCGATCTCAACGTTTCGCTATCGCAGCTTCGAGAGCTTCCAGCCGATCCATTATCTCGCCTGCCTCTACCGCCTTCCTGTGGCTGTCGATGATGGCGACAATGCTCTGCGCCTCAGACGGTGACAGCTCGCCTTTGCTGGCGGCACCGAGCACACCCGCAATCGCCGCGGGGATATCCTTCGCGCTTTCGATCTGCTTCATGGGAAACGTGATTGCGCGAGGAATTGGGGCCGGTCGCGGGTGCAGGAAGGCGGCCGCGCGTTCCGCTGCCCAATCTCGGCGTTTCTGTTCGGCCTCTTCGTCCATCATCACATCAAGAAGGTACTGCAGCGGCGATTTTGCCGATCCGAGGATATCCGCGGCAAGCTCGACGGTGCGCTGATTCAGCGATCCTTTTTTCCTTCCCGCTCCCGGCCTCGCACCGCCTACTTTCGCCATGTATGATATTTCCTGATTGATTTCAGTGGACGGTTGCCGACATCAATTCGGGCTCGGTCATCACTTCGCCCGGCCCGATGCTTCTCCACATGATCAGCAAATCATTATCGAGCAGCGAATAGCCGTGGGACGCAAGACACTTGGCGATGTCGGTATCCGTATGGTGCTCGTCAGCGAGCACAAAGAATGTTCGTCGCACCGATGGTTTTATAGCGGCTTCGATCTTTTCCAACCTTTGACGAATGGAGGTCATGTACCGGCTCCGATCAATTCAAGCGTGCGCCGCCGGTCTGGAGAGCGTGGTCCGTCCCGAGATGGGCTATTGCTTTGGTGAGGTAGGCCCGAGCGTAGAAGACGGCAGTTGCCCGGGTGTCTTCGTCATCCATGACCGCCTCGATTGCTTGGCTCAGAAGCGTTCGAGAGAGGCAAAGCAACGCCACAGCGTCGTTCGCGCCACGGCACTCGGCCTGGTCAATGACATCGAGGGCACGATCCATGGAAGCTTTGGTAGCATCGTCCTGGCGACCACCAGCCTTCAGCGCCATGATCAAGGAGACGGCTTCCGCAACCGAATTGATATTGTTCGAGCAAAGTGCCATTTATTGTAGACCTTTCACCGTTTGTGCGCGGGCCATCATGTCTTCCGATCGAATGAACCTGCTGATCGCTGTCTGCTTTGTCGTCTTCGCCGTCATTATGGGCGCCATGACGTGGTTCTTGCGATACATGGGCCTAGAGTTTGTCCTCGGCGCCCTGTTCGGATCGACGCTCATGATCGGCTGTTTCGGTGTCATCTCCCGAGATTTCCGTAACCTGAAGTAAGCTGGCGACCGCCCTGTTGCGTCATCGCCGCAACCAAGGCAGCGATGCGCGGATCTGACATCGGGACGCCGGCACGATTGGCGAGAGCCGCTACCAGTGCGTCACGCTGCGCGCCCTGTGCCACCGAAAGGCTACCTAACTCATTCGCGAACCTAGATCCTGCCCGTTCGGCCTGATCATCCAAAACGCTCCTGACAGCCTTGTGCGCTACCTTCAGGCCAAGGCCGGTCATGGTGGTGTCGGCGGGCACTTCCGCTGTCCTTGAGACGTTATCGAGCATGTTGCCAAAGCGGTTGGCCATCGCTGTATCCGAGCCGCGCGTAACGCGATTGGTGGTATCAGCGAAGGCCTTTTCGTTTTCCAGAACCTGAAACAGGCGATCCGCCTTATCCTGACCAAACAGCGTAGCGAGCCGAGCTCGGTTCCAATCACCTTCGCCTTTGATGAGCTGATTCATTCTCGCAACGTCATTGGTGTTTGTGCCGACGATGCGGTCAATTTCAGCCCGTGCGCCCTGTGAGAGGCGAAACGGAACTGCGGATGGTCCAATCTGCATTCCCTGCGGCTGCGCGCCCTGCTGGACTTCCTGAACCAATTCCGAAGGCCGCGGCGCGGTCCGGCCGCTGTCGAGTACCTGCTGGCCCCGAGATACGGCGTCATTCTGGCGAGCCAGTTCGGCATACATCGCGTCCGGTTCCTTGATCTGAGGAACCGCCCGGGTGAGCGCGTCGTCAAGCATCTGACGCGCCTCGGTCAGAGCGCTGATCGCCTTGACGTTCTGCTCGTTCGACAGCATGCCATCGATCGCCTGACGGGTCTCGAACATGACGCGCGGATCGCTCGAAAGCTGATCTGTGCCATTCACATTCAGCATGCCGCGCACCTGGCGAAGGGCATTTTGTGCCGGTCCGCGAAGCCGGTTGATATCGGCATCAATGGCGTCGGCTATCGGTTGAACATCGTAGGGGCTGGCGCCTTGAAATGCTTGCCGATAGGCCGGGCCAACGGCTTGCTGATTTCCGGCGATATTGGCCTCTACCTCGGATGGAACGACATTGGGGCCGAGATTTTCGTCGATGGCTGCCGCGAGGCGCGCATTTGCACCCTGTGCTCTCTCGGTCAGCGGCGTGACGATAGCGTCACGCATTCCGGGCTGAGTTGCCGCCCCACGAGCCACTCCGAGCCATTCCGGAGAAACGTCCGCCAATGTTGCATCATCGCCCATACGCGAGAGAGCGTCTCGAAGCAGCGCAACCTTATCCGGATTGGCCATTGCTTCTTGCAAATAGCGCTGGGCTGGCCCGGATAGGCCGGAAACAGCATCGGGCGAGGTCGTGAAGCTCCGTACCGCCGAACCGATAGCATTGCCAATCACTGGCGCAGCAACGCCGACCATGGCACCGACACCAGCGCCCAACGCAGTCTGCTTTGGATCGAAATCCGACCGCACCCCGCTGTCGGCGGCGCCGATGCCGGTGCCGGACAGCATGGAAGCCCCAATTTTCGCGAGGCGAGATCCTTGGCCAAGACCAAACAAGCCGGGCGCCGCGGCCACGACGGGAGCGGTAGCCGCCACACCGCCAGCCACCTGCAACCCGGTGTCAACATATGGATGCTCGGCATGGAATGCCTGATCTGTCCCGTTTTGGATATCAAGCGACTGCTGATATCGATCGCCAATCGACCCTTTCAGTTGGTCTTGTTCATCGAACAGAGGATTCAGGGCATACGAAAGCAGGGCGTTCGTACCTGCGTCCATGCGGTTGAGCAGACCGCCGACGACCGGAACGCCGGTTGCAACTGAGCGAACAGCATTATTTGTCGTCAAGCCGCCTTGATTGCCGGCAGGCTGATCAAGCGTGGCTCCTGCTGGCAACGGTGGGAGCGCAGCATTTGAACTAACCGGAAAATTCTCGGTTTGACCTGATACAGCGGGAACGTCGAGCGTAGCGCCAGGAGGAAGCGGCGGAAGGGCTGCCATTGTCCCTTGCTGCGGCTGATCAAGCGTAAATCCCGGTGGAGGTGCAGGAATCTGGGACGCCGCTCCTTGCGTAGCCGGCTGATCCAGTTGGAAGCCCTGAGGCAACGCATGAAACGCATTCGCCAAGTCCTGATCGGACATGGCGTTGAATTGGGGATATTGCTGGCGGAGCGCAGATAGCGCCTGTTGCGGGACACTCGGGGGGATTCTGCCAATTGACGGCATTAGCGCACCTCCGCGATATCGCCAGGTTGGAAAACACCAGAGAAATCGCGACCTGCGCGCTTGAGCTTTTCAGCCGCCGCCTGAAGGCAAAACTCGTTCGGCGTCATACCGGCACGGTTGGCGGCATCAAACAAGCTCTCGCGAAAACCTTCCATCACAGTCGCGCCTCGGAGCATCACCGGAACCCGACGTTCTCGCCGGTCGGTCTTCCCGGCAGTATTGCAGTTCATGGCAATCTCCAATGAAAGAACACAAGGGGCAAAACGCCTTCAACTGGCAGCTTTTCCTTGGGTTCGTTTTACTCCCGTCATCCAGTTAGAGCTTCGCCGCCGCAGTGAAGAAGTCGTCGATTTGCTGGGACGTGAAAACCATGGCGGCGAAGCCTTGCTGCATCATCGGCGACGATTTGACGAAAGAGCCGGAGTATTCGTAGGCGATCTGCGTTGCCCGATCCTGCGTTTTTACCCAAGCATCTACCTGGTCGAGGAGGCCGGCCGCGAGGAGCTGCAGCTTGAATTGACGCGCTGACACGGAGGTGACCTCAACAAATGGTTCAGGAGTGGCTTCATTGAACGTAGCCTCCTCGTCCGGAGAAAGAACGATATCAGCGCCATCTTTATTGATTATGATCAACTTACCATTCCTTCTATTGCTAGAGTTCCGGAAAGCGTCACCGCCCCTACGGGACCGATGCGGATTGCGTTTCTAGGGGTGGTGCTGTTTCGAAATTGCGCGCCGCGCTGCACATAAATGGTAGTCGCGCCACCATTGAAGTCTGTGGTGCTTGAGAGGCCAAGGGCCCCTCCCGAAGAGACATTGAATTCCTCCACAAGCAGATCGACGCCACAAGAGGTAAGTGCATTCGAAATGAGAGCATATGACGATGCAGTTTGCTGCAATGCTGCAGTAGCAGAACCGGTCGCAGAAATAATTTGTGCGCTATAATCGGATGCACCGGCGTCAAATGTGCTGCCGTTGTTTGTACTGGAGCGCCAATAAATATCGCTTTGGGCAGATAGAATGATAACCCCATGGATACGCAGCCGCCGATATGCGGAAAGATTTGTAAAATCAACGGCAGCCACCCCGGAAAATGTCGACACCTGAATCAGCGCCCACGGGATACCAAGATTTATTCTGGCGTTCACGACATCCGATGCACCATGACCGCCAGCAACGATCGGGCGAGGCGTGTTGGCGTCCGTAGCGAGGTCGGCGAAGATGCCGTTGACGACCCCGCTTTGAATGAGCGTATTTGGCGTGAATGTGCTGCCGGGTGGTAATGAAAATACACCGCTTCCGTTTCGGGGCATTAGCGTCTCCTGTTGCGTCGCAGACAGAATCGCATTCTTAGCCGGGGCCCAACAGACCCTCGGAAATGCGCGGAAATCGGCGACACAGAACAAGTCAGCTTTCCGCTGTCCCCGTTTCAGTAAAATGTCGGCGGACAAGTGGATTTGTTCGGTCTCCAGCACGAAGTAGTTCCAGCGCCTCCGGGTCGTCCTGCATCACCATGTTGAGGGCGGGCAGAGAGATGACGAGCGCTCCGCCGGACATGGGCACACGACCAATGCCGAAGCGTTTGCACCACGTCCGAATCGTCCGATCTGTCTTTCCGGTGTGCTGGCAGGCTTCCCGAATTCCGATGCGCTCGGCGGGGCGGATGAAAATCGGTGGAACTCGCTCGCTCATGCTCCACGCTCCATCTCGGTCCATCCGTCGCCGTCGCCGGGTTCGAGCAGGTGAACAGGGACGCGACAGCCCGTCATTCCGGGCAATGGCCCCAACTCGCGCGTTGACCATCGGCGCTGGCGTCGGGCGCTCTGCAGGCGAGCTGCCCACTTCTCGCTCGTCTCGATGGCGACTGCGCCCGCGACGTTTTCCCAACTGCAGGCGTTGATCCATCTGGCCGCGTGCTTGACGTATTGAGGATCTTTGCCCCTGGCCTCGATTGCGAATGCGGTAACCGCCGTGACGATAGTGTCGAGGGGAACCTTCATCCGTGCCTTCCGAAAGGCTGCGAGGGCGTCTTTGCGATCGACCTTCCGGGGATAGACCGGCCAGAACTTTTCCTCGAACTCGGTGGCGATCAGGTCCTTTTTCGGCTCTCGAATATTGGCTTCGGAAAGGCCATTTTCAGCGCCGTCCCGCGAACTCGTTTTGCGGGAATTATTATCTTTTATGGATATGGATATGGATTGTTGCCGTTCTGTTGGCACTTCCGTTACCCGTTCCGTTGGTACTTCCGTTACAACAGCCGTTGGGATGGTATTGTTCTTTTTCAATGCCTTAGCGTTCGAAGATGCAAATCCAGCGGCGCGTTTTTGTTCGCGACTTCGCTCAACGAATTCGCGCCCGGCCGTCAGCCTTTTCTGCGTCCAAAGTCCTTCCCGGAGGGTCCAGAAGCCCATGACGACCGGCTTCAACGTTGCCCACTTTTTGGGGGTAACGCCGACCATCAAAGCGAGCCGGCGGTCGTCGTCGGGAAGGCCACATTCGGCGGTCCGCCAGGCGAACATCAGGAGCCGAAGATAGACGCCATGCTCCTCGTTGGTCAGGTGCTGCGTGTCCGCAATATAGGCGTCGGTGAACAGCGGGAGAGAGGGATATTGCGCCATTACGACCTCGCAGCGTTGCGGACCGCGGAGCAGGCAATATCGACGAAAAGGTCGACGGTCCGGGTCGGGCCGTTGCGCTGCTTGGCGATGATGAATTCGAGACGGTTCTGGCATTCGAGGAGCTTGTCGCTGCGCTCGAATTCGTCGTCGGCGGTCTTGGCCTTCTCGCGCGCCAAATAATAGCTCTCGCGATACAAGAAAATGACCGTGTCGGCGTCCTGCTCGATCGAGCCGGATTCGCGGAGGTCCGACAACATCGGCCGCTTGTCCTCGCGGGTTTCGACCTGGCGGGAAAGCTGAGACAGGGCCAACAGCGCGACATTGTACTCTCGGGCCATGTTCCGGAGCGCCGCGGAGATTTCCGTGATTTCGTGCGTCCGATTGCCCTGATATCGCGACGACGCCGCGACGAGCTGCAGATAATCGACCATCAGCACCTCGATCGGTGTGCCGGCCCTCTCGGCGATTTCGGCCATCCTTTCGAACTTCACGCGGATGTCATTGATCGCGAGGCCCGACGCGTCCTCGATCTGCAGCGGCAGCCCCGAAAGCACGGCCTGTGCGGCATAGACATGCTCCATGGAGGCGTCATTGACGCGCCCGGCCATCAAGTCAGAATATTCGACCCGGCCGAACCGATCGAAGGCAATGTCGCTGAGAGCCCGCATTGCCAGGGTGCGAGCGCCCATCTCAAGCGAGATGAAGCCGACGCCGACGCCAGCCGCCGCGGCTTTGATGCCGACGCCGAGCCCGATGGCGGTCTTGCCCATTGCCGGCCGAGCACCAAGGACCGTCATTTCGCCCCGCTGGAGGCCGCCCGTCGCGCGATCGACGTCGGCGAGACCCCAAGTGATGCCGGTCAAACCGTTGCCCTGCGTCCTGGCATCCTCAATCGCCGTGACGGCTGCTTCGGAGGCTTCGGCCATCGTGAAGCGGGTCTTGCTGCGCTTGCCAGTCCGGAGTGCGGCACCAATGTCGTCGAGCGTCCGACCGAGAGAGCGGATAAGCTCTGCCGGGTGGGTTGCCGGATCGGCGGCGGCCGCCTGCACGACAGCGGCCTGATTCCCGAGTGAAATTCTTGCCCACTGCTGAAGCATTGCCTGGATGCTGGTCCGAAGGCCGGGCACGCCACGCACGCAGCCACCGACCAAGCGGGCGAGGTATTCCGAAAGACCAATGCCGAGTCGGCCTTTTACCGCGTCCTGCTCTTCCTTGCTGAAGAGTTTGTACACGACCGGCAGACCGGCATTGCCATAGGCGCTATCCGCTTCCTGCATGCGTTCGAATATCCGCCGATGCAGGTTCTCGACAAAATGCTCCGGCCGCAGCGTGCCGGAGACGAGCTTAAGATTTCCGGATGACAGGAGCGTACCGAGCACTTCCTGTTCCAACTCCGGAATATAACCGTCTTGAGAAATTGATGGCGTGCTCATCAGCCGAACGCCCTCCGAGCCGTGCGGTATTTCTGCGCCAGGGCGCAGGCCTCACAGGCTTCTTTCATCGAAAGGGAGAAACGTTCACGGATGGTCGGAACCGCCTTTGCGGGCTGCTCCTTTTGATCAGCAAGCCATTGTGCGGCGGCGACCGTGTTCGGGTTTTCGGAGGCGTCCGTCATGCGGACCTCCGATCATCGCATTGAAGAACCATCACCTCGGACTTCAAGCGGTAGACCGCGTGGTGCCCCGGAAAGTCGCCGCTATGGGGGGTGTTCACGGTCTCGATGAGAAATCCGTAGCTACGCAACTTAAAAATGTAATGAGAAAGACGAATGCCAGGGTGATGGAGGGAGGAAATACCCTGATCGCCGTTCTTGATCAGCAACTGCATCGTTTGGGCTTCTCGGCCATGGACGAACATTTCCGAGCCGTCAGATACCTTACGGACTTTGATCTTAAGCTTGCTCATGCTCGACCTCCCAGGCCAGAAAGCCGGCAGATCGTCTGAGCGTGCCAGAAGGACACGCGGAAGCGACGCATGACGGACTTGACCGCCAGCAATTCAGATTGAAATTCGAAGTGGGTTTCGGTACGGTTCAGGACGTCGACGCTGCTGGAAAAAGCTTTGACTTCCTGAACCCGGTGAGCGCCTGCCAGCGCTGCCGGGTTTTCCATCTTGATCATGGCCGCACCTCACGCCGCGACCGAGGTAGCGCGACGACGGTTTGCCGCGATCCACTTTTCAAGATCATTAGGATCGTAGACGACGACTCGGCCGAGCTTGATGTATTCGGGACCACCGCCAATCAAGCGAAGCTTCCTTAGCATCCCCTCCGAAAGATTGGCGTAAGTCGCCGCTTGCTTCGTGCGAAGCATCCGACGTTCACTATTTGCTGCGTCAGCCATGTTTGTTCCTTTTCAGCTACCGGAAGAGATGTTCCGTGACTGAAAGGTCGCCGACTGAAATTTCGCCGTCTATTTTCGCATATTCGCCGACGTAAAAAACTGGCGAAACTCTTCTAACTCATTGGTTCTATTCTGATTTACAGGCCCTCGCTTCCCTCTTCCGCCAGAGAAAAGGTTTTTGAAGTCGTCTTCGGCGAAAACCTCACGAATGTTAGTCCGGCTGGCGTTCAATAATTTGGGTAGATCAGTTTCTGCTTCGTCCTTGCTCCACATCAAGAGACCACGCGACTTGAAGAAACCGGACGCGGCGTGGAATGCATCTCGTACTTGCTGCTTGCCCGCAGGGCGCTGACTTAGCGGGGGACTGGGCGTCTCCTGAGGTTGGACGGGTTCAGTCATCTGAGCACGCCACTCCCGTTCGATATCCGATCGGGATAGATGCACGTCCGAATAATAGACCTCATCCGGCTTGTGTTTTTCTACGAACCGAAAATTCCGCAAGCCACCAGAGCCGGCATCGTTAGCCAACGGTCGCCCCGGCTCGACAAAATCAAGCACTGCCCATCGAAAGGACTCGATGCGCTCATGTTCGCCGGTGGTTGCCCGTATGCCCGTTGCAGCGATTTTGTCGCTGTACAATGCGGTAAAGAATTCCGCCTTCCCTTTCACAAAATCTGGGAAGTGATTGAACCGGCCTACGCGATTTTCCCTATCAGCAGCGATTTTGAGCCCACTTAGAGACGCCGGTGACATCGCGCCGAGGTACCATTGCTCAGGCCGCGGTCGAAGCGGAGGGCGACCGGGCACGTTCTGCTCCCGAGGGACTGTTCGCCAGACAAGGCACGACTTTCGATAGGGGTCATAGAAATCAGTGACAAGGTCATAGTCGCGCCAGAACATCCAGGCCATGGCCATGACAGGTGACCATACAGGCTCGTGCGCCACTGGAAAGCGGCTCTTGTCGGCAAAACTTTCGAGTCGTCCGAGACCTTGCCGGTCAGCTT
Source organism: Martinezella calliandrae (assembly GCF_030272695.1). GTDB lineage: Bacteria > Pseudomonadota > Alphaproteobacteria > Rhizobiales > Rhizobiaceae > Rhizobium > Rhizobium calliandrae. The sequence goes on from NZ_JARFYN010000038.1 coordinate 13,305, forward strand.
CCTTCTGCGCTTCCGGAGGAGTCAGCATCCCTTCTTCGACCCGATCAATCAGAGCTTGGCATTGCTCGTAGCGGTCCGATGCGGCTTGAGCCGCTTTCAAATCTAATGTCATCGTGCACCTGCGATGCACCAGCTTAGCCGCAGGGAAACCGGTGGTGCTGACCGGCTTGTCGGGTGCCCCCTATCCCTGCAGTATGGTCGCGATCAGGATTTTCCCGGTCGCAATGGATGTACATTCTCTCGCCGCGGCCGGTCGCCCATGGCATCGACGATTTTCGAACCGATGAGATCGGAGGCGCGGCGCTTCGGATCGTCAGCAAGATGCGCATACCGCTCTGTCGTTTTCATCTGGGTGTGTCCAAGGAGCTTGCCGATGATCTGAAGGCTGAGGTTTGCCTCTACGCCGACCGATGCATGGGTGTGCCTCAAGTCGTGGATGCGAACCCTGAGCCTTGGATCTTCGGCCGCCGCATCGAGGCCAGCGCGTTTGCGAATGTGGTGCCAAGGTCTCTTCAGATCGGAACGGGGGCGATGCTCGATCTTGCCGTCTTCGAGAACCTTCGGTTCGCCCGGAATGACGTAGGGGCCCACCTTAGGCAGCTCGGCAAGAATGACCTGTGCCGGACCGTTGAGGATGACGGTTTTCTTCCTCGTCTTGCTGTCATCGAGAAACAGGAGGCCGCGCTGCAGGTCTACATTGGACCATTTAAGTTTGAGGATTTCGCCGCGGCGGGCGCCTGTCAGAATGAACAGACGAAGCGCGGCGGCGGCAAAGGCATCAATCTTGATGCGCCTGTTCTCAGTCTTTGGCGCATGCTTCACCTGCTTCTTCGGATCTGGGTCCCACGGGATACCGCCCGTCTCAGCCTCACGGATGGCATCGCCGAGACGCCCCAACTCCTCGCTTGTCAGATATCGCTCGCGGCTGTCTTCCGGATATTTCGTAATGCCGGCGGCCGGGTTCTCCATCTTTGGCAGGGCTTTGACGTCGATGCCCCAAGTGTACATTGAGCTGACCGTGGATAGGACCCTATTTGCCGTAATCGGCTTGTCCTTCAACGAGACGTGCAGCTTTTCGATATCCCCTTTGCCAACATCCTTGCCCTTCTTGCGGCCAAGCGTCTCGGAAGCGATGCCCAGCCAATGAGCGTAGAGCTTATAAGTTGAACTCTTCTTTTTCGCGTCGACCGATAGCAGATAGTCGTCCTTGAGCGTGTCGAATGTCGGAGACAATCGCTCGGCGCTCTTCTCCTTCGCCGGGTCCTTGCCCTGCACAACTTCGGCCAAGACCGATTTCGCAAGGCGTCTTGCCTCATCCGGGGTGACCTTCTTTGTGCTGCCGATGGTGTATTTCCGAGCCGCGCCATCACGGCCGCCCCCATACCGATAGAGGACTACGTAGGACATCGAGCCAGTTGGCCGAACTCGGATCGCAAAACCTGTCGCGCTGGTATCGGACACAAAATATTCGCTCTCGCCTGGCTCAACCCGCTTAAGCAGATTGAGGGTAATCTCAGCGGTTATCGCGGAGTTGATAGGAGGTTCTTTTTTTGCCATCGGGGAAGCACCAGGGAAGCACAGAATGGGAATCTTGATATCTATTCATCGCGGATGGTAGCAGAGATTCGTTGAAATTAAAGAGATTTCGGGACATCCATGGCTCCCGATATTTCTCGGTAGCCGATTGACCCATTGCATGGCATGCAAGAGGTCAGCGGTTCGATCCCGCTTAGCTCCACCAGCCTTCGCTCACCGAGCTTTGGCTCGGCAGGCCGGCAAACGAAGGCTTTACCGCTGAAGCTGCGTAGCAGCGTAAGCGGACCTCTTTGCTCGGTGTGAGTTATTTTCTCATTTTTTGAAATTTGCTCTGTGGCAAACAACCCAGTTCTGAGCGCGCGGTAGTTGCATTGATTGGCGGACACTCTATCATGCCTGCACATGTAATACGTCTACATCCTCGCAAGCCACGAGTTCCTGGGCTGTCACTATATCGGCGTCACTGGCGATCTTAAGACCGCTTGGCAAAGCACAATGCCAAGGATTTGCCGCATACCTCGAAATATGCTCACGGTCGATCAAGACTTATGTCGCCTGTTGCGATGAATCCAAGGCAGTCGCGTCCGATATCTGAAATCGGGTTCGGGACGCGTCTTCGCACAGAAGTAATTGTAGTCTCAACCCGCCAGCACCCAGCATTATCTTGAGATTGACGACACCTTTCCATGTTAGGCTCCGCACCATTTCCCTCCCGCACCCACCGAATTAGCCACATTGCAGCGCAAAAAAATCTGCTAGTTAGAAACCCATCGTTTTCTGCGAATGCTCCAAAGAGCTCCGGCTCGACATGCCCGAGGATATATCTTGTTCGTTTTTTCCAAACTCGTATGGATTTTTGGTCAGCCGCTTTCACTGGCTTTTTTCTTCGGCGTATTGGCGCTTATCGCCAGCCTTCTTCACAAGCGCTTCATCGCTATCGTCTCGACGTTTCTCTCAGTCCTGATCCTGTTTGTCGCGCTTTACACGACGACGGGCGCCTATATCGTCCAGGGGCTGGAGGAACGTTTTCCGCATCCGACTGGTGATCCCGCCGAACTCAAGTGCATGATTGTTCTTGGCGGCGCCACGCAGAACGAAGTGACGACGGCGCGGGGCGGTTATGAGCTCGATTCGGCCGGAGACCGCCTCATCGAGACGTTGCGGCTAGCGCAGAAGTTTCCGCAGGCGCGCGTCGTCGTCTCCGGCGGCGACGGCTCGATCAGTGGCAACTACGAGGGCGATGCCGTGATTTCCGAGCGCTTCTTTGTTGCTCTCGGCCTACCGAAGTCCCGGCTCATCGAGGACACGACGTCGCGCACCACCTTCGAAAATGCCGTCAACACGAAGGAGTTGCTGGCCAAGAACGGACTTTCCGATTGTCTGCTGATCACGTCCGGCTTCCATATGCCGCGCTCCGTGGGCATCTTCCGCAAGCAAGGCATCGATATCGTCCCCTGGCCGGTCGATTACCGCAGCACGGGCAAGGAAACGCTTGGGTTCGATTTCACCCAGCCGTCGCTGAACGCACAATTGTTGGCGACCGGCATCCGCGAATGGATCGGTCTCGTTGGCTACTACGCCGCCGGACGCACCTCGGCCCTCTATCCGGGCCCGTAGTCGCGTGGCCGGATCCTACTAGGGGTGCGTAGCGTTTACTTTTTTGACACGGTGACGAATTTCACGCCGCGGACGCGGACGGTAATCTCGCAATGGCCGCCATCGGCGCGATCGCAGTAGTGCGGGTGCATCTTCATGACCAGCACCATGTTGCCGAAGCGCTGGATGAAATCGTAGCCGTAGATTTGTGCGGTGGCGACGAGAATAAAGCCGCCTTCGGCGACATGGATGTAGAAGTTGTAAGGGCAGCCCTCGTCGGTGCAGTCAGGCCCCTTTTCCCCCTTGCAGGTGATTTCGCCCTCGTTGATCACCATGTCGGTCAACGTATCGTTGTTGATGTCCCGTTCCGTGGCAAAGCCGTCCCCGAAGCTCGCCTGGCCCCCACAGCGCTTGGTGAAGTGCTCCTTCTCGAAGGCGACGGGATCTTGCACGATCGATTGCTGCGCTTGCGCCACCACGGGCATGATCACGAGCGCGATGAGATTCAGGATCACGATCAGCAGGGACTTCACGGGGTATTTCCTCTTGAAAGCGCAGGGACGGCCGCCGGCGTGGCGGCGACCGCTGCGGCATCTTTATAGCTGCCTGCTTGCGCGGCCCTTGCCGCCGTGATTCACTCCTCCGAAAAACCTGCCGGCACTCTTCTGGAGCCTCGAATGTCGCTTCTTTCGTTTCTCGATTACGTCGGCGTCGCTCTGTTCGCCGCGACCGGCGGGCTGTCGGCCTCGCGCAAGCAGCTCGATCTGATCGGCTTCCTGTTTTTTGCGGCGGTCACCGGTATCGGCGGTGGCACGCTCAGGGATATCATCCTCGGCCGCGTGCCGGTCTTTTGGGTGGTGAACCCCACCTATATCATCATTTGCGCGGTCGTCGGTGTGCTGGTCTTCTTCACCGCGCATCTGTTCGAATCGCGCTATCGGCTGCTGATCTGGCTCGATGCGGTCGGTCTGTCCGCCTATTGCGTCATGGGTGCGGCTAAGGGCATGGCTGCGACGGGCTCGCCGACGGTAGCGATCGTCACCGGTGCGCTAACGGCGACTTTCGGCGGCATCCTGCGTGACCTGCTGGCAAACGAACCCTCGGTGCTGCTGCGGCCGGAAATCTATGTGACTGCGGCGCTGGTAGGAGCCAGCGTCTTTACCGCTGCGAACGAGACGATGATGCCGCTCTACGCCTCCGCCGCGATCGGAGTTGCCGCAGCCTTCGCGGTCCGTGGCGGCGCGCTCTGGTTCGGCTGGACCTTCCCGACTTACCATCATAGGCCCGGCCGGCATCCCGATGACGTGATGTAATGGGAGGCGGTACGAATTAGGCGGTAGGCAATAGCAAATGGCTAGAAGACAATCCTATCGCCTATTGCCTATTGCCCAGCCTTACCGCTGCTTGCGGCGCAGGCGGATCACGACGTCGACATGCGCGATTTCCATGCCCTTCGGCGGCTCCGGCAGATTGTCGATCGTCAGATTGCTGACCGGAATGTCCAACACTTCGTTATGGCCTTCGACGAAGAAGTGGTGGTGGTCGGAAACGTTGGTGTCGAAATAGGTCTTGGTGCTTTCGACGGCGAGCACGCGGATCAGGCCGGCCTCCGTGAACTGATGCAGGGTGTTGTAGACGGTGGCGAGCGAAACCGGCACGCCGGCCGCGACTGCCTCTTCATGCAGTTCTTCGACGGTTAGGTGACGGTCGCCTTTGGCGAAGAGGAGATCTCCGAGCGCGACGCGCTGGCGGGTTGGCCTCAGGCCCGCGCTGCGGAGCCTGGTTTCGATGGCAATTTCGGGCTCTACCGCCATTCAGGGAACTCCAGATTCCTGATCCTAGTAAATCTTTACTAAGCCATATAACTTTTGAGGAGATTGCTTTCAATAGTTTCAATGGAGTGGGAAGGCAGCTGAAAGCCGTAAAAATAGGTTCTTGGCGCATTTGCCTCTGGCAGCAGCCCTAGCCTTCCTGTATGCGACCACCACATAACAGTGAAGTGTGTAAGATCGGATGGTGGAATTGGGCGTCATGCTTGCGCTTCATTTTCTGTCGATCTTGCACTAAAGCTTCACATTCATCGGCATCCTTGTGGGGGAAACGGAATTTTTATGACGACGAGACAATCCAGCTTCAACTATGAGGAAATCCTGGCCTGCGGCCGCGGCGAACTGTTCGGCCCGGGCAACGCACAGCTTCCCCTGCCACCGATGCTGATGGTCCATCGCATTACAGATATTTCCGAAACCGGTGGGGCCTTCGACAAAGGCTATATTCGCGCCGAATACGACGTGCGTCCCGATGACTGGTACTTCCCCTGTCATTTCGCCGGCAATCCGATCATGCCGGGTTGCCTCGGCCTCGACGGCATGTGGCAGCTCACCGGCTTCTTCCTTGGCTGGCTCGGCGAACCGGGTCGCGGCATGGCACTGTCGACCGGCGAAGTGAAGTTCAAGGGCATGGTTCGTCCGGACACGAAGCTCCTCGAATACGGCATCGATTTCAAACGCGTCATGCGCGGCCGCCTCGTCCTCGGCACTGCCGACGGCTGGCTGAAGGCCGACGGCGAGGTCATTTATCAGGCGACAGACCTGCGCGTAGGCCTGTCGAAGGACAAGGCTGCCTGAACCGCGGCACTGCCGCCTTCACAAAAGAGACGTTTTAGAAAAGGTCATCGACATGAGACGGGTAGTTGTTACGGGTCTGGGGATTGTCTCTTCGATTGGAAACGATGCTCGAGAAGTGACTGCCTCGCTGCGCGAAGCCAAGTCCGGCATTTCTTTTTCCTCCGATTTCGCCGAACACGGCTTCAAATGCCAGGTTTGGGGGGCGCCGAAGATCGACACGACCGATCTGGTGGACCGTCGCGCGATGCGCTTCCTGTCGCAAGGCGGCGCCTGGAACCATGTTGCCATGAAGCAGGCAATTGCCGACAGCGGCCTCGAAGAGAGCGAGATCACCAATGAACGCACCGGCATTATCATGGGCTCGGGCGGCCCGTCGACCCGCACGCTGATCGAAGCCGCCGATATCACCCGCAAGAACAACAGCCCGAAGCGCATCGGCCCCTTCGCCGTTCCGAAGTCGATGTCGTCGACCGCCTCGGCAACGCTTGCGACTTGGTTCAAGATCCACGGCGTCAACTACTCCATTTCGTCCGCCTGCTCGACCTCGGCGCACTGCATCGGCAACGCCGCCGAGATGATCCAATGGGGCAAGCAGGACCTCATGTTCGCCGGCGGCCACGAGGATCTCGACTGGACCATGTCGAATCTCTTCGATGCCATGGGCGCCATGTCTTCCGACTTTAACCAGAATCATCCGGAGACCGCTTCGCGCGCCTATGACGCTAAGCGCGACGGCTTCGTCATTGCCGGCGGCGCCGGCGTGCTGGTTCTGGAGGAGCTGGAACACGCAAAGGCGCGCGGCGCCAAGATATATGCCGAAATTGTCGGTTACGGCGCCACTTCCGATGGCTACGACATGGTGGCGCCTTCGGGCGAGGGGGCGGTGCGCTGCATGCGCCAGGCGCTCGCCACCGTGAAGGGCGACATCGATTATATCAACACCCACGGCACCTCGACACCGGTGGGCGACAGCAAGGAAATTGGCGCGATTCGCGAAGTCTTTGGCAGCAAGATCCCGCCGATCCAGTCGACCAAGTCGCTGACAGGCCATTCGCTCGGCGCAGCCGGCGTGCAGGAATCGATCTACTCGATCCTGATGATGCAAGAGCGCTTCATCGGCGAAAGCGCTCATATCACTGAACTCGACCCGGAATTCGAAGGTGTGCCGATCGTGCGCAAGCGCATCGACAACGCCAGGATCGACACGGCACTTTCCAATTCCTTCGGCTTCGGCGGCACCAACGCCACGCTCGTATTCCAGCGCTATAACGGATAAGGCAATGACCGGAATCATGCAGGGTAAGCGCGGCCTCATCATGGGCGTCGCAAACAATCATTCGATTGCCTGGGGTATTTCAAAAGCGCTTGCAGCCGAAGGCGCTGAACTGGCTTTCACATTTCAGGGCGAGGCGCTCGGCAAACGCGTCAAGCCGCTCGCAGCCGAAGTCGGCTCGGATTTTCTTCTGCCTTGCGACGTCGAAGATATCGCCTCTGTCGATTCCGTCTTCGAGAATATCAGAGCGCGTTGGGGCAAGCTGGATTTCATCGTCCACGCCATCGGCTTTTCCGACAAGAACGAGCTGAAGGGCCTCTACGCCAACACCACGCGCGATAATTTCACGCGGACCATGGTGATCTCCTGCTTCTCCTTCACCGAGATTGCCAAGCGCGCCGCCGACCTGATGGTCGAAGGCGGCAGCATGCTGACGTTGACCTATAACGGCTCGACACGCGTCATCCCAAACTACAACGTCATGGGCGTCGCCAAGGCGGCTCTGGAAGCCTCCGTGCGCTATCTCGCCGCCGATTACGGTCCGCGCGGAATCCGCGTCAACGCCATCTCGGCCGGTCCGATCCGCACGCTCGCCGGTGCCGGCATTTCCGATGCCAGGGCCATCCTCTCCTGGAACCAGCGCAACGCGCCACTGCGCAAATCGGTCACCATAGATCAAGTGGGCTCTTCGTCACTCTATCTCCTGTCGGATCTGTCGGCCGGCGTCACTGGCGAGATCCATTTTGTCGATGCCGGCTACAACATCACCTCGATGCCGACATTGGAAACGCTGTCGAAAGCCGACGCGGAGTAACAGTGCTGATCTAAATTGCGCTCTCGGCCCTTGGCCGGGAGGACTGAACCTCAGGATATCCTTTCAGAGGATTCCCGATGACGTCCAGCGACACCGAACCCTTCGCAGCCACCGAACGTCTCTTTCTTAGAAGATTCGCCCGGAGGATTTCGAAGCCTACCGCGCTTTCGCTCCCTGCTGGAGTTCTACCGTTTCCTCTACAGCGACCCACCATCGGCACAGGAGCTGCTCGAGCGTTTTGATGCCGGTTTGAATATCCGTTTGTCGGAAGACGGCGATATCCCAGTTCCAGGCCGCTCGATCCACTGGATGAGCCGACCTCGCTCCAAGCCTCTACCACTGTGCGGGCATTGGGACCGGATATATTGCGCGCAATTGCCATTCTGCTCGTCATGCTCGTGCATCTCTGCCGGAGAAGCGACGCGGCTGCCGCTGGCCGGGATCAAGCCCTATGGCTACGCTCTGGTTTCTTGTCGAAAGAAACTTCCTGACGCTGCGCGATCACGTGATGCCCGCTCGCGCCGAGCTGGCTAGATCCGGCTCACTAAAGAAAAGGCGGCCAATCGGCCGCCGTCGTCGTTTATTTCTTCGCCCACAGCAACTTGAAGCGTGCATTGCGGCAGGTCTCACCATGCTCGCGGAAATTCTCAGCCAGCACCGGTTCGTAGGGTAGGCCGCGATTGGCGACCAGCATCAGGCGGCCGCCGCTGCGCAGTGCCGAGGATGCCGCCTTGATCATCACCTGGCCGAGCGAAGGTTCGGCGGCATGGCCTTGATGGAAGGGCGGGTTCATGATCACCAGATCGTACTTGTCCTTGATCGGTTCGCTCGCCAGATCATGCCAGAAGAAGCGCTGAGCGACCTTCGGGCAGTTTTCCAGGAGATTGGCGCGGGCCGCCTCCAGCGCTTCGTAGTGGGCCTCGTAGAGGTCCAGACGCGCGATTCTTGGCGACTTGGTCGCGAGTTCTACCGAGAGATAGCCCCAGCCGGCGCCGAAATCGGCGGCGTCGCCCGAAAAATCGGTCGGCAGGCGAGATGCCAGGAGTTCGGAACCTTCGTCGAAGCGGTCGTGCGAGAACATCCCCGCAGCGGTGGTGAAGCGGCCGCCGATGCGCGTCGCCGGCTTTGCCAATTGTGCAGCCATGGTGCTGATGTCGGCCGGACGCGCAAGCCAGAAAGCAACGCCATGATATTTCGGCATATGGCCGACATCCACGCCAAGACCTTCGATACGCTTGCGCAACGGCTGAATGCCGTCTTCCTTGCCGCCGGCCACGACGATGAGGCCGCCCTCCTTCACGCGCGAAAGCGCTTGGGCGATATGATCTTCATTCTCACCCTTGTGCTTGGTGCAAAGCACAAGCGCGCCGTCATAATCCTCACCTTCGATCTCCGGCGTCACGTCGATCCGTTGCGCCTGAAGCTGGCGATAGAAGGGTCTGTATCCCTGGACGGCGGATAGCGATGCCGCAAAACCGTCCGGTAAGGAAAAGCCTGCTTCCGCTCCGAGAAACAGGATGCGTTCGCTTTCGCTGGGCACGTCAACAGTGCCGGAGGCAAAGGGGTGGAACAGGGTCTTCAAGGCATCGCGGCTCATAAGCATGGTCTCGTCATGGGAATGGGTTTCGCTCGTCGGCTATGCGCGCCATTTTCACCTCATGCTCTGCCCCTCACCCTAGCCCCTCTCCTCGTTGGAACGGGGAGAGGGCTAGGGCGAGGGGTCAGGCACGTAGTTTCCGCGAAATTGGCCGGACCGAAAGCATTCAATATAAAAAGGGCGCGGAAACGAATTCCGCGCCCCGGAACCTGAATGAAGGCGGGGCTTATTCGGCCGCGTCATCCTTCTTCTTTTCCGCAACGATTTCCTGGCCGGAAGCCTGATCGACGACCTTCATGGACAGGCGAACCTTGCCGCGCTCGTCGAAGCCGAGCAGCTTGACCCAAACCTTGTCGCCTTCCTTGACGACGTCGGTCGTCTTGGCAACGCGCTCCGAGGCGAGCTGCGAGATGTGGACGAGACCGTCGCGGGCGCCGAAGAAGTTGACGAAAGCGCCGAAGTCCGCGGTCTTGACAACCGTGCCTTCGTAGATCTGGCCGACCTCCGGCTCCGCAACGATCGAGTGGATCCACTTGCGGGCCGCTTCGATTTCCTTGCCGGAGGACGAAGCGATCTTGACCGTGCCGTCGTCTTCGATGTTGATCTTCGCGCCGGTCTTTTCGACGATTTCGCGGATGACCTTACCGCCGGAGCCGATGACTTCGCGGATCTTGTCGACCGGGATGTTCATGACTTCGATGCGCGGGGCGAATTCGCCGAGCTGACCGCGGCTTTCGGAGATGGCCTTGGCCATTTCGCCGAGAATGTGCAGACGGCCACCCTTGGCCTGGTTCAGGGCCACCTTCATGATCTCTTCGGTAATGCCGTCGATCTTGATGTCCATCTGCAGCGAGGTCACTCCGGCTTCCGTGCCGGCAACCTTGAAGTCCATGTCGCCGAGGTGATCCTCGTCACCCAGGATGTCGGAGAGAACGGCGAAGCGCTCGCCTTCCTTGATCAGGCCCATGGCGATACCGGCAACCGGCTTTGCCAGCGGCACGCCGGCATCCATCAGCGCCAGCGAGGTGCCGCAAACGGTTGCCATCGAGGACGAGCCGTTGGACTCGGTGATTTCGGAGACGACACGCAGCGTGTAGGGGAACTGTTCCGCCGTCGGCAGCATCGGGTGGATGGCTCGCCAGGCGAGCTTGCCGTGGCCGATTTCGCGGCGGCCAGGAGAACCCATGCGGCCCGTTTCGCCGACCGAGTAGGGCGGGAAGTTGTAGTGCAGCATGAAGTTTTCTTTGTACATGCCGGTCAGGCTATCGACGAACTGCTCGTCTTCGCCGGTGCCGAGCGTGGCAACGACGACCGCCTGCGTTTCACCGCGGGTGAAGAGGGCGGAACCGTGTGTGCGCGGCAGCAAGCCGACTTCGGCAAGGATCGGGCGAACCGTCTGCAGGTCACGGCCGTCGATGCGGCTGGAGGTGTCGAGGATGTTCCAGCGAACGATCTTCGCCTGCAGGTGCTTGAAGATGGCGCCAACTTCTTCGGCCGTGTATTTGGCTTCGCCTTCCTCGGGCAGGAAGTGCGCCTTGACTTTGGCCTTCACAGCGTCGACGGCGGCGTAACGATCAGCCTTCTGGGTGATCTTGTAGGCTTCGCGCAGCTCTGCTTCGGCAAGGCCGAGCATTTCAGTTTCGAGCTCCGAGAAATCGTCCGGCGTAAAATCGCGCGGTTCCTTGGCGGCGACTTCGGCGAGCTTGATGATCGCGTCGATGACCGGCTGGAAGCCACGATGGCCGAACATGACAGCGCCAAGCATAACGTCTTCCGGCAGTTCCTTAGCTTCGGACTCAACCATCAGAACGGCTTCCTGCGTGCCGGCGACGACGAGGTCGAGGCTCGATTCGTCCATCTCGTCGAGATGCGGGTTGAGCACGTATTCGCCGTTGATGTAGCCGACGCGGGCGCCGCCGATCGGGCCCATGAACGGGATGCCGGAAAGGGTCAGGGCAGCCGAGGTCGCGACCATGGACAGCACGTCCGGATCGTTCTCGAGGTCATGCTGGATGACCGTGACGACGACCTGCGTGTCGTTCTTGTAGCCTTCCGGGAAAAGCGGACGGATCGGGCGGTCGATCAGGCGGGAAACGAGGGTTTCGTTTTCGCTCGGACGTCCTTCGCGCTTGAAATAGCCACCGGGGATCTTGCCGGCTGCATAGGTCTTTTCCTGGTAGTTGACGGTGAGCGGGAAGAAATCCTGGCCCGGCTTCGGGGCCTTGGCGGAAACCACGGTGGCGAGAACCACGGTCTCGCCGTAGGTTGCGATGACGGCGCCATCAGCCTGGCGGGCGATCTTGCCGGTCTCGAGCTTCAGCGGGCGGCCGGCCCACTCGATTTCGACGGTATGGATATCGAACATATTTTGTCCTTGCGTAGTGCGGGAAAAGGCGCCGTTACCCATGAATCGGCAGGCGCGTCTTCAACCGCACGAAGTGTGACGCATCACGGGCAAGACAACGAGAGGCTTTCAAGGATCGGCCGAAGCGTGAAGCTTCGGCTGAAAGCATCCGGCAATCCTGCCCCATGACAGGTCAACGGTTGTAATTGGCAGGACCGGCCCATCCGGCCTGCCGGTCGTCTCACATCGCGCAAACGGAAAGCGCGCCGGAGACAAGTTTGTCGGGTTTCAAACCCTCATAAGCATCCGGCGGACGTCCACGCGAACGCCCGCCGGAAATTCCATTAGCGGCGGATACCGAGGCTGGAGATCAGCTTGGTATAACGGCCTTCGTCCTTCTTCTTGAGGTAATCAAGAAGCGAGCGCCGGCTGGAAACCATCGTCAGGAGGCCACGGCGGGAGTGATTGTCCTTCTTGTGGTCCTTGAAGTGGTTGGTGAGGTTGTTGATGCGCTCGGTCAGGATCGCAACCTGGACTTCCGGAGAACCGGTGTCGCCTTCGGCGGTAGCGTATTCCTTGATCAGCGCAGCCTTGCGCTCAGCAGTAATCGACATCGGATGGTCCTTTCTATGAGAGGAAATAATGTCGCCAAACGCCGGGATGTCGTCCAGCATTGGCCGCGAATGCAATGGGGCAGGCCCGATGCTGGCGCTGCCTATAGACTATTTGGGCTGCAAAGGGAAGAGACTCAGTTTTACCTTCGCCCCGGTGGGGAGAAGGCCGGGCGGAGCCCGGGCTGAGGGCAATGCACCGTGGGGCGACCGTTCGTTTTCCCGGCAACTCGCCCTCATCCGCCCTTCGGACGCCTTCTCTCCGAGCGGAGGAGAAAAAACTCAGCCAAAAACCCGCTTCGGCCGAAACTCGCCCTGGTCGATCTCGCCAATGGCGATCAGTTTGCCGCGTGCCGTGGCATAGGCCTCTGTTTCGGCAACCGGCGCATCGCGCCCGCGCACGAGAATTGGATTGCCCATCTTCAGGCGATGGGCCTGATCGTCGTTGATGACGAGATGCGGCAGCGCCGACAGCGCTTCCGCCGTATCGATCAGCAACGCGTCGAGAGCGGCGAGCCGCTCGTCCGCATCTTCGACTGCCTCAAGGGCGACGAGATTGGCGAGCGGCACCATCATCTCCTCAGCAAAGGGGGCGACGAAGCTGCGGCGCAGGCCGGAGATATGGCCGTAACAGCCGAGATCGCGGCCGAAATCGCGGGCGAGCGCTCGAACATAGGTGCCCTTACCGCATTCCACTTCGAAATGCGCCTTGTTGGCATCCGGGCAGGCCAGCAGCGTCAGGCGGAAAATCTCTACTTCGCGCGACGGGATTTCGACCGTTTCGCCGTCACGAGCGAGATCATAGGCGCGCTCGCCGGCTATCTTGATTGCGGAAAACTGCGGCGGGATCTGATGGATGACGCCCGTATATTTCGGCAGCAGAGCGCGAATATCCTCTTCACCCGGACGCTTGTCCGAAGTCGCGGTGACCTCGCCTTCGAGGTCGTCCGTGGCGCGTTCCTCGCCCCAGGTGACGGTGAATTCATAGATCTTCCTGCCGTCCATGACGTAAGGAACTGTCTTGGTGGCGTCGCCAAGGGCGATCGGCAGCATGCCGGAGGCGAGCGGATCGAGCGTGCCGGCATGGCCCGCTTTCTGCGCCTTGAACAGCCACTTGATCTTGGAAACGGCCTCTGTCGAGCCGAAGTCCACCGGCTTGTCGAGGATCAGCCAGCCGGAAATCGGGCGGCCTTTGGGTTTGCGTGGTTTGGACATTCTCTGTCTCTGTTATCGGTCTTTGTCGGTGTCGGTATCGCCGTCTTCGAGGTCGCGTTGGACCTCCGGCGAGCGCAACAACGCATCGATCTTCTGGTAATTGTCGAAGCTGGTGTCGTCGCGAAAGCGGATCTCTGGCATGTATTTCATCTGCCGAAGCTGCGGTCCAAGGCGGCCGCGGATGAATTTCGCATGGCGATTGAGCGTTTCGATGACGGCCTGGTGGTCGGTGACGCCGAGCGGCGTCACATAGGCGGTGGCGATCTTCAGATCCGGCGACATGCGCACCTCGGAAATGGAGATGACGGTGCGCTCGATCAGGTCGTCACGCACCTCGCCGCGCTGCAGAACCTGCGTGATCGCGGCGCGCACCTGCTCGCCGACGCGAAGCATGCGCTGCGAGGGCGCGGAAGAAGTTGGTCTTGTTGCCATTTGTCTTGGTCCCAAAAGGTTCGGGCGCCGGACTGGTGGTTCCGGCGCCCGTCCGAATGTTTCAATCTTTCCTGCCTTACAGCGTGCGGGTGATGTGCTCGACGCGGAAGCATTCGATCGTGTCGCCGATGCGAATGTCTTCGTAGTTCTCGAACGCCATGCCGCATTCCTGGCCGACATTGACTTCGGAGACTTCATCCTTGAAGCGCTTGAGCGTCTTGAGCTTGCCTTCGTGGATGACGACGTTGTCGCGCACCAGACGGACACCGACGCCGCGCTCGACCTTGCCCTCGGTGACACGGCAACCTGCGACCTTGCCGACCTTCGTGATGTTGAACACCTCGAGGATCTCGGCATTGCCGAGGAAGGTTTCGCGCCGTTCCGGAGACAGCAGGCCCGACATCGCCGCCTTCACGTCATCCACCAGATCGTAGATGATGTTGTAGTAGCGGATTTCGATGCCTTCACGCTCGGCGAGAGTGCGCGCCTGGGCATTGGCGCGGACGTTGAAGCCGATGATCGCCGCGTCGGATGCTCCAGCCAGCGAGATATCGGATTCGGTCACACCGCCGACGCCGGAATGCACGATGCGGGCACGGACTTCGTCGGTGCCGAGCTTGTCCAGCGCGCCGGCAATGGCTTCGATCGAACCCTGCACGTCGCCCTTGATGACCAGCGGGAATTCCTTGATGCCCGAGGCCTGCAGCTGCGACATCATCTGCTCCAGCGAGCCGCGTTGGCCGGACTGGCGAGCGGCCGCCTTGTCGCGGGTGAGGCGCTGGCGGTATTCCGAGATTTCGCGGGCACGGCTTTCGCTTTCGACGACGGCGAACTTGTCGCCGGCCTGCGGCGTACCGGAAAGGCCGAGGATCTCGACTGGCATGGCGGGACCAGCTTCCTTCACATGCTCGCCCTTGTCGTTGACCAGCGCGCGCACGCGGCCCCACTGATCGCCGGCAACGACGATCTGACCCGGACGGAGCGTGCCTTTCTGGACGAGGACGGTGGCGACGGAGCCGCGGCCGCGATCAAGCTGGGCTTCGATGACGGTACCTTCCGCCGTGCGGTTCGGATTGGCCTTGAGGTCAAGGATTTCCGCCTGCAGCAGAATGGCTTCGAGCAGCTTGTCGAGGTTGGTGCCGTTCTTCGCGGAGACTTCCACGTCGAGCACCTCACCGCCCATGGATTCAACGAAGACTTCGTGCTGCAGCAGTTCCGTGCGAACCTTCTGAGCGTTGGCCGTCGGCTTGTCGATCTTGTTGATCGCAACGATGATCGGAACACCGGCCGCCTTGGCGTGGTTGATCGATTCGATCGTCTGCGGCATCACGCTGTCGTCGGCCGCAACCACCAGCACGGCGATGTCGGTCGCCTGGGCGCCGCGAGCACGCATGGCGGTAAAGGCCGCGTGGCCGGGGGTGTCGATGAAGGTGATCTTCTGGCCGTTCTGCTCGACCTGATAGGCGCCGATATGCTGGGTAATGCCACCGGCTTCGCCAGCCACCACGTTCGCATGGCGGATGGCGTCGAGTAGCGAGGTCTTGCCGTGGTCGACGTGACCCATGATCGTGACGACAGGCGGACGGGAAACAAGTTCGCCGTCTTCGTCGGCAACGTTGAAGATGCCCTGTTCGACGTCGGATTCCGAAACGCGCTTGACCGTGTGGCCGAATTCACCGGCAATGAGCTCGGCGAGGTCGGCATCGATAATGTCGCCCGGCTTCATCATCTGACCTTCCTTCATCAGGAACTTGATGACGTCGACTGCGCGTTCGGACATGCGCTGCGACAGTTCCTGAATGGTGATGGTCTCCGGCAGCACGACTTCACGCGAAATCTTTTCGCGCGTTTCCTGCATCTGGCTGCGGCGGAACTTTTCCTGACGGCGGCGCATGGCCGAAAGCGAGCGACCACGCGCATTGCCATCTTCGTCGACATCGGCCGTCGTTACCGTCAGCTTGCCGCGGCGGCGATCATCGTCCGTCTTCGGACGTGTGACAGGCTTTGCCGGTTCTGGGCGCACCACCTTGCCGCGCGCCGGGCCGCCACGCGCCGGGCCGCGATCGTCTTCTTCTTCATTGAGGGGACGACGTCGGTTGAGCGGCGTTTCCGTAGCAGGCGCGCCGGGACGCGCAGGCTGGGGAGCTGCATCCGGGCGACGAGCAACCACAGGTGCCGCAGCGGCCGGCTGTGCTGCCGGCTTCGGTGCTTCCACCTTGGCTTCGACCGGCGCGGGAGGTGCTTCCTCGACCTTGGTCTCGGCGGCGCGAGTTGCCTCTTCCGCGGCGAGGCGGGCAGCTTCGGCCTGCTCTGCGATGCGGCGTGCTTCCTCTTCCCGCTGGCGGCGGGCTTCTTCCTCGGCGCGGCGGGCCGCATCGGCGGCGTCACGGGCCTGGGCTTCGGCGAGCGCGCGGCGGCGTGCATCCATTTCGCCAGCCGAAAGGTGGTTCAAAACCACCGGTCGCGACGAACGGTCCTGCTGCGGGCGCTGCTGGTTGTTCTGGTTGGATTGCTGCGGTCGCTGCTGCTGGCCACCTGGCTGATGAATGCGCGGAGCTGGCTGCGGCGGGCGCGGCGGCTGCGGTGTCGGTTCCGCGACGCGCGTCACGGATGCCGTTGCGGCAGCCGTCGTCGTCGGGGTGGTCATTGGCTTTTCGTCTTCAGGGCGTAGCGGGCGACGCTTGCGAGTCTCGACCACGACTGCCTTGGTGCGACCGCGGCCCATGTCCTGGCGCACGGTGCCCTGGTTCACGCCTGAGGGCTTCAGGGTGAGGGTCTTCTTACCCGAAACACTCAGCGTCTTGTCGTCTTTATTGTCGGTCATTCCGTTCCCGTTCCTTCGGACAGGGCACGGAATCGTCCGTCACACCCTGTCGTTCAATACATGTACCTTAATGAGGCGTCCGGCATCGGCCGGTGACCGCGTCATTGTTTTCGCCGGCCAGCGCCGCCCGTTGCCCGGGACTGACCGCCGTTGCGGTACCGTTCGAGCAGGTTTGCGCGCTTCACTACACCCTCACCTGCCTGCCCTGCAAGCGCCGCGGCATGGATAAAAGCGTTCTGGCCCATCAGTTCTTCCATTTCCGCCTCCGTGAAGACACGGAATGACGGTATTTCCTTTTCAGTCTCCATCCCAAGATGCCAGGCTTTTCGGGCCTGGTCGATCTTGCGAACACCGTCGGCGGCGGCATCCATCGCGTGGAACACGGCAAGTGCCGAGCCGTTGCGAACGGCGCCGTCTACCTTCGACGAACCGCTGACGAACTGGCCCGCCTTGCGCGCCATATTCATCATCCCGGCAAGCTGCGCCGCAAGAAGCCGGTCGACGGTGGCGCCGAGATTGATCGGTGCCGTCACCTCCGCCTTCAGGGCGCGGGAAAACATTTTCTTCGCCACTGCCTTGTCCACCAGCGCCCGGTCGAGTTTGACCCAGCAGCCGCGTCCCGGCAGTTGCCGCTTCAGATCGGGAACAACTGTTCCGTCCGGAGCGGCGACGAAGCGGATCAGTTCGTCCGGCGATCCGCTTTCGCGTGTTACGATGCACATCCGGCCGTTCACGTCGCTACCCCCGAGATCATCGTCCTCAGGCGGTGCGTCCGGCCCCCCGGTGCTCATCATGCTTCTTGCTCGGCCTCGTCCTCCGTGGCCTCTTCGGCCTCAGCGGCGAGATCGGCTTCGGTGATCCAGCCGGCCAACAGGCGGGCCTGCACGACCATCTGCTCAGCTTCGACTCGCGACACTTCAAGTTTGGAGAACAGGCCTTCGAACTTCTTCGTTTCGCCGTTCTTGCGCTCGGTCCAGCCGACGAGATCGTCCGCGGCGCAGCCGGCGAAGTCCTCGATCGTCTTGATGCCGTCCTCACCGAGAGCGACCATCATCTGCGCGGACATGCCGTTGATCTGGCGCAGCTCGTCGGAAACGCCAAGCGCCTTGCGCTTCTCGTCCATTTCGGCTTCCAGGCGCTCCAGATATTCGCGGGCGCGGTCCTGGATTTCCTGGGCGGTCTCTTCATCGAAACCGTCGATGGACGAGATTTCGTCGAGATCGACATAAGCCAGTTCCTCGACGGCGGCGAAGCCTTCCGAGGCCAGAACCTGACCGACCATTTCGTCGACATCGAGTGCATCCATGAACAGGTTGGTGCGCTCGTTGAATTCCTTCTGACGGCGCTCCGATTCTTCGGCTTCGGTCATGATGTCGATATCCCAGCCGGTGAGCTGCGAAGCGAGGCGGACGTTCTGGCCGCGGCGGCCGATGGCGAGCGACAGCTGTTCGTCCGGAACCACGACTTCGATCCGCTCTGCATCCTCATCGAGAACGACCTTGGCGACTTCAGCCGGCTGCAGCGCGTTGACAACGAAATTCGCCGGCTCGTTGGACCACGGAATGATGTCGATTTTTTCACCCTGCAATTCGCCGACGACGGCTTGGACGCGCGAACCGCGCATACCAACGCAGGCGCCGACCGGATCGATCGACGAGTCGTTCGAAATGACCGCGATCTTGGCGCGCGAGCCTGGATCGCGGGCGACCGACTTCACCTGGATGATGCCGTCGTAGATCTCAGGCACTTCCATGGTAAAGAGCTTGACCATGAACTGCGGATGTGTGCGCGACAGGAAGATCTGCGGACCGCGCTGTTCGCGGCGAACGTCGTAGACATAGGCGCGGACGCGGTCGCCATAGCGGAAGTTCTCGCGCGGGATCATCTCGTCGCGGCGGATGATGCCTTCGCCGCGGCCGAGGTCGACGATGACGTTGCCGTATTCGACGCGCTTGACTGTACCGTTGACGATTTCGCCGACGCGATCCTTGAATTCGTCGAACTGACGGTCACGCTCGGCTTCGCGCACCTTCTGCACGATGACCTGTTTGGCCGACTGGGCCGCGATACGGCCGAAATCCATCGGTGGCAGCGGATCGGCGATGAAGTCGCCGAGAACGGCATCCGGGTTGCGGTCGCGGGCAAGTTCCAGCGGGATCTGCGTGGAATAGTCCTCGGCTTTTTCGACGACTTCGAGCAGGCGCTGCAGGCGGATTTCGCCGGTCTTCGGATTGATGTCCGCACGGATGTTCGACTCCGTGCCGTAACGCGAACGCGCGGCCTTCTGGATCGCGTCCGCCATTGCGGCAAGCACGATCTCGCGGTCGATGACCTTTTCGCGCGCCACTGCATCTGCGATCTGCAGAAGTTCTAGCCGGTTCGCACTGACTGCCATTGTCTTTAGTCTCCGTCTTCCTGCTCAGGGGTTCCCGTCCCGTCGAGCGGTGGTTATTCTTCTTCTTCGTCCGCGTTGTTCTGGTTCGCAGCCTGGGCCTTTGCCAGCTTGTCGGCGCGCAGCGCATCGCGGATGAGATCGTCCGTCAGGATCAGCTTGGCGTCAGCCAGCGTACTGAACGGAATAGTCACCTTCGGTTCTTCGCCGTAAGCGACCTGATCGCGCTCGATCGTAAAACCCTCGGCGCTGACATCGGCGATCTTGCCGCGAAACCGCTTGCGGTTATCCACCAGGATCGAGGTCTCGCACTTGATAAGATGACCGATCCAGCGGCTGAAATCCGACTTGCGCACCATCGGGCGGTCGATTCCGGGCGAAGACACTTCCAGATGATACGCTTTATCAATCGGATCTTCCACATCCAGCACGGGCGAAATCGCCGTCGAGACCTCTTCGCAATCCTCGACAGTCATGGTGCCGTCGTTGCGCTCGGTCATGATTTGCAACGTCAGGCCGTTCTGATTGAGGAGGCGCACGCGTACCAGACGGAAGCCTATGCCGATGAGCACGGGCTCGATGATGGCGGCGATGCGCTGGTCAAGGCCGGTTTCGACGATCAACCTCGGTTCGTTGGCATTGTTTGCGTTTGTCTCTTCCGACAAGCGTTCACTCCTGCATTGTCGATGCATTTGGAGATCGAACTAATAAAAAAGAGCGGGTCCTTGCGGCCCACTCTTCATCATCCGATCAAGAATTTGATGCGGATATAAGCCCGTTCCCGTCAAATTGCAAGGTCTTCGCATCGAAAGCCGGCTCTGCAGCTTATTTCCGGATTTTTGTAGCAAGTGTCGCCAAGTCTTGCGAGGTATCATCGATGGCAACTTTGTGCCAGAAGCGGAGATCTCGCCGGCTGGGTTTAGGCGGAACGAAGCGCCTCGTCGCGACTCCGTCTTCCTTCTTCGATAAGCCAGTCGCGTACACGCTGCGCCTGGGCGTTGAGTTCCCTCGATCGCGGCCAGACAACATGGAACGCCATATTGGTATTCAGAACATGCCCGCCGACGGCGACTAGCGCCCCTGATCGAAGCTGATCTTCGATCAGATGCTGCCAGCCGAGCGCGATGCCTTCGCCTGCCAGAACGGCCTGCATGACGAGAACATAGTCGTTGATCGTCAGCCGCCGCGGCTGCGGGATATACCGTACCCCAGCGCTCGCGAACCATTCGGACCAGTCGCAAGCAGCCCGGACCGGTTCTTCGAGATGGATCAATGGCAGCGCCAGCAGGTCTTCCGGGCGCTCGGGGCGCCGACGCTTTTCTATGAAACGCGGGCTGGCCACGGGAAACACGACCTCCGGCGCCAGCATCGCGCAATGATAACGCGGCCAATTTGCGGGATTGCCACCTCGAACTCCAAGTGGGATTGGTTCCTCGTCCAGGTCGAGATCACGCACGCTCGTTTGGATGCGTAGATCGATATCCGGAAGGTCTGCCCGCAGACGCGCCAGGCGCGGCAGCATCCACATGGAACCGAAAGCAGTCGAAGCTGCAAGCGTAACATTGGATTCCCGACCCTTCGTTCGAATATCCTCCGCCGACCTCTGGATGCGCGACAAGCCTACAGTGACGTCCACGTGGAAGCGCTCCCCTACGTCGGTCAGCTCAACATTCCGACGCTCGCGGTGGAAGAGCGGTACGCCAAGCTGATCTTCGAGCTTGCGAACGGCCAATGACACAGCTGCCTGGCTCATGCCCAGCTCCTCCGCCGCGCGACTAAAGTTCTGATGCCGTCCGGCAGCCTCGAAGATGATGAGTGCCGAGGCAGACGGCAGTAGCCTTCGAAAGGTTTCCATAAGCTCAGCTTATACAGATACCAAGTTTTTTCCAGCGTTACAGAAACTCGAAGTCGTCTTAGCCTTAATTGGGATCAAGGAGACCGGTATGAGCGAGGCAATAGTCGGCGATAATTCAGGCAAACGGGCACGCGGCGGCCGGTCCGCTCGTCGAGAAGGGACCGCCAAGCCGCACGGCATTCCCTATATCGTCCGCAACATACCGACCTACGACCTCCTTTCGGAGGAAAACCTTCAGAAGATCGAACGGACGGCCGATCGTATCCTCGCGGAGATCGGCATCGAGTTCCGCGACGACCCCGTGTCCTTAGACCACTGGAAGCGGGCCGGAGCCCAGGTCGACGGCGTTCGCGTCCGGTTCGAACCCGGCATGCTGCAGGAGATCGTCGCTTGCGCGCCGCGTGAATTCACCCAGCATGCGCGCAATCCCGCAAACAATGTTCAGATCGGAGGTGCAAAGGTCGTCTTCTCGCCCGCCTACGGCTCGCCTTTCGTCATGGATATCGACAAGGGTCGCCGCTATGGAACGATCGAAGACTTTCAAAACTTCATCAAGCTGGCCCAGGCAAGCCCTTGGCTGCATCATTCCGGTGGCACGATTTGCGAGCCGGTCGACGTGCCCGTTAACAAGCGCCATCTCGACATGGTTTACAGCCACATCAAGTATTCCGACCGTGCATTCATGGGCTCGGTAACGGCGGAGGAGCGCGCCGAGGATTCGATCGAGATGACCCGCATTCTCTTCGGCACCGACTTCGTCGACCGAAACTGCGTTATCCTCGGCAACGTCAACGTCAATTCTCCGCTCGTTTGGGATGGGACAATGACGAAGTCTTTGCGAGCCTATGCTCGCGCCAATCAGGCTGCCGTCATCGTACCCTTCATCCTCGGCGGCGCGATGGGGCCCGTCACCAATGCGGGAGCGATTGCCCAATCCTATGCCGAGACGCTAGCCGGCTGTGCCCTTACGCAGCTCGAACGCAAGGGCGCTCCGGTCATCTTCGGAAATTTCCTATCCTCCATGTCGCTGCGTTCAGGGTCACCCACTTTCGGCACCCCAGAGCCAGCCATCGGTTCGATGGTCGTTGGGCAGCTCGCGCGGCGGCTCAATCTTCCACTGAGATGTGCCGGCAACTTCTCCAATTCCAAGCTACCGGACGGCCAAGCCATGCAGGAGGGCCTGATGTCCATGCTGTCGGCCATCCATTGCGGGGCGAACTTCATCCTGCATTCGGCAGGCTTCCTGGACGGACTGCTCGTTATGTCCTACGAGAAGTTTGTGATGGACGCCGACCTGTGTGGGGCGCTGCATTCCTACCTCGCGGGCGTCACGGTCGATGACAATACGCTCGCTTTCGACGCCTTCCAAGAGGTCGGCCCCGGCAGCCATTTCCTGGGCTCGGCCCATACGATGCGGAACTACCAGACCGCATTCTGGGATTCGACGCTTTCGGACAACGAGCCTTTCGAGAAATGGAGCGAGGAAGGCGGTTCCACGGACATTGCAACCCGCGCCAACAGACAGTGGAAAAGAACGCTCGAAAACTACGAGGAACCGCCGCTCGATATCGCAGTCGACGAAGCCCTATGCGATTTCATGGCAAGACGCAAAGCGTCGATGGCAGACGGCTGGTATTGAATTTCGCCATCATATCGGCTGACGACAAAGGGGTTTGGACGATTTTTGCGTATACTCTGCGGCGACTAGGCGCCTGTCCGCCTCGGCCCAACCCCGCAGCTGGTGGCATCCGCTATCGAATTCTGCCTATTTCAACAGGCCGAGCATCGAACTGTCGGGGTAGCAGGTGGGCGTGCGGCCGCTCTTTTCCTGCCATTGGCCGATCGATCGCCGCGTTTTGTAGCCCGGCAATCCATCGGTGCCGCCGACGTCGTATCCCTTGCGCTCCAGGGTCACCTGCATGCCGGCGACGTCGGAGCGCAGCATCTTGCCGACATCGCCCCATTGGCCCTGGAAGGCTCCCGCGCCATAGGCGATACGGTCGGCGAGATTGCCGATATAGAGGCCGTAGAGGTCGGAATTATTGTATTCCTTGATGACGTAGAAATTCGGCGTCACGATGAATTCCGGCCCGTCGCGGCCGGCCGGCACGAGCATCATCCCGCCGGCGCGAAGCTCGTCGGACGGGAAAGCCTTTCCGGATATCCTGGCGATCCCGAGCGAGCTCCATTGCGAAATCGGCTTGACGAGATCCGGTCCTTCCTGCGCGCAGGAAACGCTTTCCGGTATCGTCACTTCATAGCCCCAGCCGCGGCCGCGCTGCCACCCCTTCTGAACCAGATAGTTGGCTATGGAGCCAAGCGTATCGGGCACCGAAGTCCAGATGTTGCGACGGCCGTCCCCGTCGAAATCAACCGCATATTTCAGATAGCTGGTCGGCATGAACTGCGGCTGGCCGAGTGCGCCGGCCCAGGAGCCCAGGAACTGATCCGGCGTGACGTCGCCATGTTCGAGAATGCTGAGCGCGGCGATGAGTTCGGTGCGAAACATCTCCTTGCGCGTCGACATGAAGGCTTTGGTCGCCAGCACCTGGATCGCCGAATTCGGCAGCTTCGCGGCTCCGAAGCCGGTCTCGCGGCCCCAGATGGCAAGAACGATGGGACCGGGCACACCATAGACCTTCTCGATCCTCTTCAGCGTCGGGCCATATTGCGAAGCGAAGCTGCGTCCGGTAGCCGCAAGCTTCTGCAGCCGTGCTTCGTTGAAATAAGGAGCAGGTGAGGAAAATTCCGCCTGTGTCTGCGGCTGTTCCTTGGGCTTTGGAAAACCCGGCGGGGCGAGATCGGGCAGGTCCCAATTCAGCATTACACCGGAAAAAGCGGCCTTGAAGGTCTTTTCTGAAATGCCGTCCTTCTTGGCTTCCGGCCAGAGGTCGTTTTGGACCCAGGTCTGGAACTGCGTCTCGACATCGGCCTTGGAGGCAGCGAGGGCGGGCAGAGGGAGAAGAGTGAAAAGGACGATAAGCATACGCAGAAAATGATGCGCGATACCCCCCTCGTCCTTCGGACCTTTCGGGACATTTCCTCTGTGAGCGGCGAGATCATGTACGGGGACTTTGTTGCCTCGCTCGTCTTCAGAGTTTTCTGCCAGTTTAAAAATAGATTGTTTGGCGATGGCCATAGCGCGGGTTACCGATCTGCCTCGTGGGGGAGATGTCGCGAAGTGACAGAGGGGGGTGTGTGCGCTCTTCATACTCTGCCTTTCCCTCAAATCGCCGTCCGTGCCCGCAGCGCCGCCGTCAGCGTACCTTCATCGAGATAATCAAGTTCGCCACCGACCGGGACGCCGTGGGCGAGGCGGGTGATCTTCACCTCCAGGCCGGCAAGCTGGTCGGTTATATAGTGTGCAGTGGTTTGTCCTTCGACGGTGGCGTTGACGGCGATAATGATTTCACGGACGCCGCCCTTACTGACGCGTTCGATCAGGCCTCGGATATTGAGGTCGTCGGGACCGACGCCGTCGAGCGGTGAGAGTACGCCGCCGAGTACATGATAGGCGGCATTCATCGCGCCGGCGCGCTCCAGCGCCCATAGGTCGGCGACATCCTCGACAATGATGATAACCGACTGATCGCGCCGGTCGTCCGTGCAGACGGTGCAAGGGTCGACAGTATCGACATTGCCGCAGCGCGAGCAGATCTTCACCTTGTCATAGGCATCGCCCATGGCATGGGAGAGAGGGCCGAGCAATTGGTCCTTCTTCTTGATCAGATGCAATGCGGCGCGGCGCGCCGAGCGCGGGCCGAGGCCTGGCACTTTTGCCAGAAGCTGGATGAGTTTTTCAATTTCGGGACCGGTAACTCGCTTTGCCATGGGAGGCTTTTAGCTCATATGCTGCAGGAACGAAATCGCGGAACGGATGATCGCCCCATGAAAATTCTGGCCGTCTGCATCGGCGCCGCCGAAACACTGCCCGGCAAGAGCTACAAGACCGGCATCAACAAGCGCGCGATCGGCGGTACGGTCATGATTGACGCCGAGGGTATCATCGGCGACGCCGTCTGCAATCGCGAACATCACGGCGGCCGCGATCAGGCCGTTTATGTCGAAGGTTCGTTGACACTGGATTGGTGGTCGAACGAACTGGGGCGCAGGCTGGAGCCCGGCACCTTCGGCGAAAACATCGTCATCGAGGGGCTCGACAATCGCGATGTTGCCGTCGGCGACAGATTCATAGCTGACGATTTAATCCTGGAGGTGACTTCGGCTCGCATTCCGTGCTCGACCTTCGCCGCGAAAATGGGCGATCCGAAATTCGTCAAGCGCTATACGAAAGCGGGCCGCCCTGGCATTTATTGCCGCGTCATCAAAAACGGCACCGCCACCGCCGGAACACCGGTGACCTATATTCCCCATGGCGGCCCAAAGGTCACCATGCCGGAAATGATGGCAACCTTCGGCAAACGATTGTCGGCCGAGGACCGCGCGCGCTATCTGTCGGCGCCTATTCACTACAAGCTCCGCGCACTTCTCGACGACGAAACCCTCGATGCCTAAGTCTATCGCATGGCGATGGCGACAGCCGCGCCAGCCATGGTGCCGGCGCTGGCGCGGTTGGCCATCCGCACGGCGCGGCGGCTTTTCAGGAAACCGCGCGCCTTGATGGCGAAAAAAGCCCAGCTCAGATCGATGACCGCCAGCACGACAAACATGGTCGCCACCAGCTCGACCCAGCCGGCCAGAGTGACGGCATGGATATCGATGATCGACGGCAGCAGCGCCACATAGAACATCATGATCTTGGGATTGCCCATCGTCACGGTCAGACCGGCGAAGAAGAGACGGAGCGGCGATTGCGCATCCGGCAGCTCTTCCTCCGTCGTATTGACGGCGGCGAACCACATTTTCCAGGCGAGATAGAGCAGATAGATCACGCCGGCCCATTTGATCGCGACGAATGCCCAATGGAAGGTCTCGGCAATGGCCGCCAGTCCCGCTACCGCACAGGTCAGCCAGATCCCTTCGCCAATCCACATGGCGGCAAGGAACGGCAGCACGTCGCGCGCGCCCTTGGTCAGCACGCGGGCGACAAGCGCGGCAACGCTCGGCCCCGGCGATCCGGCAGCGGCGAACAACGCGCCGGCAAAAACAAGCAATGTCGTCAGGCTCATGACGTTCTCTCGGATGTTCGGATATTCGCGGACGAAAAAAATCAGTCCGATATGCTTTTTGAATACCATCCCGCCGCGCATTTTCCAAACGTCCTACATCGCCTCAGGCTAGTCTGGCATGGAAGCCTCCGAAAAGTGCGTAGCCTTCCGGCCAATCGCCAATTGCGGAATTCGCATTGATATGGCCGAGCGGGCCGACATCGATCAACTCGCTGCCCCAGATTGCGGCGCTTTCCTTCACATAGTCGAACGAGCCGAAGGGATCATCGGTGCTGGCGACGAGGAGCGACGGAAACGGCAGTCGTTGGCGCGGAGGATTGGCGAAACTAGGGGCCTCGGCCAGATAGACGTTACCTGTGGGATCAGGCGCTGCGACGAGGAAGGCGCCGAGGATCAATGCCTGAGCGGACGCCGCCCAATGCGCGACCAACTGGCAGGCGAGACTGTGGGCGACGAGGACCGGCGGTGCCTTCGAACGGCCGATCTCCCGGTCGAGCGCCGCGATCCAATCGGTCAATTCCGGCCTGTCCCAGCTCGTCGGCTGGAAACGGCGCATCTGCGGATCCTGTCGTTCCCACAGTGTTTGCCAGTGGCCCTCCCCCGATCCACCGAGGCCGGGCAGGGTGATAATATCGCTCATGACGCTCCTTCCGCAGTCCGTTGACTGATCGAAACTGGCATGTCGCATGGGCAATTGACATTGCAATCCATCGGATAAAACTTCTGCGCGCCGATGAAAACAAGGTGAAAGAATGGAAAGTTTCGAGAAAGACCTGGACCCCACCGATCTGTCGATGATCGAGATCTTGCAGGAGGATGGGCGGATTTCCGTATCGGAACTCGGCCGCCGGGTGGGGCTTTCGCAGCCGGCGGCCTCGGAACGCCTGAAACGGCTTGAGGAGCGCGGCATCATTGCCGGCTATCGCGCTGTGGTCGATCCCGTTGCTGTCGGTCTCGGCATGATGGCCATCGTCCGGCTGCGGACGACCCATGAGCATATACGCCCCTGCCTAAGGCAATTTTCGGAGATGCCGCAGATCATCGAGGTCCTGCGGCTGACCGGCGAGGATTGTTTCCTGCTCAAGGTCCTGGTACCGACACCATCAGACCTTGAAACCATCGTCGATTCTATCGCCCGTCACGGCGCCGTCACCACGTCGCTGGTATTGCGCAACGGGCCGGCGAAACCGATCGGCCGCGCGCTCATCCGCAAGACGATAGTGCGTTGACGATGCGTGTAAGCTTCTCAGAAAGGTAGCTTGAAGCCGGGCGGGATTGGCAGGCCGGCCGTCAGTTCGCGGGTCTTTTCGGCAGCCAGCGCCTCGGCCTTTTCCTGGGCGTCCTTGCTTGCAGCGACGATCAGGTCCTCGAGGATTTCGACGTCGTCTTCCTTGAAGAGTGACGGATCGATCTTGATGGCCAGCATCTGGGCTTTGCCGTTCACAGTGACGGTAACGAGGCCGCCGCCGGCCTTGCCCTCGGCCCGGATGTCGGCGATTTCCGCCTGCATCTTTTCCATCTTCGCCTGCATTTCCTTCACTTTGCCCATCATGCCCATGATGTCGCGCATCGTCGTTCGTCCTTCTTCTCGTCTCTTTGTCTTGTTGGATATAATCTAATTCGAAAACCGCTTGCGTCTTTTCTTATGCGGCGTATCGCTTCCTATCATATCCCTAGAATTCGATATCATCGCCCGGCAGGATGTCGCCGTCATCGGATTCGGCAGCTGCTGGAGCAGCGGTTTGTTCCTCTTCTTCCGTTTCCGGCGCACGCACGCGAACGTCGATGATCTTGGCGCCTGGAAATTGCGACAGGATCGCCGCCACATCGGGGTCCTGGCGGGCGTCGGCGACCCGTTGCTGCTGCGCGTTTGCTTCGGCTTCCACCAGGGTCGGTTCGCCGTCGTCGCGGCTGAGGCTGACAATCCAATGGATTCCGGTCCATTCCTTCAGCTTGACGGCGAGTTCGTTCAGCAGCGTTCCCGGCGCGCCCGGCGTCAGATTGACGTCAAGCCGGCCGGGCTCGAGCCGCACCGGGCGAACGAAGCTGCGCACCAGCGCCTTCAGTTTCGGATCGCGCTTCTGGCCGGCGAGTTCTGCGATATCGGCCACAGAATTGACGGGAACCAGCGGCTTCGGCGCTTCGGCGGGTTTTGGCTCGATGCGCCCGACAGCGGGGGTGATTTGGGGCTGCGTATTCGGAACCGACCGCAGCATGGCGACCGGCGCCGGCGGCGTCGGTGCAGGCCGCGGTTGCGCGGTTTCAACCGTGCGTGCCATAACATTGCCCTGGTAGGAGACCGGCGTTCCAGCGCTGTTGCCGGCTGACGGGGCGGACGACGGACGCGCGCCACCATTGCCATCAGAAAATTCGGCAAGCCGCCGTGCCGCATCTTCCGGCGCCGGCAGATGGGCGGCGTGGGCCAGACGGATCAGCACCATTTCGGCGGCACCGGCCGTGCGGGCCGCGCTCTCAGTTTCTGGAATGCCCTTCAGCAGCATCTGCCAGAAGCGCGACAGCGTGGTAACCGCCATGCCCTGCGCGAATTCGGCCGCCTTGGTGCGCTCGACCTCGCTGAGCGACGGATCATTGGCGGAATCAGGCACATATTTCAGGCGGGTGACGAGATGGGTGAAATCGGCAAGGTCGGTCAGCACGACGACAGGATTGGCGCCGGCCTCGTACTGGCTGTTGAACTCAGCCAAAGCGGCGGCGACATCGCCCTTGATGATGTGGTGGAAGAGATCGACGATGCGGGCGCGGTCCGCCAGCCCCAGCATCGAGCGGACGGCTTCCCCCGCAACCACGCCGCTGCCGTGGGCTATTGCCTGGTCGAGCAGCGACAGGCCGTCACGGGCCGAACCCTCGGCGGCACGGGCGATCATGGCGAGCGCTTCCGGCTCCGCCTCGATGCCTTCCTTGGCTGCGATGGTGGTGAACAGGCCGACGAGATCGGAGGCGCTGATGCGGCGCAGGTCGAAGCGCTGGCAGCGCGAGAGAACCGTGATCGGTACCTTGCGGATTTCGGTGGTGGCGAAGATGAACTTCACATGCTCCGGCGGCTCTTCCAGCGTCTTCAGCAGGCCGTTGAAGGCAGCCGTCGACAGCATGTGCACTTCGTCGATGATGTAGACCTTGTAGCGTGCCGAGACAGGGCGGTAACGTACCTGCTCGATGATCTCGCGGATGTCGTCGATGCCCGTGTGCGAGGCGGCGTCCATCTCGATGACGTCGACATGCCGGCCTTCCATGATTGCCTGGCAATGTTCGCCGGGTTCGCGCAGATCGATTGTCGGCCTGTCGACCGCGGTGGTCTTGTAGTTGAGCGCGCGCGCCAGGATGCGGGCCGTGGTCGTCTTGCCGACGCCGCGCACACCGGTCAGCATGTAGGCCTGGGCAATACGGCCGGTCTCGAACGCATTGGTCAGCGTGCGAACCATTGGCTCCTGGCCGACCATCAGGTCGGTGAAATCCTTGGGTCGGTATTTGCGAGCCAGAACCCGGTAACTGGTGCCGGTCGAAGCGGCATCTTTTGCTTGTCGCTCGGTGTCGCTCATTGCCCTGCTTATTGCCCGCAGAAAGCCGGGCCTTGCTTTCGGAAAGGGTGGGAGGCTGGCACGATGACCCGTGCCGGGCTCGTTAGGGCTGCTTCCTTCCGGACCTGACCCGGTTGGCGAGTGGCTCGTCCACCACCAACCTCCCGGATGCACATATCGGCAATATCGGCATCAAAAGCAAGCCAAGGTCAAAAAAAACTGCTAAACATTTGATAAAACACTGGAGGACAGCCCATTGCAGGATTTTGCGCTCGACGATCGTCTGGCGAATGGCAGCGTTTCCGTCACGATTACCGGCCTTTGCGACGTGCGGCTGATGAAGGATCGTCGCTGGCCGTGGCTATTGTTGGTGCCCCGCCGGCCCGGCATATCGGAAATATTCGAGCTGACGCCGCTCGATCAGGTCCTGCTGAACTTCGAAACCAACAAGGTCGGTGCTGCCTTGAAGACGGTGACGGGAGCGACAAAAATCAACATCGGGGCTCTTGGAAATATCGTCCGACAGCTTCATGTTCATGTCATTGCGCGGTTCGAAGGGGACACGAACTGGCCCGGCCCGATCTGGGGTCACGGCAGGGCAGAACCCTATGCGGACGAAGACATGAACAGCTTCATAGCCAAGTTGCGGGAAACGCTTTCACAATGAACCATTCCATCTTCTCTTCGGATGCCCCCCACTCGGAAGCCAGCAGCCTCACCGCCTTTGCGGAAAATCAGCTTAATCGGGATGCCGAGCACCGCGACGAGGAATCGATCGTGCATGCGCTCGCCAAGGAAGGCACGCATATCCTGGCCTTTGCCAAGGACAAGCTGGTGCTAAAACATGACGGCCAGGTGCTTGACCCGCTGTTTGCGCGCTACGAGTTGCAGGAGCTAGATCCGGACTGGGAGGCGGCAGTGCTGCTCGGCTACCGCAAGACCGGCGAGCCGCGGCTGGCCGTTCCGGTACGTATCAATGCCGACGAACTCGCCAGCCACTATAAGCCCGCCGACATGCGCTCGCTCTGGCGCGATCTCCTGCTCGAAGGCGAAATTCTCGGCGAGGCCGCGCAAGGCATGAGCCTTATCCGCTGGAACAGCGACAACCGCTTTTGCGGTCGGTGCGGCTCGATCATGGAACTCCGCATCGGAGGCTATAAGCGGGTCTGCACGGCCTGCGAACACATAATCTTCCCGCGCACCGATCCGGTCGTCATCATGCTGACGATCGACGAGGAGAGGAACCTCTGCCTGCTCGGCCGCAGCCATCATTTCGCGCCGGGGATGTATTCCTGCCTCGCCGGCTTCGTCGAACCGGGCGAAACCATCGAGAATGCCGTGCGCCGCGAAACGCATGAGGAGTCCGGCATTCACATCGGCCGCGTGCGCTATCATGCCTCGCAACCCTGGCCGATGCCGCATTCCTTGATGATCGGCTGTTATGCCGAGGCGAAGTCGACAGAAATTCATATGGATGTCGCTGAGCTTGATGACTGCCGCTGGTTTACGCCGGAAGAGACGCTCGCCATGCTCGACCGCGTCTCGGCTTCCGGCAATACTTCTCCGCCCAAGGGCGCCATCGCCCATCGCCTGATGCGCGACTGGGTGGAATGGAAGCGATAGGCGCTTGTCATGGCGCGCTCTGAACGGTTGCTGACCCTGCTACAGACGCTCAGGCGTTACCGCCGCCCGGTCAGCGGCGCGACCCTCGCAGAGGAGACCGGCGTCAGCCTGCGTACGCTCTATCGCGATATCGCCAGCCTGCAGACCCAAGGCGCCATGATCGAAGGCGAGCCTGGCATCGGCTATGTTTTGAAGCCGGGCTTCATGCTGCCGCCAATGATGTTTTCGCAGGACGAGATCGAGGCGCTGGTGCTGGGGTCGAGATGGGTGGCGCGCGCGACCGATTCGCGACTGGCAGCAGCCGGAGCCGACGCTCTTGCCAAGATCGCTGCCGTGCTGCCGGCCGAAATGCGTGAGGCGGTCGATCAGGCTGCCGTAATCGTCGCCACGCGCCGCATAACGGAGGATAAGGCCGATCTTTCCCTCATGCGCAAGGCAATCCGTACGGAGCGGATGGTGCAATTGACCTATGGCGACGTGAACGGCGCCATTTCGACCAGGCGTATCTGGCCCTTCGCGCTTGGCTATTTCGACAACGCGCGCATCATCATGGCCTGGTGCGAGCTGCGTCAGGATTTTCGCCATTTCCGCGCCGACCGTATCATCGATTTCGCAGTGCTCGAGGCGCGCTACCCACGCCGCCGAATCGCACTTGCAAGGGAATGGCACGCCCAGCAGGGCATTGCCAACGATTGATCTCCGGCATAAGGCTGCTGCCAGAAACTGTCAGTAGCTACCGCTATGATCGGCACCATCCAGGCAGGAAGGAGGACCGATCATGGCAAGCCACGCTATCATCGTCACGAAACAAGCGCATCGCGACGTCAACGAGGCCCGCAAAAGCAAAGATCTTTCAATGCCGGCATGGCCGCTCCGCCTTCTGTTGGGTGCACTTCGCTATTTTGCAGGCAGAGGGAATCGCTTCGATATAGAGGGCGTACCGGATTCGATGAAGCGCGATCTGGGCTTTCTGGACGGCTGTGAGCCGTACCGTGAGGAAGAAAGGATGCACTAAACGCATCCTCATAAACATCCGATCCGCTGACGATCCATGGCCGGCAGGCTCCGTCCTGGCTCCCGGACCGCATCTGTCATGCCCTTATATCCCCGTAAAACAAGAGGAATATTCAAATGACAAGCCCGAATCTCATCATCTTCTACGTCAAGGATCCGGCCGAAAGCGTGCCTTTCTATCGCGACCTGCTCGGTCGCGAACCAGCCGTCGCCGCACCGAATTTCGCCGCCTTCCCGCTCGACAATGGTTTCACCCTCGGCCTCTGGCGCCGCAGCAGCGTCGAGCCGCAGCCGTCCGCTATCGGTAGTCGCGGCGAACTTGCCTTCATGGTCGAAGGCGAGGGCGCGGTCGCGGAGCACTACAAGGACTGGAAAGCCCGCGGTCTGCCTATAGCGCAGGAGCTGACGACGCTCGATTTCGGCCCGACCTTCGTCGTGCTCGATCCCGACGGCCATCGTCTCCGGGTTTGTGAGCCGGATAAGTGAATCCCATACTTTGCGATTTTTGCTCCTAACCCTAGCCCCCTCCCCGTTTGGACGGGGAGGGGGCGGCCCATTTATCCTCGCCCAAATGAGCTGCTGTAGGGAATGCTGTGGTGCGTCTATCTCTTTTTCCCCGCGTGCGGGCTGCAACCATCTGAGTTTCGTGTCGCACAATGAGGGCTGATCTTCTCGCACGCAACCGCATAACCTACTCTGCCTCATCCTAAGCCGTGGAGCTCGAAGAGCGAAGCCTCGAAGGACCGAGGGTGGGGCCTTCGAGGCAAACCCGGCTCAAAGGTCGCCCCGCATCGGATGACCTCTATAGACGCCCAGAATGCGGACCTTTTCCGAGAAGAACCGCAATTCCTCCAGCGCGCGCCGGACATTCGGATCGGAGGGATGGCCCTCGATATCCGCATAAAACTGCGTTGCTACAAAACGGCCGCCAAGCTGATAGCTTTCGAGCTTGGTCATGTTGATGCCGTTGGTTGCGAAGCCACCGAGCGCCTTATAGAGCGCGGCCGGAATGTTTCGGACGTTGAAGACGAAGGTGGTGACGATCTTTTCCTCGGGCGAGCCGCGCTGCGCCCAGTTTTCGTCGCGCGACAGCACCACGAAGCGCGTCACGTTACTTTCGGTGTCCTCGACATTTTCCGCAACGATTTCGAGCCCGTAGAGTTCGGCCGCCAGCCGCGGCGCAAGGGCGGCCATGGTGCGGTCGCCGGTTTCTTGCACGAGCTTGGCCGCACCGGCCGTATCGCCGGCAATGATGGGCTTCCAGCCATTGGCGCGCACGATCTTGCGGCATTGGCCAAGCGCATGAATATGGCTGTGAACCGTGCGGATCTCTTCCTTCTTCACGCCGGGCAGGACCATGAGCTGGAAGTGGATCGGCATGAAATATTCACCGACGATATGCAGTCGCGATTCGGGCAGCAGATGATGGATATCAGCGACGCGGCCGGCGATCGTGTTTTCGATCGGGATCATGCCAAGATCGGCATCGCCATTGTCGACGGCAGTGAAGGCGTCCTCAAAGGTCTGGCAGGGCAGCGGCTCCATCGTCGGGAACATGTCGAGGCTGGCCATGTGAGAATTGGCGCCATAGTCGCCCTGAAAAGAAATTCTGTTCGTCTTGGTGATCATTGGGACTGCCTTTGGGGGAAATTCCGTCAGAGAGCGGCGCCGGAAAGGATGCGGCGGGCCTTTTCGAGGTCGCCGGGAGTATCGACACCGAGCGGTATCGTGTCAACGATCTCGACATCGATGCGCATGCCCGCTTCGAGCGCCCGCAATTGCTCCAGTGATTCGCGCTTTTCCAGCGGCGAAGGGCCAAGGCTGACGAATTTCTCCAACGCTGCGCGGCGATAGGTGTAAAGGCCGATGTGATGATAAAGCGGCCCCGCGCCGTAAGGCGCCGTGGCGCGCGTAAAATAAAGCGCCCGCATGCGTTTATCCGAAAGAGCGGAGCCAACCAGCTTGACGACGCTTGGCTTGGTCTTCTCTTCCTCATCGGTGATTTCGACGGCAAGCGTCGCAATGTCGACGGCAGGGTTTTCGAGCGGGCGCAACGAAGCGCGGATGGTGTCGGGATCGATGGTCGGCAGGTCGCCCTGGACATTCATGACGATCTCGGCGAGACCATCGGGATCGACGGCTTTCAGCGCCTCGTAGATGCGGTCGGAGCCGGATTGATGGTCCTGGCTGGTCATGACGACTTCAAATCCGGCTTTAGCCACTGCGGCGAAAGTATCGTCGTGGTCGACGGCGACAACGATGCGACCGATCGCCGCCTCGCATGCGCGTTTGGCAACCTGTACGATCATGGGCAGACCGCAAATATCGGCGAGCGGTTTGCCCGGCAGGCGGGTCGAGGCCATCCGGGCAGGTATGAGCACCAGCGTCTTGTCTAACTTGGGATCTGTCATTGTTGGGCCTTCTAATCCCGCCGGAAAAGTGTCAAAAAGTCTCACGGTGGATACCGTTTAGAGAGTTGCAAGAAACTGCCAAAAGACATAGGTTTCGCGCGAATTCAAGATGGGCCGGCAGCCGCTGCCGGGGGTGAGGGGAGCATAGCAGATGAATTCATCCTACGTGAACATGGGTGTCGGGGCACTTCTGGCCACACTTTTTGTGCTAAAGTCCGTGTCGCTCGCGTCGGGATTTATTTTTAGTTCAGAAGCGCCGGAAAAGCCGGGCTTCGCAATTATCGTCGCTGAAGATACGTCTGCCGGAGCAGGCGGCCAGGCAGCCGCCGCCAAACAGGAAACGCCGATCGCGCAATTGCTGCAAAAAGCCGACGCCAAGGCCGGCGAATCGATCTTCAAGAAGTGTCAGGCCTGTCATGATGGCACTAAGGGCGGGCCGAACAAGGTCGGTCCGAATCTCTGGGGTGTGGTCGATCGCCCGATCGCCTCGCACGAAGGTTTTGGTTATTCCTCCGGCATGAAGGATTTCTCCAAGGGCAGCAGCGAAAAGTGGACCTACGATCATCTCTATCATTTCCTCGAAGCTCCGAAGAAATTCATCGCGGGAACGGCGATGGGCTTTGCCGGCCTGCCGAAGGAAGAAGATCGCGCCAATATCATCGCCTATCTGCGCACGCTCGCCGATACGCCGGAGCCGCTGCCTGACGCGAACGCTCCCGCAGCGACGAACTAAACTGCCTCAAGCGAACACATGCAAAAGCCCGGACGTCTCGACCGGGCTTTTTTCAGTCCAGTCAGCCACTCAAACGACGTGCTTGCGCGAGCGCATCTTCTGATCGAGGTCGAAGACTTTGAGCCCGTCCTCAATGCTTGGAGGCACGCGCCAATCCTCTGAGGCCAGTGCTTTCCGGCAATCGCGCAGGCCGGCCTGCCAGTGCTCGTGCATCGATAAAGCCGAAAATTCATAGTCCTTCGAATGGGAGCGGAACTGCTTGTTGCGGTAGATCAGGTGGATGATCGTGACGCCGTAGTCGGAACAGTTTTCCTTGAGCTTCTGGATTTCCGGATCAGCTTTAGCCTCCTCGGGCAGGCGCGCGTAGAGCTCCGAGATTGTCCGGCGTAGCTGGTGCCGTTCGAGAAAAAGATCGGTGTTGAGTCGGGTGCGGCTGGAGTAGGTAATATCCTTGCGCCGTTCCTCCACCTCTTCGAGGTCCTGCGGCAACGGGCCGGTAGCGCTGAAGAGGTCCACCTGGAAAACGACCGTGTCGACACCTGCGCCGCTCCTCAGCACATAAGTCAGCGGGGTGTTCGAGACCAGGCCGCCGTCCCAGTAGTATTCGTTGCCGATCTTGATCGCTGGAAAGCCGGGCGGTAGCGCACCGCTTGCCATGACGTGCTCGGGTTTGATCTTGATGTCCCTATTGTCGAAGTAGGCGAAATTGCCCGTTCGGACATTGACGGAGCCGAGGCTCAGTCGCACAGGGCCGTGGTTGATGCGGTCGAAATCGACGTGGTCGAGCAGGGTCTGGCGCAGTTGCTCGGTGTCGTAAATGCTCGTCGCGCCCGCCGAACCCCGCGACTGAAACCACGAAGGGATCTGCCAGGGGGAAAAGAAGCCGGGCACGCCGAACGTCGACACCCACCAGCTGCTGACGGTGCGATAGAAATGGTTGGTCTCGCGCTGCTTCTCCATGAAGAGGTCAACCGGTAACTGTACGCTGACCTTATTCCAGAACGAACGCAATTTCTCGAGCCGCTGGCCTGGCACGTTGCCCGCCATGATCGAGGCATTGATCGCGCCGATCGAGATACCGGCGATCCAATCCGGCTCAATATCGACTTGCCTCAGCGCTTCGAAAGCGCCTGCCTGATATGAGCCGAGAGCGCCGCCCCCCTGCAGGACGAAGACCTTCTGCGCATAGGCCGACGCGGGGTTCGTGATGACTGGAGCTGCAATATTCATGGTTCCATCCTTTGCTGCGCTCCACCCTTAAGGGTGGGACTGCGCGAATATATGGCCATTTTCGTGCCTGCTTCTCCGAACGCGGAGATATATCGTCGAAGTGCTTGGCGGCGAGCACACGCAAGACTGCTTTGCACCGTTTGGAAATCGCATGCTAGCCGAGCATATAGGCCCAAAGTGACACTGTGAGTGCACCGAGCGCTGTCGTCAGCGTAATCGTCGACGCCGCGAGACTGTGGCCGACACCGAAGCGATTGGCAATGAGCCAGGCGTTCACACCTGTTGGAACCGAAGAGGTGAGCACTAGTGCCTTTCGCCAATCCGGGCTAAGGCCGAGAAGGTAGCCGGCCGCAAGCACACAGACGGGCAGCAACAAAAGCTTGAAGCCCGAAGTGACGCTGGCAATGCCGAGATTGCCGGAAAGTCCATATTGCCGCAGCGCCATGCCAAGTGAAATCAACGCGGCCGGGCCCGCGATTTTGGCGATGTCACTTACCACGTTGCCGAGTGTCGTCGGCAACGAAATGCCGACGACGTGCACGACAAGGCCGGCGAACAGCCCGACGACCAGCGGATTGCGGACCAGGTTTCTGCCGACCTGCTGCAGGACCGCCGCTATGCTGCGCCCGGAACCGCCGTTCTGAATGCGCTCGGCCCGTTCCATCAGCATCGTGCCAACGATCATCATCACCGGCAGATGCACGGCAAGCAGGATCGACATTGCCACGATGCCGTCGGGGCCGACGGCACGGCCCACCAGCGGCAGGCCGATGAAAATATTGTTGGCGAAGGCAGACGATACGCCGGCGAGCACTCCGATTCGCGCGTCTCGCCCAAACAGCCGCGTCGCCGTCAGATGGCCGGCTGTCCAGGCGACCGTGACGCCGGCAAAATAGGCGATCCACAGCCGGAACGGCGAAGCTCCATGAAAATCCGCTTCAGCAATAGTCTGAAACAAAAGAAGCGGCACCGCGATCTTGAAGTCGAACTCGCTCATCGCCTCGCCGACGTTGGCTGACAATATGCCGGCACGCACAATCACCCAGCCGATGAGGATCAGCACGAAAATTGGCAGGACATCGGAGAAGATTTCGGACATGCCGGGTGAGGGGGCTGCAAACTGGAGGATATTGAGACGTGATCGCGAAGTTGTAGCAGCTTGCCGCCTCGTGAGAAGCCGAAAAGCGGGCAGAAACAAAAAA
The DNA here is from genome assembly GCF_030272695.1 of Martinezella calliandrae. Lineage (GTDB taxonomy): Bacteria > Pseudomonadota > Alphaproteobacteria > Rhizobiales > Rhizobiaceae > Rhizobium > Rhizobium calliandrae. The sequence goes on from NZ_JARFYN010000038.1 coordinate 51,299, forward strand.
AGCGAGCAACGCCCGCTTTTCCGAACCCGGCTCCGGCCGGCGTCCTCCCGGTGCACAAGCCGCCAGTTCATCCGTGGTCGGCGCGCGTACCGGTGAGGCGGAAGGTATCATACCTTCCCAGGACTGGCGTGGACGCGTTGTCCGCATCCCATGCCAGTTCACTTGATGAACATTTACAGATGGAAAGTGACAGCGAGATGACTGGTTGAGATTTAGTTACCGCATGTGAAGCCGATTTTCCTTCCAAACTTCTGAAAAACCGCTAATACCGGATACCGGCTATCACCAATACTGGGGACCCCCTTTTTGATGACTCGTTTCGACGTACTGACTGTTGGCAATGCTATTGTTGACATTATCTCCCGCTGTAATGACCAATTCCTGATCGACAACCAGATCACCAAAGCTGCGATGAACCTCATCGATGCCGAGCGGGCCGAGTTGCTCTATTCGCGCATGGGTCCGGCGCTCGAAGCCTCTGGCGGCAGCGCCGGCAATACGGCAGCAGGCGTGGCGAATTTCGGCGGTAGGGCAGCCTATTTTGGCAAGGTTGCGGATGATCAGTTGGGGGAAATCTTCGCGCATGACATCCGCGCCCAGGGCGTGCGTTACGAAACCAAACCGAAGGGTACGTTCCCGCCGACCGCCCGTTCCATGATCTTCGTCACTGAGGACGGCGAGCGTTCGATGAACACCTATCTCGGTGCCTGCGTCGAGCTTGGTCCGGAGGACGTCGAAGCCGATGTCGTTGCCGACGCCAAGGTCACCTATTTCGAAGGTTATCTCTGGGATCCGCCGCGCGCCAAGGAAGCGATTCGCGAATGCGCCCGCATTTCCCATTCCAATGGCCGGGAAATGTCGATGACCTTGTCCGATAGCTTCTGCGTCGGCCGGTATCGCGAGGAGTTCCTCGATCTCATGCGCTCCGGCACAGTCGATATCGTTTTTGCCAACCGCGACGAGGCATTGTCGCTCTATGAGACCGATGATTTCGAGAACGCACTGAAGCTGATTGCGGCCGACTGCAAGATCGCAGCCGTGACAACAGGAAAGGATGGCGCCGTCATCGTGCGCGGCAACGAGCGCTATGTCGTCGATGCGCATCCGATCGTGGAGCGCGTCGATACGACCGGTGCCGGCGATCTTTTCGCTGCTGGCTTCCTGTTCGGCTATACGGAGGGTCGTACCCTCGAAGACTGCGGCAAGCTCGGCAACCTCGCCGCGGCTATCGTCATCGAACAGATCGGCCCACGGCCGATGCGGTCGCTTTCGGATGCTGCGAAGGAATTCGGGCTTCTTTAAATACCGCCACAAATGAGCCCACGCATTGGCTCATGCTAAAACTCGAAAGCCGCTCGCAGCAGACCGTTGTCGCGGCTTTTGTTGGGGCTATAAAAGCCGGCTAAGGAACTCGATGGTTCCGGCTTCATGCAGGATGAGTATTCCGAGGCCCACTAGGATGAATGGTACGATCCAATGTCCAAAACGCCTGATCGGTGCGCCTATCGTGCGGTGATTGACCAGGAAGTGTGCGGCGCCGAGCCATAGAGCCGTGAGTAGGGCGAAGACGATACCGACGATCGCGATCTGATCGATCGTTCGCGTGGCAAATACTGGCGTATAGATGCCGATATTATCGCCGCCATTCGCAATCGTAACTGCAGCAACAGCCGCGATCTTGCCGTGTCCGGCCGACGCCTTTTCATGATCTTCAAGATTATCATCGGCTTCAGCGCCTTGCCGCAATGCCCATAGCTTCTTCAAGCCAAGAAATATCGGTGCGAGGCCAAGGAGACCCATATAGGCAGCCGGAACGACGAGCGAGAGCAAAGAGGCGAGAACGCTCGCGCCGTAAAGAGCGGCAACACCCAGATACTGGCCGACGACAACCTCTCGGGGGCGGAATTTGGGATCCGCAAAAAATCCGAGCATTACAAAGATGTCATCCACATTGGTCGATGCAAACAGAATGATGGCTACGCCAAGAGTTCCGAGCAAATATTCCATGATCACCGTTTCCCGCCTTTGATGTTCCGATGCATCGTCGCGTCGGAAGAGTCACGCGGTCGCAGCTACCATAGAATTTTGAGGACTATCTTTTTATTTGAAAGCTTCACCGGGATAGGCGCCCCAGATTTCGGATTGCGCCACCCAGCCTTCGGTACCGTCGGCGGTCGCCAGGCACCAGTCGCCGGTGCATTCGCGGATGTTCATCATCACGCCCGGCTGGAGTTTGGCGATGACGGTGCTCGACGGCTGCGCGTCGCGGCGCATGTTGACGAAGACCGCTTTGCCCTTGCCCTTCATCCACGGCGCGGCGATCGCCGAGCGTTGGCCGGACAGCAACGACTGGTTGACCCAGCCTTCGGTGCCGTCGGCATCACGGACGCGGCGCCAATTGTCGTATTCCTGGATGATCTCGACCGGTAATCCCTGCTTGAGATAGAGCCATGACACAGCGTAGTCCGAGCTCGGGCCGACGCGCAGGTTGACCCGCTTCGACTTAAGGGTGACGAACCGCGGCAGCGGCAATCCGCTCGGGCCCTTGGCGGCCTGGGCGGCGGCAAGATCGGCGGTTGCGCCGGCCATCATCAGGCCGATCGCCAAAACAGCGCAGGACTTCAGTACTTTGCCACGCATAGGGATTTCCGTTCGCTCATCATGACCAAGGCGGCCTATCGTTCCGGTTTATCGGCAAATCCCTGCGCCGCGCCCACGAGTTTTATTTGTCTTCGCCTGCGGGTCTGGTAGAAATGCTCGGAACGGGAAAATTATCCTGCTTCTTGGTTAAGAACATCTGAACAAGGCATCGCCGGTCGCCATGACGACGAAGAAAAAACCGAAGGTCTACATCACGCGTAAACTGCCGGATGCGGTGGAGACACGGATGCGCGAACTCTTCGATGCCGAACTCAACATTGACGATACGCCGCGCACGCGTGCCGAGCTTGTCGAAGCCATTCGTTCCGCCGATGTGCTGGTGCCGACGGTCACCGATCGCATCGATGCCGCATTGATCGAGGAAGCCGGACCGCAGATGAGGCTGATTGCCAGCTTTTCGAACGGCACGGACCATATCGATGTCGAAGCTGCCGCTCGCCGGGGCATCACGGTTACCAACACGCCGAACGTCCTGACCGAAGACACGGCCGACATGACCATGGCATTGATCCTGGCGGTGCCTCGCCGTCTCGCCGAAGGTGCGCGGGTGCTGACGGACAAGCCCGGCGAATGGGCCGGCTGGTCGCCCACCTGGATGCTCGGCCGCCGCATTCACGGCAAACGCATCGGCATCGTCGGCATGGGCCGCATCGGCACTGCCGTCGCCCGCCGCGCCAAGGCCTTTGGTCTGTCCATTCACTATCACAACCGCAAGCGCGTCAGCATGACGACCGAAGACGAGCTGGAGGCGACCTATTGGGATAGTCTTGATCAGATGCTTGCCCGCGTCGACATTGTGTCGGTCAACTGCCCGTCAACACCGGCGACCTTTCATCTGATTTCGGCGCGCCGTCTGGCGCTGCTGCAGCCGACCAGCTATATCGTCAACACGGCGCGCGGCGATGTCATCGACGAGACGGCGCTGATCAAGATTTTGCGCGAGGGCAAGATCGCCGGCGCCGGTCTTGACGTTTTCGAGAACGAACCGGCCGTCAATCCGAAGCTGGTGAAGCTCGCCAACGAGGGCAAGGTCGTGATATTGCCACATATGAGCTCGGCCACCCTCGAAAGCCGCATCGATATGGGTGACAAGGTCATCATCAATATTCGCGCCTTCATCGACGGCCATCGCCCGCCGAATCGCGTCCTGCCGTTTCGCTAGTTAAATAAGGACTTTGCGCATCTCGATCGACGTCGTGCGGTCGAAGCCTGCATGGCGGTTCTCCGCGGTTTTCGCGAATCCCCACTTAGCAAAGGTCGCGTGATTGCCGATCAGCTCAATCCGCGTTTCGAGCCGCAACGCGGTTAGTCCACGCTCCCGCGCTGTCGCTTCCGCAACCGTCAGCAGGCGATGGCCAATCCCTTTGCCCTGCACGGACGGCAGGATGGCGAGCTTGGCGATATAAAGGCTGTCCGGTTCCGGACGGCAGAACATGCAGCCGGCCAATCGGTCGCCGTCGAGTGCGACATAGGCAATTTCGTTCCTCGCCTTTTCCCTGAGCGCTTGCGGCGTCAGCGACAACGCCGAGGAGGGCGGATCGATCCGTCCATTCATATAGGCGAAGGAGACGAGAATGAGCTCAAGCAGTTCGTTCCAGCGATCGAAGCTGTCGTCGAGACGCCGCAGGGTGATATCTGTCATTCGGCCGCAGCCCTGGCGCGCTTGCGGCGGTAGCGGATGGTCTCGAAGCGGGCGGCAAGGCCGTCATAGAGCAGGAGGCGTCCGATCAGCGGCTCGCCGATGCCGGTGATGAGCTTGATTGCTTCCATTGCCATCAGCGTGCCGATGACGCCGGTCAGCGCGCCGATGATACCGGCCTCGGAACAGGCGGGAATGAGGCCTTCAGGCGGAGGCGCCGGGAAAAGGTCGCGATAACCAGGGTTCGGTGTACCGTCGGAGTTGGTCTCGTAGGGCTTCAGCGTTGTCAGCGAGCCATCGAACCGGCCGACCGCGCCGGTCACCAACGGCAGGCGCGCCAGTTCGGCTGCGTCGGCTGCGGCATAGCGCGTGTCGAAATTGTCGGAACCATCGACGATAAGATCGAAGCCGGCGAGGTGCCGCGCCGTGGTCTCGATGGAAAAACGTTCCTCGAATCGAATCGTGCGCACATGCGGGTTCAGCCGCGCAATGGCGTCAGCAGCACTTTGCGTTTTCAGCTCGCCGATCGTGCCGGTATCGTGGATCACCTGCCGCTGCAGGTTGGAGAGCGCGACGCGGTCGTCATCGGTAATCCCAAGCGTACCGACGCCGGCGGCGGCGAGATATTGAAGCACCGGCGCACCGAGCCCTCCGGCGCCGATCACCAAAACCCGTGCCACCTTCAATTTCTGCTGGCCGGCGCCACCCACTTCGGGGAGCAGGATGTGGCGCTGGTAGCGGGCGATTTCGTCTGAGGTCAAAGGATCCATGACGATGATATTATCACGCTCCAGGGAGAATTCTCCGCTTATGATTTCGAAATACCGCCATGTGCAACGATAAAAAATTGCGCCCGCTCGCCGAGCGTTGAAAACATCGTTTTGTCGGTACCCGTCATGAGGGCCTGTCCGCCAAGTCCGTCGATTAGGTCAAAGAGAGCCGCGCGCCGGCCTTCGTCCAGATGCGCGGCGATTTCGTCGAGCAGCAGGATCGGCGCATGGCCGGTCAAATTGCCGACGAGGCGGGCATGGGCGAGGATAAGGCCGACGAGCAGGGCCTTTTGTTCGCCCGTCGAGCAACGCTCGGCTTCCATATGTTTCTCTCGATGGCGCACCAAGAGATCGGCCCGATGCGGGCCGTCAAGCGTGCGCCCCGCCGCCGCGTCGCGATAGCGCCCCTCCCGCAGCATCTCGGCATAGCTGTCCTCGAGATCGAGAGCCGGACGATCGAATTGCCCGTCGAGAAAACCGGAGAGCTCGAGCGCGGCGGATGGGAAGGGTGTCGCCTCACGAGTTTCGGCGATCAGCCGCGAGAGAAGGCCAAGCATCTCCTGCCGGGCCAGCGCCATGGCGATGCCGAGGCTTGCCATCTGCTCCTCGATTCCGGCGAGCCAGGACGGATCGAATCGCCCTTCGACGAGCAGCTTGTTGCGGCTGCGCATGGCCCGCTCGAAATCGCTGGCGCGGCGGCCATGCGCCGGGTCAAGCGACAGCACCAGTCGATCAAGGAAACGGCGCCGCTCGGAGGAGCCGCCGGTGAATAGCCCGTCCATGGCCGGAGTAAGCCAAAGCACGCGCAGATGGTCCGTCAACTCGTCCACGGTCTTGGCCGGCGTGCCGTTGATCCTGAGCTTGCGTGCCGTCGTCTCGTCGGTCGCGTCGACGCCGGTGCCGATTTCGACCTCGCCGTCCATGCCCTCCAGCTCGGAGAAAATCGAAAAGCCGCTCGACGCGTCAACGCGGATGACATCCGCGTAGGCCGCGCGCCGCAGACCGCGTCCGGGTGAGAGGAAGGAGACCGCCTCCATCAGATTGGTCTTGCCGGCGCCGTTGTCGCCGGTCAGCACCACATGCCGCTCGTCAAGCGCAAGCGACTCCGCCGCATAATTGCGGAAGTCGGTCAGCTTCAGGCGTGAGATGAAAACCTTGTGCGGCATCGGGTATCCGGATTCGTGTCGATGGGCGAGGGGTATGCCGAACCCCGCCGGAGTGCAAGGTTTTTGCCGGTGGCCATGTAACAGAGATGGAGCGGGGCGACGGCGGGGCACCCTCGTTCTTCGACGGGCTCAGGATGAGAGTGGAGCGAATTGCACGCCCGTGGCGGAATGTGACGCATCAGGCAGGGTGAGAGGATCAGCCCCCATCGTAGGAGACCCAAGGGGCCGTCTCGAACCACGAGGGCGGGTGATTCGCCCCAAAAATAAGAAATCCGGCCGAATCATCGGCCGGATTCATGTGAAACGAATTGATTCGCCGCTCAGTCGCTGAACGTTTCGAAGAAATCCTTCATGCGAGCGAAAAAGCCCGTTGATTCGGGATTGTTGTCCTTCGAGGAGATCTGTTCGAATTCCTGCAGCAGCTCGCGCTGGCGCTTGGTAAGCTTCTGCGGTGTTTCGATCTGGATCTGAATGTAGAGATCCCCGACTTGGCTGGAGCGCAGCACCGGCATGCCCTTCGCCTTCAGGCGGAATTGCTTACCAACCTGTGTGCCTTCGGGAACGGTGACGCGCGATTTCGTGCCATCGAGCGTCGCAACATCGAAGGTGCCCCCAAGCGCCGCCGTCGTCATTGAGATCGGCACTGCACAATAGAGATCGGCGCCGTCGCGCTGGAAGAATTCATGCGGCTTGACGGAGAGGAAGATATAGAGATCGCCCGAAGGCCCGCCGCGCAAGCCAGCTTCGCCTTCGCCCTGCAGGCGAATGCGCGTGCCATCCTCGATGCCGGCCGGGATGTTGACCGAGAGCGAACGCTCTTCGGTAACGCGGCCCTGACCATGGCATTTCGTGCAGGGATCGGGAATGATCTGGCCGCGGCCGTGGCAGGTCGGGCAGGTGCGCTCGACCGAGAAGAATCCCTGCGCGGCGCGCACCCGGCCCGAACCCTGGCAGGTGCCACAGGTCTTCGGCTGGGTGCCCGGCTTGGCACCGGAGCCGGAACAAACGTCGCAGGTGATCGAGGTCGGTACGCGAATCTGCGCCGTCTTGCCGGTAAAAGCCTCTTCGAGCGAGATTTCCATGTTGTAGCGAAGATCGGCGCCGCGTTCGCGACCGCCCGAGGAGCGCCCGCGCGAGCGTCCGCCACCCATCATCTCGCCGAAAATATCTTCGAAAATGTCGGAGAAGCCGCCGCCACCGAAGCCACCGCCGCCAAAACCGCCGCCACCGCCCATGCCGCCGTGCTCGAAGGCAGCATGGCCATAACGATCATAGGCCGCGCGCTTCTGCGGATCCTTGAGCGTCTCGTAGGCTTCGTTGATTTCCTTGAACTTTCGCTCGGCATCCTTGTCTTCCGGATTTTTGTCCGGATGAAATTTCATCGCCAACTTGCGAAAAGCGCTCTTGAGCTCTTTTTCGTCCGCCGTTCTGGCGACACCCAACGTGTCGTAAAAGTCCGCTTTTGCCATTAAGGAATCGACCCCGGAAATGGATTTCCGGCTGCCCTAAGGCAGCCGGATCTGAGTTTCAGCCAAACCAGTTAAGGCTTGCGATTATGCAGACCGCTTGCGGTCGTCCTCGTCCTTGATTTCCTCGTAGTCGGCATCGACGACGTCGTCATGGCCGCCCGCCTTGGCATCAGCGGTAGAGCCTTCCGCCTGCTGGGCTTCATAAATCGCCTGGCCGAGCTTCATGGACACTTCCATGAGCGTCTGGGTCTTGGCCTTGATGTCTTCGGCGTCCGGTTCGGAAGCTTCGGTCGCAGCCTTCAGCGCGGTAATCGCCTCGGAGATCGCGTTGCGGTCAGCTTCGGTGACCTTATCGCCATAATCCTTCAGCGACTTCTCGCTGGAGTGGATCAGGCTTTCGGCCTGGTTCTTGGCTTCCACGCCTTCGCGGCGCTTCTTGTCCTCGGCAGCATGTGCCTCGGCGTCCTTGACCATCTTTTCGATGTCGGCGTCGGAAAGACCGCCGGAAGCCTGGATGCGGATCTGCTGTTCCTTGCCGGTGCCCTTGTCCTTGGCCGAAACCTGGACGATGCCGTTGGCGTCGATATCGAAGGTGACTTCGATCTGCGGTACGCCACGCGGTGCCGGCGGCAAGCCGACGAGGTCGAACTGGCCGAGCAGCTTGTTGTCGGCAGCCATTTCGCGCTCGCCCTGCGAAACGCGGATGGTCACGGCCGACTGGTTGTCGTCGGCCGTCGAGAAAGTCTGCGACTTCTTCGTCGGGATCGTGGTGTTACGCTCGATCAGGCGGGTGAAGACGCCGCCCAGGGTTTCGATGCCGAGAGACAGCGGGGTAACGTCGAGCAGCAGGACGTCCTTGACGTCGCCTTGGAGGACGCCGGCCTGGATGGCAGCACCGAGAGCGACGACTTCGTCCGGGTTGACGCCCTTGTGTGGATCCTTGCCGAACAGCTGCTTGACGACTTCCTGAACCTTCGGCATGCGGCTCATGCCGCCGACGAGAACGACTTCGTCGATCTCGGCAGCCGTGACGCCGGCATCCTTGAGAGCGGCCTTGCAAGGCGCGATCGTGCGCTGAACGAGATCGTCGACCAGGCTTTCCAGCTTGGCGCGGGTCAGCTTCAGCGTCAAGTGCTTCGGGCCGGTGGCGTCTGCCGTGATGAAGGGCAGGTTGATTTCGGTCTGCTGCGAAGAGGACAGTTCGATCTTGGCCTTTTCAGCGGCTTCTTTGAGGCGCTGCAGAGCGAGCTTGTCGCCCTTGAGATCGATGCCGTTGTCCTTCTTGAACTCGGCAACGAGATATTCGACGAGACGCATGTCGAAGTCTTCACCGCCAAGGAAGGTGTCGCCGTTGGTCGACTTCACTTCGAAAACGCCGTCGCCGATTTCCAGGATCGAAATATCGAAGGTGCCGCCGCCAAGGTCGTAGACGGCGATCGTCTTGCCGTCCTTCTTGTCGAGGCCGTAGGCGAGAGCGGCAGCGGTTGGCTCGTTGATGATGCGCAGGACTTCAAGACCGGCGATCTTGCCGGCATCCTTGGTTGCCTGGCGCTGCGCGTCGTTGAAGTATGCGGGAACGGTGATAACGGCCTTTTCGACCTTTTCGCCGAGATAGGATTCGGCGGTTTCCTTCATCTTCTGAAGGATCATTGCGGAAACTTGTGCGGGCGAATAGCCCTTGCCTTGTGCCTCGACCCAGGCGTCGCCATTGTCGCCACGAACGATCTTGAAGGGAACGAGGTGTTTGTCCTTCTCGACAGTCGGATCTTCGTAGCGGCGGCCAATCAGGCGCTTGACAGCGAAGAGGGTGTTGGTGGGGTTGGTGACCGCCTGGCGCTTGGCCGGCTGGCCGACGAGGCGTTCGCTGTCGTCAGTGAAGGCTACCATAGAAGGGGTGGTGCGGGCGCCTTCGGCATTTTCGATCACTTTCGCGTCCTTGCCGTCCATGACGGCGACGCAGGAATTCGTGGTTCCAAGGTCGATACCAATTACTTTTGCCATGTCATTCTCTCCTTGAAGCAAGCTATCGGAACCCCTGTCAGGCATTCCATTGACAGCCCCTTACGGGATGGTCTTGAGGATTGCGCAGCCATGACTGCGGTGATGCCGCGTATATAAGTAGCGGTTTTACTGACTGCAAGGCAGGAAATCACCCGGAATCCAGCAAAACGAATGGTTTGTCGCGCAAATTCCACAGTGTCACAATCAGGTTGTGAGCCCGCGGAATTCGCGCGACCATCTATCAGATCAGCCTTGCCGCGGCCTTGCAAGCGACAATGGCAAGAATCGCTTCTTATTGCCCGAGAATGACATCGAGAAGCGAGGAGCGGTGCGGCCTAACCGTCGCCGTCGTCGGGACGGTATCGCCGATATCGGCAGGGGGGATATCCCCGGTGTCGTAGCGGTTCGTACTGTAGGGATTGGTGTTGTCGGCCAGGCCCGCGGGCGGCAGATCTTCGGGATCGTCGTTCACTGGTGCCTGATTGACTGGCTGTCGCGGCTGCTGGACCGGTTGCTGCGCGGGCCGTTGCTGGATCGTCGGTTGGCTCTGTTGTTGCGCAGCCTGGCCGTCGTTGCCGGCGCTAATGGCACCGGAGATGATAGCGCCGATCGTCGTCGGCTGTTGGACATTCGGCGCGGATGCCGCCACCGGCACGCTACTGTCAATGATCTGGCCGCCGCCGAAAATCGGGGTCGGCGTGAGGCCCTTATGGGCCGCAACCATGAATTCCTTCCAGGCTCTGGCTGGCAGCCCACCGCCGGTCACCTTTTTCATCGATTTGCCGTCGTCATTGCCGAACCACACGCCGGTGGTAAGATGGCTGGTGAAACCGACGAACAGCGCATCGCGGAACGATTGCGTCGTGCCGGTCTTGCCAGCCGCTTGCCAGCCGGGGACACGCGCAGCCTTGCCGGTGCCAAAATTGATGACGCCGGTCATCATGCTGTTCATATTGGTAACGACGCCAGCGTTCAGAACCCGCGGCGAATTGTCGAAATTCGCCTGATAGAGCACCTTGCCGGAGGCGGTCGTCACCTTGGTGATGACGTGCGGTGTCGCCTTGAGGCCGCCGTTCATGAAAGAAGCATAGGCCGAGGTAAGCTCCAGCAGTGAGACCTCCGATGTTCCGAGCGCGATCGAGGCGTTGGCCTGCAGGTCGGATTCGATGCCGAGACGATGCGCGACCTTGACCACTTGCTCGGGCCCGACTTCCATCGCAAGCTGGGCGGCGACGGTGTTTAGTGAATGGGCCACGGCGGTGGCGAGCGTCACCGGCCCGTTATACTTCTGCTCGTAGTTCTCCGGCTCCCAATTGCCGATCTTTACCGGCGCGTCGTTGCGGATCGAGTCCGGCGTCAGGCCCATCTCCAGCGCCGCGGTATAGACGAAAGGCTTGAAAGCGGAGCCCGGCTGGCGCTTGGCCGTGACGGCGCGGTTGAACTGGCTCTGCGCATAGTCCCGACCGCCGACCAGCGCGCGGATGGCGCCTGTCGCGTCCACGGAGACGAGCGAGGCCTGCGAGGCATTGAGTTTCTTGCCGTCCTTGGCGAGCACGTCGTTCAGCGCCTGTTCGGCCTTCTGTTCCAGCGACGTGTCGATCGTGGTGTCGACGGTCAGATCTTCTTTGACGTCGCCGCCGATCAGGCCGGGAAGCTGGTCCATGACCATATCCGCGACATAGTTCTGCGCGCCGCTCCAATAGCTTTTCGACCGTGTCGGCGGCTGCGACATCGCCGTCTTGATATCGGCCTCGCTAATGTAGCCCTGGTCGCGCATCGCCTGCAGCACGAGCTGGGCGCGGGCCTCGGCAGCGGCCGGATCGCGGGCCGGCGACAGCTTCGACGGCGCCTTGACGAGGCCGGCGAGCATGGCCGCTTCGCCGAGATTCACGTCGCGCGCCGATTTATTGAAATAGCGCTGCGACGCCGCCTCGACGCCGTAGGCGTTCGCGCCGAAGTAGACCCGGTTCAGGTACATCGCCAGGATCTGGTCCTTGGTGAACTTATGCTCTAGCCAGATGGCGAGCAGCACTTCTTGGACCTTGCGCTCCAGCGTGCGCTCTGGTGACAGGAAGAGGTTCTTGGCGAGCTGCTGCGTCAGCGTCGAGCCGCCCTGAACGGCATGGCCGGTCAGCGCGTTCGTCACTATCGCACGGCCGAGGCCGATCGGATCGAAGCCGAAATGGGAATAGAAGCGACGGTCCTCGATCGCGATGATCGCCTCGGGAATATAGGGGGACATGTCGTTCAGCGTCAAAGCCTCGCCGCCTGTCGCGCCGCGATTGGCGACGACGCTGCCGTCGAGATCGGCGATCTTGACATTTGGCGGCCGGGCTGGAATGGCCCAGGTGCTGGCGTTCGGCATGCGCGATCCATAATAGACCACGAGGCCGGCGGCGCCGATGCCGGCCCAGATGCAGAGCACGATGCCCCAATAGATTACCGAGCGGACGAAGCCGAAGAAGCCACCGCCGCGCTCGCGCCGTGGCTGCTTGCGCCGACTCTTGGCGCGGCGCGGTCTGTCTGGCTTAGGATCCTCGTCGCCGCGCCCGGAAGAGCGCCCACCGCCGGCAATCCGTTCGCCGGCGCTGAATCCATCATCGCCGCGTTCCTGACCGCTTGAAAAGGAGGGCTCTATCCTCTGGGGTGATCTGCGTTTGCCTGCCATTACGGACCGGTCATACCCCCGATGGTTCCATATTCCAATATCTGATGCCGAGCCGCCACGCGCCTGCTCGTCGCCCTCGGTCGCTTCGTCGGAACATCAAAGCCCCGGTGAACTGTAAATGCGGCGATTTAAGGAGGGATTAAAAACATCCTTAACCGATCGCAGTGGCAGCATTCGTCCATCTGCGGTAGAATTGTCGAAGGAACTTTTCTCCCTCTCGTGCATTGTTTCATCACAAAAATAAAGGGCGAGCAGATGAGTTCACATATTAATATCGAGAAAGTCGGTGAAAATAAGCTGCGGGAAGTCTGGAGTGTCGAAGATTTCGCCCGGCGCCACAGGATTTGCAAAGAGGAGGAAGCCCGGCTGAAAAAGCTGTTCGGTGACTTCGCTACCAAGCAGGAATTGTTGTCGAACGCGCAGAGGCCGTCGCTGCTTCGCTAAGCGGGGTGGGCAGGCGGGGCGCGATGTTCATCGTGGACCGCGGCAACCTATTGGACCGCCGCCGGAAGGTCTCGTCATGTGGAAGCGCTTTGAATTGTGGCTGATCGATCAGCTTGATCGAATTTTCGGACTGGAATGGCTCGCTCGCCGCGCCGGCCTCTCGGCCGATGATGCGAAGCGGATTGCGCGGGAGAAATAAAAGCTATCCGCGGCGTGACTCGCCAGACGGCTCGATTGATCTGCTGCTCTTCTTGCCGGATGCCTTTGTCAAACATGGCAGTCGTTGTTCCTTCACAAAAGGCTTCGCGAAGCGGTCGAGGATTTGTCTCCGACTTCCGGTCGTTGAGATCGTAAGTAGTCGCCTGCTTTGTTGGCCATTTTTGTCCCAATGCCAAATTTTTATATCTTTGATATCCTTGAGAAAACGACATTTGCCGCAATCGCGTTGGAACCTTACGGCCGTTGAAAACTTGTCCTTTTGTGTGACCTCAAATCGCTGGCTGCTTCGTTCGGCTGGCGATTTACGCTCTTTGGGTTGTTTCGATTATATGGGCGGTCTTTGCAATGTTGCATATTTTCGAATGATCTGATCGAGGATATAGTGACATTGCGCCGCCTGTCTTGGCGGACGGTCCCAAACGGGTGGTATCGTGTGAGGAGGAGTATTCATGCGACATATCAAATGGAGCAACCCGATCGAAATCGGTTTCGCTCATGGCAGTTCTCAGACGGTGACCGGCCCTTCCGAGGCCCTGAATTGCATGGCCAATCTATGGCCCGATCGGCGCGGCCCTCTCTACGTGGCTGCGAGAAGCGTTTGCCGAGCTGCGATCGACGGACGGAAATCTGCCGAAGAAGCCCGTGAAATGTTCATTTCGGCGACGCGTGAGGCGCATTTGAAAACCCATTGAGGCAGCGCGGCCCTCTGACGCCGCCTGATCGCTCGAGCCTTCCGAGCCGGCGGATGCCGGGCGCCTTTGCGCAGCCCTCGTAGCGCATTGATCTTCCCGACATCATCAATTCCATGTTTGCCCGTCTCGTGTTGCTGAGCGGGTATCCAAGCGCGAATGAACCTACGAAAAAGGCCAGCGACGAAGGTCGCTGGCCTTTGCTGTTTCACTTGATGAAGGCGATGTTACCGGTTTGAGCCTCTAGGCGTCATGAGGCAATTGGGCTGGTCGGCCGGGCACGGATCGACATGGCCAGGACTGTATGGTCCAGAGGAGCCGCCATTCGGCCGCGGATTGTTTTGGGTCTGCTGGGGCTGGGGCTGCGGTTGTGGCTGCTGGGGTTGCGGTTGGGGACGACGCTGCTGGCTGTCCTGCCGGTTGTTGTCACGCCGTTGGTCCTGCTGGTTGCCCCAGCCCTGGTTGTCGTTGGGCTGCTGCCGGCCCCAATCCCGATTGTTATTCTGTTGCCGACCCCAATCCCGGTTGTCGTCCTGCTGCCCGCCCCAATCGCGGTTTCGATCCGGGCGCCGGTCCCAATTCCCGTCCTGTTCGTTATTCCAATCCTGGTTGCGGTAAGGGCGTCGGTCCCAATTCGCATCCGGGCGGCCGTAACCCCAGCCCGGTCCGCGCCGCCAACGGTCGCGGTCGTGGTAAAAGTCGCGGCCGCGATAATAGCGATCCCAGTAGTCGTCCAAGTTGAAGGTGACGGTCGGAATGCCGAGCGGCCGGTAATATTGCGGGCCGACATAGATGCGGCGCGACTGATAGGTTGCCTGGATGTACTGACCGGCGACCCAGCCGCGGCCACCAAAGAAGGAGACGTCGCACCAGGGCGTTTCGTTCAGGCAGCCGTTGATCTCCAACGGCGTGCCGACCGGGATCATGGTTACTGCCGGATATTGCGTGCTTGGGCCGGACCGCATGTTGACGTTGGCGGTGGAAAAACCCTCTGCGGCTTCCGCGATCGCCGGGATCGCAACGAGTGCGGTCAATGTGATGGCGGCAAGAAGCTTATGTCTCATAAATGCTCTCCCTTTGCGCGCCGCCGGCATGACATGATGCCTGGCGGCTGCGCTGATTGCTGTTGCCCGTTTGCCTGACATATCGACGAGGGACGTGCTGTGCGATTACAGGACACGGCAAACCGTTTCCAGTTTCGATAAGTTGAAAAATAGCGCATTCGCGGAATTTGCTAGGATCCAGCGCCCATTCTTTCAATCTTTTCAGCAGTTTTATAAGAAATTGCATGAATGCAGATTGAACGGATACCGGCAAAATCCTCAGAATGCGCCTAAATTTTTAGGAAGACTTGCTTACTATATCGCGGTTACTGCAGTTTTAGTGAGGAGCTCACATTAAACTAGATGAAGAAAAATTATGGCGGCCTTGAAATCGCCGCACTGCCTCACGATATACCGTCTGGTCATGCAGTCGTAGAATGCTTGGCGCGCTTGATGGCGAGCCGGTTCCATTCGCAGAAGATTGCGGAAATGGCGTTGACCAAGTGTTAACCTTTCGCGATCAATCTGGCTGCAGTATCCGCCCTGCCCTTGACCACGGATGTACTGGCACTGACGCGAGGACGGATGACGAAAGGCCGGTTTGTTCCGGCCTTTTTGTCTATTGACTGTCTGGTGGCGTGCTTTGCGGAAGCGGAGCGCGCCATTTTTGTTTGACCCCTTTTGTCTCGGCCAAAGAAAAACCGCCGCAAATGACTGCGGCGGTTTGCGCGAAGGTGCGGCCGGCAGGACCGGGCGGTGTCTTTTAGTTGGCGGCCTTCTTGGCGGCGACCTTGACGACCTTGGCCGGTTTTTCGGCAAACTTTGCCTTTTCGGCCGGAACATAACCGGCGCCGATCGCAACATTCAGTTGGATATAGTCGATAGCGCTCTGTGAGACGGCCTGGGCAAGGCTGTTCTGCGCATCCGAAACGTTGCGCTGCGCGTCGAGAACGTCGAGCAGCGAGGAGGCGCCGTCCTTGTAGCTCGCCGTCGAAAGTTCGAGGGCTTCCTGGTAGGACTTCACCTGCGCGCGCAGTGCGGCGACAGTCTGGGCATCGCGGCTGACGGCCGACAGAGCGTTTTCGACCTGCTCGACGGCAGAAAGCACGACCTGCTTCCAAGCGATATACTCTTCGCGGCTCGTGGATTCGGCGATCTTCACATTAGCCCGCAGCAGGCCACCGTCGAAAATCGGCAGCGACAGGGTCGGTCCGAACGACCAGGTCGTCAGGCTGCCACTAATGGACGACGTGTGGATGTAGGACGGCGAGATCGAACCGCTGAGCGAGATCGTCGGCAAGAGCTGGGCTTCCGCTACACCGATCTTGGCGGTCGCGGCAGCGAGGTTACGCTCCGCGACACGGACGTCGGGTCGGTTGCGGATAAGGTCAGCCGGGACACCAGTGTCGACGCGGCCCCGGAATACCGGCTGGCCGCCGCCGCTGTGCAGCTGGGCGATAATGGTCTGCGACGGCACGTTGAGCAGGGTCGCAATATGATGCAACGCTATGCGATAGCTGATTTCGAGGTTCGGAATTGTCGAAAGCGTCTGGTTAACGAGACCCTCAGCCTGGACGACGTCGAGGCGGGAAGCAGCACCGGCATCGAGCTGGAACTTGGTCAACGCGAGCGTCTCGCGGCGAGACTTCAGGTTGTCCTGCGCGATCGCGATACGAGCCTGATAGAGACGGACGTTGACATAGCTGGTGGCCAGATCCTGCAAGAAGGTCAGGCGAGAAACGTCGACGCTGGAGTAGGCCGCATCGAGCGATGCATTGGCGCTTTCCGTCGCACGGCGGTATTGGCCCCAGAGGTCGAGCAACCATGACGCGGTGAGATCGCCGCTGGTGGTATTCCTCGTTTCGGTTTGTGTGCGCAGCTTGCCCTTTTCGCCGCTGGTCGTATGAGCGCCGGAGGCAAGAAGGCTTGGCAGTCCGCCGGCGCCGGCGGTCACGACTTCAGCCTGCGCCTGATTGATGCGTTCCAGCGACTGCTGGATGCTAAGGTTTTCTGCAAGTCCTTGCTCAGCCAACGCGTTCAGCTTCCTGTCGCCGAATGCGGTCCACCATTGCGAACCGGAGACGTACGAATGGATACCATCACATTATCCCACAATTCAATTTACATGATCACTATCTAACGGGGTCAACGTGACCCCATATGTGTCGGTGCTCCTGTCTACGCATTACCAACTAACGACCCGAAGCAGTCGGCGCCAATCTAGCAACGAGTTTTGCAATAGCACAGTGCCTTTTGCGATTTCTCGCGGCAGAACACGTGTGGGATCATGACAAATAGAGGGGTTTCAGTAAAAAAATTATAAAGTGTTGCAAAAAACATACCCTCCCTCATGCTACTTTAAGCAGCAAGTGCCAAACGATTCGATTTTTGGCGCAACCTAAGGGCGGCCACACAGCGCAGTAGCGTGCGCTGAATGACCATTCGGACGGTTTCCTATGGGAAATAGTGGGTGAGGCTTGCGCGAACCCGGTCGCGCGGTGTTGCACCGCGGTCGTCGGGAACGAAAGGCGTAGCCGTGATTGCTTCGTAAGCGCGGATGTACACCTTCGAGGTCTGTTCGATCAGTTCGAGCGGAATTTCGGGTATCTCATCCTTGTAAGGATCACACCGCTCGGTCACCCAGGCGCGGACGAAATCCTTGTCGAAACTCGCGGGGCGCGCACCCTGTTCGAAGCTGTCTTGGTAACTGTCGGCCAACCAGTAGCGGCTGCTGTCCGGGGTGTGAATTTCGTCGGCGAGAATGATGCCGCCGCTTTCGTCGGTGCCGAACTCATATTTGGTGTCGACGAGGATCAGGCCCCGTTTGCTGGCAATCTCCTGGCCACGCGCGAACAAAGCCAACGCGTAGTCCGACAATGTCTGCCATTGCTCCTTCGTCAAAAGCCCGCGCTCGATGATCTCAGCCGGTGTTAGAGGTTCGTCGTGACCGCCATCGAATTCCTTGCTCGTCGGCGTGATGATCGGCGTCGGCAGCATCTGGTTAGCGCGCATGCCGTCCGGCAGCGTGATGCCGTACATCTCTCGGTGACCCTTCTTGTAAAGTGTCAGAATCGATGTGCCGGTCGTGCCGGCGAGATAGCCGCGCACGACAATTTCGACTGGCAGGATGTTCAGCCGCTTGCCGACGACGACATTCGGATCGGGATAGGCGATGACGTGATTTGGGCAGATGTCGTTCGTTGCCTCGAACCAATAGCGCGCCGTCTGCGTCAGCACCTGGCCCTTGTAAGGAATACAGGTGAGAATGCGATCAAAGGCGCTCAACCGGTCGGTGCTGATGATGATGCGGCTGCCATCCGGCAGGTCATAATTCTCTCGCACCTTGCCGCGGTAATAGTTGGGCAGTTCCGGAAAATGGGCTTGGTCGAGAATTCGCAATATGGTCACCAGCAGGCTCATGCATCCGCCCGACGGATGCTTCATGTTGGACCCTTAGCGCATAACGCCGAAAATCGGAATCGATTTTCGGGCGGGATACGCCTTCTATCGAGGGCGGCTGCGTGCTCAAATCCAGAACGAGCCAATCATGGCCAGCGCCACACCGAAGCTGACAATGGTCAATAGCCAGCCGGCGCGCAGGAAGTCGATGAAACGATAGCTGCCGATGCTCATAGTCAGCGTATTGTTGTGGTGACCGAACGGCGTGATGAAATCGAGCGATGCGCCGGCCGCCACCGCAATCAAATAGGCATTGGCGGAATGCCCGGCCTTGGCAGCCAGCTCGAAGGCAATCGGCGTCAGCACGATGGCGACGGTGGCGTTGTTGACGAAGGGGGTGATCGCCATCGCCAGGAACAAGATGAGTGCCACGCCAAAAACGGGCTGGGCGATCGGCACGACGGCGCCGAGCCCGCCCGCCAGCATCTCTGCCGTCCCGGAAGTCGCCACTGCGGTGCCGAGCGGGATCATCGCCGCCAACATGATGACGATTGGCCAGTTGAGATCGGCGATCGCAGCGCGTAGGTTGATGAAATCCAACAGCGCCATCGCCAGAATGACACCGGCAAAAGCGATCTCGGGGCGAAGCAGGCCGGTGGCGGCGGCCAGCACGCCGCCGGCAAAAAGCAAAATTGGCCAAAATGAGCGCAAAGGCGGCGTATGATCGTGGCTTGCGGCCAGCGGCAGGCATTCGCATTCCTCCAGCGCCTGGGCTATCGCGTGCTTTGGGCCTTCGAGCTTGAGGATATCGCCAATCGAAAGAGCAAGATCGTCGAATCGCCCTTCTATACGCGGCGAGCGCATGGAAAGCCCGGTGATCGCAATCCCGCGCGAGCGAAAAACGTCGAGCGATTCGATGTGCGAGCCGATCAGCGTGCTTTGCGGCATGACCACCGCTTCGCTGCGCACGAAATCGGACCCATAGGCGCCGGAATGGGATTCGAGCATCAACACGCCTTTGGCCGACAGCCTGTCGAACAACACGTCCGGCCCTTCGGCCAGCAGAATATCGCCAGCTTCTATCACGGCGCCTTTGCCAGGGGAGACGAAACGGCTGCCACGGATCAAGGCATGCGGCTGGATGCCGAAAGCCCGGCGGCAATCCGCAAGCCCATGTCCGATCAACGGAGAGCCATGCGGCACCCGGCGTTCCGCAATCATCTGCCGGTCCATGACCAGGCCCGGTGCCGCGTCCTCCTCACCTGATTTGGGAAATAGGCGCGGGACGATTGCGGCAATCAGAATCACGCCAACCACGGCGACCGGCGATCCCACATAGGCGAAATCGAAGAAATGGAAGCCGCGCCCCGTCGCTCTGAAGAGGGCATCGCTGACCAGAAGGTTGGCCGGGGTGCCAATCAGCGATACCAATCCGCCGAGAAGCGCCGAAAAGGAAATCGGAATTAGCAACTGACGCCGTGGAATGGCCGTGACATCGGCAATGCGCAGTGCCACCGGCAGCGCAATGGCATAAGCGCCGATATTGTTCATGAAGATCGAGATGAAGGCCGTGAGCCCGGAAAGCGCTCCGATGGTGACAAAGGACGGCGGGTCTGCGGCAAGCAACCGGTCCACGAGCGCACCGAAAAGCTGCACCCGCGCCAGTACCTGCACGATTAGCAGGATTTCGATGACTGTGATCACCACCGGGCTCGCGAGGCCGGAAAAGACGCCCTCCGCCGGATAGAGGCCGAGAATGTATCCGGCGAGCACCCCGGCAATCGAAACGACCTCAATCCGGAACCGGTCAAGACAAAACAGCGCCAACATCAGGCCCAGAAGGATCAGCAGGGATGCTTGTTCGAACGTCATGGGCAGGCCCCGGAGATTCGTCGGGATCTAGAATGAACCAGCCCGTCGGTTCTGTACAGCCCCGCAGAAAACGACCGTCAGGCGGGCCGCTGCCAACGGCCATTTTCGCCTCTTTCGAGGATTGGCGTCGAAAACACGCCGACGATCCGCTCGCTCCATGGTTTGCCGGTCGCATCGACCCGGTGCCGCCAGCGTTCGGATTGCAGCATGGCCGCCCCGATCACGGCAGGCTCGACATCGCATGCGGTCAAAAGCTCCAGGCCGGAGACGATCGAAGCGCCGCTGGAGATCACGTCGTCGATCAGTGCCACCCGTTTTCCTTGCAAAAGCGGCAGCATGCGCGGATCGATATAGAGCCTTTTTTCCTGGTTCGGCGTGGTGATGGAGGAAAGCGAAACCGACAGATCCTCGCGATACCAGAATTTGCGGGAGGTGCCGAGCGGAACATAACGCTGGTGACCGAGCACTCGGGCGACCGCACTTGCCAGCGTCAATCCGAGTGTCGGCAGCCCGGCCACGACATCGACCTCATATGGGGCGATGCGAGCGGCCAGCGCTTTGGCCAGCGCCTCCTGCACGGAAAAACTTGCCTGATTGATGATCAGTGACGCTAGCGCGTGGTCGCCATCGGCGAGCACGCGGATCGGCAGGCGCAATTGCCGTCCATCGGACAGTTCCGCCACATAGAAATCGCCGAAATCGTCCGCGGCGCAAAAGCTTTGCGGCGGATGAATCTCCTGCCAGAAATCATGAGGCTGCATTGCGTCCCACCTTCAGTCCATTTCGACCGTTCCTTTCCATGCCCGCTTGTCGCTGAAGCCCGAGTATCTCCGCCTTCGTCAATGCCCGGACGGAACCTTTTGGAAGATCGCCGAGTGTGATGTTGCCGAATGAGACGCGCACCAGCCGCAGGCATTCGATATCGAGCGTCTCCAGCATTCGCCGGATTTGCCGGTTGCGGCCCTCCTTGAGCTCGATCTCGATCCAGCCGTTGCGGTCGCCACTGCGCAGCAGGCGGGCGGAAATGGCGGTCAGAAGCTCGCCGTCGACGACGATCCCGCGTTCCATGCGGTGCAGGAGTTCTTCGTCCATGATGCGGTTGACCTGGACATGATAGATCTTGCCGACATGGGTTACCGGATCGAGCAGCGCCTGCGCCATCACGGTGTCATTGGTGAAGAGAAGCAGGCCTTCGCTCGCCTTGTCCAGCCGCCCGACCGGCGCCAGATGCGGGGCGTCTATATCCCTTAGACAGTCGTAGACCGTCGGCCGGCCCTCGGGATCGTCGCGCGTCGTCACCAGCCCGCGCGGCTTGTTCAGTATGAACCAGAGCTTTTTCTCCGCGGATATCTCTGTGCCATCGACGGCAATGCGCGCCCGGTCGAGATCGATCCAAGCGGCCGGATCGGTGATCCGGCGGCCATCGACCGCAACACGGCCGGCGGCAATCAGCGCTTCGGCCTGGGTGCGCGAGCAATAGCCGAGCTTCGACAGCGCCCGCGGCAGGGTCACACGTTTGCCCTCTGCCTCCTGACGGCCTTTCGCCCCCCTGCCCGATCTCTGCGGTGCATGCCTTTGGCTCACACGTTGCCTCATTCCGATGCTGACAATGCCAATCCTTTCGCACGAGGAACGTTGCGAGGCAAATCGCGGCAAGGGGAAACACACAGGACAGACAGGGCCCGCGCCTTGTCACGCGAGCCCTGCAGGCGGTCCGGAGCGGCGATGGGTCGGGTGCGGCGACGCCGGGGGTCGTTGTCGCCGTCTACTCGGTAGGGGCCACTCCGGAGGCGGCCGTCGCGGCAAAACTGCATTGCTTCTGTTGCCGGGATTTTTCAAAACAGCGGAAAATTGTTACAGTTTGTAACGCCGGCCGTTTCCCTGTTGTCAAAGTCGCCCTTCGCCTCGCATGGATAGCCATGGTTTCTGCTTCGCTTCTTCTGGTCGAGGACGACCGCGAAATTAGGGCGCTCCTGGAGGAGTTTCTGAGCCGCGAGGGTTTTGCCGTCGAGGCGGTCGAAAGTGCGGCCGCCATGGATCGTGCACTCGCCAGAGGTTTTCCCGATCTCATCATTCTCGATCTGATGCTGCCGGGCGAGGATGGTCTTTCGGCCTGCCGCCGCATCCGGGCCCGCAACCAGGTGCCTATACTGATGCTGACGGCGAAGTCGGATGACATCGATCGCATTCTCGGCCTGGAAATGGGCGCCGATGATTATCTCGGCAAACCCTTCAATCCGCGCGAGCTCCTGGCGCGCATCCGCGCCATCCTGCGCCGCTCCGGTTCCGAACGCCCCGAAGAGGGCGGCGGCCCGCGGCGGCGCAAGAGTTTTGCCGGCCTGATCGTCGATCTTGAGGGAAGGGCGATCGAGATCGAAGGCGAAGGCCCAGTGCGACTGACGACTGCGGAGTTCGATTTGCTCGTCTGCTTTCTTGAACGTCCGCGCCGGGTGCTGTCGCGCGACCAATTGCTCGACTGGACACGCGGACGAGGCGCGGACCCCTTCGATCGCACGATCGACGTCACCGTCTCGCGCCTGCGCACCAAACTTGCGCACTATTTGCCGGATGGCGCTCAGGTCATCACCACCGTGCGCAATGCCGGCTATCTCCTGACCGTCGACGTGAGGGATATCTGAGCCATGCTGAAACTCGGTCTCGTTTCTCGCATCATCATGATCGTCGCAGTCGCTCTGTTCATCATCCAGCTTGCCGCCTTCGTTGCCGCCAGTTTGAAACCGGATTTGCCGCTCGGCCACCGGCAGTCGCCAGCGATGCAGGTCAGGTCGGCGGTGCGCCTCCTCGATGCCATTCCACCGGAGGCGCAGGAACAGGCCGTACGTGCGCTGACCGCGGCCGGTCTGGATCTGCGTCTGGCCGATGCTCCGCCGCCGGTGCAAAATGATGATGCGGCCGACCCGATTCTTGGTCACAGGCTGGCCCATGAGTTTGCTGGCATCGCGCTCGGCGATCACTATTTCAGCCTGCGCTCCCTCCCCGAACAGCCGCAGGGTTGGTTTTCAGTCGGCGCTCCTGACCGTACGATCGAAGTGTCGATTGGCATTGCCGGCGGCAAGATTGCCGTCTTTAGCCTGACCGATACACCGACCGTGCGGCTGCGTGGCGTTCCCGTGGGCTTCATGGCCGGACTTCTCGGCATGCTGGTGGCGGTGATCGCCATTGTCGCCGTGGCGCGGGAGACCCGGCCGTTGACTCGGTTGTCTCGCACGGTCAATTCTATCGGCAAGGGCCTGCAGCCGATCGAAATTCCGGAACGGGGCGCCTGCGAGCTGCGCATGCTGATCCGTGCCATCAATGGCATGCAGTTGCGCATTGCCGCGTTGATAAACAATCGCACCCTGATACTCGGGGCGATCTCCCATGATCTCCGAACCTATCTCACCCGTTTCCGCCTGCGCATGGAGATGTTGCCTGACACGCCGCATCGTGAGCGGGCGATCGCCGATATCGACGCCATGCAGCACCTCGTCGAGGACGCGCTGGGCTTTGCCCGCAGCACCGTCGTTTCCGGAGGACGGGATATTGCCGATCTCAATGTTGCTGTTTGCGCGCTTGTCGCGGAGCGCCAGGACAGACCGGACGTGGTCTCGCTTTCGCCGCTGGGAAAAGAATTGGCGGTGACGGTGCCTCAGACGGCCTTGGCTCGGGTGCTAGATAATCTGATCGACAATGCGCTGCGCTACGGTGGCAGGGCCGACATTGGCATCGAGCGTCGCGGCGATCATGCCGCCGTCATCATCGGCGATCGCGGCCCGGGTATTCCGATGGAGCGGCGCAAGGATGTGCTCGAGCCCTTTGTCCGTCTGGAGGAATCGCGCAATCGCGATCTTGGGGGGAGCGGATTAGGACTGACGATCGTCCGGCAAATCCTCGATGCGCATAACGGCGCACTTTGCCTAGAAGATCGCGACGGCGGTGGGCTTAACGCGATCGTGCTTCTGCCGCTTGCGACGACCAGTCGGGCTGCCGCCTGAAATAGGGCACACCAAAGCGCTCGCGCCTGGCT
The DNA here is from genome assembly GCF_030272695.1 of Martinezella calliandrae. Classification (GTDB taxonomy): domain Bacteria; phylum Pseudomonadota; class Alphaproteobacteria; order Rhizobiales; family Rhizobiaceae; genus Rhizobium; species Rhizobium calliandrae. The sequence continues at coordinate 75,366 of NZ_JARFYN010000038.1, forward strand.
GCGCGATCTGTGCCATCTGTCGCGTTACCGCTCAATGACGGGTGAGGAAGCGCTTTAGTTCCTCCCGGCTAACAACGATGCCTGCGGCGGCCTTTTGCGGGTCCGGATGCGTATAGGTGAAGCTCGGCAGATCAGGCAGATCCAATGCCTGGCGCATGTTCATGATGCCGAGTGCCCTTCGTCCGGTGGCGCTGTCGACGCTGACTTCGATGATGCTCTCTGGTCTCGTTGTATCCATGCTGTCCTCCCAGCCTTTTTATATAGCAGAAATCTAATGTAAAGTATTGGCTTTTATGAGATCTAGCCTAGGTAAAAAGGTTAAGGGCGCGCGCGGGCCGAAACGATTTGTTAACCATGAATTGGCTTCGGAACGAAGAATGCAACGATCCCCGCCGGTCCGGAACGGGCCATTCTTCGTTTCAGATCGAAAAATTTGACCAACCGGACAATATATTGCGGCGTTCTGGAGACGATCGGGCCGCTTTCTCCCTGTGGATTGCAAATACCTCTGTAAAATCAATAAGATATAAAAATGTCAGAATTTTTACAATGTGGGTGTTGACTATGCTCTGGGGGTGGGTCTATAAGCC
>NZ_JARFYN010000039.1 GCF_030272695.1 Martinezella calliandrae
GCCCCGCGTGAAACGAGCCTCGATGCGACAAGTCGTGGACTTGCGCGGGAAGCAGGAACCAGACAACAAGGCGGCTGCCTAGCTTTAATCAGCTATGCAACAGGTTTGTTTAGGTTCTGGAGAGCGGGTGTTAAATCCCGGCAAGCCGCCGCCATGCCATCACGACGACCCATCCCGCGATCAGCATGTAGGTCGGCGAGAAGCGCAGACCCACCAGCAGTGCCACGGCCATGGCGGCTTTCGTATCCCAGCCGCCAATGAAAAAGGCGGGTGCGACGAGTGTCGTCAGCACGGCCGCTGGTACGGCATTCAGTGCGGCTTCGACACGCGGAGGGATGCGCGTCATCTTGGTGATGAGGATGTAGCCGCCGATGCGCGTGAGGTAGGTCACGACGGCGGCGGCGAAGATCAGCAGGACCATATGCGGATTGAAATCGGTCATACTCAGACCTCGTGATTTTCGGTGACAAGGTCGGGCTTACGGTTCGACTTGACCGTCGGCAGCGCGGCCGCAAGGACAACCCCGGCAAGCGCGCCGATGCTGACGTGCCAGGGCGAGCCCACATAGCGAAAGGCGATGGCGGAGGCGGCGGTGCTTGCGATGACCACGGGCAGGAAATTGTTGCGTTTGCGAAAGCCGATGACGATGCCGAGGAAATAGACGGGCAGCAAAATATCAAGGCCGATCGTCCTGGGATCGCCGATCATGCTGCCAATGAGGCCGCCGACGAAGCTCAGCACCACCCAGGGGACGTACACCATGGCCGCAAAGCCAAGGTACCAGGCAAAGGTAACCTGCTTGCGGCTCTCGCCGCGCTTGACCGTATCGGCAAATTGCGGGTCGACCAGCAGGAAGAAGGTGAAGAATTTTTCGATAGGCGAGAAATGCCTGACATAGCGGGTTATTGCCGCCGAATAGAGCACATGGCGGAAATTGACCGCCAGGATCGACAGCACGATCAGCCATGCCTGGACATTGTGGCCGAAAAGATCGATGCCCACCATCTGGCTGGCGCCGGCATAGACCGTGCCGCTCATCAGGGTCAGCTCGCCGAGCGACATGCCCTGGTCGCGCGCCAGGGCCCCAAACAACGCGCCAAAGGGCGCCGCCGCGAGGCCGACGGGAATACCACCCTTCAACCCCTCAAAAAATTCCGCGCGCCCCATCGTCCGCTCAGTCCTTTATGGAAAACCTTTCGCCCTGTAAGCTGCGCGGTGAGCATCGGCAATTCAATTTCCTTGATAGGACAATTGATTTCGCTGATCTAGCCAATCGATTTTCCCGAGAACCTCGGAGCCTAACCCGTGAAAAAGATTAGCTTTTCGAAAGAGGAAAAGGCCGCGATCGTGGCCCGGATTCAGCGCTATTTCTCCGACGAACTCGACCAGACGATTGGTGCGCTGCCGGCAGAATTCCTGCTCGATTTCTTCACCACCGAAATCGGCCCGCATTTCTACAATCAGGGCCTTAGCGACGCGCATGCGGCGCTGATGGCGAAGATGGAGGATTTCGGCGAGGCGATCTATCTGTTGGAGAAGGAGGTGGCAAGCCACTCGCCGCCGGAGAAGCGGTGACTGAGCTCGGCGTGTCGCCCTCGACCAGCCCCATCAAACTGCAGGCCTCATCCGGAACTGGCTGCGACAATCGAGCCGCCGCAACATAGGCAAGCCAGGCGAGGATGGCCGTAGGTTCCCGCCGCTCGCCCGCGCATAGGCATCCACATAGGCTGTCGCCAGGTCGCGGTCATAACGATGCACATAGCTTCGGTGGACATCTCCAAGGGGGTCTCAGCTTGGGGCATCAAGCCAATCAACGGTGATTGCTCTCCGAAGAGATCCAAGCACATTCCAGGGATGAAAATCGCCGTGAACTTCGAGCGGAAGCGCAACGCTGACGCCGATCGGCGGCATGTCCGGCTATTTTTTCACCACAAACACATGTTCCGCACCCGGAAACGTCCGTGCCTTCACCTCTTGCGCATAGGTCTCGGCCGCCTTTGAAACCATCGGCGCCAATTCGGCGAAATGCTTCACGAAGCGAGGTTTGAAATCGTTGAAGAGGCCAAGCATATCGTCGCAGACGAGGATCTGGCCGTCGCAGGCCGCTGACGCGCCGATGCCGATGGTGGGGATGGCAATCGACTGGGTGATCTCGCGGGCGACTGGCTCCACCGTACCTTCAACGACGAGCGCGAAGGCTCCGGCCTCAGCGATTGCTTTGGCATCCCGTCGGATCTTGTCTGCTTCCTTGTCGGAGCGTCCGAGCGACCGATAGCCGCCGGTGGTGTTGATCAGTTGCGGCATCAGTCCGACATGGCCGAAGACCGGCACGCCACGTTGGGTGAGGAAGGCGACGGTCTCGGCCATTTCTTCGCCGCCCTCCAGCTTGACGCCGTTGCAGCCTGTTTCCTTCAAAATGCGTGCCGCATTGCGAAAGGCCTGTTCTTTCGATTCCTGGTAGGAGCCGAAGGGCAGGTCGACGATGACGCAGGCCTTTTTTGCGCCGCGCATGACGCCCTGACCATGGGCGATCATCATCTCCAGCGTGACGCCCACCGTCGATTCCATGCCGTAGAGAACCATGCCGAGAGAATCGCCGACCAGGAGCAGGTCGCAATGCGGGTCGAGAAGACGGGCGATCGGCGTCGTGTAGGCCGTGAGGCTGACAAGGGGGCGCGTGCCCTTCATCGCTTCGATCTGAGCAGTGGTGGTGCGTTTGGTCTGTCCGATCGTGCTCATCTCAGGCGGCCTTGTGGTTTTCGGTCTGCTTGAGACCAATGACGCGATTGTCCAATAGCCGGGTCGAGCCGACACGGACGAAGAGAGCGACGAGGATGGGTTGGCCCTGCAAGCTCGTCAACGGCTCCAGAGTATCGGGATTGCGGACTGCGGCGACTTCGGGAGTTGCCAGCGGCTCGCTCGCAATAAATGCACGCAGCGATGCCTCGAAATAGGCGGGATCATCGGCGCCCTCAGCATAGAGCCGTTCTGCTTCAGCCAGCGCCTTCGGCACGATGACGGCGGCGGCGCGTTCTTCCTTCGACAGATAGGTGTTGCGCGAGGACAGCGCCACGCCATCGGCATCGCGCACGGTCGGCACCGGCACGATGCGGACCGGTTCGGCCAGATCGTCTACCATGCGGCGGATGATGGCCACCTGTTGATAGTCCTTTTCGCCGAAATAGGCTCTGTCGGGCTGGACGATGTTAAAAAGCTTGGTGACGACCGTGCAGACGCCGGAGAAATGTCCGGGGCGAACCGCGCCCTCCAGTTCCATCCCAAGTTTCGGCACATCGACGAGCGTCGCCATCGGTCGCGGATACATGTCGGTTACGCCGGGCGCGAAGAGGAAGTCGACTTCGCCATCGCGCAGCATGGCGCTGTCGCGCTCCAGGTCGCGCGGATATTTTGCAAGGTCCTCGTTGGCGCCGAATTGCAGCGGATTGACGAAGATCGAAACAACAACAATGTCGTTTTCAGCCCTGGCGCGCGCCACCAGCTCCATGTGGCCGGCGTGAAGATAGCCCATGGTCGGCACCAGGCCGATGCTTTTGCCAGCTCTGCGACAGGAAGCAAGGTGTTCGCGCAATGCAGCTATCGTGCTGATCGTTTCCATGCTGACACTCCTCCACGGACAGGCGCCGCCCAACACCTCTGGGTCTCCCACCCTCTGAATTGGCGGGTCCTTCTAACGTGTGCGGTGCAGAAAAGCAATTCAAGGACGCCTATGGCCCTGGTCCATTTTATCTGTTGCGCATATAGATTAGCGCTTTTCTCAGCTTTTTGATGTTAGCTGCCGCCATGGCAAAGATCATAGCGTTGGCGGCATATTTTTATCAGGCGGCGGTGGCCTTCGGGCTGCTGATCGCCGTCGCGCATTTGCTGTCGCCGGCGGATTACGCAGCCTATTCGCTGTTCATCTCCATCAGCCAGTTTGCGGCGATCTTCTGTTTCGAGTGGGTGCGTTTCGCTTGCAGTCGCTTCTATCCGGGCCAGGCGCCGGGAAGCGAGGCGGCGGAGCGGACAGCATTGACCGCCGAATTTGCCGCTTGCTCCGTGATCTGTCTCGTGGCTGCGGTCGCGTCGACCCTTTTTGCCGTGCCGGCGCAGATCGCCGTGCTCGGGGGGCTAGTGGCGGTCTTTCAGGGTGGTAGCGACCTGCATCTGACCATGCTGCGGTTCCGTCAGGAGTTTCGTGCCTTCTCGCGACTGCAGGGGTCGCGGGCCACTATTCTGGCAGTCGGCACTTTGGCCGGTGCGTCGATCATGCCGAATTTTTCGTCTGCAGTGGCGGGCCTGCTCACCGGCTATATCGCCTATGGTGCGCTGGCAATGTTGTTGACCCGCAACAGCCTGCGCGAGGCGGCCGGTATCGAACTGCCGCTGGTGCGAAAGCATTTTGTCTATGGCAGCGTCGCGGCCGGTGCTTCGGTCATCGGGCTCTTGGCGCCGCTGGGGCTGAAGTCGATCCTGACGGCGGCATTGGGGGCAGGAGGGGCAGCGGGTGCGCTATTGGCGCTCGACCTGCTGCAACGGCCTTTCGTGCTGATAGTCTCGGCTTTGCAGGCCATTCAGTATCCCGATCTGGTCGCAACCTACGACCGCGAGGGGGCGACACCGGCATTCAGACAGCAGCTTGGTGCTTATTATTCGCTGCTGACGGGTTTCACACTGATGACGGCGGCAGGGATCTTTGCGTTGCTGCAACCGATCGGTCATTTCGTCATTGCGCAGGGCCTCCGCGACGGTTTTCTCAGTGCAGCACCGTTCGTCACCGGCCTGTCGGTCTGCCGGGCCTTGACGCTCAACATGCTGCCAACGCCTTCGCATTTGCGCCATCGGCTGCTTTCGATCTTTCTACTGGCGGCGGTGGATTGCGCGCTGCTCAATCTAGGCGCGCTTGCGGGCGGTTCTCTTGCCTCCTTCAGCGACGCCTCGCTGATGGCCGGCGGCATGGTGGGCGCGCTGATGGCAATGATGGTCGGCGTGAAAGTACTGATGGCACTGCCCTTTAATTTCGTCTGGCAGCCGGTCGTGCTTTCCGCCGCCGGACTTGCGGTGCCGGTGTTGGCGACGGCCGGCTTTGATTATTCGCTATGGATTTCGGTTTGCGCTGGGATCGCAGGCGGCGCGGCCTTCTGTCTGCTCGGCCTCTACAGCTATTTCACAAAAATGTTCCGCCGGCAGACTGCGTCTTGAACTAGAGATCTTCCAGCATGGTCAGCACCCGGTCGGCGCTGCGGTCCCACGAGAAACGGGCAACATTCTCACGGCCCCTTTTGCGCAGGTCCTCACGTAACGTTTCGTCACCTGCGATCCGGCGCATCGCCGCAATTAGTTCATCCTGGTGCGTCGGATCAAAATAGAGCGCGGCGGTGCCGGAGGCCTCACGCACGGCGGGGATGTCTGCGGCAAGCACCGGACAGCCCTGCGTCATCGCTTCCAGCGGCGGGATGCCGAAACCTTCATAGAGGCTCGGGAAGACGAAAGCGGTGGCATGGCGCTCGAGGGCGGCGATCTCCGCATCGCTTAGCCGCCCGGGAAAAAGCATGTGATCATTCGACGCGGGACCATCCGATTTGAATACGGTCGGCGCCGTGCCACCGACGACCACCAGCTTCTGATCGGGATCGCCCAGTGCCTCGAAGGCGCGGATGGCGAAATCGAGGTTCTTGTTCGGCTTCATCGTGCCGACCAGCAGGAAGAAGCCGTTGGTTTTGAGGCCCAGGCGTTCGATGATCGTCTCATCCGGCTCGATGGCAGCGAAATGATCGACGGCGTTGTAGACGACATCGATGCCGTCGGAAGGGACATGGAAGACGGAGGCCAGTTCCTTGCGCGAGAATTCCGATACGGTGCCGATCTTGGCGGTGCGGGTCAGCACCGAGCCGAGCGCGCCGTGCAGCAGGCGATAGCTGCGCTTGAAGGATTGGGGATGACGGAAGATCGTCACATCATGGATGACCACGGCCTGGCGGCGATGCAGCAGCGGGCCGCTGCCGCCGAAGCCGATCAGCCGGCCGCCGCGGGAATGCGCAAGCAACGCCGTCTGCTCCCAGACATGGCCAGGACCGGAGCTGAAGGCGTCGACCGATATGGCCGAGAGCCCGATATCGACCGGAGTATCGCGTGGCACGGCCAGCCGCCAGTTGATGCCCTTCAGCGCCGCTGGCACGCTGCCGGCGGCGATCTTACGGTCGAGCGCCAGCGTTAGCTCGCGGGCGAAACGCTGCACGCCCGACAAAGGCTGGCTTAGGAAACGGCCGTTGATGGTGATCGACTGCACGAAAAATGTCCCGATATATCCAATACCGGGAACAGCTTGCGCTATTTTCTTTAGGGAAGGTTTAGCCTGATAGGGGGAATTTTAGGCAAGCGCTTCTTTGCTGTGGATGATGGCGACGCCGCGCGTCCGCATTTCGTTGATCGCGGCCTTGACGCCATCAGGATCGATGCCACGGCTCGCGTCCTCGATAAAGCGGACGGTAACGCCCGGCAGCATTTCAATGGCGTCCAGAGCCGAGAATTTCACGCAGTAATCCGTCGCCAGCCCGCAGAGATCGAGTTCGGTGACACCCTCGGCGCGCAGATGTGCGGCAAGGCCGGTAAGGGCCGCCTGATCATTGTCGCGGAAGGCGGAATAGCTGTCGACGGCCTGGTTCTGGCCCTTCTGCTGGATGAAGTCGATACCATCGATATTCAGGTCAGGGTGAAACATGGCATCTTCGGTATTCTGGACGCAGTGATCCGGCCACATCATCTGCGGCTTGCCGGAGAGCATGCCCATCTCAAAGGGTTTCTTGCCTGGATGGGTGGAGGCGAAACTGCCGTGGCCGGCGGGATGCCAATCCTGGGAGGCGAGCACCATGTCGTATTTGCCGCTATCGATCAGCCTGTTGGCGACAGGCACCACCTGATCCCCGTCGGGCACCGGGAGATTGCCGCCGGGGCAGAAACCGTTCTGGATATCGATCAAAAGCAGCGCTCTCATGGCCCGTCCTTCCGTTTCTGTCGCACTGCAACGATGCCAAGCGTTGCGCCCCGGATCAAGCCTTTTGCGCCCGCGTGACGGTCAGACGGCGCGCGATGGTTTTCCAAAGGTTACGCAGGCTTGTGGCCCTTCAGACCATAGTAGGCGATGTAGGCATAGCAGAGGATCGGCATCAGGAAGGCGAGATGGATACCGACAGTATCAGCAAGCGTACCCTGGATCACCGGCAGAATGGCGCCGCCGACGATGGCAAGGACGAGGATGCTCGAGCCCTGGCTGGTATATTTGCCGAGACCATGGAGGGCGAGACTGAAGATCGTCGGGAACATGATGGAGTTGAAGAGGCCGATCGCCAGCACCGACCACATGGCGACATGGCCGGTCGAAAGCACGGTTACCAGCAGCAGGATGGCGGCGATCACTGCATTGAAGGCCAGCGCCTTGCCATCGTCGACGTGGCGCATGACGAGCGAGCCTATAAAGCGGCCGATCATGGCGCCGCCCCAAAAGTAGGAGACGTAATGGGCGGCATCGGCTTCGGACAGTTGCGCGATGTCCGGCTGGCTCAGGAAATTGACGAGGAAGCTGCCGACGCTGACTTCCGCGCCGACATAGAGAAAGATGCCGACCGCGCCGAGCACGAGGTGGCGATATTGCCATGCCGATCCGCCGCCGCGCATGGGCTCGATCGTCTCCTCGTCTTCAACCTCCGGCAGCTTCAGCGCGGCGAACACGGCGGCAAGCACAAGAAAGGCTGCGGCGAGCAGCAGATAGGGGAATTTCACGGCGCCGGCTTCGGCAAGCCGTATCGCATCGAGCTGCTCCGGTGTCGCATTGGTGGCGGCGACCGTCGCGGCCGATAGGATCAGCATGGCGCCGAGGAGCGGAGCGATGGTGGTGCCGAGCGAATTGAACGCCTGCGTCAGATTAAGGCGGCTTGCGGCGGTGTCCGGCGGGCCAAGCACCGTGACATAGGGGTTGGCCGCGACCTGCAGGATGGTGATGCCGGCGGCGAGCACGAAGAGGGCGCCGAGGAAGAGGGCATAGACGCGGTGGCTGGCAGCCGGGATGAACAGGGCGCAGCCGACGGCGGCGATGACGAGGCCGACGACAATGCCCCATTTATAGCTGATGCGCTTGACCAGCGCGCCGGCCGGCAGCGAGACGATGAAATAGGAGCCGAAAAAGCAGAGCTGGATCAGCATTGATTGGGTGTAATTGAGCTGAAAGACGCTCTTCAGATGCGGGACCAGAATGTCGTTCAGACAGGTGATGAAACCCCAAATGAAAAACAGCGAAGTCAGTGCGACGAGCGCGAATTGATAGCTGCCCTGGCCCTGGTGCGTGGACGCACGACCGCCAGCAGCCGCAGAGCTTGTTGCTATGCCAGCCATTTCATTATCCTCGAATTTTAGTTTTGCCAGGCAAGGGTGGAGTTCCCTTTGGGCATGCCGAACGGCAAGCTGGCAACGGCTTCCTGCGAAAGCGGGGAAGGCGCCGTAACGCGACCCGCACTCCTCGATATAAGCGATTGGTCCGAGATTGGTAGCGTGCTAGCAATGCCGATTGTGCAATGCAGCGATGCGAATGAAGGCGAGGGATGGCCGGAAGCTTTGGTAGATTTGAATTCTCCGGGTATCGCTTCTAGGTCGCCGCTAACGGCACTCACGCTGCCTATCAACTGTCTTCGCCGGCCGGAAAGCGCCTGACGTGATCGATCAGTGCCTCGGTCTTCTCCAGCGCTGAGCGCATTTCAGTTCGCGGGCAATACCTCGTCGACCCCGCTCGAAGCGCCGATAATCAGAAAGACTTCATCCATCGGCATGCCCTCGTCACACCATGAACAACAAGCCAAACGCATCTGCGTCCGTTCGACAAGACCATCCCTATGCCGGCATGCGGGTTACTGCCGACGGCTATGTGCGCCACAATCTGCTGCCGGACGGCCGTTATGACGAAGCGCGCGGCCGGCGCGAAAGCGCCTACCAGGGGCGATATGTAGTTCGCGGCAATCACATCGACTATTGGGACGATACCGGCTTTACCGCCGATGGAGACTTCATGGACGGCGAACTCCATCACGCCAGCATGATCCTATATCGCCACATATTGGGCTCTCAAACAGCGCCACTGCGAGACCGGCATCATTTCGCGGTGGCTTCTCTGTCGCTACCCCGCCGCTGGCATCACAATCATCGCAAGACCGCTATGAAAATGAAGGCGACGACGGCAAGCCCTCCCAATGCTGCGGTAATACTGAGCGACGGCGTGATGCCCATGTTTGCCATGCCGAGCGCCAGAACGAATGGCGCCAGGGCTGACAGGATCAACCGCGCCGCCATCATCTTTCCCTGCAGCTTCCCGTAGCCATCGCTGCCGAAGAGCTGCAGTGGTAGCGTGCCTGTCACTATGCTCAGAAGCCCATTACCCATACCGAATACCACGGCAAAGACCATGGCACCAGGGACGGAGGGGGCGGTCAGAAGAAGGATAAGCGTCCCGCCAGGAATGAGTATCGCAGCAATCACGGCCAAATGGAGCGCTGGCAGGGTCTTGCCAAAGACCATGTTGATAAGGCGGCTGCCGACTTGCGATGGGCCGAACAGTGTCCCGGTCAGGGCGGCGGTAGTCCCCAGCCCTAGGCCGGATAGCAGCGGCACCATGTGCACCAGCACGGCCGAACTGACGAGCGACATCAGCGAAAACCCCATGACCATCAGGCCGAACCCAAGTCGGCGGCGCGCTGGTGCCAGAACGCCTTCTATTCTCGGGTAGGCAGCTGACGACGCCACCCGGCGTGCGGATGCGGCATGCGAAAGCCAAGCATGGATCGGCATGCAGAGGAGCAGATTGATGACCGCAAAGACGAGGTAAACATTCTGCCAAGTCAGGTGCGCGTGCAGCGCGCTGGTGATCGGCCAAAACATCGTCGACGCAAAGCCGGCGATAAGAGTGAGATAGGTGATGCTGCGCGAAGCCACCTGTGGCCGGAGTTGAACGAGAAGAGCGAAGGCCGCCCCGTATTGCACCAAGTTGGCGGCGACTTCGACCGCGATCAGCGCGGCCATGAAGGCTGCCTTGTTCGGCGCATAGGAGCAGGCGACAAGCGCGATGGCAGCAACCGCTGAACCAATCGTCATCATGCGGCCCGCACCGATCTTGTCGAACAAAACCCCTAGCCAGGGTGCCGTCAGACCGCTGATCAAAAGGGCGGCCGACAGGGCACCGAAAACCCATTCGATCGACCAGGCAAAATATGCGGCCATGTCCGGGGCGAGAATGCTGAAGCTGTAATAGAGGGTGCCATAACCGATGATCTGGGTAACGCCGAGCGCCACGACGGCGGCAAGCGGCACGCGTTCAGACAAGGCGCTTGCCTTCGGCGTCGAGAACCTGCTGGCCGTCCTCCTTTGCGAATGGACCCTTGTGGGTGTCCGGCAGGATGTCCAGAACGACCTCCGAGGGCCGCGCCAGACGCGTTCCCAGCGGGCTGATGACAAACGGACGATTGATCAGGATAGGGTCTTTCAACATGGCATCGAGCAATTGGTCGTCAGTCAGATCCAGGTTGTCGAGGCCCAGCTGAGCGTAGGGCGTGCCCTTTTGGCGGATTGCTTCGCGCACGCTCAAACCTGCATCGGCGATCATTTTCACGAGCTGTTCGCGGCTCGGGGGCGTCTTCAGATATTCTATGACCGTCGGCTCGATACCAGCGTTGTGGATCATCGCCAGCGTGTTGCGGGAGGTTCCGCATTCCGGATTGTGATAGATCGTGACGTTCACGGTCATGAGGCTAGTTCCCATGTGTGTGTTGAGATTGAGCGGTGCGCGCTTCCATCAACAGCCAGCTTGAAAGAACGAGCGCGAGGAGACCGCCCAGGACTTCCGCGATGATGAAGCCTGGAAGATCGATCGGACGGATGCCGGCAAAGCTATTCGTCAATGAGCGTGCAATCGCGACCGCGGGATTGGCAAACGACGTGGAGGCCGTGAACCAATATGCGGCGGTTATGTAGAGGCCGACCAACCAAGCGATCGCCTCGGAACGGAACCGCAAGCCGGCAAGAATGACGAAGACGAGGCCAAAAGTCGCCGTGACTTCGGCAAGCCATTGTCCGCCTCCAGTGCGGATGGTTGTCGCGGTCTGAAGCAGCGGCAGCTCGAACATGGCATGCGCGAGGAATGTTCCAAGGATGCCTCCGACGACTTGCGCTGCCGCGTAGGCAAGGGCGAATGTCGCTTTCAGCTCGCGACGCATGGCGAAAACCAGCGATACGACCGGGTTGAAGTGAGCGCCGGAGATAGGCCCCAGCAAGGTGATCAGCACCACGAGGATCGTCCCCGTTGCAAGCGTATTGGCAAGCAGCGCGAGCGCGGTGTCAGCCGTCAGCCTGTCCGCCATGATGCCCGAGCCGACAACGGTGGCGACCAGAAAGGAAGTGCCGAGAACCTCCGCTGTCAGCCGGCGCGAGAGCGAGAAAGGGGTCATCGTTTCAGATCCATGGCCATGAGGGCGGCAGAGGCAGGGCAGATGCTTGTTGCCTGGCGCGTCGCCAGGATGGCATTCGGGGCGGCATCACGCTCGATCTCCTCGAAGCCACAGGCCTTAAAGAAGGGAGCGGCAGTATCGGTCAGCAGATAGGCCGCGCTTGCCCCACCATCACGCGCCTTGTCGAGGAGTTTCTGCATGACCGCCTGACCAATGCCTCGGTCGCGATGGCCCGGCAGCACGACGAAGGAGCGCAACAGCGCGCTCGCCTCGTAAAGTTCGATCCCGCCGAAGGCAACTGTTGTCCTGCCCATCGAGAAGCGGAAAAACCGACGGCCGTCTTCAGTCAAATCGTCGGTGGGAAGGCGAGCATCTGCCAGGGCTTCCCGCAATTGCGGTGCGTTCGCTGCGATCGCGTCCATCCAAATGTCAGGGTCGGTCATCGGACACATCCCTCATCGGGCGGGCAGCAGGTTGGCGCAGCCTTAACGGGCGCGCAGATCTCTGGATGGCCGCCACAGCAGTCTTCCATCAGGAAGCGCACGAGGCCGCCAAGCGCGTCGTAATTTGCGGTGTAGATGATCGAACGGGCCTCGCGTTGCTGGCTTACGAGGCCTGCGTGATCCAATTCCTTAAGGTGAAACGAGACGTTCGACGGCGACACGTCAAGTTTCTCCGCAATCGACCCAGCCGCCATACCTTCAGGGCCAGAAACGACAAGCATGCGGACGATCTGTAGGCGCGTCTCCTGGGAGAGCGCACCGAACGAGGCGAGGGCTTGACGTTCGTCCATAATTCAATAATCCTTGAAATGTTGAAACGAGGAGTACCTCAAATGAACGCGATCGACAAGACCCTCTCCGAGGATATCAGCCTTGGCCTGTTGCTCGACAGCTTGGCAGCTTCCGAAGATCTCCCCTTGGTGTTCCACTATGATCGCCAGCCGGTAAAGCCGGGCTATCATGTAACCGAAGTCAAAGCCGGGCAGTTTTCCGCACTCGATTGCGGCGCTAATCCGGAAGCTTGGTCGGAGATCTTCGTGCAGCTCTGGGATATCGAGGAAGACGACCGCAGGCACATGCCGGCGGGCAAGTTCGCAGCGATCATCCGCAAGGTGTCCGACCATGTGCAACTCGACCGATCGGCGCGGCTGACCTTTGAGGTCAGCGATGGTGTCCGCCCGATGCAGCTTTATTGCGCCGCTGTCCCGAGCGTTCAAGGCGGGGCTGTGCACGTGGACCTGGCCCCCCGTGCGGCGAGTTGCAAACCACGCGATCGGTGGCTGGCGGAGCAAACCCAATCTACGTCCTGCTGCGCTCCGACCAGTGCGGGCAAATGCTGCGGCTGAATTCGAGGACGCCGGCTTTAGGCCGACGGCGGAAAATCAAGCGAAAGCCGTGTAGCCGTCAGCTCCTTGATTAAGCAATCTACGATTGACAAATGGCGGCGAGGCCATAATCTGCGTGCAGCCCTTGTGATCATCCGCTTTACGGAGACGAGGATATGCTGGTGCCGTCGTCCTTGATGCAGAAATGGCCAAGCACATGAGATGGCTGCTGCTCGTCGGTCTTGCCGTTTGCATGCAGGCCTCCGCGGCGAGCGCCGGGACGCTCGACACGCTGCGGGAGCGCGGAACCCTGCGCATCGGCTACGTTGTTGACGAAGCGCCGTTCTCCTCCAGCAAGCCTGACGCAAAACCGACAGGATATGCCGTCGACCTCTGCGGCAAGGTCGCTGACGAAATCGAACATGTGGTCCCGCAGGTGAAGCGCGAATACGTCGAGATGACGCTCGCCAATGGCTTCGATAGCGTCAAGAGCGGTCAGGTGGACCTGCTTTGCGGCGCAGTCACCGTTAATCTGGAAAGGCGGGAAATCGTCGACTTCTCGCAGCCAATCTTCCTGACCGGAGCGAGCGCGCTGCTCCGCAGGGACTCGCCCGACTATCTGCAATCCCTTTTCCTGGACAAGCCCGCTCCTCGAGCCGTCAGCCAGAATCTCGCGTCCACCAGCGTCATCGGCGTGCGCGCAAACACGACGACGGACGCGATTTTGCGTAAGGCGCAAAGCACCGAGATATCGAAGACACGGATTGCCGATTTCAATACGCATGAGGAAGGGCTCAAGGCGCTGGAGGAACACAAGATCGACGCCTATTTCGCTGATCAGGTGCTGCTCATGAGCCTCGCCAAGCGAGCGCACAATCCGTCCTCGCTAGAGGTAGGCGATCGTCTGTTCACGCATGAACCCTATGCAATCGCCCTCAGGCGCGACGATGGCGATTTCCGCCTGGTGGTCGACCGCGCCTTGACGGATTTCTATCTGTCGGACGGTTTTCTGCCACTGCTCCAAACCTATTTCGGAAGCGACGCGCCGATGCTGCACACGCAGATCATGATGGAGCATGTGCCCTAAAGCGCATCACGATCTCTAGGATTCGTCGTTGCGCTTTAGGTTCTTGATCTTGCGCCTCTCGTTGTCGCAAAACCATTGCGCAGTTTTGTGCGACATGCCCTGGCGGCGGCATAGAGATGCCATGGCACCTCAGCCTCGCCTGGCGGCTTCGATGGCCCTGACGTCGATCTTGCGCATGGTCATCATGGCATCAAAAGCACGTTTGGCTTCATCGCCGCCTACAGCGAGCGCTTCCATCAGCACGCGCGGCGTGATCTGCCAGGACACACCCCACTTGTCCTTGCACCAGCCACATTCGCTTTCCTGGCCGCCGTTGCCGACAATGGCGTTCCAGTAGCGGTCGGTTTCTTCCTGATCGTCGGTCGAAATTTGAAACGAGAAGGCTTCGCTGTGCTTGACCCCGGAGCCGCCGTTCAGGCCGATACAAGGAATGCCCGCAACGGTGAATTCGACAACCAAAGCGTCTCCCTGCTTACCGCTCGGATAATCTCCAGGCGCGCGCATGATCGCGCCCACTGCACTGTCCGGAAATGTTTCGGCATAAAAGCGGGCGGCGGCTTCAGCATCTTTGTCATACCACACGCAGATCGTGTTCTTTGCCATTGCGTAGTCCCTTCGCTCGTGGATCCCCTCTTGAACTAAGAGGCAATCCGTTTTTCGCCAGCCCATGTCGGCCATTTTACTTGGTCAATAGCGAAGCGCCGCCGATGCTCGAAGCGTGCGCTTTGCGGCCAAGCGGTGCCGTCGGCACCACTCACGCCCGCTCCACAAACCCATCCAGCACGCGCTTTTGCCCGGCCTTATCAAAATCAATCGTCAGCTTGTTGCCCTCGATCTCAGAAATATTGCCGTTGCCGAACTTCATGTGGAAGACCCGGTCGCCGACCGCGAAGCGGGAGGGCTCGGAGGAGGTGGATTTGGCGACAAGTTCGCCGTCGATGGTGCGGGTTCTAGGGCCACTTTCGCCGTAGCCGATGCGTTCCACCGCGTGGCCGGAGCGGGAGCCCCAATTGTCGCGGGTTGCGTCCGTCTTGTTGGCTTGCGCACGTTTCCAGCCGGGGGTGGAATAGGTATTGGCGAAGGGATCGGCCTTGTCGAAGCGTGACTGGCCATAGCCGCCGCGACCGTAACCGCCGTAGGATTGCTCCATCTCGGCGACTTCGACATGCGTCTCTGGCAATTCGTCGAGGAAGCGGGAAGGGATGGTCGATTGCCAGAGGCCATGGATGCGACGGTTAGAGACGAACCAGATGTGGCAGCGGCGCTTGGCGCGGGTGAGGCCGACATAGGCGAGGCGGCGTTCTTCCTCCAGGCCGGCACGGCCGCTTTCGTCGAGCGAGCGCTGGTGCGGAAACAGTCCTTCCTCCCAGCCGGGCAGGAAAACGGTGTCGAATTCCAGGCCCTTTGCCGAGTGCAGCGTCATGATCGAGACGGCGTCCAGATCCTCGTTCTGCTCGGCGTCCATGACGAGGGCGACATGCTCAAGGAAGCCGCGCATGGATTCGAAGCTTTCCATCGAGCGGATGAGTTCCTTGAGGTTTTCCAGGCGCCCCGGTGCTTCCGCGGATTTGTCGTTCTTCCACATGTCGGTATAGCCCGACTCTTCGAGTATCTGTTCGGCAAGCTCGGTATGCGGCGTGTTTTCGAGCAATCCCTGCCAGCGTCGGAAAGATTGCACGACGTCGAACAGCGCCTTGCGCGCCTTCGGCTTCATCTCGTCCGTCTCGATGATGTCGGCGGCTGCCGCCAGCATCGGAATATCGCGGACACGGGCATAGTCGTGAAGCGCGCGCACGGTGGTATCGCCAAGACCACGCTTGGGCGTATTGATGATGCGCTCGAAGGCGAGATCGTCGGCCGGCTGGCAGACGAGCCGGAAATAGGCCATCGCATCGCGAATTTCGAGGCGCTCGTAAAAGCGCGGGCCGCCGACGACGCGATAGTTGAGGCCGAGCGTGACGAAACGGTCTTCGAATTCGCGCATCTGGAAGGAGGCGCGCACGAGGATCGCCATGTCGTTGAGATTGTGCTTGTCGCGCTGAAGCTGCTCGATCTCTTCGCCGATCGCGCGGGCTTCCTCCTCGGAATCCCAGGAGGCGTGCACCTGCACCTTGATGTCGTCGGGATTGGAACGGTCGGTGAACAGCGTCTTGCCGAGCCGGCCCTCATTATGGGCGATGAGATGTGCAGCGGCGCCGAGAATATGCTCGGTGGAGCGGTAGTTGCGCTCCAGCTTGATCACCTTGGCGCCAGGAAAATCCTTCTCGAAGCGCAGGATGTTGTCCACTTCCGCGCCGCGCCAGCCGTAGATCGACTGATCGTCGTCGCCGACGCAGCAGACATTCTGCAGTTCGCCCTTCGGGCGCTGCGCCAACAGACGCAGCCACATATATTGCGCGGTGTTCGTGTCCTGATACTCGTCGACGAGGATATAGCGGAAACGCTGGTGATATTCCTTCAATACATCCGGATTTTGCCGGAACATATTGATCGGATGCAGCAAAAGGTCGCCGAAATCGCAGGCATTCAGCGTCTTCAGGCGGGCCTGATAGGCGCTATAGAGTTCGCGGCCCTTGCCATTGGCGAAGGCGCGCGCGTCGCCTTCGGCAACATCGGCCGGGCCGAGGCCTTTGTTTTTCCAGGTGTCGATCATGCCAGCGAATTGCTTGGCGGGCCAACGCTTGTCGTCTATCCCCTCCGCCTGGATCAATTGCTTGATCAGGCGCACGACATCATCGGTGTCGAGAATGGTGAAACTAGAGGAGAGGCCGACGAGCTCTGAATGGCGGCGCAGCAGCTTGACGCCGATCGAGTGGAACGTGCCGAGCCAGGGCATGCCCTCGACGGCGCCGCCGACCAGCAGCGTAATGCGCTCCTTCATTTCGCGCGCAGCTTTGTTGGTGAAGGTGACGGCGAGGATTTGCGACGGGAAAGCGCGGTTGGTCGACAAGATATGGGCGATGCGCGTCGTCAGCACCCGCGTCTTGCCGGTGCCGGCGCCCGCAAGCACCAGAACCGGTCCATCCAGCGTCTCCACTGCTTCAGCCTGTTCCGGATTGAGGCCGGCGAGATAATCTGGCCGGCGGCCGCTATCGCGCGCCGCCATGGCGCGGGCCGCAATACCGCCACCGGCGGGGCCAGGTGCGGGTGCTGGCCGGCGCGGAGCAAGTCGCTCCGGCTCCTCGTCAAAGAAGGGAATATCGTCATGTCCGATGGTCATGCGGCTCAATGTAATGATTCTGCCCTGAAAGGCAAAAGAAACGGCCCGGAAATAGAACAAAAAGTGCACATTCTTTCGTGCAAAAGCCTATTGAACAGTTCGCCCCGCACATATTTGCGACCGTTCACCAGTGGATGGCGCGAAGGTCGCCAAGCTTAGGGCCGCGCAATGATCACAATCACAGCATGATGGATCATTTCTGGGTTCAACGAAGGTTTGTGGTGAATAATACGTTTCGATTATCGCTTTATTAAGCATGCTTGATAATCATAGGTGCCCGTAACCGCTCGAGTTCAGGCGTTGTTTTTGCCGGGCTCATCGTTCGCCGACACGCTCGGCCCGCGCGCATGAATGCCCGCGGAATGGGTTCCAATGTCTCCTTGTATTTGTTGCGTATTATTGCGTTCGGAGTTCATGTGTCGTGAGTATTTTTTCGACCTTCATAAGGGTTAGCTCCCCTGTCAACACAGCCCTTGAAGTCCTTAGAAACACGCAGGCCGATCTCAAAGTCGCGCAGCGTCAGATGTCGTCCGGACTGCGCGTGCAGACGGCCAAGGACAACGCCACCTATTGGACGATCTCGACATTGACGCGCTCCGACATCGGCGCTGTCTCGGCGGTACAGGATGCACTCGGACTTGCCGCTGCCACGGTCAGCACCGCGTCCACGGGTATCAACAGCGCCATCGACATCGTAACTCAGATCAGATCGAAATTGGTGACCGCCTATGAGGGCAGCGTCGACAAGACCAAACTCAACGAGGAAATCAGCCAGCTCAAGGACCAGCTTCGCAGTGTCGGCGGTTCGGCGAGCTTCAACGGCGTCAACTGGGTCATGCTCCAGGATGGTGAGGACCCTACCGAGCCACATCGCATCCCGGGCTCGCTCATCCGCCATACCGATGGCACGATTTCGATCGGCATGCTGAATTACGACGGTGTCAGCTCGACCAGCGGGCCCATGGTGTCGACGGATGCACGATATCTGATCGACGATCGATCAAGCGGCACCGGCGGCTATGGCGTGCTCACCTCCACTGCCTTCGCAACTGAGGCGGGAGCAGCAAAGAACTATGTGCTGATCACCAGCAAGCACGGCGACACGAGCGGACAGGTGGAAATCTCGCTCGACGCCAATACGACGCAGGGCGGGTTGACGGATATGGTCAATACCGTCACAGCCATGCTGCATCAACTGAACACGATAGGATCGGCCTTCGGTTCGTTGGAGACGCGCGTCAGCCTGCAAAACCAATTCGCCAGCGATCTCAGTGATTCGCTCACCAGCGGCGTCGGCAAGCTGGTCGATGCCGACATGGAGAAGCAATCAAGCCGGGTGTTGGCGCTGCAAACTCAGGAGCAACTGGGGCTGCAATCGCTGTCGATAGCCAATGCAAGCTACGATACGGTCAGACAGCTTTTCCAAAATCTCTGATCGCGCAAGGCCATGAATTTAAAGGGAAATCGGCGGAGATCGGCTGGGTGGGCGCTATTTCCCCGAAGCGGTTGGTTTCGAGGAAAGGCGCTCTGGCACTATGGCGGCAGAGGCCGTCGGCATCTAGACGCATATTCCATTTCATCATATTGCCGCATTGCTTCATATCTGCTGCGGACCATCGAACCGGAGAGCGACGATTCTATGATCAAGAAATTTGCCATCCTTGCCGTCTCGGCAGCCTTTCTCAATGCATGTACGACAACCGACCCCTATACGGGCGAGCAGAAAGTGTCCAATACCGCCGGCGGGGCTGCGATCGGCGCCGGTGTCGGCGCAGTTGCCGGCCTCCTCATCGGCCATTCACCGGCCTCGCGCCGCAATGCAGCGCTGATCGGCGCCGGTGTGGGCGCTCTCGCGGGCGCGGGCATCGGCAATTACATGGACCAACAGGAATCCGAGCTGCGTGCCCAGTTGCAGGGCACCGGCGTTTCGGTCACGCGCGTCGGCGACCGCATCATCCTCAATATGCCGTCGGCCATCACCTTCGACATTGACCGGGATGCGATCAAGCCGGAATTCTTCCCGACGCTGAATTCGGTCGCCATCGTGCTTCGCAAGTTCAACCGCACGCTGATCGATGTCAACGGCCACACGGATTCGACCGGCAGCCTGCAGCATAATCAGGATCTGTCCGAGCGCCGTGCTGGTTCGGTTGCCAACTATCTCGGCAGCCAGGGCATCGACCAGCGACGCGTGTCTGCCGTCGGCTTCGGCCCGAGCCAGCCGGTCGCCACCAACGCCACCGAAGCCGGCCGCGCGCAAAACCGCCGCGTCGAAATCCAGATCGCGCCTATCACTCAAAGCTGATCCGAGATCAATGTTCAAACAAAACGGCCAGGTTTTCGACCCGGCCGTTTTATTTGACTGCAGCCCATTCACGAATGCATCGTTGCGCCCTTGGTGATTTTGTCGACGATTTTCTTGTCGGCGCGCAGCGCGATGCCGACCACTTTGGCGTCCTCGGGTGCAAATTCGGAGAAGACCGCCCGATTGGCGACGTCGTGACCAGTGGAGAACATTTCCTCGATAAAGATCGAAGAAATGACGCCGCGCTCCAGGGAGCGGCGGTGGATCGCGGCAATCGTCGCTTCGTCGGCAGACAGCACGATCATCGGCTGGATCGACAGCGCGTTGTACGTGTTGCCAGCGCGATCGCGATAGGGTTCGCCGATGACATCGGGAAACTGCCCCACGATCCCGGTTGATAGGAAGGCAGTTACGTTCAGTTTCTGCCAGGATTGAAGATTGTTTCGCACAACGATCGCGATTTTGGTATCAAACATCGGTAGTCACTTTCACGTCAGTCTGGGAATGAGCCGTTGCGCGAGGATGTACCCGGCCAGATATTCGAGGGTCTTGAACGTTTGTGCGCGATGCCGGAAGCAAACCGCATTGTATCGGCACCTGCTTACCCCGGCATCGAGCGAATCCAGGCGCAATTCCATGGTGATGCGTTCGAGCCGCACCGGCACGACACCTATGCGCTCGGTGTCACAATCCGTGGCGTGCAGACCTTCAGCTATCGTGGCGAGCGGCGCTATAGCCTGCCGGGCCGGGTGATTGTCCTTCATCCGGACGAACTGCATGATGGCGGTGCCGCGACCGACGATGGCTTGCTCTACCGTATGCTCTATCTTGAGCCGTCGATGCTGATGCAGTGCCTGGAGCCGGCAGGCATCGGGCTCCCCTTTGTCGATGATCCGGTTGTCGAGGATGACCGTCTTGCCGGCCTGCTATTGGCAGCGCTCGGCGAACTCGACCGGGAACTGGATGAACTCTTCGTCGATGATTTCGTCTCACGGGTGGCAACCGGGCTTTCTTCGCATGCGCGCCTGCCGCAAAAGCCGCTGACAAGCATTGCCTGGAGCCATGTAAAAACGGCGCGCGACTATCTCGAAGAGCATGCCTTGCGTGCTGTGCGTTCAAAGGAGCTGGAGCGCATCACCGGCCTCGACCGCTTTGCGCTTTCACGTCATTTCCGCGCCGCTTTTGCAACCAGCCCGCATCGCTTCCTGCTGATGCGACGGCTGCAGCGGGCCAAGGCAATGATTGCCGATGGCGAGCCGATCGCCGAAGTCGCTGCCGCCACCGGGTTTGCCGACCAAAGCCATTTGACACGGCATTTCAAGAAGGCGTTCGGCATGGCGCCGGGTGCTTGGGGTGGAATGCTTGAAACCGCTCGCTCGCCGGTGCGAGATTAGCCGGCCGCGTCTTTCGGCCGGTGATGTTTTATTTCCTTGCATCTCCCCGGCTGGACAGGCCGACCCCATTGCCCATACAACCTGTGAAGGCGAGGGAGATCGGTCAGATGGCTTCAATGGATCTAATGGCGGGCAAGGGTCGCGAGGCCGGTATCGCACCAGTGATTTTTCGTGCCGGTTTAGGGCCTCGCCATGTGCTGGCCGTCGCCGTATTATCGGTTGGTCTTCTTATAACCAACCCCGCCTTGTCCCTGCAGGTCGAAGGGCATGAAGCCTTCATCGTTGATCGGTGCGGTGGCAACTATGATTGCAAGGATGTGAAGCTGGTGGTGCTCAACGACAAGCACGACAAAGCGGATATCTACAGTGGCAATGAACTCAACGCCCACGAGGCAGATGGGACGCCGAGCCATGTTTCCGGCTATGCGTTCAGCTACAATGGCGGCAATCTCAGCGTATCCCAGGACGGGACGCCGTCACAGCTCAACGGCAAAGCGACGGAGGTGAAATTCAACAATGGCGTCGCGTTCGAATCGGACAAGAACTACGTCTATGTCTACAGCGCCTGCAATGCCGATGGGGCGACCAGTATTGCCGGCATTACGAGCTCCTGCGATCTGAACTATATCGGCGTCGACAAGAAGACGTCGAACGCCATCCAGATCGGCGGTCACTACACATCCTTGGTTGCAGCGCCGGCGGGAGATGCTGATCCTTGCAAGACTGGCGTGATGGCCGGCCAGTTTTCCTTTCTCAATAACGGCTACGAATATCGTCTTTCGAGCGACCTTTGCCGGCAGGGAAAAACCACGCTTGCGATCATCTCGAACAATGTGGTGAAGTCGAGTTTCGATCTGCAGATGCGCCCGCTTGCCGGCAGCAATTAAGTCAGTTCGATTTGGAGTAGCCGATGCAGCCCGTTGACGGAAGCTGCAGGCTATTTTCATGACTGGACAGCGTCGCGCCGATGTCTCATAGAACCGAAAAAAGGGTTAACACCTTTTGCGGCACTTGTGATGGGAGATCGGAAAGATGGCTCTGGCTGATGCGAAGGCGGGGAGGCGCAACGAGGCGGGCATTGCCGCCGTTGTCGGCATCCTGAAGCAGGCCTTCGGTGAGCGCTTCCAGACTGGCGAGAGCTTTCGCGCCCAGCATGCCCACACGACAACCTATATCCCGGCGCAACTTCCGGACGGGGTTATTTTTGCCGAGACGAGCGAGGATGTGCAAACGGTCGTCAGGGCCTGCGCTGAACATAAGGTGCCGATCATAGCTTTCGGTACCGGGTCTTCGCTCGAGGGGCAGGTGAACGCGCCGCAGGGCGGAATTTCCATCGATTTCAGCCGGATGAATCGGGTGCTTGAAGTGAATGCCGAGGATCTCGATTGCACCGTCGAGCCTGGCGTCACTCGTGAGCAGCTCAATACCTATCTGCGCGACACCGGCCTGTTCTTCCCGATCGATCCCGGCGCCAATGCATCGATCGGCGGTATGGCGTCGACGCGCGCTTCAGGTACCAATGCGGTGCGCTACGGCACGATGAAGGACAATGTTCTGGCCGTTACCGCGGTCACAGCCAATGGCGAGGAGATTCGTACCGCACGCCGCGCCAAGAAGTCGTCCGCCGGCTACGATCTGACCCGGCTCTTTGTCGGTGCCGAGGGAACGCTTGGTGTCCTGACGTCGGTGACGCTGCGCTTGCAAGGCATTCCGCAGAAGATTGCCGGTGGTGCCTGTGTCTTTCCGAGCGTCAAAGCAGCTTGCGATGCGGTGATAATGACCATCCAAATGGGCATTCCGGTCGCGCGCATCGAACTGCTGGACGCCGTCCAGATGCGAGCCTGCAATCTCCATTCCGGCCTGACCTTTGATGAGCAGCCGACACTGTTCCTGGAGTTTCACGGTACGGACGAGACGGTCGCGCTGCAGTCGGCCCAGTTCGGCGAGATCGCGGCCGAATGCGGCGGCGGAAAATTCCTCTGGACCGCCAATCTCGAAGAGCGCAACAGGCTCTGGAAGGCGCGCCATGATGCTTATTGGGCGGCGCGGGCTTTGGCGCCGGAACTGGCGGCGCTTTCGACGGATGTCTGCGTGCCGATCTCAAGACTCGCCGAATGTGTTGTCGCCACCCAGGCCGATATCGAAGAGCACGGATTGCTGGCCCCGATCGTCGGTCACGCCGGTGACGGCAATTTCCACGTCCTGGCGCTTTTCGACGACAAGACCCCGCAAGGAATCGCCGTCATCGAGGCCTTCGTTGCCCGGCTGAATGCGCGTGCACTTGCGATGGATGGGACCTGCACCGGCGAACATGGGGTAGGGCAGGGCAAGATGTCGTTTCTCGAAGATGAGCTCGGCGGCGCCGTCGATCTGATGCGCCAAGTCAAACAGGCGCTCGATCCCGATGCGATTTTCAACCCCGGCAAAATATTCCACGCCAACTGAAAAATGAAATATTGCCATGATCTTGGCTTGCTCCCGACATGAATGGCGTTAGGCTAGAACATCCCGTTTTCAGATGGCGTCATGGAAAGCGGTTAAGGTGCCCTAGATCTTCAGCATGGTCCCAAGAATTGCGTCGCAGTTTTGAATCGGGACCAAGCTCAAGCTGACGATCCAGGGCGTCTTTTATGCGTCCGTCTGGATGCATGACGCCTCGATACTCGTAAGTGGAATGCAGAATGGAGACGGTGCGCATTGTTAGGTAAGGTCCTGGTTTTCCTGGGGGGAGTGCTCGTGGTGGTGCTATTCGTGGCGCTGCTTGCTCCGCTCTTCATAGACTGGACAGATTTTCGGAAGAATTTCGAAGATCAGGCGAGTCGGATCATCGGCAAGAAGGTGACTGTTCATGGCACCGTAGACGCTCGCCTTTTGCCTTTTCCTTCCGTGACGTTGCATGATGTCCGCGTCGGGCAGGACGCCGACGGAACGCCGTTGGTGCAGATCGCCCAATTCTCGATGGACGCCGAGTTGGCGCCATTTCTGTCGGGCGAAGCCCTCATCTTCGACATGCGCGTTTCCGAGCCGAAAGTGCGCCTGCGGCTATTGAAGGACGGCACGCTCGACTGGATGCGCGGCAGCCGGCCAGAAATTCCCGCAAAGTCGGTCGTGCTCGAGGGCGTGCATGTCGATGGCGGTGATATCCAGTTCATCGACGAGCAATCCGGCCGCACCCGACACGTCACCGGCCTCAACGCGCAAATGTCCGCGCGCTCGCTCGCCGGACCTTGGCGAATCGATGGCGAAGCAGCGCTCGACGGCGAGCAGGGGAATTTTAGCATTTCCAGCAGCCAGCCTGACGACAACGGCGTATTGCGTGTCCGCACCCGATTGCTGCCGGACCGCCATCCACTCAATGTCGATCTCGACGGCGAGTTGAAGCTGGTCGACAGCAAGCCGAACTATAGCGGCCTGTTCACGGCGGGGATTGAAGACAAGCAGACACACAAGCCCGCCGACGAACAGGTTCAACCCCGCGTCAAAGGTCGCTTCGAGCTCACGAATGAACGCATACGGGTTCCCGAATACCGTCTCGAGGTGGGTGCTGCGGACGATCCTTATGTGGTGACAGGCGAGGCGACGCTGGACACCGGCACCAATCCGGAATTTCTGCTGACCGCCGACGGCCAGCAGATCGACGTCAACCGCCTCGGCAATACCCAGGGCACAAATGGCAAGACGAACCGCAATCCATCTGTTTCGGCGCGACAGCGGCTGAACAGTCTGATTGCGATTGCGGCCGAAGTCCCGATACCGCAGGTGCCCGGCAAGGCAACTTTCCGCCTGCCGGCGATCGTTGCCGGCGATACGACCATCCGTGATGTGCAGCTCGACCTGGAACCTGCCGGAACCGGCTGGAAGGTCGACCATGCGATCGGCACGCTGCCGGGACGCACCCAGGTTGAGGCCAGGGGCAATTTGGTGCTGCAGGGCGAGCCGAATTTCGTCGGCAATCTCGTCGTCGCCTCCAATCAGCCATCCGGCCTGGCCTCCTGGCTGGTGGGCTCCGTCGACCCGGCGATCCGGCAATTGCGACAGGCAGGCTTCTCCGCCGATGTCAGCCTACGTCATGAGGAGCAGCGCTTCCAAAATCTTGAAATTGCCGTCGGTTCGGCAACGCTCAAGGGCCAGCTCGACCGGCTGGCGCCGGTTGACAACCAGGCGCCGAAGCTTGCAGTCGATCTCAGCGGTGATGCGCTCGATCTTGATGCTTTAAGGGCGCTCACAAGCTTGTTCACCGGCCAGGACGCCGGCGAGACCCTGCTCGACCATCGGATTACGGCACATCTGAAAGCGGATAAATTCGCCGCTTTCGGCGTCCAGGCCGCCAATGTCGAGACGTCGTTTTCGATTGCTGATGGGGCGCTGACGCTCGACAAGCTTGCTGTTCGCGACGTCGCCGGCGCCGAAATTACCGCGACAGGCCGAGCCGAAGGTTCGCTGCTGGACTATAAGGGCTCAGGCGAAATCACTTTCAAAGCGGGCGACCCCGGCCCGTTCTTCGAAATGCTGAGCCAACATCTGCCTCGACACCCGGCCATGGATCGGCTGGTGCGCAACGCCGCATGGTATGGGAATACTGCACTGCGCGGCGCGCTCACTCTTGGCGGCGCTCAGGGTGACGGGCTGACGGTGACGCTCGCCGGCGTTTCCAACGGCAGCCGCGTCAATCTGGACTACCGCATGTCGGACCTGCTGGCGTTGACCGGCAAGGGCACGACGACGCTGGAGGCGACGCTCGAAAATTCGGTGACCTCGATCCTGTTCGGACAGGCCGGGCTTGATCCGCTGCCCGTCGAGGCCGATGCCAACGGCCGCCTGACGCTGAAGGTAACGGCAAACGGTACCGATCCGGCGGATGCGGCGCTAACCTTTGCCACCGACAGGACTTCGTTCACCGCCAACGGCAAGGTGGACGTGCGTCCCAACAACTTCCTCAACGGCAACATCGCGCTGTCGCTGGAGAGTGCCGATATCGATCCCTATTTCGTCATGAACGGTATCGGCGTGCCGCAGATGGGGACGGGTTTGCCGGTCAAATTCCAGGCGAATGCTGCGCTCGATCCCGACAAGATCGTGATGTCGGGTATGAAGGGCCAGCTTGCCGACAATAATGTTTCGGGCGCGCTGACTTTCGATCGCAAGGCACAGAATGTCAAAGCGACCGGCG
Source organism: Martinezella calliandrae (assembly GCF_030272695.1). Lineage (GTDB taxonomy): Bacteria > Pseudomonadota > Alphaproteobacteria > Rhizobiales > Rhizobiaceae > Rhizobium > Rhizobium calliandrae. The sequence continues at coordinate 25,984 of NZ_JARFYN010000039.1, forward strand.
AGCTGGCGCTCGACAAGGCCGATCTCGGCTGGTTCGGCGAGGCGATTTACGGGCCGATGACGGACGCTGCAACGGGCAACCTTACCAAAGCCAAGCTTGGGCTGCCGATGTTCAGCGGGCTCGACCTCAACGTCAAGCTTTCGGTCAAGCAGTTGTGGCCGGGCATCTTCGGTCCGATCTCGAATTTCAGCACGAATGCTGCCTATAAGGGTGAGGAACTGCGGCTGAACGATATCGCCGGCGCCTGGAACGGCGGCACACTTGGCGGCAGTCTGATGTTTGCGAATTCCGACGGCACAGGCCTGATGCAGACGAAGCTCGATCTTGCCAACGGAGACCTTACCGCCGTCTCCTGGCAGCGGGATGGTGCGCCACTTGCCAATGGCCGTTTTGGTTTGGGGCTGAGCATGGAAGCCAGCGGCAAGAGTCTCGGGGAACTGGCCGCTAACGCCAGCGGCTCGGGTGAGATCAAGCTTGGCGACATCCATGTACGCGGCCTCAATCTCGCTGTGCTGCCGCCGCTCCTGTCAGCCACGGACCAGATCCAGGGTGACATCACGGCCGACAAGGTACTGCCGATCGTGCAGACTTTGCTCAACAACGGCGAAGCGGCCTTGCCGGCGATGAGCATACCGTTCAACATTTCGACCGGTGTCATCCGCGCCACCAATATTAATGCCGGCAACGATCTGGCGAAGCTTTCGGGCAATGCCGAAATCAGCCTGCCGGATCAGCGCATGCGGGGCTCGCTCGGCATCGATTTCAAAGCCGGCAACGAGGCGCTGAACGGCGCCGAACCGGCGCTGCGACTCGATTTCGCCGGTCCGTTGGCGACGCCGGGCCGGACGATGGATGTCACCGACATCACCAGCTTCCTGTCGCTGCGCGCCTTCGAACGAGAGCGCCGCCGCGTCGAGCGGCTTCAATCCAGCGTGCTGGAAAAACAGCGGCTGCGGCGCGAGGTGGCGCTCTACAAATATACCGCCGCGGCACGCGAGGCCGAGCGTCAGCGCGATGCGGCGATCGAGCAGCAGCGCGGGGCAGAGGAGAAGCGCCTGAGGGAGCTCGCTCGCCAGGCCGAAGCGGAAAAACAGGAGGAAGCTGCGGCCAAGGCGAAGGCTGACGCGGAAGCCCGCGCGAAGGCGGAAGCGCAGCAGGTGCCATTGCTCAATGGACAATCCCCACAGCCGGGGGCGCCGCTGAACTTCAACAGCCTTCCCGGCATCGCCCGGTAGGATCCATTCCGCCGGTCATCCGAGAGCCCTCCTCTGTTTTCAAAGGGGATTGCCCGGGGGCGGCGAGAGGCTCTCAGCCAAGAGAAGGCTCGCAGCCAAGCGAATAAGAGATCGATCGCGTTCGTTCTGATTTAGCCGCGATCCTTCAGCCATTTCAGCACATGGAGCCGAAGCGCCGAGGAAAGGTTGCTCGCCGGATCGCGCCCGTCGTCGATTTCGGAGATCAACGCCGCAAGCGACGTCCCACGCGCATTGGCGATCGCCTTCAGTTCGGTCCAGAAGGCGTCTTCAAGGGAAAAGCTCGTGCGGTGGCCGTGGAGCGTCGCGGAATGTTTTCGGATCATCGGCGGATCGATCAAAAGTTCGGAAACAGGAGAGGTAATTCTAGGAATGATTCAAAATGCTGGAATAACTGGCTGATTTCAGGGGGATTTCGATCTTAGTTCGGCAATTCAATCGTCTGTCTTGGACGGTTCGATGCGGCCCGCCTCATGCGCTTTCTCGGCCTTGTCGTTGAGCGCCTTGGTCAGGTGCTTCTCCGCCTTGGTGCGGCCGAAGGTAATGCGATTCTGTTCCGCCTGCTTTTCTTTTTCAGAGCGAACCTGCTTTTTGCGGAACTGGCGTAGGTTGACGATCTCGGCGCTCATCGATGTTTCCCCCGACTGTCGATGCGAAAGGGGAAGCTTACGCTTCCCGAATGCTATTGCTTCTTGCGGAATGCATCGAGGGAGACGACCGATCCCGGCTTCTTCTCTTCGCCGTCCTTGGCGGACGCGGGCTCTTCGCCGTTCTCGGCCGTCACCGGATAGGCGGTGATTTCGCCGGATGGAATTTCCTCGTCGTCGGCGAGCGGTACATCGAATTCCAGCTCGAAATTCACGGATGGATCGTAGAAGCCCCGGATCGCATTGAACGGGATGACCAGCTTTTCCGGTACGTCGGAGAAGGAAAGGCCGATTTCGAACTGGCTCTCGGTGACCTTCAGATCCCAGAATTGATGCTGGATGACGATGGTCATCTGCTCCGGATATTTCGACTTCAGGTGCTGGGAAATGCGTACGCCGGCCGCACCTGTCAGAAAGGTGATGAAGAAATGATGGTCACCCGGCAGACGGCCGGTGGCGCCGACTTCAGTCAACACCTTGCGGATGACCCCACGCAGGGCGTCCTGTGCCAAAATGTCGTAGCGGATATGATCCTGCCCCATACTTTCCTGTCTTTCGTTGGCCATGTTTTTTCTAAGGCTTATGCCACGCCGTGCGCCGACGGGAAACCCCCGCGCGCGAGTCATGACCTGATCATACATAATATCGAAGAGAGGGAGAAGGTGAAGGCTTCTGTTGCCAGGTGCCTTCGAACCCCGCCTAAGAGTGCGACCCCTTAGGACTTTATTTGAAGTGCCACACTGCGATTAAGCAGCGAGACGAGCTTCCGCATAGTTGTCGTTTGCAACTACAATTTTAGCCCGATAACGGTGGTACAATGCCGAGCGAAAAGTCGATCTTTACACCCTTGTCGATCCTGTTTCGCCCCCATCAAAAGCCGGTCTTTAGCCAGTTTGGCCCGGTCGGTTTTTGGTGGAGGCGCCGGGTACCGCCCCCGGGTCCAATAGGTTTATTACACCGCTCGTTTATCGCCATAGCCGGCCCGAAGACCGGCAAGGCTGATATAGTGTTTTCCTCAGGCGAAGGGAAGGGGATTTGTCATAAATGCTTTGCTTGAGCCTCCGTTTGCAGCGATAGCCGCCCGCCGGGCGCGAGAATTGCAGGGATCAAGCTTTGCCCGTGGTTGGTTTCGCGCCGACTTGCCATTAAATTGAGGGGAAATGGAATCGGTGGCGGTGCGATGAAGCAATATCTGGATCTTTTGAAGCATGTGATGGACAACGGCATCGACCGCGGCGATCGCACCGGCAAAGGCACGCGCTATCTTCGACCGTAAGCCATTGTAACTCCAGGATTCATTGACGAGGACCGTAGTGTACCGGTCCCATCGGTCACTAGCTTCAGTGTTGAGGCCGCAACGTCGTTTGCCGGCACGATAAGCGTACCCGTACTCACGTTCTCTCGATACGAAGTCGAAACCATATCGCCGCTCACGGATTGGTCGAGAAATCCCCGTGCCGATGAGGAGTTTTTCGTCGATATCGTCCCAATCATCGGGTGCGTAAAAATACGTAGTAAGATCAAAAGTTGCGAATATGTCGTGCTTTTCAATCCCAGACCGGTTGTTTTGCCCGTTCTTGGACGTCACGATTGCGCACGGAACTCAAGGTAGGATTCATGGCCCGACATCCCGAATATCAGTATCTCGATATCGTCGAGAACGTGCTCACCAAAGGCGATAAACGTATCGATCGAACAGGCGTTGGGACCCTGGCCTCGTTCGGCGCAATGATGCGGTTCGACATGTCGGATGGCACATTCCCGGTCTACACCACCAAGCGCGTGTTTTGGAAGACGGCGGTGAAGGAGATGCTTTGGTTCCTCACTGGCCAGACGAACCTCAGGTCTCTCTTGCAGGAGAACGTCCGGATCTGGACCGATTGGCCTCTGGACAAGTACCGCAAGGCCACGGGTCAGCAGATCTCCCAGGAAGATTTCGAGGCCCGCATTGTCGAGGACGAGCAGTTCGCGCTCGAGTGGGGTGACCTTGGTCCTATCTACGGGAAGCAGTGGCGGCGTTGGGTCGGACCAGATGGGCGCGAATACGACCAGATCGCGACCGTGATCGAAACGCTTCGCACGAACCCGACGAGCCGGAGAATGCTGTTCCACGCATGGAACGTCGCAGATCTCGACCTCATGGCATTGAATCCGTGTCACAACTTCTACCAGTTCTTTGTAAGCGGAATGGGGTCGGAGACAGCTCAGGGCGAACCACTCCGCCCGAAGCTTTCGCTTATGGTCGGAACTAGGAGCAACGATTTGGGTCTTGGAAATCCATTTAACGTCTGCCAGCAGGCCGCCCTGCTGGCGATGGTGGCACAGCAAGTTGACATGGTTCCGAACGAACTCATTTGGGTCGGTGGCGACGTGCATCTGTATCTCAACCATCTCGAGCTTGCGGAGACGATCTTGAAGCGTGAGCCTAGACCGTTCCCGAAGCTCCGTCTTCTGCGACGGCCGGACAGCATCGATGGCTACAAAATCGAGGATTTCGAGGTGACGGGATATGATCCGCATCCGGCGATCGAAGCTCCTGTCGCGGTCTAGCGAAGTTACATAAGTCGATCTGGCTGAACTTGACTGCATAGCGAGCGTCGCATAAGCGACGCCGAACCCTTCGGTGCGCGCGGATCCTTGCCGTGCTCGAACAAATCATGTCGCCCGGGATGTCTGCGGAGGAGAAGCTGCGCAGCATGCTGGAGCAGGATTTCAAGAGCAACTGCCTGGTGTTTTCCAGAGCCGGTTTCATCAACAGGCGACACTATGGGCGCCACGCTGGATGCAGCAACACGCAATACTACAAGAACCTCTTCCTTGAGTACGAAGAGAAAAGTGGGCGATGGAAGACGAAGAAACTACTGATCGCACTGCGTTCGCAGGATCACGCCAATGGAACGCTAAAGTTCAGCCGAGGAGGCAAGGTAGACCGGACCCACTATGCTGCTCGGCTCGGTGTCACGAAGGCGGCGCTTGCGCCGCATGTTCCATGCGTGATTCCAGCGCGGCGGAGAGCACGGCGCGAAGGACACCTTCTCAAAGATTAGCCGTCACGATCAGGAGTGAGAAGTTTTTGCCAGTCGTGCAACAGCTTTAGGGTCAGAAGCCTGCTTGTGCAGCGCGTCCCAGTCGTCAGGCGGGTTGCCGTTGTCAAGCATCCCCTTGAAGACTTTGTAGGCGTCGGTTTTGGAGCCGTAAGTCCGCAAGCTGTTCTCGTCGTTTACCCAAGCGAAGATGACGATCTTGCTGGCGCTGCTATAGCGGAAGATGAGCCGGAAACGGCCGTTGCCAAACTTAGCGCGAAACCAGTGCTTGCGATCATCGCCAAGGGTGGTGCCTTGGCGATAGATCGCTGCTGTCGGGTCTGACGGGACCGTGACGGTGACGAGCTGGACCAAGGCCGCGAGCAGCTTGGCGTCGGCGGATTTTTGATAGTCCTCCGGTTTCTTCGTCTTGAGCGCCTCGACCGTCTCGATCAGCCTTTCCCACTGATCGAGAAAAAGAGGGTGTGAGAGGACGGTCCAGCCATCGATCGTCAGCATGTCAGATCGAGACGTCCCCCTTGATCTCGGCATCGAGATCGACCGTCATGCCTGCAGTGAGGGCAATTGCCCGGTCAAGCAAGGACTTCGGAAAGGGTCGGACGGACTTCTCGGGATGCTTGGCCATATCCCTCGCGAGAAATTCAAGAAAACGGTCGATCACGGGATCGGCGGTTTCTTCAACCTCGGCCTTCTGGATATACACACGACGCTGCTCATCAACGAAAAAGGTAATGCGCCCGCCATAGTCAACATCCAACGCCTGCCGAACGGACTTCGGTACGGTGGTCTGTCCCTTGGCGGTGATGGTGCTATGTTCTTTCAGTAGCGCTCCCATGACGAGCCTCCATAAAATCACTCGAGCAGAATGTAAGGAATATCCCTTACCATGTCAACCGCCGCCGACGACCTCCATACGCACTACCTCCAAGCCTACCCAGAGGGGTGCAGCCGGCATCGCAAGCGTTGAGAAACTGTTCCGCCACTACGGCAAGTGCGGGGTGATTTTCCTCGCACCTAGTGGGACGGAAGGCTGGGGCATTCGCGCCAACTTTGTCGCCGGATCCTATGATGACGAACGACCAGAGTGATTGATTGCCAATATCGCTGTGGTCGACAAGATCTCGTCCGCTGCGAAGTTGGGCTCCGCTCCTCGGCCATGTCTTCTAAGCGGAATGCGCGCTGTTCGATCGCCTGAGGGCGATCGGCGCGCGTGCTTCTTATGAAGAAGAGTTGTCGACTGGCGAGAGGCACCGGAGTGCGTGATAGAGACGTAGACTCCATCTTCGTTTCTGTGCGACTATTACCTATCCTTAGATTCTGCAGCACCACGGCTCTACAGTGTACCGAATATTTGAGAAAACTAGCGATGTCGGAAAACCGTGCAACATCGCCTCCTACGCATTGTTGACATTGATGGTGGCGCAGGTGACGGGGCTAAAGCCAGGCTCTTTCGTGCATACGCTGGGTGATAGGCATATTTATTCCGACCATTTCGAGCAGGTCAGGCTGCAGCTGACCCGCACCCCGAAGAAATTGCCGACGATGCGTCTTAATCCGGCAGTGAAGAACATCTTCGATTTCAAGTTCGAGGATTTCACTTTGGAAGGATATGAGGCGGACGCGCATATCAAGGCGCCGATCGCCGTCTGAGGGGGAAAATGGCCGAACCTTTAAAAACCATTCTCGTCGCCGTCTCGCGCAACGGCATCATCGGCCGGGACGGGGATATGCCGTGGCGGCTGTCGTCCGATCTCAAGCGGTTCAAGGCCATGACGCTCGGCAAGCCCGTCATCATGGGGCGCAAGACGTTTCAATCCATCGGTAAGCCGCTTCCAGGCCGGCCAAACGTGGTGATCAGCCGCGATCCCGGTTTTGCCGCCGAAGGCGTCGAGACGGCGCATTCGCTCAAAGAAGCCATCGATGTCGCGGGCCGGCTCGCTGAAGAGAGCGGTGTCGATGAGATCTGCGTCATCGGTGGCGGCGAGATCTATCGGCAGGCGATCAGCCTTGCCGATCGGCTTTCGATCACGCATGTGGAAGCAGAGGTGGATGGCGACACATCCTTCCCGGCGATCGACCCGGCGCTCTGGCAGATCGAAAGCGAGCTTGCCGTGCCGGCAGGCGAAAAGGACAATTATCCGACGCGTTTCGTCCGCTATTTCAGGCGAAGAGCATAAAAGCTGCGCGCAAAAATCAACTATTTTCCAATAAATCCGACGAACTTCCTGAAGTTGCGTTGAAAGCAGATGCGCCGATACCTATAACGGGAGACAATCGCCGCCGCCTGCGAATTTCAAAGTCTGCGCGATACTGGGAGTCCATAGACAAAGAGGTTTTGATGCCCTGGAGCAATCAGAATGGCGGCGGCGGCCCATGGGGCGGCGGTGGCGGCGGAAATAATCAGGGGCCTTGGGGGCAGGGACCGAACCGATCGCGCGGAAGCGGCAGCGGTGGACCGCCGGATCTTGAGGATATCATTCGTCGTGGTCAGGACCGGCTGAAGCGACTGGTGCCGGGCGGCTTCAATGGCGGCGCCTTTGTCATCGTTGCGGCGGTCATTGGCATTTTTTGGCTTATCCAGTGTCTCTATACGGTTCAGCCGGACGAGCGTGGCGTTGAATCCCGTTTTGGCCGCCCACGCGCCGACGTGTCCATGCCTGGCCTGCATTTCCATTTCTGGCCGATGGATCGCGTCGAGATCGTCAAGGTTACCGAACAGCAGCGCAATATCGGCGGCCGTTCGAGCTCGAGCTCGAATGCCGGCCTTATGCTGACGGGCGATCAGAACATCGTCAACGTACAGTTCTCGGTGCTCTACACCATCACCAATCCGCAATCCTACCTCTTCAACCTTGAAACTCCCGACGAGACGCTGCAGCAGGTCGCCGAAAGCGCCATGCGCGAAGTCGTTGGCCGCCGTCCGGCGCAGGATATCTATCGCGACAATCGCCAGGAAATCGCGATCGAGGTCAGGAACATCATTCAGGATACGATGGACCGCTACGGCTCGGGCATTTCCATCAATGCCGTGCCGATCGAGGATGTGTCGCCGCCGCGCGAAGTGGCCGATGCCTTCGACGAGGTGCAGCGCGCCGAGCAGAATGAAGACCAGCAGGTGCAAGAGGCCAATCAATACGCCAATCAAAAGCTTGGCCAGGCCCGTGGTCGCGCGGCGCAAATCCGCGAAGACGCGGCTGCCTACAAGGGCCGTGTCGTAAAAGAGGCTCAGGGCGAGGCGCAACGCTTCATTTCGATCTTCGACGAATACGTCAAGGCGCCGGAAGTGACCCGCAAGCGCCTATTCCTGGAAACCATGGAGTCGGTTATCGGCAATTCGAACAGCATCATCATCGATAACAAGCAGGGTGTCGTGCCGTATCTGCCGTTGAATGACCTCGGCAAGCAGTCCACGACCCAGACGGGCGGACTGTCCGACAAGCCTGCGACCGCAGTTCAGCCGGAGGTCAAATAATGTCATCCAGCCGTTTGCCAGCCATTCTCATCGCGCTCGCGGTGCTGCTGCTGATCGTTTATTCCTCGGTCTTCGTGGTCAGCGCCCGCGAACAGGCGATTGTTCTGCGGTTCGGCCAGATACGCGCCGTCAAGACCGAGCCCGGTCTCTACTTCAAGCTGCCCTTCGCCTTCATGGATGCCGATCGGGTGCAATATATCCAGGATCAGGCGCTGCGCTTCGATCTGGACAATATCCGCGTTCAGGTTTCGGGCGGCAAGTTCTATGAGGTCGATGCTTTCGTCGTCTACAGGATCACCAATGCCCGCAAGTTCCGCGAGACAGTATCGGGCGATCGCGATTCAGCGGAAGCGCGCCTCAGGACGCGCCTCGATGCATCGTTGCGCCGGGTATACGGCCTGCGAGGTTTCGAAGCCGCGCTGTCGAACGAGCGCGCCTCGATGATGACGGAGGTGCGCGACGATCTGCATCGCGATGCAGAGTCCCTCGGCCTCAATATCGAGGACGTTCGCATTCGACGCACCGATCTCACCCAGGAAGTGTCGCAGCAGACCTTCGACCGCATGAAAGCCGAGCGTTTGGCAGAGGCGGAGCTCATCCGCGCGCGCGGTAACGAAGAAGGTCAGCGTCGCCGCGCCATCGCCGACCGCCAGGTGGTCGAGATCATCGCGGATGCTCAGAAGGATTCGGAAATCCTGCGTGGTCAGGGTGAAGCCGAGCGCAACCGCATCTTCGCCGATGCGTCCTCGCGCGATCCGAGCTTCTACGAATTCTATCGCTCGATGGCCGCCTATCGCGCGTCGCTCGCCTCGGGCGGCAAGACGCTGGTCCTGCCGCCGAACCAGTCGGAATTCTTCAAATATTTCGAGAGCGCCACTGGCTGGCCTCCGGCGCCGGCTGCGCCATCGACGGCGAAACCGGCGAATTGACACGCGGCAAACCGCGGAAATCCAAGGGGCTGCCAGTCGGCGGCCTCTTGTTTTCATGATGCCCCGCGTCATTTTCAATGTAATCCCTAAGGCCGGCCAGACGCGCGGGGATTTCCCAAAAAGGTGATTTCGCGCTTCATCATTCCGCCTTATGTTGATGCTTATACAATTTACTTTCTCGATGAGGATGCCTGATGGCCTCGACCAATCGCCCGCCTTTCAGACGTTCGTTCGCTCTCCTGGCCAGTGTGGCGCTGATTGCCGGTCCGACGCTAGCCGGTATCGACCGGGCGTATGCGCAGGCGACGCAGACGCCTTCCACCGACACGCCGGCGCCGAATGGCGGCGCAACGACAGGCACGCAGCTTCCGGCCGATACGAATACCTCGACGGTCGCGCCTGCGACCGGTTTGGCCGCCACACCTGCACCGGCGGTCGGTTCGGCTGCTGCCCCGAACGGCGAAGCGGCGACGGGGACACAAGCGCCGCCCGCCAACCCCGCAACGACCGCACCGGCAACGGCTGGCGGAACGGGTCAGGCTGCCGCCACGGGTGCACCGAACAGCAATACCCAGCCAGGCACGCCGGCGCCCGCGGCTCCCAATAGTCAGACGCCGGCCACAGCGACCAATCCGGCTCAGGCGCCGATGGGCGGCTCTACGGCCACGAACCAGAATCCATACGTGGCGCCCAATTACCCGACGCCGCCGACCACTGGCAATCCGGCAATGAATGCCGGTCCGGCCTCGGTTGCCGATCTGGCATCTGGTCTGCTGGATGCGGTGGTCAACATTTCCACCTCGCAAAAGGTCAAGGATGAGGGCGATGGCCCGGCTGCGCCCAAGGTGCCGGACAATTCGCCATTCCAGGAATTCTTTAACGACTTCTTCAAGAACCGTAACAACGACAACAGCAACCGCAAGGTCAGCTCCCTCGGTTCCGGTTTCGTCATCGATCCATCCGGCTATATCGTTACCAACAACCACGTCATCGAAGGTGCCGACGATATCGAGGCGATCTTCCCGAACGGCACCAAGCTCAAGGCAAGGCTGATCGGCACCGACACCAAGACCGACCTTTCCGTGCTCAAAGTGGAGCCGAAGCATCCGCTGATCGCGGTGAAATTCGGCGATTCGTCCAGAATGCGCATCGGCGATTGGGTCATGGCAATCGGCAATCCCTTCGGCTTGGGCGGCTCGGTAACGGTCGGCATCGTCTCGGCCCGTGGCCGCAACATCAATGCCGGTCCCTATGACAATTTCATCCAGACCGACGCGGCGATCAATAAGGGCAATTCGGGCGGACCACTCTTCAACATGAAGGGCGAGGTGATCGGCATTAACACCGCGATCATATCGCCGAGCGGCGGCTCCATCGGCATCGGCTTCGCGGTGCCATCAGAATTGGCGGAAGGCGTCGTCAAGCAGCTCATGGACTTCGGCGAAACCCGTCGAGGCTGGCTCGGCGTACGTATCCAGCCGGTAAGTGACGATGTTGCCAACAGCCTCGGCCTCGATAGCGCCAAGGGCGCGTTGGTGGCCGGCGTCATCAAGGGCGGGCCGGTGGATAATGGTTCGATCAGGGCTGGCGACGTCATCTTGAAATTCGATGGCAAGGACGTCGACGAAATGCGCGACCTGCCGCGCGTCGTGGCGGAGAGCCCTGTCGGCAAGGAAGTCGACGTCGTCATCATGCGCGACGGCAAGCAGCAGACCGTCAAGGTCACGCTTGGTCGGCTCGAGAATAGTGATCAGGCTGCCGCAGCGAGCGGCGGGAACAACAATCAGGGTGGTAAGAACGGCGGCGACAAGCCGCCGCAGCTCGCGCCCAACGACAACGATAGTGGCAACAATGGCGGCAGCGACGGCGTCATCAATCCCGATGACGGTGACGGCAACGACGACGGAGCGGACGGCCAGCAGGAGCCCGATGACGATCAGCAACAGCAAGCGCCGCAGCCGCAGGCCAGCAAAGACGTGCTCGGCATGAAACTCGCGACGCTGAACGCCGAAAACCGCAAGAGCTTCGGCATTGCCGACAGCGTCGACGGTGTGGTGATCACACAGGTCGCGCCCGGTTCGGCCGCGGCGGACAAGGGGCTGAAGCCCGGTGAAGTCGTCGTCGAAGTGGCGCAGGAATTCGTGCAGACGCCGACTGCGGCCGCGGAAAAGGTTGCATCCCTGAAGCGGGAGGGTCGCCGCAACGCGCAGATGATGATCGCCTCTCCGAACGGAGATCTGCGTTTCATCGCGGTAGCGTTGGAATAAACCGCTTCAAACCTTGCCGGTTTGGACCTCCTGCCGGCGCCATTCGGCGGCGCTCAGGCGGTAGAGCGAATGGCGACTTAGCTGCGGATGAGTGGCAGGTATATCCGGATGATCGAAATCTCCGGTCGGATCGTGGCGCATGCCGATCCTTTGCATGACAGCCAGGGCACGATCGTTGTCGTCAACGGCGATGGACACGATTTCATTGAGCTCCAGCGCCCCGAAACCGTGGCGCAACAAGGCGGCGCCCGCCTCGCTGGCATAGCCCTGGCGCCAATGGCGGGCCGAAAGTCGCCAGCCGATTTCGACGGCATCCGGGGGCAGGAACGGTTCCAACTTCGGCTTCGAAAGTCCGGAAAAACCGATTGGCTGACCGCTCTGTTTCAAGACCAGCACAAGAAGATCGAAACCGTCCTCCGGTGTCATTCCAATGATGATGTCGAAGGCGGCATCGGCATCTTCGCGGCTGCGGCGAAAAGGAAAGAACTTGAGGACGATTGGATCGGAACTGAGTTCATAGAAGAGATCGCGATCGCTCTCCTGGCATGGGCGCAGGATCAATCGCGGCGTCTCGATGATCGTCATTGCTGGGCGCGCCACTCGGCTGCGGACAGCCGGTAGAGCACGTGGCGGCGCAGGTGAGGGAAGGTGTCGGGGACGCCCGGATGATCGAAATCCCCGCCGTCGACCCGATGCATACCGATCCTCTCCATTACCGCCGTCGATCGGAAGTTGTTGTGAACCGCGAAGGAAACGATCTGATCAAGATCGAGCGTTTCGAAACCGTAGGCAAGAAGTGCCCGCGCCGCCTCGCTCACCAGCCCCTTGCCCCAGTAGCGCGCCGCCAGCCGCCAGCCGATCTCGATGGTGCCTGCCGGTACGAACGGTTCCAAATGATCCGTCCGTGCCAGCCCGCAAAAACCGATGGCCTCGCCACTGCCTCTGAGTTCCAACCCATAGAACCCAAGCCCGGTCTCGGCGATCATGGATTGGACCCGATCGAAAAACGCATCCGCTTCCGCCCGATTGCGGCGAAAGGGAAAGAACTTCATGACAGCATCGTCGGAATTGATCTCGAAGACGAGATCACGATCTTCGTCGCGCCAGTTGCGGATGACCAGACGTTCGGTTTCGGCAATGATCATTGATGACATCCAATCGCCTTCGTTTATCCGTCGATGCTACGCTCTAATGAAATCCGTCTTCCGATAGCCCTGGATGTAAAGCAGCGCGGTCAGGTCGCCATGGTCGATGCGCATCTTGGCCTGAGCCGATACGGTTGGTTTGGCATGCAGGGCCACTCCGGAGCCCGCGAGTTGAAGCATGCCGAGATCGTTGGCGCCATCGCCAACGGCAATGGCGTCGTCGGTGGAGATGCCGAGCTTTTGCGCGATGTCGCTGAGCGCATCGACCTTGGCCTGCTTGCCGAGGATAGGTTCGGCGACAAGGCCGGTCAGGATGCCGTTTTCTTCCAGCAGGATGTTGGCGCGATTCTCATCGATATCCAGCGTGGCTGCGATGCGGCTCGTAAAGACAGTGAAGCCGCCGGAGACGAGGGCGGTGTAGTAGCCCTTGGCTTTCATGGTGGCGATCAGTTCTGGGCCGCCGGGGGTCAGAGTGATGCGTTTGGCGATGACGTCGTCGACAACGGCGATCGGCAAGCCCTTTAATAGCGCGACGCGCTCGCGCAAAGCGGGCTCGAAAGAGATTTCACCGTTCATCGCGCGGGCGGTGATGTCGGCGACCTTCTCCTTCAGTCCAACTTCTGCCGCCAGTTCGTCGATGCATTCCTGGCCGATCATGGTGGAATCCATGTCGGCGATCAGGAGTTTCTTTCGACGCGTTTGCGCCTCCTGGATGACGAGATCGATCGGGGCACCGGCAATGACCGCCAGAATATTGGCCTCCGCCGCCTCAAGGTCGGCGCCGTCGCGCAATGCGATATCGCAGGCGATGCCGTCGGCCAGCCAGTAGAGTCCCAACGCCTTGACGACATCTGCCGCTTGCTCGGCGATCGCCGGAACGAGAACAGGGTTTGACGGATTGGCAATAAGCGTGGCAACGAAGGCCATGATCGGAAATCCTATAAGCGACATCGACGCGATCCTGATAACCGGGCCGACCGCCAGCGGCAAGTCCGCGCTTGCGGTGGAATTGGCGCGCGAGCATGGCGGCGTCGTCGTCAACGCCGATAGCATGCAGGTCTACGACACGTTGCGCGTGCTAACGGCCCGGCCATCGCAAGAAGATATGCAGGGCATACCACATCATCTTTACGGCCACGTGCCGGCAGGGCAAGCCTATTCCACCGGGGCATGGCTGCGCGAGGCGGCAGCGTTGGTGGCGCAATTGGGCAGCGAAGGGCGAATGCCTGTTTTTGTCGGGGGGACCGGCCTCTATTTCAAGGCTTTGACCGGTGGACTTTCCGACATGCCTGGCATCCCGCCGGAGGTCCGCAACCATTTGCGGAGGCGGCTGTTGATAGAGGGCGCCGAGGCGTTGCATCGGGAGCTCGTCGTTCGCGATCCCGCCGTGGCGGAAAGCCTCAATTTTCAGGATGGCCAGCGTATCGTGCGCGCGCTGGAAGTGATTGAAGCCACGGGACAATCCATAGCCGCTTTTCAGGGCAAGACCGGACCCGTTGTCGTCGAAGCGCATCGAGCTCAAAAGATCGTCGTGCTTCCCGATCGCGCCGCTTTGCATCAGCGCATCAATGGCCGTTTCGAGAAGATGCTCGCGAACGGCGCCGAAGATGAAGTGCGGGCTCTGCTGGCGTTGAAATTGCCGGAAGAGATGCCGGTCATGAGGGCGATCGGGGTATCGCAAATTGCCGCAATGCTGCGGGGGCAGATGACGCGCAAAGAGGTTCTTGAAACCGGTGCTGCCGCGACGCGGCAATACGCCAAACGGCAGATGACCTGGTTTCGCAACCAGATGGACGAGAGCTGGGAGCGCATCAGCCCGTAGCCAGCGTCAATCCTTGTTGTAAAGGCTGCTCAGCGGTTTCTTCAGGATGCTGTCGCGCACCGACAAGCTGGGTTCGCGCCGCACGGAAGGTGAAACCTCTTTCACCGAACCATCATTATCACGGAAGTCGCGACGCAACTCGGCAAGCCGGCTATCGATGGATGTCTGGGGAGCCGTGCCGAACGCCGAAGCCGGCGCTGGGGCGCGAGGCAGCATGTCGGGCCGATAGGGCTCCATCGGCTGATTGGCAGAGCTTGCGGGTTGTGGCGCGGGCGCAGGCTGCCCGGGATCATCGTCGCCAAAATCCTCGTCCATATCGATCACTGCGCTACTCGAGGCCGTGTAGCTCTGCTGGAAGGCAGAGATATCTGGCCCCGAGGCCGAGCGCATGCGGCTGACGATGGTACGCAGGTCCACAGTATCGGGTGATTCCTCGCTCGTTTTCGTGATGCTGCCGCTGGCCTTCGGCAACAGGTGCTCTTCGACACGGGAAAAGCGCATGCGCATGGGGACTGCGATGGCTTCGCCGAAGGCAATGGCTTCGCCGTTGCCGATCGACGACAGGAAGCTCGTCGTGGAAATCGAAGAATTCGGAATTGCTGAACGGATGATGTCCTGGTCGCGATCGTTGGCAAGGCGCATGGCGAACACCGTCGAGCATTGCGACAGGATCGTCTGGTCGAGTTCGCCCGGACGCTGCGTGATGATCCCAAGCGACACGCCATATTTGCGGCCCTCTTTGGCGATGCGGGCAATCGCCTGCCGGGTCGGAAAGAAGCCGAGGGTCGGGTCAGCGGGGATATAACGGTGCGCCTCCTCGCAGACGACGAGCATATGGATCGCGCCTTCGCTCCAGAGCGCCAGTTCAAAGGCCATGCGGCAAAGCACGGAGGCGACGGAATTGACGACTTCGGAAGGGATGCCGGCGAGCTGGAAAGTACATATCGGTTTGTCGTCGCCGGGAATACGGAAGATCTGCGCGATCGTCTCCATGATCGTGTCGCTGATCGTGTTGTTTGAGAACATGAAATGATAACGCGGATCGTTGATCGCCGAGATGACGCGCATCTTCAACGACCGCAGATGCGGCTTTTCCTGCCGCCCTTCGAGCCGGCCGATACGCTCGTCGATCAGCGCCAGCAGGTCGGCCATGCGGTAGGGAACCGGCGTATCAGCCGTTAGCGAGCTCTTTTCCGACTGACGGCGCGTCAGCGGCGAGTCGCTGCCGCGAAAGGCGCGTTTTGCCTCCGGAATGATGTCACGCAGCATGTCCAGTTCGTCGGGGATCGGCGGCCGGCCGCGGAAGACGACCTCGGCAAACTCGTCGAGCCGCATCAGCCAGAAGGGCAGGTCGAGCGTATCGGTATCGACGACGACGGAATGCTTGGGAAAGGCGGCGGCGAACTCATTATGCGGGTCGAGGATCAGCACGCGCAATTTGGGATCGGAAACGATCGCCTTATGCAACAGCAACGAGACGGCAGTCGATTTGCCGACGCCGGTCGAGCCGACCACGGCGAAATGCTTTGCCAGCATCGAAGGGATATGGATGGCGGCGTCGATGCTCTCGTCCTGCGTCAACTTTCCTACGACGCAGCTACTGTCCTTGCCGGCATCGAAAATACGCATGAGGTCGGTGGCGCGGATGCGGTGAGCGATGGCGCCAAGATAGGGGTAGGTGGAGATGCCGCTCGAAAATTCCTCGCGGCCATTTGGTCCGACCCGGACTTCGCCCAGCAATTCCACTTCGATGCGGAAGAGATTGTCCTGACCTTCGCCCCAGCCGGTGTTGCCGGTGTTCATGGCGTAGACGAGCGCGGCAACGCGATTGACCCCAACGCTGATCGAGATCAGTTTGCCCACCGACCAAAGCTCGGTCAGGTCCGTGGCGCCGTCCTCGGCGACCGCTGCGATGGTTGCCCTGGAACCGCTGCATGCAACAACACGGCCGAGGAAGCGATTTCCCGGCTTCAGATTGTCACGACGATCAAGGTCCCCAGCTTTGCCGGACGTCTGCAAATCTTTGTTGAGCAAACGGCTACTCCCAGCGTTAGACGGCAAAGCATAAGGAGGGCGCCTTAATAAAACCCTTTCGATCCGCTCAAGATTTTAAAGGGATCGAGAAAGGCCGCGATTTTTTATTGCGGAATGCGTTGACGCTTAGAAATTTTCTGTCTATCACTTCGCCCCATGAAAAAATCGACGGTTCTTATCGTGGTGGGACGGCGCATGGGCAGGATGGTGTAACCATCCGGCGATAGCCACCCATGCGCTAGACAACAGGCTCCAAAGGAGCCTTTTTTTATGCCCGAAATCGAGATTTCATCTTTCCCAAACCCTCAGCAGATAGCGGAACAAACGTATGACCGGCACAGATAAACAGGCGAGCGGCAATCAGATGACAGGCGCGGAGATCGTGTTGCAGGCGCTCAAGGACAATGGCGTCGAACACATCTTCGGTTATCCGGGCGGCGCGGTTTTGCCGATCTATGACGAAATTTTCCAGCAGGACGACATCCAGCACATCCTCGTGCGCCACGAACAGGGCGCTGGCCATGCGGCGGAAGGCTATGCCCGCTCGACCGGCAAGGTCGGCGTCATGCTGGTCACTTCCGGTCCGGGCGCCACGAACGCCGTCACGCCGCTGCAGGATGCATTGATGGATTCGATCCCGCTGGTCTGCCTGAGCGGCCAGGTTCCGACGACGCTGATCGGCTCCGACGCATTCCAGGAATGCGATACGGTCGGCATCACGCGGCCTTGCACCAAGCACAATTGGCTGGTCAAGGATGTCAACAAGCTCGCCGCCGTCATCCATGAGGCTTTCCGCATCGCCCAGTCCGGCCGTCCGGGTCCTGTTGTCGTCGACATTCCGAAGGATGTTCAGTTCGCCACCGGCACCTATACACCGCCAGATGCGCGCGATGTCCAGAAGAGCTACCAGCCGAAGGTTCAGGGCGATCTCAACAGGATCACACAGGCCGTCGAACTGATGGCGAATGCGCGCCGGCCGATCATCTATTCCGGTGGCGGCGTCGTCAATTCCGGCCCGGAAGCCTCGAAGCTGTTGCGTGAGCTGGTAGAGCTGACGGGCTTCCCGATCACTTCGACGCTGATGGGCCTCGGCGCCTATCCGGCATCCGGCAAGAACTGGCTCGGCATGCTCGGCATGCATGGTTCCTACGAGGCCAATATGGCGATGCATGATTGCGACGTCATGGTCTGCATCGGCGCGCGCTTCGACGACCGCATTACCGGCCGCCTGAATGCCTTTTCGCCGAATTCGAAGAAGATCCACATCGACATCGACCCGTCCTCGATCAACAAGAACGTTCACGTCGACATCGGCATCCTCGGGGATGTCGGCAATGTTCTGGAAGATATGGTTCGCCTGTGGCGGGCACTGTCCCATAAGCCCGCGGCCGATCGTCTTGGCGACTGGTGGGCGAACATTGCGCGCTGGCGGGCACGCAATTCCTTCGCCTATAAGGCGAGTGACGATGTCATCATGCCGCAATATGCGATCCAGCGTCTCTACGAGCTGACGAAGCACCGCGACACCTACATCACGACCGAAGTCGGCCAGCACCAGATGTGGGCGGCACAGTTCTACGGCTTCGAACAGCCGAACCGCTGGATGACCTCGGGTGGCCTCGGCACCATGGGCTATGGCTTGCCGGCTGCTCTCGGCGTGCAAATCGCCCATCCGGAAAGCCTGGTCATCGATATTGCCGGCGACGCCTCGATACAGATGTGCATTCAGGAAATGTCGGCGGCAATCCAGCACAATGCGCCGATCAAGATCTTCATCCTGAACAACCAGTATATGGGCATGGTGCGCCAATGGCAGCAGTTGCTGCACGGCAACCGCTTGTCGAACTCCTATACCGAGGCAATGCCGGATTTCGTCAAGCTGGCGGAGGCCTATGGCGCCGTCGGCCTGCGCTGTGAAAGGCCCGGCGATCTCGACGCTGCGATCCAGGAAATGATCGATGTCAAGAAGCCCGTCATCTTCGATTGCCGCGTTGCCAATCTCGCCAATTGCTTCCCGATGATCCCCTCGGGTAAGGCGCATAACGAGATGCTGTTGCCGGACGAAGCCACCGACGAAGCCGTCGCCAACGCCATCGACGCCAAGGGTCGGCAGCTCGTTTGATCGGATCGCCGGGGCACGGGAGAGTTGCCGCGTCCCGGGGCACTGGACCAAATCGTATTGTGATCAGCATCGCGCTGGCATCGTGAACATAAGAACCGAGGAAACGGAACAAGGACAATGACCGCACACCTTCAACCCACGGGCTCCGCCTATTTCATTTCGCCCGAGACCGCCACGACCGAGAGCCATACGCTTTCGGTGCTGGTCGACAACGAGCCCGGCGTGCTTGCCCGCGTCATCGGTCTTTTCTCCGGTCGGGGCTACAACATCGAAAGCCTCACCGTTTCGGAGACCGAGCATCAGGCACATTTGTCGCGCATCACCGTCGTCACGCGCGGCACGCCGGCGGTGCTGGAGCAGATCAAGGCGCAGCTTGAGCGCATCGTGCCCGTTCATCGTGTGGTCGACCTGACGGTACGCGCCCGCGATCTCGGCCAGGAGCGGCCGATCGAGCGCGAGGTGGCGCTGCTCAAAGTGGCTGGGAGCGGCGAGACCCGTGCCGAAACGCTGCGTCTGGCCGATGCGTTCCACGCCAAGGTCGTAGACGCTACGATCGAGCATTTCATTTTCGAAATCACCGGCAAATCCTCGAAAATCGACCAGTTCATCGCGATCATCAAGCCGCTCGGTCTGATCGAAGTCTGCCGCACCGGCATCGCCGCTATGAACCGCGGTCCGCAGGGGATGTAACGGACCTGCTGCGTTGACCGGTTTTCGGGCGTCGCGTGGGTTCTGAGCGCTCGGGGGCGCGCACCGTTTCAGGTAGGGTGGCAAGTTGGATTTTTCGACTGGAGAAGCTGCGACTGATATCGGTGAGAAGAGCTGGCATCCTCCGGCGGGTATGCGTCTCGGCGCCACGTTTTTTGTCCGCAATGCCGTTCCCTGGCTTGGTCAATATTTCGGCGGCCAGAAGATCGCGACGACGCTATCGCCAAGTATTGGCGGCGTGCTTTCCTGGGGTAGCCGTATGCCGGCAAAGACGGTGGCGGCGATCTCGCGATTGCGCGGATTGCCGCGCTGGCATCTCGAAGACGGTTTTTTGCGCTCGGTCGGCCTCGGCAAGGCTGGCGCCATCCCTTTTTCCATCGTGGTCGATGATCTCGGTCTACCGGTGGATGCAAGCCGGCCTTCGCGCCTTGAACGCCTGATCGCCGGCGCGGAAGATGTCACCGAGTTGGGCAAGACGATCCGCGAGCAGATCGTCCGCCATCGGCTCTCCAAATACAATCATCTGCCGCATAGGGCGCCCGTGATCGAGCCGACGACGAAGCGCCGCATCCTCCTGATCGATCAGGTCGTCGGCGATATTTCGGTCGGAAAGGCTCTAGGCTCGCACGCCTCGTTCGAGCGGATGCTCGCCGACGCGCAGAAAAGCGGCGCGCAATGTTTGATCCTGAGGCATCCTGATGTCATGGCCGGCCACCGCAAGGGCTATCTGGCGACGGAAACTGCCGGCAAGGCCGGAGCCATATTTCTCAATGATATCGTATCAGCCGCATCGATCCTTGAGGTCGTTGACGAGGTCTGGACGGTCTCCAGCCCGCTCGGCTTCGATGCGCTGCTGCGCGGTATGCCGGTTCGCTGTTATGCCGCGCCCTTCTATGCCGGCTGGGGGGTGACGGAAGATCAATTCGGCGTCTACGCAAAGGCCTCGCTTGCAGGGCGTCGCGCCAAGCTGCGGACTGTCGACCAGATCGCCGCAGCCGCCTTTTGGCGTTATCCGACCTATCGCAATCCGGCGGACTGGCGCCAGATCGATGTCTTCCAGGCGATCGAACTGATCCTTGCGCAGCAGCGCTCGCAAGCCCGCAGTTAAAGCATCTCCAGCGATTTCTTTCGCGACGGCGGTGGAAATGCGGCGTCGAGGGTCGCCCAATCCTCATCGGTGATATCGAGCGAGACGGCATCGCGGTTTTCTAATACCCGCTGCACATTGGAGGTCTTGGGAATGGCGATCACACCATCACGTTCCAGCAGAAAGGCAAGCGCGACCTGCGCCGGCGTTGCCTGATAGGTCTTGGCGATATGGATCAGCTCCGGATGATGCACTAGGCGGCCCTGTTCGATCGGCGAATAGGCCATGATGGGGATGTTGCGTTCCTGGCACCAGGGCAGCAAATCATATTCGATGCCGCGCCGGCCGAGATTATAGAGCACCTGATTGGTGGCGACGTTGCCGCCGTCGGGAACTGCCAGCAGTTCCTCCATGTCGTCGACATCGAAATTCGAAACGCCCCAGGCGCCGATCTTGCCGGCGGCCTTCAGGGCTTCGAATGCAGCCACCGTTTCGGCGAGCCGATATTCTCCGCGCCAGTGCAGCAGGTAGAGGTCGATGCGGTCGATTTTCATCCGCTTCAGGCTGCGTTCGCAAGCCTCGATCGCGCCCCTGCGACTCGCATTCATGGGGTAGACCTTGCTGACGACGAATACCTCGTCGCGCCGCCCCTCGATCGCCTGGCCGACGATTTCTTCCGCGCCGCCTTCGCCATACATTTCGGCGGTGTCGACCAGTGTCATGCCGAGATCGAGCCCCGCCCTCAGGCTAGCGATCTCGTCCTTAGCACGGGCGGCCTTTTCACCCATATTCCACGTACCCTGGCCAAGTGCCGGAACCGCGGTGTCGGAGGGAAGAGTGACGGTCGGAATAGGGTCGTGCATGGCCTGTCCTCGCTGCTGAAGAGGCGAAGGATAGGTTCATTCGTGGGGATTTCAATCGACGCCTTTCATGTCACCATGACAATCATGCCATGGCATGAAAATCCTCGGCGAATTAGTGTTGCATTACACAAGTGCCGCTGCGAGAGATGCACGTCACGGCATAGACGACCGCTTTCCAGCAAAGTGCGGTGTCCGGAGAGGTTTCATGGCGCTGAATACATTCCTGGCTCTACTTTTGTTCGCGTTCACGACATCGATTACGCCTGGGCCTAACAATATGATGCTGTTCGCATCGGGCGTGAATTTCGGTTTCCGCCGCACGATCCCGCATATGCTCGGCATAGGCGCCGGTTTTCTGTTGCTGCTGCTCGGCGTCGGGTTGGGTCTTGGCGCGCTGCTGCATACCGTGCCGCTGCTCTACACTGCGCTCAAGTTCGCCGGTGGGGCCTATCTCGTCTGGATCGCCTGGAAGATCGGCACCTCCCGCAGTCTCAGTGAGAAGGAAATCGGCGTCGAACCGATGAGTTTCCTGAGCGCCGCGGCCTTTCAATGGGTCAATCCCAAGGCCTGGGTGATGGCGGTGACCGCGATGGCGACATACACCAATCCGCAACTCTATCTCTTCAGCGTGCTGTTGGTCGGGCTTGCCTTTGCGGCAGTCAACATTCCCAGCGTTTCGACCTGGGCCGGTTTCGGCTCGGCGCTCCGCAACTGGCTTTCCGACCCCGTTCGCCTCAAATGGTTCAACATCACCATGGCGGTCCTGCTGGTGCTCAGCCTTTGGCCGATGTTGAAGTAGCGACGGTGCCGGTTTTCTATCTTCTCGATGAGTTTGCGGCGCTCGGTCATTCGATCCGATCGAGCGCGCAATGGGACTGATGGCTGGCTGCGGAGTTCAGCATTGGCCGATCCTGCAAGAAGTCCACCAGCTCCGCGCTACATACGTAAAAAGGACAGGGACGTTTCTGTCCATTGCCAGCCTTCCTTCAGCTCTTCGGTGTCAACGACATCGAGACGGCGGAATTGGTCGGCAATGACTGCCGACCAGCTCCTTGAAACGCTCAAGGTCATCAAGGCTACGCTGGCGTGAGGCAGGCTGTTAACCTCATCAACGCCAATCGCCTTCGTCACGACATCGCGGATTCAAAGCCTCGTTAGCTATCAACTGCCTGCAGCAACTCGCGCTCTTTTGTGGCGTCGACCACTTGAATGTCGCTTGCGCGAAATTGATCAATAGCTTCCCGGAATGCTCGCTGCCGCAACGAAGGGCCGGTCGGTCCTTCGACCGCAAAAACGATATGGCGCGGAAGCACCTGCTTCAGCCGGTTAATTGTAAACAGCCACTTATTTCCGTGATCAAGGATGCGAGTGGGGTCGTCTTGTCCCAGGTAGATCGGCTTCAGAATTTTAACAGGTTTGTCATCGACTATCTCAACAAACGGAAATGTCGCCGAGTAGACGCCGTCATTGAACGAACGCTTTTTGAAGTTTCGGTCGATCTCCCGGAGCTTAAGCATGTTGCGAACATGCCGCTCCAAGAGCCCTTCCCGGTAGACCGAACTCGCGAAATTCCTTCCCACATAGTAGTCAAACAGCTCATCAAGCTTATTTTTCGGACTATCCGTCATCGCGAAACGAACTTCGCTAAACCGTATAATGCCTTCACGGTCTTTGGTTAGCGCGTGGAACAGATGATCCGCATTATCAGTGAGCTTGAACTCGAAACGGGTCTGCCCGTTACCATTATGACCTGCGATATCTTTGATCCGCGTCAGCTCAGCATGATAGTTTTTCAACACCGCACGGATAGTCGCTGCTTCGACGCTATCGAAGAAGCTTGTTAATCTGCCCAGGCGCTTAGTCTCGAGCCTAAAGTCGAGATAGCTCATACGCGGCGCGACGAGCACAATTCCGATGTTAGCGAACTCTTCCGTCTCAACATGAGGCTGGAAACGGATTATCGCATAGCTTATTGCATGCTTTTTCATTATCGTTCCCAAAACGCCTGCACTTCATATCGTTCGAGGATAGCTTCGACGCGATCCATTGATAAACCGATTTCGATCGGGCGGCGACCGCAGTCCTCCGAACGGCGACGATGGGGTCGGATGCTGAAGCTTTTGCTAAACCAAGCCAAAACCTGACGGTTCGCACACGGCCCCTAACAGGACAAGGAGGTTCGCATCGCATATCAGCAGCTTTGCGCCCCCTTCTCGGTCGTAGAGCCTGCAGCGAAGTCTGCCCGAAAGCAAACATCAGATTGATTCCGGCGCGACAGCATCTGTGCGCCATCGGCAATCGTCAGTCGGTTCGAAGCTATTTCTTCAACGCCACCGAATTGTCGTGATGGCCGACCGCTAGCAGTAATATCCGCCACAGATCGGTCGCAGTAGGGGCACATCCGTCCTTCGAGCGGACGTTTCCACGGATGCTGGGATTTTCCAGATACTTGAAACCGTGCCGTGCTCTTTATGCAACATACCCAATACGAAAAGGGCTAGTGAACGCGATAGCCGAGCTAGCTTTTTTGCCATCAGTGGAACGGCCAATAGAGGGGAGTGACAATGACGGTCACTGCTAGCGTCCAGGCCAGGACAACGAGGCCGAGTTTCCAGAAGTCGCCGAACTTGTAGCCGCCCGGCCCATAGACCATCAGGCTCACGCCGTTGGCGAACGGGGTCAGGAAGGAGGCGCTCGCCCCCATCGCCACGCTCATCACCATCGGCAGCGCCGACACGTGCATGTCGCTTGCTGCCGCAAGCGCGATCGGCATCGTCACCAGGGCCGTCGAGGTATTGGAGATGAACTGCGTGATTAGGGTTGCCGCAAGGAAGAGACCTACGAGCACGGCGATCGGACCGAAGCCGCCGAGTATGGTTACGATCTGGTTGCCGATCATCTCGGCGGCGCCGCTCTTCTCCATGGCCCGCGCGGGCGCGATCATGGCGCCGATCAGGAGGACGGTATTCCAGTCGAGGCCGCGATAGACCTGCGGCAGGCGCACGACGCCGGTGACTACGACGAGACACGCGCAAAGCAGACACGCGATCGGCGCCGGCATGATATTGAAGACCAGGAGCACCACCAGCAGCGCCATGATCGCAAAGAGGCGCTTTGCGCCCCGGCCGAGCGCCACGGCCTGCACGCGGACCTCGTCGGGCGAGTCGATGACCAGCAGTTGGGCGCTGGACAGGTATCGCTCCAGGGCGGGCCAGCTGCCCTGGAGCAGCAGGTGGTCGCCCGAACGCAGCGTGAGCCGCGGGCGGACCAGTTCGGCGCCGCCGCGCTGTACGGCCAGCACCATCACCTCGTGGTCCTTGCTGGTCATGCCCGGGAATACCGTGCTTCCGATCAAGGCCGACCGCTCGGGGACGACGACCTCGGCAAGGCCGGAGTCGCGCGATAGAAGGACGTCGCCCAGCGCCGCCTTGTCGCCGTGCTCGCGCACCTCCAGCTGCAGGTCGGCGGCCATGCGGTCGACCTCATGGCCGTCACCGCGGACGAGGATCAGGTCTCCGGTATCGAGCAGGTCGCGTTCGAGCGGACGGCCATCCTTGCAATCGAGGAAGGCGACGGCGCGCAGACCGGCATACCGGCCGAGGTCGACAGCCTTGCGCGACGTACCAATAAGAGCCGAGGTGGCGGACACCGCCAGCTGGTGCAGCCCGTGCTCGAGGTTGTAATGCTGAACGAGCGTTTGGGCATGGCCGCTGAAGTCGGCGGGAATGGACTCGCTCCGCCGGTCGGGCAGCAGGCGCTTCCCGAACAACATGACGATGATGATCGACCCGACGAGCTGCGGGATGCCGAGCACTGACCACTCGAAGAAGCCGATATGACCGACGCCCATCTCTTCCGCCTGCGTGGCGGCGATGACGTTGACCGGAGAGCCGAGCAGCGTCAGCTTGGCGCCCTTCAGACACGCCAGCGCCAGCGGGATCATCAGGTGCGACGGCGCAATACCAGTCCGGACCGCGATGGTGACGGTCACCGGCAGCATGGCGGCGACGGCCCCGTTCATGCCGATCAGCGCACTGAAGATCGCGGCGACGACCGAAAGCGCCACCAGCAGCATCATCTCGCTGGCACCGCTGAGACGCAGGAGAAGCTGGCCCGCCCAGGCGCCGACCCCAGTCGTCTCGACGGCGACCGCGATGGCGAGCAACGCGGCGATCAGGATCACCACGGGGTCACCGAAGCCGGTCAGAGCCTCGGGCATGGTGAGGACACCGGTGAAGAAGAGCGCCAGGGATGCCCCGATTGCGACCACGACCGCAGGCACCGGGTTCCAGGCAAACAGTACCAGCGCCAGGCCAATGATCGACAATGTGATCGCGATATGGTTCACGGTCTCACCGGAGTTAGCCAGCGCGGCGTGCCGGGCGCCTGCCGGATGTCATGGCTTGACGGCGACGGGTTCAGTGCGCTCGACATGCACATACGCTCCCTTCCGCTTGCGCATCGTCTTTCGGGCGGTTCAATAGCCGAGCGCCGCCCCGTCCCCTCGCGGGTCCGCGCCGCCCTCGTAGAAGCCTTGCTGGCGATCGATGCGGATGGCATGGGCATGCCCCATGTTGTCGTTCCAGTCCGTCACCATCTGAACCGGCTGACCGCGCTGCTTCAGCTCGCGGACAACCTCGTCGGAAATGCGCCCCTCGAGCGACATGTTGCGCGACTTTGTCCCCCAGGTGCGCCCCATCAGCCAGCGCGGCGCCTCGATCGCCTGCTGCACGTCGTATCCGAAATCCACGAGCCGGGTCACGATCGCTGCCTGCGTCTGCGGCTGGCCTTCGCCTCCCATCGATCCGAAGGCGAGATGGGGCTTTCCGTCGCGCATCATCATTGCCGGGATCAGCGTGTGGAAGGTTCGCTTCCCCGGCTGCAGATGATTGGGGTGCTGCGGGTCGAGCGAGAAGAATGCGCCGCGATTTTGCATGAGTACGCCGGTATCGCCAGCGATCACGGCGCTGCCGAAGTCGTGATAGATGGACTGGATGATGGAGACGACCATCCCGTCCGTGTCGGCCGTGCAGAAATAGCAGGTGTCGCCATCCGGCGCGCGGCGCTCGTGCGGGTTCTTGAAGGGAATGCCGGCGGGAACCGTTGAGATGTCCTGCGCCTGTTTGGGATCGATCAGTCCGCGGCGCTTGCCGGCATATGCCTTGTCTATCAGCTCCTTGATTGGAATATTGACGAATTCGGGATCCGTCAGCCATTCCTCGCGATCGGCAAAGGCGATTTTCACGGCTTCAGCCATGTGGTGATAGTAATCCGCCGTGCCGTCGCCCCATGCGGCCACGTCATAGCCCTCCAACATATTGAGGATCTGCAGTACGACGAAGCCTTGGGTGCTGGGCGGCAGCTCGTAGATATCGTAGCCGCGGTAGGTGCCTTTGATCGGCTCGACCCATTCCGCGCTATAGCCTGCGAAATCTTCCGCCCGCAGCGGCGAGTCCTGGGATTGCAACGCGGTGCAGATGCGCGCCGCGATATCCCCCTCGTAGAAGGATGCGCGGGCGCCGTTGGCGGCCAATTCCTTGAGCGTGGCGGCTAGAGCCGCCTGAACCAGACGGTCGCCTTCGGCCGGTGCACGGCCGTTCGGCAGGAAGATGGCGGCGGTTGCCGGATACTGCGTCAGGATCGGGACATCCTGGACGAGCCAGTCCCGAAGCGAGCGAGTGACGGGCACGCCCTTCTCCGCATATACGATGGCACCCTCGAACAATTCACCCCAGGCGAGACGCCCATAGCGCTCGTGTGCCGCACGCCATCCGTCGATCGCGCCGGGAACGGTGAGCACGCTCAAGGGGCCGCGCGCCGGGATTTCGCCATCCTTGCTGCGCGAGCGATAGTAGTCGAGCGTCGCGGCAGCTGCCGCCGGTCCGCTGGCATCGAGGCCGTGCACCGCGCCGGTCCCCGGCTCGGCAACCAGCCAGAAGCCATCGCCTCCCAGCCCCGCCATGTGCGGATAGGCGACGCACAGCACCGCGTTCGCCGCAATCGCCGCGTCCACGGCGCTTCCTCCGCGCCTGAGCATGTTCAACCCTTCCGCGCTCGCGAGGTAATGCGGCGTGGAAACCATACCGTGGGGCGCACGGGTCGACGGACGACCGGTGCGCGGACCATTTGAAGAAGTCATCATAGCCTCCTTGCAAAAGCGTGGTGCGATATAGGCTACCTACGGAGCGGCCAAAGCGTCTCTCCCGAAAGACCGCGCTCTAGGACGTCC
This sequence comes from Martinezella calliandrae, assembly GCF_030272695.1. GTDB lineage: Bacteria > Pseudomonadota > Alphaproteobacteria > Rhizobiales > Rhizobiaceae > Rhizobium > Rhizobium calliandrae. The sequence continues at coordinate 53,606 of NZ_JARFYN010000039.1, forward strand.
GATCGTCGAACTCCATGCCGACATCCCTGACCGTATCGCCGGAGTGATCCATGAAGCGGGTACAGACGGGCAGCAGACCGCCGAGGACCAGGCTCAGCAGACCGATCAACCACACCAGGTAGCTTCCACCGGTCGTGCCGAAGCTGACGACCGGGAATGAGGCGAACAGCAGCAGCAGCGCCCAAGTCTCTGCCTTTAACTTTCTATCCATGGCGTCCACCTGCTCATCGAGCAAAAACAACCAAACCGATCGTTGCCAGGCCCGTCAACACAGCGACGATGACGGTCCAAGGCATGGTGATGCGCAGCACCGCTCCTTCCTGACCGCTTGCGCCTGCGACGCTCGTCCCAAGCACGATATTGGCCGGCGCGATTGCGTTGCCATATGCGCTGCCGGCGGCCTGCGCGGCGATGATTGTCTCCCTGGACATTCCGTGGAGCTGAGCCACGCTGCTCTGCACACCACCAAAAAGCACGCAAGAAGCAGTGCTGCTTGACGTCATGAAAGCGCCGAGAGCACCAATGACGCTGGCAACGCCCGCGTAGACCAAGGGCGGCGAGACAGCCGCGATGCCGTAGGCGAGCGTGAGGATTTGGCCGCTATGATCCAGAATACGGCTCGTCACCAGGAACGCGATAACCGGGACCGATGCGGGCACCGCGTCGACGAGCAGAGCAGACCAGATACTCTCGGGCGTATGGCGCTCGCCCCAAGCGCGATAATACCCTCCCGCCCGGTACACGATCCATACGATCACCGCGGTGATGAGCACCATCATCCCGGGATGGGTGAAGACGGTAACGGGCGCATATCGTTCAACGGCGGCGTTCTGGACGCCAAAGCCGGTTTCGACAGCGGGGAACGGAAGCCCGACCTGAACCTGTCGCATGAATTGGTTGATCGCGGGAATGAGGAGGACACCAAGGGTTACTGCCGTCAGCACGGCATAGGGCAGAAACGACATGGCAAGCCCCATCACCGGCGCCGCCTCGCTCTGTTCGCCCGCTTGCCGTTCCACCATGGCCGGCCGCTCGACAATGCCCTTGACCGGTTCGCCGTATCGCTTCCAACGCGACAGCGGATAGAGAGCCAAGAGCGCCATGGCGCCAGCCAGGAATGTCGACAGCTCGGGGCTGAAGAGGGCGACGAGGAGCTGCCCGACTCCGAGGATGGTGCCGAGGATCAGGACAAGCGGCCACGCGTGTCGCACCGCCGGTCCCTTGCCATAGAGCCACACGACAAGGAAGCCGGCCAGATAAGTCGGAATGAGAATGAGCAGGGACGATTCAAAAGCGGCCCTGACGGGATCTTCCACATTGGACACACGTAGCAGCGCCAGCCATCCGACCCCGAGGGTACCGAAGAACCTCGCCCAGGCGTGTGCGAGCACACCCATGGCTACGGCATAAACCGGTTTCACGCCAACCGTGATCAGCAGTGGCACGACTACTGCGACCGGGGCGCCGAAGCCGACAATGCCCTGCAGGAAAGATGCAAATACCCAGCACAGCGCCAGAATGATGAACAGCTCGTTGCGGCTGAATGTGGCGATGCCCTGCCGCAACGCGTCGTAGGCGCCGGCTTGTTTCGTAATTTGATAGAGGAATAGCGCCGGCCAGATGACATAGAGGATGAAAATCGCATCCCACACCCCCTTCGCGCCAGCGACGGCCAAGGTCTGCACGGGCGTTCGAAAGGCCACGAGCGCCACGATCGCCGCAACGAACATGGCCATCGGCCCTGCTTCCGGAGCGCGCCATCGCAACGGCACGAGAAAAATCAGGAGCGCGAGGATGGGGAGAATTGCCAATATCCAATGCAGAAGATCGACCGGCACCTGCGCATTGCTCATGGTCCCTTCCTCCTACGAGCAAAACCGGGATTCTCGGCAATCCGAGACAATGTCGCAGATTGCAGTAAATAACCGCACAGCCCATGATTTCGGGCTTTTGCAAGGAAAGCCATAATTCGCATGCTAATTATCGGCCAAGCCGAGAAAATTTTCAACGGTGCGAATCGCGCGACGCGATCACAATGATTTCCTGACAACCGATGACCAAGCTAAGCAGCTCAGTTTTTCGGTACATTAGTTTTGAATGGAATGCGACGAGTTCGGAAGCTGATCTTTGGCTCCGCTTCGGATCTCAGCGCCGAATCCTTGGATGTCCGCTTTCGTGTAAGGAATCGCAGCTGCGGACAGTCCGCAAGCGGCCGCAAATCCGTCATCTGCCGCAGCGAAGCTGACGCCGACCCGAGCTGCCGCTTCCGGATTTCATTGGCAGCATGCTAAACGTCTGGTTCAACTTCTTGCCAAATTAGCGCCCGTCGGTCAGTTCATGCTCGCGCTTCGTTCGGATCATACCGGCTACGGGCCTGGCGGAGGTTTTGTTTTCGCAGAAGTGGAATCCTCATGCTGAGCCGCTGATCCACCAATCGGTGCCGATCTGGAATATGTGAAGCGTGAGGGACAACCAAACCTACCATGTACCATAAAATTCTTGCGGCCGGCGCGAATGCCATCGGCCTCGGTTGTCCGGTGGCTTAACGCATGCCGACGGTGGCCGCAGTGGGGAATTTAAAGGCAGACGACTGTGGTGAAGCGCCTATTGCCGCAAGCCGAAACAGCTACATATGCTTCCTAAGAGGCCAAAGGAGCGCAAGCATGGCGAAAAGCGTTCTGACAGTACTTCTAAGTTTTCTCATGGTTCCGGCTTGGTTCTTGTCTGCAGAGGCGGCGCCAATCCAAAGGATGTCGATCACGGAGCCGCAAAGCGTTTCAGACGTTATCCAAGTGCAGTCGGGTCGCCGCTCTTCTGGGCGAAACACAACGTCTGGGCGTTCAAACTCGCACTATTGGCGTGGATATCGCGGCTCTCGATCGCAGTGCCGAGGATGCCGACGGCGCAACGATGGCTGGTGGTACCCCGCCGCGGCATTTACAACTGGGGTGGTTGTCGGAAGCGCTGTGTCGCGCCCGCGTCCAGTTCACCACACCACTGCGCCTTCGCGTAATTCCCGGCATGTTTCTTGGTGCATGAACAGGTTCCGGTCCTACCGTGTCTCTGACAACACGTTCCAGCCTTACAATGGTCCTCGCCGGCAATGCGTTTCACCATATCGGTGAGCGTCTATGGGCGGCTCGGTCCGATGGAAAACTTCGTCGGTTAGAAGCAAAAGAAATTTCTGATCGGCGATCTTGTTCGCGACCTGACCGCCTTCAGTCATGTAGTCGATGACAGGCGAAATCGCTTTTCCAATGGGGAATGATTCCTGGGATTTTCTTCGGAGGAGCCAAGTCGTGCCGGTCAATAGCCCATAATTCGGCACCGTGCTGCAGACCATCCGAACGGGCCAATTGGACGGGCGCCATCCATGACGCCTAGGATCTTACCCTCCCTTCGCCTTTGCAGCGTTCTCCTTGATTTTCGCATCGGCATCGCGAGCGATCTGCTTGACGATGGGGACGTCGCCTGAGCGTGGGTGGTACATACACCACTCCCAGGTCAGCCCAAGCCGTCGGCAGTTTTCCGGAGGTGAGCCATTTACGCAGCTGCTAGCGACTGTGCAGAACCAGTTTTTATAAGGTATATCAAGAGTTCGCTTCCGCCCGACCAGAGAATTTGCAATCCGAGGCAAAAAAGAATGAACGCGGACAGTCGCACGGCGATGTCAGTCCCAACCTGACCAAGAAGCCTTTGGATGCGATTGGCATAGGCGAAGCACAGCAGGATCGTCAAGGCGATGACAGTGATGGCGAGAAGGCTCGCCAATATGAACATGGCCTTGTCAGCGCCGCTGGCTACAGTCTTCTCCGAAAGCGCGATGCTTACGACAACCGCGATTGAACCTGGCCCCGTCGTCAGCGGCAGCGTCAGCGGATAGAAAGCCTGGTCGAGCAAATTGTTGGCCGGCACACCGGCAACTGCCGTGTCCAATTCCTTGCGGCTTCCTTCATTCAGAAGCTTCCACCCCGACACCGCCACGATGAACCCACCGGCAACACGAAGGACAGGGATCGAAATCCCGTAAAACTGCATGACGAGCGCCCCAATCAGAAATGAACATATCAGAAGGATTAGTGAATTGAGGGCGACGCGCCTTGCAAGGGAAGCGCGAATCTCGGGCGTTGCTTGGCCGGTTAGCCCGAGAAAGACGAGTGCCGCACCCGGCGGATTGACGACCGGGAAGATCGACGCAAACACAAGGGCGAACGTATCGATACCCGAGTTCATTTGGGTAGCTCCATCTCGCGCGGCGCGGCGGGATTGACTGGAATGTCTGAAGGCGATCAATCCGCTGTCCCCTGCGTCATCTCTTGCCTTTAACATTCGGCTTGTTGCACGGCGGTATCGGAACGGAAACATAGTTAATCACATTCGGATTGCCACTACGACGACGCCAAAATGCTTCTGGTCCACGGCAAGGAAATCCGCCGGGCGATGCATGTAGAGCCTCGAAAAGGCCCTATCGCCCGGTGGCTCATCCCGTGTGAATATTAACATAAATATGGTGCGGACAACGGTGGCTCTTGCGCGTGCAACCGACATCGAGGGTCCTTAAGGCCGCGGTGCGGCGGGCCGTTTCAGCCTGTCCGAAGACAGCCTTAGAAAGGACGAATCTGAAAGATCCCTACAGTGCAAGCAAGTGTGCAAATGGAGAAATGGATTCTAAGGAAAGCCCTATTATTTCAACTATATACACTATTTTAATGGCGGAGAGGGTGGGATTTGAACCCACGATGCCCTTGCAGGCATGCCGCATTTCGAGTGCGGTGTATTGGACCACTCTGCCAACCGATATCGGTCCGATTGACATTCTCTGCCGTTGTGACACCGTTCTCAATAGTTGCTGATCCACCGTTTTGAGGCAATATGATAAAACGATCGCAAGCAGTTATCACCACGGCCGAGGAACGCCCGCGCGACGGATGGGACGATCCCGTTCACGGCGCCATATCCTGGCGTACGCTCTTGAGCGGCGACATCACGCCTACTGACAGCATGAGCGCCGGCATCGCCGAACTTAACCCCGGCGGCGAGCTCAAGCCGCATCGGCACGATCCGTCGGAAATCTACTTCATCTTCGAGGGAACCGGCATCGTCCGGATCGATGGGCAGGAAACCACGGTCAAAGCAGGCACCACAGTCTTCATCCCCGGCGATGCCGAACACGGCATCCGCAACGAATCAACAACCAACCTGAAATTCTTCTACGTCTTCCCGACCGGCTCCTTCGCCGACGTGATCTATCGCTTTCCGGTGGCTTGAAGGTTTTTCAGCTGGCTGTCGGCTCATCGTTTCATGGAGGCCGATGACATGCGTGTGTGCCCGACTTGAGACATCGGTAAGGTTTTGTACCGAAGACATAGGTAGCACTTTCCGTTTTGAAGCGGGAGGTGTTGATGCCGTTGCGGCTGAGGCGGTCAGCCGGGTGCTGGACATTGCCGGAGGTGACATCCATGCACTGCTGCTCATCAGATTGCGTCCCAGGCCGGCAGCCTCTTGAAGGAACCGAGGCACAGTCGCTGCCGGGTCCGTATTGTGAGGACGAAATCGCCATGCGGACGAAGTCTTCCAGACGGGCGTCGACCGCCAACCCAGCCGCGTCGGTGATGAAGGCGCGTTTGCAGCCGTTGATTCAGTCGGTGCCGATGGTGAGTTCATCTAAGCCCAAAGTGCCCAAGATCGCAACGGGACAACGCACACTGGCTGGCCAGTTGCCAGGCGCTAATTCTGATCCGGCGCATGGCGGCTTTTTAGCTGTAGGATCTAACCACCGTCGATAGCTTCGCCTATACGGGCGATCGCCTGCTGATAGACACTCGCGGAGTTCCAGCCAGCGATGGCGCCCATGTTGCCTTCATAGCCCCCGCCGGCCCGCCAGCCGTGCGCCCTGAGGAAGTTGGCCGTGGACATCAGCGCGGTGCTCTTGTCGCGCATGTTCCTGCTGCCTACGCCGTATTTCAGGATGTTCCCGGGCAGAAACCCTGTGTGGCCGATCTCGCCGTGCATGGCGCCGACCGAGCCGGCACTCAGGACGCCGCTGTCGACTAGCTTGAGCGCCGCGATGGCATGCGGCGCGAAGAATTGCGGGCGGCGGCAATCGTAGGCGAGCGTGACGATTGCCGAAACAGTGTTCTGGTTGCCCATGGAGGCGCCGAAGCCCGTCTCCATGCCCCAGATGGCGAGTAGCACCCCGGCGGGCACGCCGTAGTTGCGCTCGATATTGTCGAAAAGTGCTGCGTTTGCCGTCTTGAGCGAACGGCCCTTGGAAATAATCGCGGACCCGCCACGTCGTCTCATAAAGTCGTCGACCGAGCCGCTGAAGGCCTTGTTGAGCGAGCGGTCGGCCTGGATGGTGCCTGCGGCGTATTTCGCACCGGCAAGCGCTGCAAGACCCTTCCCCTGGACGCCGGCGGCCTTTGCCGTCTCGGCAAACCCCACTTTCCACTCTTCAAACCCGTCGGCGCTTTTACCGCATGATGCCGCCTGAGCAACGCACGCCAGGAGGCAGAAGGCGAGGGCTCCCGCCGCAGCAATCAACTGTCCTTTAGCAAAGAATGCCATGTCGCTCTCCTCGTATGTTTGAACCATCATGCCTCCGGCCGCATGGCGTCACTCCTTCATTTGCGGAAAGCCTAATTGGCTGCTCGCACGCTCGAGAAAACTCGCTCCGAAGCAGCTTTGGTCCGAAGGCTTTAAGAGGCGCCCCCCAGCAGGTCTTGGGCTACTTCAATCCATTGTCCCCCAGTGATGCCGTGTGTTGGTATGTTGGAGCCGTGCCAGTACTAGCAAATCATAAGAGCCGTTTTACAAAGAGCCGGCTTCACACGCCTGCGCCCGTGCCTACCACTGTGTCCGCAAAACCGGGAACCGGCCATGCATCGATGCTGCCGAACAGCAAATCCATCAGGGGTGTTTAGTTTAGTGCTTAGTCACCTCGGCCAAGAAACTGGCGATTGCTTCCTTCGCGCGCCGTGCCGAAGTAGGCGAATAAACCAGGCGGGCATTGGGATCTGTGCCGGCTTCCGGATTGTCGAACGCATGGTGCGTTTGGCTATAGAGATTGAAGCGCACATCGTTGCCGGCGACATCCATCTCCGTCACGAGCGCGGCGATCGATTCCATCGGCGACACCTGATCCTGCGTGCCCTGCAGGATCAGCACCGGCGCGCGAATGCGGGTGTCCATTCCCTCCGCCGCGGTTTTCAGCAGCGCAGAGCACAGGATTATCCCGGCAACATCCGCACCGCTGCGGCCATAGTCCAAAGCCACCATCCCGCCAGCGCTGTAGCCTAGGCATAACACCGGCGTGCCGGCCGGAACTTCCTGCCGCAATCGCTCCACGCACGCGGCAAGCGCGGCCACCCCTTGGTCGCGGTTGTCCATCAGTTGCCTCACCATCGGTCCGACCTGATCCGGACTTTCCGGGTTGAAACCGTCGCCGTACAGGTCAGCGATTGAGACCACGCAGCCCAATGCTAGTAGATGGCCTGCATGATCGCGGGCAAGAGCGCTCTGCCCCCTCCAATCCGGCAACAATACCATGGCGGCTTTAGCTTGTCCGCCCAAGATCCTCAGGAGTAGACCGCAGTAGTGCTTCTCGCCTACAGCGTAGTGGAACTCAGTCTCGCTCGTATCGCTCATTGGCTCTCCCCTTCGTTGCCTCGGTCATCTCCCTTTCACAGCTTCATATATGGCCTCAGCGATCTCTTTCGAGCTTTGCAGTTAGCAGAACTTGGACACGGTTTGGCTTGCGAATGCGTTCTGCTCCTGTGCGCTGACATTTATGAAAGCAATGATCGTCTGTTGAAGAAATTTTCCTTCGTTCGCGCCAGGTGCCCTCTGTCGTGCCCCCCGCATGAATTGACGGGCAAGCGCCACGCACTTTTGAGATCAAGTTATGCAAGTTATTTCGATGTGGTGCGGACGACGGGGGTCGAACTCGTATAGCCTGAGGCCGAGGGATTTTAAGGCTTCTGGTGCATCCCGCGCCGTTTCCAGCCCGCCTTGACAAGGGCCTCCTCGACAACGGAGGTCAAGGTGCAAGTAATTGTGCAAGGGCCAAATGGCGCACGGCGAAAAGGGCGCGCGCGTACTCCTATCCGCGTGGAAGGCTTGCCGCAGCCACTTTTCACCTGATGCTCACTTCGGACGGTGTTCCCGACGCCGAGCTTCCGGCAATCCAGATCTTCAATGCGGCGGGTTCCACGACATTCTTCATGTCGATGTTCCAGAACGCCAGTTCGTTTCGTTCAAGCACGAATTCGACTGCCTTGGTCTCGCCTGGCTCAAGAGCTACCCGCCGGAAACCCTTCAGCTCGCGCACGGGGCGGGCAACGCTCGTGCCGCGCTGGCCGACATAGAGCTGAACGACCTCCTCGCCAGGCCGCGGACCGCTATTGGTCACTTCGGCCGAGACCTTCACTTGCCCCTTGCCCTCGTTCAACTCGGCTGCTGAATAGCTCTCTGCTTCGAGCTTCGGGGGTCCATAGGAGAATGTCGTGTAGGAGAGCCCGAACCCGAAGGGGTAGAGCGGCGAATTGGCCTGGTCGATGTAGCGCGACGTGTATTTCGGCGCCGAACCGGCTGAATTGGCATCGAACTCCGGCGCCAGCGGCCGACCTGTGGCGAGGTGGTTGTAGTAGAGCGGCAACTGTCCGACCGCGCGCGGAAAGCTCGCCGTCAGCTTTCCGCTTGGGTTGCTGTCGCCATAAAGGGTGCGAACGAGCGCCGGTCCGGCCTCCACGCCGGGGAACCAGGCCTCCAGCATCGCACCGGCCTGTTCGGCTGCCCGTGTCAGCACCAGCGGCCTGCCGCTGAAAACCAGGAGCACGACTGGCTTCCCAGTCGCCGCCACTGCTTCCAGGAGGGCCTGCTGGTTGCCAGGCAGATCGAGATCGGTGCGTGAGGCCGCTTCACCCGTCATGGTCGGCGCATCCTCGCCGAGCGCGAGGATCGCGACATCGGCGCGACGCGCGGCCTCGACCGCCTCGGTAAAACCGCTTCTCGAATCCGTCAGGATTTCCGTGCCTATTGAATAGGTGAGCTCCGCGCCGAGTTCCGTCGCCATCGCGGCTCGCAAGGTGACCACGTCGGCTGCCTCGCCCTTGGCGCCCCAGGCGCCAAGCATGTTGCCGGCGCTGTCAGCCAGCGGTCCGATTAAGGCGACCCGAGCGCCACGCTTCAGCGGCAGAATGCCGTCATTCTTCAACAGCACGAACGATTTCTCGGCGGCTTCGCGGGCCAATTGCCGGTGCTCCGGCGTGAGCATCTTCTCGGGCTCGATCCTGGCATAGGGATCGTCGAAAAGGCCCATCGCGAACTTGACACGCAGGACACGCCGCACGGCCTCATCGATCACGGCGACCGGCACCTTGCCGGCGTTGACCTCATCCGCCAAAGAAGTGCGATAGAGATCGCTCTGCATATCCATGTCGACGCCGGCCATAATCGATTTTCGCGCGGCATCCGCGCCGTCGAGCGCTGTGCCGTGGGCAATCGTCTCGGCGATCGACGTCCAGTCGCTGACCACAAAACCCTTGAACTGCCATTCCTTGCGCAGGATCTGGCTGAGCGTGAAGGCGTTGGCCGACGCAGGCACGCCGTTCAGCGCATTGAATGCGCTCATCACCGTGGCCGCGCCTTCCTCAATGCCTGCCTGAAAGGGCGGCAGGTAGATATCGCGCAGCAGCCGCTCGGGGATCTCGGTCGTGTTGTAGTCTCGCCCGCCCTCAGCCGCGCCATAGCCGACATAGTGCTTCATGCAGGCCAGGATCGAGGCCTCCTGGTTTAGCGATTTACCCTGATAGCCCCGAACATAAGCGCGTGCCATCGCCGATCCGAGATAGGGGTCCTCGCCGGCGCCCTCGGTAATGCGGCCCCAGCGGGCGTCCCGCGCGATGTCGACCATCGGAGAAAACGTCCAGCGAATGCCGTCCGCGCGAGCTTCCATGGCTGCAATTGTCGCGGACTTTTCAATGAAGGCCGGATCCCAGGTCGCCGAAAGCGCGAGAGGGATGGGAAATATGGTGCGATAGCCATGGATGACATCAAGCCCGAAAATCAGCGGGATTTTCAGCCGCGATTGCCCCATCGCGATCCTCTGGTAGCGGTTCACGTCCGGCCCGCTCACGTTGAAAAGGGAGCCGACCCGACCGTGGGCGATCACATCCTCGTATCCGCTGCGACCCGAGCCGGGGCCGGTCAGCGCCCCGCCAGAATACTGACTTATTTGGCCGATCTTTTCTTCAAGTGTCATTTGCTCCAGCAGCGTTTCGACGCGGGCCTCGATCACTGGATCGTCGGACCAGCTTCGCGCTGACGCGACCGGCATGATGACTAGACAGGCGAACAATAAGAGAAGCGTGCGACAGCGCAACACTAGTACGACGCCCCTACCGCGCCATTCGTCCACAGCAGGAATTCTTCGGCGGTTCCGGCAATGATGGGTCATGGGAACAAACCTGGATCGCTTCTGGCGGCGCGCGCCATTCGGAAGTTGGGATGGAGACCGGCGAAACAAGCGAAACGTTAGTGCACAATTGCAGAAAAATGGCGATCCGGGAAGCGCCAAGCTGAGCTTCATGGTATGGCGATCTTTAGCTTGGTTCTCAAAGGTGACGGCAAACGTCGTATTTTCCCTTCAACCCCCAAAGCTTCGACCACTGACAGCTGCTTGATTTTGGGTGCAGTCGCGATGTCCTCCTGGGCCTTGCGGCCGATCAGCCCAACTCGCGCAATTCTATCACTATACTAAACCGTCCAGTTTCATGGCGATTGCCCAATCAGGAGAGCAGCTGCATCTCAGTGCACTGAAGAAACGGCTCGGCGAAGGTGAGTACGACACGTTCGCACTGCTCCATGGCTTGAAGGGCGTTTTTCAACAAGCCAAGGACTCCCCCCTTATTCCTCGATATATTGACGTCTGAAATCTATTTCGGATCTTCGACCATAAGAGTGTTCACCGCAGGGGAATCGCATTTGAAAAAAGGTGTGGCGGTTTGATGTGATATGGATTCTTTAGGGAGCTCTGTTTTGGAGCTTTCTGATGGTTTCGCTTA
>NZ_JARFYN010000040.1 GCF_030272695.1 Martinezella calliandrae
ACATCCGCGTCGCCGAGCGTAACCTCGTTGCTGCGACCGCTCAGATCGGCGTGACGGAGGCCCAGCTCTATCCGACGATCACGCTCGGCGGTGCGATTTCGCCGTCCTACATCCACAAGAAGTCTACCAGTGGCAGCAAGACAAGCTGGTCGTTCGGCCCAAGTCTGTCGCTGCCGATCTTCGACGGCGGCGCACTGCGGGCCAACGTCAACAACGCCGAATCCTTGAGCCGCGAACAATATATCGTCTGGAAGCAGACTGTGCTGTCCGGTGTCGAACAGGTCGAAAACGCCCTGTCGGCCGTCAGCCGCGATGCTCAGAAGGTTGCCGCACTGCGAGCGCAGGTGAAATCCTACCAGGAAGCCCTCGACCTTTCGACGGCAAGCTACAAGGACGGCGCCTCTTCGTTGCTCGAAGTTCTCGACGCACAGCGCTCGGTTTCGACCGCGCAGGAAAGCCTCGCCCAGGCCGTTCAGCAGAGCGCTCTCGACTACATCAACCTGAACGTTGCGATCGGCACCGGTTATATTCCCGCCGAAAAGCCGACTGTTGCTGCAAAGCCGGCCACGGTCTTTACGGTCGCCCGCGAAGAAGACAGGGAACTAACGCGATCAACTGGCCTTGTGCATCGTCGATAGCGCGCTCGCTTGCGGCAGGGACAGTCCCGCCCATGCTTCCGTGACGCGGGCTGGCAGGCCATAAAAGACGAAATCCCGGGCGGAGGGAACCTTGCCGAAGTCACCGAGGAATTCGGAGTAGCCGTCCGCCTTCAAAGGGCCGGGGGGCAGCGGAACGAGGCGTAGAGCTCACCATTGAACGGGTTGGCGACGCTCGCTGCCCTTAGACGGAAGCGGGCTCTGATCTTGTCCTTTTCGATCGAGAATTCGAACTGATCTCGCCAGCTGGTTCTGGCCATGCCGGTGCCGCTCAGCATCCGGAAAATAGCCCAGTTACCGGTCCGCTGCAGGGTCTCGGTCTTGCCGTCGAGCAGCGTGATGCTGAGCTGTGCCGTGCTCGCGTCCCGCTTGCTGGGCCAGACGAAATCGCGCGGCCTGATCGGGCCGTGACGGTAGACGAGATCGGTATCGTCGAGGACGAAGGACGAACTGAGCGCCTTCGGATCGAGATGGATGGGTTCGACGGTGAATTTCGCTTCCGGTGTCGTGCCTGCCGCGCCAAAAAAGGCCTCGCGGATCGCGGCTGCCCGTGCGAACTGGCCGAGCGCATCGGCAGACAGGCCGATGCCGCTTCCGTCGGGGTCGAGCGCCATGAATTGCCGCCCCCTAACGACAACAAAGGGCGACAGATTGTCCTTGAAGAACTGATCGAGGATCCCGGCCGGCTTGAAGATGTCGGCAAAATCCTGAAGCGAGATTTCCTGCTGTGCGTCCGGCGAGAAGGGATAGCGGTCGGTTATCATCGCATTGCAGGTTGGGAGAGTTTCGTCCTGCCAGCGCTGGTTCACGTGCTTGTAGGCAAGCCTGCGCAATATCTGCCAGGTGCGGTTCGAAATGAATTCGACCATTGGCCTGACCGGCGTCGGCTTGGTGGCGGCGTCCGCCCGCAGCCGTGAGAAATTATCGCGGGTCGGGCTCTTGCTTCGCTGAAGCACAAAATCGAAGGCGGCCGCCTCGGGGCTTGGTGCCGCCGCAATGCCGGCGACCGTCCCGAAAAGCTCACCGAACAATTTCTGCATCTCAGCCAGACCCGGGCCGTTCTGCGGATCGACGAGCGAAGTGAGCGGCAGGAACGCGTTGCGGATCGTTGTACCCGGCCATGGCGTGGAACCGAAAGCCGTTGAGAGTGCCGTCCTGGCAATCGCATCCGTGACCGCGTCTGCGACGGGGAGAGCGGCTCCGCGAGGTGCGGCCGCCTGGGCAAGTGCTTCTCCCGGCCGCTGGCTTTCGGCATTTTCGCCCGGTAGCGGCAATTCCGTATTGTCGCGCAACGTGGTCAGCAGCGCAGTCAGCGGAGACTGCGGGCTCGACAGATCGCGTAGAATCGCCTGGCCGCGGTTCAGCGAATCGAAGTCGATCACACGCACCGGATTAACAGTGTTCCTCCACATCGCGATATAATCTCTCACATACGCTTTGGCGATCTCTTCGGAAAGCTTCTGATAGGCATCGTTGCTTGCGTTCTCGCCGAGCACCCAGTCGGTTCCCTTGGAGTTGCGGATATATTCGGGCAGTCGGGGCAAGAAGAACTGGTAGAAGCCATTCTTCGTGTAGAAGCCGGGGACCACACTTGTTGCGCCGGCAGCGCTATCGACCTGCAGCACGCCGGGGCCGAGAATATCGACGATGCTTATCGGCGGTAGCTGGTAGCGTCGCTGTGCATCCTGCACCATGCGCGCATAGATGTCGGAAGCTTGCGGAACATTGCTCAGCCGTGTGCGTGCCGCCTGCACGATTGCCTGGTCGCCAGCTGCCTCGGCCGGCAGCAGTGCGGCGAGGCTTTCCGCGTGCGTGTCCATGCGCGCCTTTGCGTCAGGCTGCAGCGCGAAGGCAGCCTCGTTCTGCCGCACGAGCTCGCCTTCGACTCGGGCGCGTTCGTATTTCTGACCGGTGGTCAGCATCAGATAGGTTTCGAGTTGGTCGCGTAAGAGCAAGTTATTGGGAACCGAACTGCTCGAAAGCAGCTGAATGTGGATTTGCAGCCTCGCAACGACCGACGGCAGAAGATAGGTCTTGAGCAGCGCATCATACGTTTGCGTGGCCACGCCGCTGAGCTCGGAACGTGCATCGATCGACAGGATGTCGGGTAACGGCCAGCCGGAGGAGGCGATGTCGCGCAGTTTGCGCGCCTCGTCTAGGATCGGCAAGAGACTTTCGAGCGATCGGTTGTTACCGGCCTGCTTCATGCCGATCCTCAACTTGTCGACCGATGCATCCGCCTCCTTGATCAGCGAAAGCGAGCTGTCGAGCCCGACCAGCCAATAACTGCAAAACAGCAACCAGACCGCAGCGATACCGGCACAGGCGGCACCACGGGCGGCCGCAGATTGCCGTTCGAACCGTATATCCCGTCCGACGATGTTCTGCTCGGCGAAGATGATATCTGTCAGCAACCGCTTGATGAAGAATGCCGTGCGCTCGCCGCTTGTGGGCGGCTGATGACTTGGCGCGAGCGCGAAACTGCGGCCCATGGCGCCGAGCAGCCGGTCGAATGGCGTGCCTTCCCGGGTGCCGGAGGTGAAATAGACGCCGCGCAGCAACGGTTGGTCCTCATAACGGTTGACGCGGAAGACATCGGTGATGAAACCGCGCAACACCGTGCATAGCGAGGCGAATTCATGCGGGAAGCCATAAATTCGGCAACGGCGGGCGTTGTTGTGCGCGGCCGCGAGTTTTGCCGGCAAGCGCCGTTCGAGGCGGTCGACGAGGTCCAGGAAGCCGGCCTCGAATGTCGCCCCGAACGTTGCCTGTTCCTCGTCGCGTGGGAAGGTGATGCCCCAGACCTGTTCGCGCTCGGCCTCGGTCATGTCACCGAAATATTCCTCGAAACCGGCAGTCAAGTCGCATTTGGTGAACATCACATAGACAGGCAGCCGCATTTGGAAGCTCCGATGCAGCTCACGCAGCCGCTGCCTCAGGATTTCGGCATGGCGCTGCCGTTCGGGCTCGCTGGCAAGCGCCAAATCGGCAATGCTGATCGCCAGCAACACGCCGTTGACCGGTCGTCTTTTGCGGTTTTCCTTAAGGATGTTCAGGAGGCCGCCCCAAGCGGCCGCGTCGATACCCTGGTTGAGATCCTGGGTCGTGTAACGCCCTGCGGTATCGATCAGGACCGCATCGTTGGAAATCAACCAGTCACAATGGCGGGTGCCGCCCCCGCCGTTGAGCGCTGCCATGTGGCCGGCTTCTGCCAACGGAAAGTCGAGGCCGGAATTCTGAAGAATCGTGGTCTTGCCGGTGGCCGGAGGGCCGATGACGATGTACCAAGGCAGATCGAAGAGATAGCTGCGCCGTTTTCGCCCATCGATCGGGCGGTCCCGCAGTGTCTTCACCGTCTTTTCGAAGTCCTCGTGGATAAGCTCCACCTCGTCGGACGAAACACTGCTTCCCATCGAGATCAGCTCGTCGTTGACGAGCATGGAGTTGATCAGCTTGGCATTGGCGCGCCGCGCCAGGAAAAGTCGCACAAAGGTGACCACGAAGAAGCCCACCACCGCGCTGACCGAAATAAGCGTGCGGCTCAGTGTCGTGTCGAAAGGCGTGAAAGCGCCGATCGCTAACTGACTACCGAACAGCCAGAACAGTGACGCTAGCGTGATGATCATCAGAAGCATGAGCAGGCTGGAGGGTCGGAGAATGCTGACGAGATAGGTTCTGACCATCGACCGATTACTCCGGCGTTATCGCCGCGATCCGGGCGAGAAGAGGGCTTAGGGCACCTGAGAGGTAGAACTCCAGACAGCTGTAGACGACGACGAGCGATAGACCGGCGATCGCCACAATCATCCACAGCGGAAAGGCTACGCGGATCCTCTTGCCGCCCCGCTCCCCATTTGAAACTTTCGAAAGCGGCTCATCCAAACCGCTGTCGGCCACTTCGGCGATCACATGCGAAAGATCGTTTCGCAAGTCCTCGAGTTGATCACGGCCGCGTTCGACGATGCGGTAGCGGCCCTCGAAGCCGAGCATGAGGCAGGCGTGAATGAGAAGCAGCAACGGCAGCCGCTGGGATCGAAGCTGCTTCACCCGATCGAGGATGACGAAGACCTTTTCCCCGCCCCAGGTTTCGTTGTGATATTGATTGAGCAGGCTATTGGAGGTCCATTCGCTGCGGCTGCCCCATGGCGTCATAAGCACCGTTTCGTCGATCATCGCGCACAACACGTAACGAGCTACGACGATGTCGCCCGCTTCTATGCCGCTCTTCTGCGCGATCTGCTGGAAGCGGTCCATTTCCTGGACGACCTCGCGCCGCAGTGCTGCAACGCCGGCCTGTTCCGTCGAATTACGCAGCTGCGCCACGATCAGGAGCAGGGGGGCCGCCAACCGCACCAGCTTGCGCTCCGGAGCCGTATCGAGCTGCTGGACGAGCCTGATGGCATTCCGAAGCGACGAGGCATCGCCGACAGGTGCCGGCGACGGCAACGACTGGCGCACGACGACGGTCGGATCTTCGCCCCTATCAGCACCCAGGGCCGTCCTCGTGCGGGGGCTCACCTGGTGCACAACCCTGGGAGCGCTATCATCGCCGAAATTGCTCATCGGCCGGCCTCACGCTGGATTGCCCAGAGCTCCAGCCCAAGCGAGGGATAAGTGCCACTGACATGCAACGCGCAGGCGGCAGAATCCCTCAGTCTTGTCCAGAGCGGATTAGATGTGTCGACCTCGAAATAGACCGCGTTCGGGATGAAGGGTATTTCGCGCGGCGCCACCGAAAGCGGCTGGATCGCGATGCCGGGAAGCTGAAGGTTGACAAGGTCGCGGATCTGCTCGACGGGACCGATCTTGATGTGCAACGGCAATTGCTGGCGGATACTTTCGAGCGCCAGGTCTGCGCGCGCAATCAGCACGAGGTGGCGGCTGGCGAAGGCCATCCTGTCCTTGATTTCACCAAGCCACATGCCGAAATCGCCTTCCGTCAGCGGAACGCTAATTGCGTTGCGCTCGACGATAACGCTCAACATCTCTCGCAAAATGCCAAGTAGCCCTTCGAAACTCATGCGCAGATCGAGATGACTATAGGGCGGCATGTCGGGCGGCCGGCGGGTCGGCGAAGCATAAGCCGATATCTCGGCGGCGATCGCGACAAGTTCACGAAAGGCATTCTCGGCGGAATGCAGGCCAGTTGCAATGAGATGGCTGGAGACAGCCTCGGCGCGGTTGACGATGCCGAGCAGCATGATGTCGAGAATGCCGGACCGGGTGTCGCCTGCTTGTCCGCTTGCGCCCTCGGTCAGCGAGGCCGCCCTGCTGCGCAGGAGGCCATGGATTTGTTCAAGGATCGAGACCAGCCTGAGGCTTGCCCCAACTGAGATCACCGGCGGGATGTAGCTTTCGGTCAGTGTGACCTGGCCGAGCGCACCAACCGACTCGATTTCGCCGATCGGTAGATAAGTGAGTTCGTCCAGTCTTTCGCCTTCAATGACGATGCGCACGTTGAGCGTACCGATGCCGATCTCGGCCGGCGGCCTGCCTGCCTGTGCATTGTCGGTCACCTGCACCATGGTATTGCGGAAGCGCTGGGCCATACTCGCCCCTTCGGCGACTTCGATTGTGCCCGGCGCGCTGAGCGGCAGCGCCAGGAACACGCGCTTTCCCTGGGCGCGCGGCGGGATATGGACTGCCTGCGGCACGGGCTGCGGGCCGGGGGCATCATAAAGGGTGCCGTCAGGAAAGACGACATCGGCGGCATTGATGCGGATCTGCCCCGTCTTCAGTGCTTCCTTGTCGAATTCGAGCTGCCGAACGCCCCAGGGATAGGGAGCGAGCCCTGCCACGCGCTGGTCGAGATTGCTTTCGATCCAACGATCATACTGTTGCAGGTGCTGCGGCCGAAGGAACATGCCTTCCAGCCAGAGTGGCTTGCCCATCGAGATCAATCATGCCCCTGGACCAAGGCCCCGATTACCATCTTCAAATTCAAACTCCTGCAGCAGCGCCGATCAGCTGCCGAACGAAAAGCGCGAGTATTTCTGGATTTTCACCGCAAGGCTCGTGACATAGATGATGAGGCGGTTCTGCGTTTCCTTCTTCAGCTCTATCGAATCGCGCCATTGCGCTGAAAGCAGGTCCCGAAAACTTGCCACCACGCCGATGTAGGCGGCCTCGCTGGAGATCTCGCGATCGTATTTCCGCTCGGTTCCTGGCAGCATCTCGAACTCGCGGCTGGAGATCAGGTCCGCGCCAAGCAGCTTGGCCTCCTCGTCAAAGTCAAAATAGGTGGCGTTGTTGAACGCCTTGAGTGACTTCAGCTCGTAGACGCGGACCACCACGGGAGAGGCAACGCCGGTCTCGCTGGGATTGATGGCGGCATCCGCGTTGATGGTAACGGCGACCGGCGTCGGCTTCGGTATACCGCCGCAGGCCGAAAGCACGCCTACCAAGCCAAAAAGGGCGATGCCGACGAATGTCACCCTCTTAAAACTCATTTCTTAGCCTTCCAGTATTGCGAAGCGACCCGTTGCGCGTTCCTTCCTCATGCGACGCCTCCCGGATCGTCGGAGTCTGCCGCAGCAGGATGCATGTCGATGGATGACACGGTGCAGTCGGTCGACAGAAGGATCGTATCCTCCAGCCGCTCCGGATCGTCCGCGTAAAGCCAGCTCGTCCAGCCGAGGCGGCATTCACCGAGCTGCGCCATCAGGATCGTTTCCGGCTCGAACGAAAACTGCAGCTCCCATTCCAGCGGTTCGCGTGTCGCCATCACGAGCAGTTCGCAGAATTCCTGATGCTTGGCACCACACGGCAGGAAACGCTGGAGCGTGGCGAAGCTCGCCTGCCCGATACAGATGCGGAACTTGCCGAAATCGTCGTCGAGTTCGAAACCCAGGATCGCGTCTTCGGCTAGGGTACTATTCGCTTGGCCGAGCGTTAGCCGCGATTCTTGGCCGATCCTCACCTTTCTTGGGATGAATTCCTCGATCCGGCAGGGGATTGCAAAGAAATTGGACAGTGTCGCACCGACCACCTCGGACGAATTGGAAAAAAGCGAGATCAGTCTGAGATGGGGCAGGAGCGCGGAGCGGGAAATCTCGCCGATCCGGTCGCGATCCTCGATCGGAAAGCCGCAAAGCGCGAGAAAGCGCTTGGACAGCGGGTCCGTGGCACCAGTCTCATAGCGCAGGTAATAGCGGTATTTCCGCCAGATGACATGTAGCAGTGAGATCAGTCTGTGATTGAAGAGATCGAGAAAATCCTCGACCGGTGAGGGAACGGTGTCCGCTTCGATGATTCGTTCGGTGAAGGTAGCCGGGAGCGGCGAAGCCGGACCGTAAAGGCCGAAGAAATTGACGCGGATATCCAGAAGGTCCGCTGTCGGATCATAGGCAACGGCGCTGACATCCGATGGTCCGAAGCTCAAAGAACGGGCCCCCCGGAACCGCAGATATTCATGCGACGGATCGCCCAGCTTACCGACCGGCAAGGCATCGCCACGTCTTAGCTCCATCAATGCGACAAGCTGGTGGAACTGGAAACGGGCGAATTGCGAAAGCTGCGTATCGCCGAGGGTGCCAGACACCTGGCTGCGGCTCGCGTTCACCGCCGTCCGTTCGGTCCCACTCATAGCGTCGCGGCCTCCCCCCATTTGGCGGCCCAACGAAATACGATGTTGGAGTCGAGCCCGGTCATGGAGAACCGGTTCAGGCTGTTGATGCTTGAAAAGCACTTCAGAAAGTGGTCGAGGATGGAACCGAAGAGATACATCTCCGCTTCACCGCCCATCATGCTTTCCGAGACGGAAAGCATCAGTTCGAAGCTGCGCACAGGCCGCCCGCGGCTGATGACGTCGACGCTCCTACGCTCAAACTTCCGGAAACTCTGCAGCAGCATATCGCGCTGCATGGCCGCCTGGCGCTCGCACCTGGCACGGAAGTCATAGGCGCCGACCACCGTTCGAAGCGCGTCCACGTCCACGATCGAGGAAAAATTGCGCGCCAGATTGGCGATCAACGTCCAGAGAATATCTTCTTCCAGCGGCGGCGGCACCTCGCTCAGTGGCGGGGTGAGGTTCGAAAATCCAAGCTTGGCCGGGGTCGATGACGTCGGCTGGTTGACGCTACCGACCCCAAGACGGCTGGCGAGCGCTCCGTTCGAGCACTTGAGCCGCATCGATACTATCTCGGTTTCGGGCAGGCCGACCTTGCCAAGCCGGGTTACGAAGGACAGGGAATGATCAACTCCATTGGTGAGCACGCTTGGTTTCACCTGCGTACGGTAATGGAGCTTCGGCTTGCCGTCCCCGGAAAGATCGTGGCGGAAGCTCTCGAACGGTTCGTAAACGATACGCCGGCCGCTGCCTTGTACCCAGCCCTCCACCGCTTCGACGGAGTGAATGCTGAAATGGCTGGAATCGCCAACCGGGCGCACGGGATATTCTGAACGTTCGTGGGACACCGTCAGCGGCCGACCCTCAGCCTCGAACAGGTTGATGGCCGGCGTGGTATTCAAGGCGAAGAGGTCGGCGCTGACGCGCGTAGACTGCGCAAAGGCCTGCGACATTTCAAAGATGAGGCTGAAACGGTCGGCGGCGGAATCGGCAAAGGTTTCGAGGCCTTTGATCCGAAGAAACATGAATTTCTCAGGGCAGGAGAAATATTCCTGTATGATGCGAAAACCATCGAAGGCGCCGTCGGGATAGGGCAGCGCCGCTTCGCTGGCCGCGAAGCCCATTGGCTCGAGAGTGAGTGCAGCCTCGGTTGGCTGTCCGTTCGGCGTAACCAACTGAACACTGCGCAGCCGCTGCCGGAAAAACAGATAGAGGAGTCTTGCAATGGCCGTGTCGCTGCCGCTGTTGATGAACAGTGTCAGCGGGCCAGCTGCCAGCGCCTGCAGTCCTTCGCCGCCAGTTTCCCGGAACGCGAGGAGGATCCGACTGCTGCTCTTGCGGTTCTCAAGTTCCGCACCGACGATTTCAAAGGGCAGAACCTTGAGATCGAAGCTCGTTTCGAACGAGATGGCCTCGCCCTCGATCGGTCGCGATTGGACCCGTGTGCCGCGCGGCACGTCGATCGACATGCCGCTTGCGCCTTCGGCAAAACCGAAGCGTATCATGGTGATGGGAGGGACGGGCCTGAGGTAATGCGGCCAGACCAGCTGCAGGAGCGTAAGCGCCAGTTCCGGCATTTCCGCATCGAGTCGCTGGCGCAGGCGCCCGACCAAAAACGCCATGCCTTCCAGTAGGCGCTCTACATCCGGATCGGCTGCGTCCTTGCCGAGATGGCGCGAAAGGCGCGGATTGGCCTTGGCGAACAGCGCGCCCATCTCGTGCAGATAGGAGAGCTCGTCCCGGTAGTAGTTGTTGATCGTCATCGGTCCAACCCTCGTTAGCCGTTGACCCGCATGCGCCCGTCGCTGCCCAGGACCGAGTGGAAGGCAATGCTGACGGGGAGATCATCCTCAGCCAATTCGCCATTGACATGGAATATGAATTCGAGCGGCCGCGTCTTGTCCTCGACGTGCCGCACCGCGACGTTGCGCAGGCGCGGCTCGAAATTGAAAAGCTGCCGTTCGACATCCCGGGCGATCGAGGGGATGAGGCTGCGATAATCGGTCGTCGCATTGAAGTCCGAAAGGCCGAAGTCGGGGCGGGTTTCGCAGCATCCCTTGCGGCTGTTGAGAGTGACCACAAGGTCGGCGAGAATACTGTCAAGCAGGTCGGACTCATCCTGCCGGTCGGATCTTTCGGCTCCGACGCGGTCAAGCTCCAGACGTTGCAGCAAGCTTACAGAGACCATTGCGCTTACTCACTCCTCAAAGCCCGCGTCCGGCCACGGGCAGCTTTCCGCCATGACGGCCGGATCGTGCGTCAGGCCCTGTCGAGCTTGCCCTCGAGGGAAAGCGTGAAGTCGGCGCCCATATATTTGAAGTGCGGCTGCACCGCCATGCCGACACTGTACCAACCGGGTTCACCCTCAACGTCGCATATGGTGATCTGAGCCTTGCGCAGTGGTCGGCGCGAGCGCACGTCGGCAGAAGGGTTATCCTGGTCTGAGACATATTGCCGGATCCAGTTGTTGAGTTCGCTTTCGAGCTCGCCGCGGTTCTTCCAGCTACCAATGTTTTCGCGCTGCAGAACTTTGATGTAATGGGCGAGGCGGTTGACGATCATCATGTAGGGAAGTTGCGTTCCGAGCTTGTAGTTGAGCTCGGCAGCCTTGTTTTCTGAGGTGTTTCCGAAGAACTTCGGCTTCTGCGCAGAATTGGCGGAGAAGAACGCTGCGTTGTCGCTACCCTTGCGCATCGTCAGCGCGATGAAGCCCTGTTCGGCGAGTTCATATTCCTTGCGGTCGGAAATCAGAACTTCCGTCGGGATCTTGGTCTGCAACCGACCCATGGCTTCGAAGTTGTGGACAGGCAGGTCTTCGACAGCACCTGATTGCGCACCGATGATGTTCGGGCACCAGCGGAACTTGGCGAAGCTGTCGGTCAGGCGGGTTGCAAGCGCGATCGAGGCATTGCCCCAGAGATAGTTCTCGGTCTCGCCAGCGGAGCGTTCTTCGTAATTGAAGGCCCTAACTGGCACGGCCTCATCGCCGTAGGGCGAGCGGAGCATGAAGCGCGGCATGGCGAGTGCAAAGTACCGCGAGTCTTCACTTTCGCGAAACGCGTTCCATTTGGCGTATTTCGGGCCCTCAAAGATCGATTCCATGTCCTTAAGATTCGGAATTTCTTCGAACGTATCGACGCCGAACATACCCGGAGCGGCGCCTGCGATGACCGGTGCGTGAGCCATGGCACCGACGCTGGCGCAATACTGGGCAAGCTTCACATCCGGTGCGTTCGGGCCGAAGGTGTAGTTGCACACCACGGCGCCGACCGGCTGGCCGCCGAACTGCCCATATTCTGCAGTGTAGATGTGCTTGTAGAGACCGGACTTGGCAATTTCCGGACTGTCTTCGAAATCGGCCAGCAGTTCATCCTTCGAGACATTCATGATCTCGATCCTGATGTTTTGACGGAAGTCCGTGCGGTCGACGGCGAATTTCAGGCCGCGCCAGGCCGATTCCAGCGTCCGGAAATGATTGTTATGCAGAATCTCGTCAATTTGGGACGACAGCTTGCGATCGATTTCCGCGATCATATGGTCGATCGCGGCGCTGTTGACGGCGCTGTCCGCGCGGGTCGGTTTGAGCAGTTCGGCGACAAAGGCGCTGACGCCCTCGCGCGCCACATCGTAGCCGTCGTCGGTCGGCACCAGCCGGGTTTCATGCAGGATCTCGTCTAGCAGCGAACACTCGACATGTTCAAGGATGACGTCTTGTTGGGTAATTTCTCTCTCAGCCATGAGCAGGCCTTCTTTCGAACTCGGCCGCAATGGTAGGCGGCGCTGATCGTGCCGCAGTATTCCCGACAGGATTGCGGCGATTTGCTTGCCTTTGGAGGCCGCGGGTGATTTCGGCCCGCAGTCTCTCGCGGGCTTCCTCGTCGCCGAGAACGCCTTGGATCGACTCGCGGAAGGCTGGGACATTGCCGAGCGGACCCTTGAGCGCAACCAGAGCTTCCCGCAGCTCGAGCAGCCTGTTGAGCTCAGGCGTCTGGCGCACGATGGCTTCGGGTGTGAAATCGCGTAGGCTTTCCAGCTTGAGGGAGACGTTCATCTGACCTGCATCGGCTTCTTCGGAAAGCTTGTTGTCGACGGCGATCTCGAGCTGCAAATCGTGGCCCCTCATCACGTCGTTGAAGTTGTCCTTGTTGACGTTGACGAGCTCGCGGTCTTCGACGGGCCTGTTGTCGCCCTTCAGCGTATAATCGCCTAGGAAGACCATTTTCAAAGGCAGTTCGACCTGTTCCTTGTTGTCGCCGATTGCCGGTTTGTAGCGAATGTTGATGCGCTCTCTTGGCGCCACAGACGAGTCTTTCGCCATCTTCGGTTTCCTCCGTGGGATCCACTGACGTTGCTGTCCAGGCTTCTCTAAGATCTCTAGTATATACATCTAATATGTAGTTTTTATAAAGAACACGGTGCCTTGCGCTCTTTATGCAATTTCCGGGGAAGTCAGCCGCACCGCCTGGACGATGTCGAGCGCGCTCAGTGTTGCTCCGATGCGCGCCTTTCGAAGCACGATTTCCCGCTCCTCCATGTGGTGAATCGCACTGTGGTGCGAATAACCGCGCCAGGACAAGGCAGCCAAAGCCGAGGCAAGCGGCGGCTCCCACGTTGCCAGCGCCTGGTCCTCCGCCATCCTTTCGAGTATCGGAATGAGTGCGAACAAGGGCTGCAGGAGCTCGTAGCGCAGGCAGAATTCGCCGATTTCCAGCTTGGCGCAGAACCGCTCGCGCCCGCCCGAGCAGCGTTCGCTGTAGTCGGAAAGCAGTTTCAATGCGGCCAGTACCTGACCCTGCTGAGCGAGCTCGCCGGCTGCCGCCTTTGCCTTGCCGCATTCCGAACCTGCCGCCTGTCCGCTACCGTCGGCGAGAACC
Organism: Martinezella calliandrae; assembly: GCF_030272695.1. Classification (GTDB taxonomy): domain Bacteria; phylum Pseudomonadota; class Alphaproteobacteria; order Rhizobiales; family Rhizobiaceae; genus Rhizobium; species Rhizobium calliandrae. The sequence continues at coordinate 13,098 of NZ_JARFYN010000040.1, forward strand.
TCACTTGTGATCCAGTTCAGCGTCTGGCCATCGGCAAAGGGACTGCCGTCGCTGAAGGAGAGCTGGGCCAATTCTGGTATGCGCTTCAGGAAAGCGTAAAGCTCGCCGATGACGGTAACGCGCGCTGCGTCGTATTCGTTGCCCAGAGCCTGCATGGCGTTAGCGACGAGCAGTTGCGCGTCGAGGCAAAACGGGGACGAGGCGAAGACGCTTTCGGCGGAGAGCAACAAGCCCTGATCATTTCCCTCAGCCTTCAGGACGGCGAGTTCTGCGAGCCTCGGCCTTTGCGGCGGCGGCAGTTGGGTGCGGCCGGCCTTATCGGGCGGTGCCTTCAGGATATCGCCCCAGGCGGCGAAGCGGGTCGCGAGGTAGATCCGCGGATCGGAGGGTGCGGACGGCCGCAAAGCGCTTGCCGCCCGCATCGCGCCGGCAAACAGAGCCCGGAGGGTTTTTTCGGCGCCCATGTCGACCGTCGCCTCAGCGATCTCGATCGTGGCACTCGGCGAGGCAGCGGGCTGCGGTTGAGGCGGAGGTGTGGGATCGACCGGCTGGGGCACTTCGGCAACGGATGCAGCAGTGACCTCTTCCGGCTCGGGATTCGCTTGCGCGGCGGCCTCGGCCTGAGCTGCTTGCGCCTTGGCTTTAAGCTCGGCTCTTCCCTCCCGGGCATGCGGCCGAAGCGCCCGGATCAGCGGGCCGATAGCGACCGGATACTTGCGCATCCGCTCTGACAGGAACTCATCGACCATAACCAGCCGGTCGTGGGCGACCAGCGCAAAGAGCTTCGCATCCCCTGACGGCGGAGTGGCTTCCACCAGGGGCGCCAGTCTTTCCGCCATCCAGTCGAGTGCGCCCGCGCGGGCCCTTTCACGATCGGGCGGTGGGAAAAGACCATCCCAATAGGCCTCCACCATGCCCTGCAGGATGGCGACACCGACTGCGAGGCCCTTGTAGCTCTCTTCGCGCTGCAGGCCGAAAATCAGCCGGGAGGCGAGCACTATATCCTTCGAACGGCTCTTCAAAATATCGATCGTCGTCGAGTTGTAGCGCTTCCAGTCGACGGCTAAGGGACCTCCTGTCTCCATCTTGCGGAACTCGTTATCCAATGCGTCGAATTCCGCTTCGTCGCGCAGGTCGCGGCCCGCCGGAGTGCCGTCGATCGCGAGCCCGCCGATGGAGGCGCGCGGGTCCGTAAGCACGGCATCGAGATCAATAGCTGCCATAAAGTATTCCCGGTCATGAGGCTAGGCTGCCCACGGAAAACGGGGGGCGAATACTCTTGAAAGGGATGATCAGACCGGTTTGCGCCAATCGTCGGAAGCCGACGTGCCGGCGATTTCGTGGGTCCAGTCGCACTTGCGATAGGTGAACGACCATTCTTCGCAATGACCGCGCGTCTCGTTGGCCGTGTCGGTGGTGTCGGGCAGGAGAACCTTGCCGCCAACCAGGACGGCGTCTTCCCACTTGATCGTGTAGTAGTGTTCCTGCGTGCCCTTGGTGGAGGTGCGCCAGAACTTCAGTTCGATCTCGAGGTTTTCACCGGTGGCGAGAGCCTGCCAAAGCATCGGGGAAGCCTTGTCGAGCGGCTTGACGAGGCGGGCCGGCTCATGGCGGCGGGTGCCAACGGCCGTGCCGGACTTCGGATCGCGCGGAACGATTGCGTTGCTTTCGAAAGCAAAAACGAGGGATTCGCCTTCATGGCTTTCCTGCCAGACGTTGCCGATCGAATCGGCCGTCGAAGCGTCCTTGGTTATTTCGCCCTGGGTGACGCCCTTGATGGTGATGTATGCAAGGCTTGCCATCTTTGTCTCCAATCGGGATCAGCAACTGGTATCAGTGTGGACAAGCAAGCACGGTGCCACGTGTTGGTGCGTAAAAAAATCCAAATAAAATCCGGCAATTAAAGGAGACACGCGCGTCTTCGAGGGGTTTGGACTGTGAAGGAAAGCTTCCCAATTCACGCGCAATTGAAGCTTTTCTACCCGATTTGGAGGGTGCAAATTTGCTGTGACGTCTGCAACGGCTTCCGCACCCGCTCATCGGTTCCGCGCTGCCGTTTTCCGTTAGTCGGCAAAAGAGCTGTTTTGCCCTGCGCCATTTTCGCAGATTGACCCCGCCCGGGGCCGATGAAATGCTTGGGTCTCCTGTACCGTCCAAGTAGTCCGCGTGGCCGCCCAAGTGGGCTTGTCGTCAAACCATTGTCGCTGCGGAGGAGGGGGTAGAAATGCCTGCACTTATCAAGCCTTCCCGACTCGCGGCGGCGCTGCGTGCCGAGCCTGTCCCGCAAGGCGGCCTGCTGACAGTGTCGGTATTCATCCTGTTCGACTTCGAAAACCCGCGCCAGATCCTGAGCGAGCAGGCCCTCTGGCCGATGGTGACGGACCAGATGCCGCCGGGCGCTATATTCGACAAGGGCAGCTTGAAGCCCTGTGGCGAAGTGATTGTCGCAGGCGCCGCACTTGCGCCTTCAGGTATCCCGGTTACCGGACTTCAGGTCGTAGTACGTCTCGGATCGATCGAAAAGACACTGAACGTTTTCGGCGACCGTTTCTGGCGCCGCACCGATCGTGGCGTCGAGCTTACCCCGGCAATACCTTTCGACCGAATGCCGATGGACGAAGCGCACGCTTTCGGTGGTCCGCGTTTTGCGGAAAATCCCCGCGGCAAGGGGCATGATGCGCATGCCATACTGGAAGCGGGATATGATGCGCCGCTCCCCAATCTCGAAAATCCGCAGCATCTCATTCGCTCGCCCGACGATCAGGTGCGGCCGGCTCATTTAGGTCCGCTTCCCCCCGAGGCGCCCCACCGCACGCGCTATGCAGGCACTTACGATCAGCGCTGGGTCAAGAACCGCGCGCCGATGAAGCCGGACGATTTTAATCCGCTTTTTCATTGCGACGCCCCCGACGATCAGCGTTTGGAGACCTTTTTCTCAGGCGACGAGCGCTTTTCGGTGAGCGGTATGAGTCGCGGCGCGGCCATAGTCGGCGGCGCTTTGCCGAATATGGCGCCGCGCGCCTTCGTGCACCGCCCGAGCGACGACAGCCTGACCGAGACGCCCATGGTCTGTGATACGGTCACGCTCTTCCCGAATATCACCAAGGCGGTCATGACCTTTCGGGGCCTTGCCAAGGCTTGCGACCCGTTCTGTGAGGATATCGGCTCTGTGATGCTCGCCTGCGAGCACAGGGAGGACCAGCCGCGGCCGGCCGAATATTATGTGCGTATTTTCAAGCTTCGCACCGATCCTGAACAAACGGCTCGCCACGTGCTCTCGGATTTCCAACTGATGCCGCTTCGCAACGAGGCGAAAATCAGGGCGCGCCGCGCTGCCCGGATTGAAAGGGCAAAGCAAGGGCAGCAGACCTTCGTGGACAACCAGAACTGGCTGATCCGCAAGGCGATGGCAGACCAGGGCGTCTTGCCCTCGCTCGCACCGCTGACGATCGATGAACTGGACGAGATGCCGCTTGTACCTCTGCCCGATCGGGAAGAAATCGAGCGCGGGGAGGTCGATATCGCGGAACTGCTGGACGATGTGGAAGCGCTGAGCCAGGCGATAGCAGCCAAGAACGACCTTCATACAGCGAAGGCTGAGCTCTCCCGGCAGGCTGCCGTTAAGGCGATCCCGCCTTCCTTCCTGCCCGAACATGTGCTGAAGCCTCTCGCCTCGGAAAAGGATCTGGCGAGATACCCCGGCCTCACGCCTTTCGATGGCGCGTCCGAAGAACTTAGGGTCGACCTCTCGGCGATGCGGCCGACCAGATCCGGCGACGATCTTTTTGCTGATCTCGTCAATCCCGTCGACAAACAGATCGATGAAGTCTTCGCGGCGATTGACACTCCGAAAGCCATGGAGCCCGGCTTCATCGAAGCGCAATACAACAAGGCCTGCGCGCGGGCGATGAAGCTGCCTGAAGCATTGCTGTTTCATGAAATTCGCCTCGAGATCGAAAGCGTTGGCGCTCCGTCGATGGGCGACAATCTCAAGGTCGGGCCCGATGAGCCCAAGTTCATCGCCGAAGTTGTGCAACGCATGAATGAGATTTCCAAGCGACCGATCGAGGACGTTGCTCCAAGCCCAACGCTGACGCCCGCCTTTTCATCCATGGCTGGACCTGACGGTGATACTTCGAAAACGGCTGCAGCGATCGCCGAGGGCATGCAATCTGCCAGCGCCCATCTCAGCAGCCTACTGCCAGGCGTTGCGGCCTCCAGAAGCGCAAGCCTCGATGACATGCTAGCAACGCTGATTGCCAGCCTTCCGGCCTCTCCGTCGACCGCTCCCGGTCAGACACTTTCCGAAGTAACGGCTCAAAAACTTACCGATGCTTCCGAGAACATCGCCGCCGCGGAAGCAAAGATGACCCAGACGATCCTGGAGGCGCGTCAAAAAACGCCGGCAGCGATTTTCCCGCTTGAGCCTCTAGCGGCGCCAGTCGCTCAAAGGCTGGGCGCGTTTGTCATGGAAAAGCTTGCCCAAGGTCACGATTTTTCGGGCGCTGATCTGGCGGGCGCAACGATGATTGGTGCCGACCTGACAGGCCGCTCGTTTCGATCTACCTTTTTCGAGCGCTGTGATCTCAGCGGCACTTCCTTCGCTGATGCCGATCTTGAAGGCGCGGTCTTTACCGAGACCAATCTCGAAAACGCAAACTTCACTGGCGCCCGTGTCGGCGGCATCAATCTCAGCAAGGCCAACCTGCGAGGCGCCCGTTTCGATGGTTGCAGGATCGCCAACACGACGTTGGTCGGCGTCGACATGAGGGGAGCATCGTTCCGTCACACGACCCTCTCCGAGGTCGTCTTGATCGACTGTCAGCTCGATGACGCAGACTTTGCCGGCACCCTGCTTGCTGATTTCCAGGTTCTGCGGGGCCAAGCCGATGGAATTGTCATGGCTGAGGCCGAAGTCGCCCGCGGCGTGTTCATTGAAGTTTCTATGAAGCAAGGGGTGTTCAGGGGCGCAAGCTTCGAACGCACAACGTTCGGCGATGTCATAGCCCCGAATGCCGATTTTTCGCGCGTGCATCTGAAGGGCAGCAGCTTTATCGGTGCCTGCGACCTGACGGGCGGCATGTTTGCCGAGGCGGCTGCCATCAGTTCCTCTTGGAACGGCTCAAGGCTCGGCCGCTCCTGTTTCCTGCGCGCCACTCTGAACCGCAGTCTCTTCAACGGCTGCGAGATGCCCGAATGCGACCTCCGGCTCGCTTCGTTGCGCGAAGCCAGGCTGGACCGTTCGGCTCTCGCCGGCAGCGATCTGTTCGGCGCCAATCTTTATGCCGCATCGCTGGCAGGCTGCGATCTGACCTGTGTCTCGCTGCGCGGCGCCAATCTCTATTTCGCCGATCTCGATGGAGCCAAGCTCGGCCACTGCGATCTGACCGGCGCCAATCTCGGAAAGACTACCATGGAGCGCGCCACCGATGTCTGAACCAGCGGAAATTATAACCCCGATCGGCCTGGATGAGCTCCTGGATTATGTTGTCCACCAACAGCCGTTGCTGATGCGCGACGGCCGGCAGATCGATTTCGCCGGTGTCGCCCTGGTGGATGGAAAATTCGTCCAGTGTGATTTCAGCGACGGCAATTTCGAAGGAGCCGATCTTAGCCAGGCAAGCTTCATCAACTGTCGGCTCGACCGGGCGAAGTTCACCAATGCCAAATTAACCGCAGCAAGCTTCCTGGATTGTAACCTGATCGCCGCCGACTTCTGTGATACCGAACTGAGTGAGACGCAGTTTCTGACCGGCGATCTTCACTCAGCCGGTTTTGAGAGGGCCACCTTTGACCGGGCGATTTTTGCCAAGGCGGGCTTGCGCGAGGGCAATTTAAAGGAGACGGTGCTGGATCGGGCTTGCCTGCTCGATTGCGAGCTCGATGGGATGTCGCTCGCCGGAGCATCACTGAAGACCACTACCGTGACCAAGGCGGTGCTGAACCGGGTCGATATTTCCGGCATCGCCATCGATGTCGGTCTCTTCGCCGAGGCCGATCTTTCCGATCTCGATCTCAGCCGCCAGCCGTGGCAGCACTGCACTTTCCATCAGGCCCGCTTCGTCGGTACCAACATGGCCGGTGCGCAGCTCGAAAACAGCGTGTTTTCCCAATGCGATTTTGCCGGCGCCTCGCTTGCCGGTGTCAAGGCGAAGATGGCAGCTTTCCCGAAAAGCCGGCTGGATGGCGTCGATATGTCCGGCAGCGACCTCACCATGGCGAATTTCTCCGAAGCGTCGCTATCGAGCGCGATTCTCGATGGCAGTAAACTTTTCGCAGCTTATCTGGGCGAGACCGATTGCCGGGCAGCCCGACTGGAGAAATGCGATCTGCGTCAGGCGGATCTCTCGCATGCCGATCTGACTGGCGCCAATCTTGCTGCCGCCACCTTCGCCCATACCAAATTCCATGGCGCGCGCACCGACGGCACGCTTTTTCTCGGAGCCCGCGGCAGCACCATCGGCACGGACCAGGAGCGCATGATCGCTGAAGTTTATAGGCCAGATCGCGTGGCGCTCGACGATGAACTGAATCAGGGGGAGGTTTGACCATGCCTTTCGTGAATTCTCAAGGACCGATCCCGGGCATGGATTTTTCGGTGCCAGATGTCTATTTGCAGCCCACTCCTGCAGGCCCCAATCCGGTGACGTTTTTCAGTAGGGGTATGCGCGCCACGGAAATTCCCACCAATTTCCGGTTCCTGATCAGCTGCATGCCTTCCCACAACATGATGAATCTGGCGCCGGTGACGATCAGCGGGCCGGGGCCGGGCGCGACGTCCGGCATGGTCTGCTCGAACAGCCGCAACGTGAAGGGTTCGCTCAAGCTGATCATCCAGGCGGCGCCGGCGACGCGGGCACTGATGGACCCGACGGTGCAAAACGGCGTTACCCCGAACTCGGTCGGTGCGACGATCGTGCCCTCGCAGGTGCGCTTTCTCAATCCATGCGGCTGAGGCTTCTTAGTGTTCGCCCGCCGATAAAGGCAAAGGTTCCAGGAAGATGAGCGCAACGGATGCCGCACAGGAAATTTCGGTAACACTGCCCGGCGTCAAAGAAGGCGATGTCTTTGCGGACCGGGTGCGCGGACGCGAGGCACTGAGTGCTGCTTACGATTTCGAAGTCGACGTGATCTCGGGCAGGGTCCTCAATATCCGCGACATGATCGGGCAGGCCGCGACACTGAAGATCAGCGTTCTGGAAGAAACGGCTGTAGTGAAGGGCGTTGTGCTTAAGGCCGCAAGCCTCGATCCTACCCAGAATCGGCAATTCTGCTACCGCTTCACCATCGGGCCTTCGCTGGCACTGATGCGGTTCAGCGCGCAGAACCAGGTCTACGGCACCGATCGCGACATGACCGTCATCGACATCATCGAGAACGAGCTGAAGGATGCAGTCAAGGCAAGCTCCCGCACCGGAGGCAACCGCGCCGATCGCCGGATCGGCTATCGCATGCTCGCCGGCGGCGACTATCCGAAGCTCGATTTTGTGATGCAGTATCGGGAAAACGATTTCGATTTCATCTCGCGCCTGTGCGAAAAGTTCGGCATCTTCTACGCTTTCGACCACGACGGCAGCCGCGAGGAAGTGCTGTTTTGCGACCGAAATGTGCATTTCCGCCAGGTGTCCGGCCAGACCCTTTCGAGCGAATTGCCCTATCGACACCGCTCGATGTCGGTGGGAGAGGGCGGCTTTGCCATCCGCGCCTTCAATTCGAGCTATGAAGCCTCGACCGGCAGGGTGGAGCTGCGTGAATATTATGAGCTAACTCCGAACGTCGATCTCGGTGTTTCGTCCAAGGCTGCGCTTTCCGGCCAGGGAATGACGGTACTCTACGGTGAAAACTACCGTACGACGGACGAAGGCCAGTCGCTCGCCCGCGTGCGTGCCAAGCAGCTCGCTGCGGAGCAGATCGTCTTTCACGGCGAAAGCAATATCCCGCTGCTGCGGCCCGGTTTCTTTTTCAAGCTCATCGATCATCCCGACAGCGCCTTCGAGAGGCTTTATGTCATCACCGACGTTGAACATAGGATCACCGAGCCGACGCCGCTTGGCTTCACCTCGCACGATAAGACCGCGGAGCCTTATTCCAACCGCTTCACCTGCATACCCTTCGATGTGCCTTATCGGCCGACGCTGTCGACCCGGAAGCCGGTCGTCGACGGCGTGCTGATCGCCTTCATCGACGGCGAAAAAAATGCCACCAAGGCGCAGATCGATGAATATGGGCGCTATCGTGTGCGCATTGTCGATGAAGAGAGCGGCCTGTCGGGGGGGAAAGCCAGCCATCTTGTCCGAAAGGCGGAGGCCTATGGTGGCGGCGATCAATGCGGCTCCCATTCGACGCTGCTGGTCGGCACGGAGGTCCTTCTCGCCTTCATCAATGGCGATCCCGATCGGCCGATCATCCTGGGCGCGCTTTCGAACGCCGAGAAAACCAACCCCGTCGTCGACACCAACGCCAATGCCGCCCAGCGGACGCGAACATCGACGGGCATTGTCTTCGAACTTTACGATGGTGGCGCTTGAGCACCGACCTGACGATAGTGGAAAGGAACGACTATGGTTACGACCAGCCCGACGAAAGCTGATGAAACGAAGACCTCCGTCCAAGGCAGCTCGGCGCATTTGTTCGTGCCCTCTGCCGGCCCGACCCAGTCGGTGGCCGACAGCGCTCGTCAGCGAGGCGCTTATCTTCGCCTCGGCGGATACTCCGGACTGGAAAAGGCGCTGGCCAGTCCGAACAAGAAGGGCTCCGCCGACAGTACCGCTTCCTTTTATCCGCGCCAGCATATCACCGATGCAGGCGCCAACGCGGTGGAACATGCCGCCGGCGATTCCACTGCGGCCTACAAGTCAGGGATCATGCTCGCCTGTGACGGCCGAATGCTGATGCGTACCGGCGAGAGATTTTACCTGCATGCGGCGTCGGCCATGCATGTCGATACCGAAAGCACCTTGACGGTCTTTGCCGCTGACGACATTTCGGTCACATCTGACTCGTCGATTTCGATCCAGACCAAGAACGCCAAGCCGATCACCATCAGCGCCGACGGAGGCGCGGGCGACGTCGAGATTAAGGCGAGAACGGAGACGCGCAACGTCGATGGCCACAGCTACGAATATATCACCAAGGACAAGCATACGTTCACCGAGGCCGATACTTATGCTTACAAGCTTGGCTATTCAGAAAGCGTGACTTTGGGCAGCTCTTCGAGCTTTTTCTTCGGCTCGACCTACTCCTATAAGGTCTCGACTGAAATTACCATCACCTTGGGCACTTTGATGCTGTTCTACGCTAGGAAATTCGAACTTGGCGTTCTCAAAATCGATTTCGTGAAACATAAGCTGGAGTACAAGGAAGGCAACCTCAGCTATGCCCACTGGTCGAGCAAGGCCCGCAACATCTATGTCAATGCGGCAGCCGTCGATACCAACACGGCAGCCGTCAAGAAGGATCATGCCGCTGTCGATTCCCAAACCAAGGGTGTGGAATCGGCCAATAATGGCGTCGGTGTCGCGACCGGCGCGACCCAGGTCTGGGTCAAGGGCATGATCAATGCTGTCTGACGTAGCGGCAAGAATCGCGAGGCGCTCGCGTATCGGGAGGCGGCATTGGAAGAATGGATTGCGAAGCAAGTGAGCCCAGCTTTCGGGACGGAGCATCGCGACGACGGCGTGGCATTAGGCGCAACCCTCCAGCGTGCGCGAGTGCGGAAATTTCTGACGGCGGCGCAAGCCGGTGTCGAGACGGAAGCAGGCGAGAGCCTGATTGCCCGCCAGGCAGCGAGTTGCCTACTGGCACCGGTGATCGGCGATCTAGTGCTCGTCTATACCGATGGCACCGAAGCCTTCATTCTTGCGGTTCTTGTTCGTCGCGCCGAACAGGCCGCTGAAATCTCCGTGCCAGATACCGCCCACATCACCATCAAGGCAGCCGCCAGGGTCGACGTTACAGCACCCTTGGTGTCAGTCCAGGCAGGCAGACTGGAACTGATCGCGCGCGGTCTGTTGCAGATGGGCGAGAGCCTGACGACCAATTTCCGCCGCGTTGTCGAGACCGTTGTCGACAAGATGGTCGGCGCGCGCACAATCACCACGCGAGCCGAGAGCCGCATGGCTGTCGTCAAGGACGTCGAAATGCTCGACGCCGGCAGCCTGGTTCAAAATGTCGAAAGCGTTTCGAGCCAGAAAAGCGAGATCACACTCATTACCGCCCGCCGCGATATGCGTCTCGACGGCGAACGTGTCAGCGTCGGTTGAAGAGAGGACGAATGCGGTGATCCTCCTTGAACATCGACTGGCTGCCGCAGTCAAACATCGCACCGAAGGGCGCGGCGAGAACGCGCTCGCGATCTATCAGGAGATCCTCGATATAAGCCCGGCCAACAGGGAGGCTCTGAAGGGCCTTGGCGAGGTCCTGCTCGAACTTGGCCGGATCGAGGATTCGGTAAGGATCGCCACGCAGGCGGTTGCTCTTTTGCCGTCCGACCTCGAGGCGCTCACGCTGTTGGCCGTCGCCGCGCGCGCTTCGGGCAATGCGGCCGGTGAGGTTCTGGCGCTGGATCAGGCCGCCGACATCGATCCGCGGCATCCGGCAACGGCCTGCATGCGCGCCGAAAAGGTTCTGGCAGCAGGTGATATGGCCGGCAGCGAGCGTATTCTCGTGAATGCGCTCCGACGTCATCCCGAAGATGCGAAATTGCTGAGCGCCCTGTCACGGACGTATATGGCCGCGGGACTGACGGCCGATGCACTGGAACTGTCCTTGAAGGCGGTGAAGATCGATCCCCGGTCCAGCGCGCATCGGGTTCAGCTCGGTTCTCAGCTTGCGGCAGTTGGATACCATGTGGCAGCGCTCGAGCAACTTGAACAAGCGAGCCTTATCGATCCGGCCAATCTCTTGCCAATGATCTTGATGGCCGAGGCCCATGCGGCACTCGGCCAATTGACCGAGGGACTGCGGATCGCCAAGCGGGCGATCGGCTTGCATCCCGAACAACTGGCTGCTTGGCGTATCCATGCCCGAATTCGGATTCAGCAGGGAGAAGTCACCGAGGCGCTTGCGGAACTGGCCGACGCCGCCCGACGCCATAAGGATAGGGTCGAGGCGCTGATCGCTGTCGGTGATGCCTATCGTCAAGCAGGCCAGCATGCACAATCAATCCGTCTGCTCGAGCCACTGAAGGAGCAGCATTCGGCGGTGGATCTCAGTCACAGGCAAGCCATTCTGGCGATCACGCGCGAAAGCCGTTTGTCGCTCGGCATGATTGAGGAGACATCGTCGCTGATGCAGGAAATCGGCATTGGTGGCCTGCAACCCGGCGGCGCCCCCGCCGGGCCGCAGGACGATGCGCGACCTGGTGCTGGCTTGAGCGCGGATTGGGCCCAGCTCGCGGCACTGCCGACGCTGATTGGCCAGCATATGTCCATGCTGGAGGCCCTGCCGCTTTTGCGGTTTCGTGTGACGTCCGATCCTTCCGAGCCGCTGTCGCTTCGCGGGCCTACCGCGTTCGCGGAACTCGCCGCTCTCTTGCCGGGAACGACCTTTCGGTCAGTCGAAGGCGATCATCCTATCCCCGGGGTCGATGGATTTCCCTTGCCAGCCATCCTGGCGTTGCCAACGAAAGTTCGCGGCCCCATCGAGACCGGCCCCTACGTCGTCGCGCCCGAGGACCGACGGCCGGTCTGGCGGGAAAGTCTCGCGCATCTCCCGCGGCCCTGGTTGGCGCTGTCCTGGAATGCCTCTCGTCCGGGGCTGATCCTTGATGATCTCCTGCCGCTGTTCTCCGACTTTACAGGCAGTTTGATCAGCGTCATCTGGGACGAGAGCCGTCACCAGCTCGCCCAAGCGCCGCATATTATTGACGCCGGCGTTCATTTCGAGAGCCTTGGCGATCTAGCCGCCGTTCTGGCCGAAGTGGATGCCCTTGTGGGGCCGGACGGCGTGGCGCTGCATCTTGCGGGCGCGATGCATAGGCGCAGTGCGGTTCTGGTGCAGCCCAATGCTCCCTGGTACTGGTGCGAGCGCGACGGGCGCGCCCTCTGGTATCGATCCGTCAGCGTTTTGAAGACCGGCGCCATCGGTCACTGGGCACAACGGTGCGGCGAACTTAAAACCGGGCTGATCGAATTCCTGGCAGATCTGCCCGGTGATCGTGATGATCGACCGGTCAAGGCTGTGCAGACCGACAGGGCCTTGCCGACCCCCCTGGAAGAAGCGCTCTGATATGGCGTTCTGGCGACCCGTCACCCGCGAGCCGGACGCGTTGCGCGCGGCCCTCCTGGAATACCTGCGTAATCGGTCGCCACGAGTATTTCTCGATGCATCGGCCTCAGGCCGCCCGCTCGGACGCACCACCGTCGTCATGAGTGACGGCAGCAATCTCGCGATCGACGTGGTCGTGACACTCGAGCGGGCGGCCGCCTTTTCCGAACGGGCCGCGATCTACTTCGCCATCAGCGGCCATGCTGCAAATCACGGGGCCGGTTACGAAGTCGCCGGACTGATCGTTATCGACCGCAAGACGCTCGCTTTCCTTTTGCTCGACGTCACCGTCAGTGCCGTTGCGTGAAGGGCCAGTTTTTTGGAGAATTTAACCGAGGTGCAGGTTCGGCGTGTGGAGGAAGGGCATTGCCCGCATTCACGCGAATGCACGATGAGCAAGTCGGCGGATGTCCGTTATTCCAGGCACTTGCGCGGCAGCGCGTTCACATGATGGGCGAGGGCGATTTGCAAGTTCGAGCAGAGGTTAGCAGCAGTCTTCCTGTACTGAAAAGTTCGCACGACATCTCACCTGGAATCCTGGGCAGCGACTTGGTCAAAACGGTGCTGCACCGATTACGTGCGGCGCCTGCAGCGATTTGCGGTTGTTTCAGGTGCGGACCTCAACTGAGGAGCACTCGCCGGACCGCTACCGAAAGCTCACTCGGCGCGTGGTGCGTCCTTTGGAGCCGGAGTTGCAATCCGCCGAGCGAACCTATTTGGATTCGCGCCCGCTCGCCGCCGGCGTAATCGAGGCTGGGGCCGCCTATCTCCGGCTCATAGCGGAAGTGGGGCGCCGTATTCTCCGTTCCGATCTCCGCAACCACCGATGTGATGGCCTCTTACGGAGCCTCTGCTTCGATGGCAGCCTTAAGGCTGTTGGGCCGCATGTCGGTCCAACGCGTCTCGATTTGATCGAGGCACGCGTGGCGGGTGGCGGGTCCGAAGCCGGTGTGCCAGCCAGCAGGGACGTCTGCAAATTCGGGCCACAGAGAGTGCTGACCCTCGTCATTGACCAGCACCAGGAAGGTAGCATGGGGATCGTCGAAGGGGTTAGTCATGGTGGATCCTTTATACGGAGGCAGATCGTGTTTGCGATGCTCGCTCAAGGGCCCCGGCTAAAAGCGGGCCGATGGCAGCAAGCGTGGCAGGGCGCATCATTTTCTCGTGCCGGCAGACAATGTCGTGGATACTGATGCGGCCGGTGACATAGCGCTGCCAGTCCTCCGGCTGCGATTCCTTGGCGGTCAGCGTCGCCCGGAAGAACAGCAGATCCCCTTGGAAGGTTCTAGGCCTGAACTCGCGCATCAAGCGCGGGGCGTCACGGAAATTCCTGAAGATACTCTCAACAAGTCGGTCGCCGAGGGCCAACGCGTCAGTCTTTGCAAGGAGCCCCCGGAGTTGCGCAGGAGATGGCACCGCATCCCCGAACTCGACCGGCCGGTCCGAGAACACATCGAGCAGCACCTCCATCAAATCCCGGATAGTTGGTTCAGGCGCAACTGCGTGGGGCGCTTCACGGGGCATGGGATAGCCGTCCAGGTATGCGAGCAGGGAGACCCGCTCCCGCTTGTCCTGCAGGCGATTTGCGATTGCGTGGGCGACATGACAGCCGAAGGACCAGCCGAGCAAGTGATAGGGGCCACAAGGTTGCACTGAACGTATCTCGTGGAGATAGTCTTCGGCCATTGCCTCAATCGATAATTCCGAAGTCTGCCCGTCGACGAAACCCAAGGCCTGCACGCCGTAGAGGGGGCGGCCCTTTAGGTGCTGCACGAGACCGGCATACGGCCAAGCGAGGCCGCCGGCAGGGTGGATGCAGAAAAGTGGTGGATGGCTACCTTGGATGCGCAACGGCAGGAGCACACGGAGGGAGGCGGAGGCAGCCGCCTGCTCGTGATCGGCCTCCGCGAGACCAGCGGCGAGCTGGGCGGGGGTGGGGGCGTCGAATAGGGCCCGGATCGGCAGCTCGACGGCGAGGGCGGCGCGGATGCGGCCAACCAGGCGAGTGGCGAGCAGCGAGTGACCGCCGAGCTCGAAGAAGTTGTCCTCGGGGCCGACACGTTCCAGCCCCAGCAGATCGGCGTAGAGCTTGCATAGCAGCGCCTCCTCCGGCGTCTGCGGCGCCCGCGTGCTGCGGCCCGCCATGACCAGCGCCGGCAGCGCCTTGCGGTCGAGCTTGCCGTTCGGGGTGAGGGGCAGGGCTTCGAGCCCGACGATCGCCGACGGCACCATGTGTTCGGGCAGCCGCGCCGCTGCATGCGCTCGTAGCGCCTGGGCGTCGAGGTCTTGGCCTGCCACCGCCACGACATAGCCGACCAGCTGCTGGCCCCCTGGGCCGTCCGCGCGCGCCACCACCGCTGCCTGTGCGACCGCCGGATGGGCGCTCAGCGCCGCCGCCACCTCTGCCGGCTCGATCCGAACGCCGCGTATTTTGACCTGGTCGTCGACCCGGCCGAGAAAGTCGAGCATGCCGTCCGCCCGCCATCGCGCCAGATCGCCGGTGCGATACATCCGCCCTCCCGGCTCGCCGAACGGGCATGCCACGAACCGCTCCGCCGTCAGGCTCGGGCGCCCGCAATACCCTCGCGCCAGACCCGTCCCCGCAATGTACAGCTCACCCGCCACACCTGCCGGCACCGGACGCAGACTGCCGTCGAGCACGTACACACGAGTGTTCCAGATCGGTCGGCCGATCGGCACGGAGGTCTCGTCGCGGTCGCGGCTACACTCCGACGCTGTGACGTCGATAGCGGCTTCCGTAGGCCCGTAGAGATTGTGTAGCGCTACATCCAAACTGGCGAAGAAGAGGGCCTGCAACGTCGCCGGCAGCGCCTCGCCGCTGCAGATCACGCGCCGTAGACCCCGATAGTCACCGGATGCTTGCTCCTGTATAAAAGCCCGAAGCATGGAGGGCACGAAGTGTACCGTGGTAACGCCGTGGCCAGCAATGGTCGCGGCCAGATAGGCCGGATCCTGGTGCCCGCCTGGCCGGGCAAGCACCAGCGCGGCGCCTCCGATTAGCGGCCAGAAGAACTCCCACACCGAGACGTCGAAGCCGGACGGGGTCTTCTGCAGGACTCTATCGCTGCCGTCGAGGCAATATTCGGCCTGCATCCACAGCAGGCGATTGACGATCGCCTGCTCGGAAACGGCGACGCCCTTGGGTGTTCCGGTGGAGCCTGAGGTGTAGATGACGTAGGCGAGGTCGCGAATATCGAGCCGGCGGACGCGGTCTGCGTCAGTGGGAGCGGTGGCAGAGGCAGCGGCGATGGTGGCCCGCAACTGCGGCTCGTCGAGCAGCAGGCGGACGGGGCCGGCCGCAGGCAGGCGGGCGGCCAGTGCGGAGGTGGTGACCAGTGCCACCGGGCCGGCGTCATCGAGCATGAAGCCCAGTCGAGCCTCGGGATAGCCGGGATCGAGCGGCAGGTAGGCCGCTCCCGCCTTGAGGATGGCCAGCAGCGCAACGACCATCTCCGGCGAGCGCTCCAGGCAGATCGCCACCACCTGATCGGGCCCGATTCCCAGTCCGATCAGGTGATGCGCCAGCCGGTTAGCGCGGGCGTCAAGTTCGGCATAGCTGAGTTCCTGATCCTCGAAGATGAGCGCCGTGGCCGCGGGGCTGCGGCACACCTGCTGCTCGAACAGCGCCGGCAAGGTGGTCTCAGGCACCGGCCGGGCAGTGGCATTCCACTCCTCCACGATCTGCCGGCGCTCGGCGGGCGCGAGCAGCTCAAATGAACTGATCGGCCGCCCGGGCGCGGCAGGCACAGCCTCAAACAACAACTCCAGTCGCGCCTGGTATGCGGCCAGATCGGCGGACGCGTAGAACGTCGCGTCGGCATCGAGAGCAATCTCCAAGGGTGCGTCGGCACCGCGATCGAAGACGTAAAGGTCGAGGTCCCGGACCGGGCCGTTGGCCAAGTTTCGCGCCGCCGCAACATGACCCCCAAAGCTGAGCGTGTAGTCGAACGGCTCAATGTTTATCGCGGTGGTGAACAGATGCTGCCAATTAGCCGCGAGGCCGAGGTCACGGCGCAGGTCCTCATACCGATACCTCTGATGGCGCAGCGCTTGGCGTACCTCCCGGCCAACCTGGCCGATCAGGTCCATGAGGCTTGTGCCTGGCGCCACCGCCAAGCGCAGCGGCACCACATTCGAGACCATGCTCGGAATTTGCCGCAACGTCCGGCCCGCGCGCGCCGTGACCGGGCAGCCGATGACCAGGTCCGCTTGGTCGTGCATTCGATGGAGATAAGCGACCCCCAGCGCGATCATCAGCTGTGGCAGGGTGGCGCCGGCCCTCCGTGCCAGATCCCGCAACGCTTCTCCTACCTCAACCGGCAGATGTGCCCGATGACGCAGGACGTCGCCGCCCGTCGATCGCCAGCCAAGGGCACCCGCCGGTTCAGGCCGGTCTGTAAAGCGCTTGGTCCAATACGCTCGATCCCGCAGGAAAGCTTCTGTCTGGCGGTACTCGGCATCCGACGCAAGCAGTTCCGCAAATGTGGGGAACGGGGAACGCTCCGGCACCCGGCCTGCAGCCAACGCCGTGTACACATCAGCCAAACGGCGCGCCAGCAGCGCCGCGCCGTAACCGTCCATGACGATGTGGTGATAACGTTGGAACCAGAAGGCACGGTCGGGCCCCGCCTGGAACAGGGCGTAGGCGAAGAGCGGCCCGTGCACCAGATCGGCCGGCCGGGCGAGGTCCGCCTGCATCCAGGCCTCTGCCGCCGCGCGTGGATCGGCTTCGGCACTGACGTCGATCACCGAGAAGGACCAGTCGGTCCGGCAGCGCCGGATTTGCCGCGGCCCTTCGTCACCATCGACGAAACTAACGTGCAAGCTCTCCGCCTCGCACACCGTCTGGCGTAGCGCCCTCTCGAACAAAATCTGATCGACTGGGCCATGGATTTCCAGATATTCGGCGATGTTATAGCGCGCGGTCCCCGGCGTGAGTTGCTCGGCCAGCCAGATTTCCGTCTGCGGTGCAGTGAGCCGATGAACGTTCTGCTGCATGCCATTCATGGCTCGCCGCTCTCTGGCTCAACACGGTACGGTGTGCGCCCTCCTAGGCTGGTTGTCGAGTTTTTGAAATTGGTCCGTGTCGACGTCGATGGCGCCGTCACGCGCGCTGCTTCCGCCCCAAAGGAAATCTGCTTGCTCATCGCATGACCGCCTTCATAAACTCAGTCTAAGCAACTCGGTAAAACGGGCCGATCATTCATCGTCCCGCTGATCTCGCTACGGAATGATCGCTTGGCCTGTAGATGCGCGATGGTCGTGAGATCCGCCGCTAGAAAGCGCTCTGGCCTCGCACGTTACAGTTCAAGCGGCAAGTGACATGCCAGCTAAAAAGCCGTTATTATTACAATAAGTTGGCTTTGCGCGGCTGGTATGTTTGTTAGCCGCGATACAATTCTGTCGGGATCGCGACGGTGGATTAAACAAATCCGACAGTGGGAGCATGTGGGGCGGTCAAGCGGCGCGAGGGCGACAAGGTCAAGAGGATCGCAGAGATACTGTCGCTGTCCCTCGCACGGTCCGCTTCTTTTTGAGGGCCAAGCTGAGCGCCAAAAGCTTGCCGCACGCTGTTGCGATCGCGGCAAAGCGATGCCTGGCCTCCAAAGGCTGTTCTGATCGGCAGCCGGGCGCTTCGTTCCTTAAAATAGACAGCAGGGAAACCATTTCAGACATGGAAATTCCAGGCTGGACATTGCGGCCGACGCGGGCTCTCAGGATTGCCGGAAAGCAGGGTGCCTTTTCGAGACTTTCAAACGTCTTCTCGACGCTGATGATGGCAGGGTTTGCAGTAGAATTGCGAACGGTGGTGCACCAGCAAAACTGGAACCTGTTGCCGGACCTTGCCGACTATATCGCGACCAGACTTCCGTTCGTCGAGGTTTGGGCGATTATGCAGCTCGAAAACATCGGCTACGGCAGGATGAATTGGGCTCACTCTTTCAAGGACACCTCAACGGATTTTAGCCAACTGGGACGCTCTGTAAATTTAGCCCTCGGGAGAGGCATCCCGACCCTTCTTTATAACTTTCCGCTCTGCTCATTGCCTGCACATTACCGCCACCTGGCACCGCCTACGATCTCCGATTGGAAGAACAAATTTCTGGATGAGTGCATTTCATGCGGTCTGCGCTCTGCTTGTGGCGGATTTTTTGAATGGTATAAGCCTTCTCTAGGGTTCAGGGG
The DNA here is from genome assembly GCF_030272695.1 of Martinezella calliandrae. Lineage (GTDB taxonomy): Bacteria > Pseudomonadota > Alphaproteobacteria > Rhizobiales > Rhizobiaceae > Rhizobium > Rhizobium calliandrae. Next base: position 31,572 of record NZ_JARFYN010000040.1, read on the forward strand.
ACTCCTGCCAGCGGAGACGAAGATCGGAGTAGGCTATCGCGCCAAAACGATGACCATGCGCAATCAAGGCGATATCCGGCATGAAGTAAATGATCTGCTTGCCGACACGGAGGCAGAGTGAAATTGCTTTTGACAACCTTCGGAAGGGCATAAGCCAGGGTGGTTGCGCTTCTCTTTACTATGTAAGAGGCGCCTGCGTTTCGCTTCCATGTGGTCAGGTCTACGACTGCCCCGCCCGCCTCGATATGCCACTTCCCGGCGCAGGCGCGAAGGCTATCGAAGGCCTCAATCATCTGCTTGTAGGCCTGCTCGACTGGCCCGTCCATTTCGTAAAGCAGGACGCTCGATCGTCGGTAGGAATCAAACCATTTTCCTATCCCCCATGCCGGAGGAGCAGCCATGAGCACCCAAATGCCGACGGGTGGAACTTTCGCGAGGAAAAAGAGCCCCAAGACCGCCGTCAGCAATCCGAACACGGAGGACAAACGCCATTGCCTGCTTTTCGCGTTGATGTCGTCAAGTAGCTCGCCGACGTTCTCGTCACGCATCAGCATGACGTCACCGGATTCGACCTCGACCATGTCGACGCCAGAATCTTCGAACGTGACTTCGGCGTTTGCCGGCGCTGCCGAACGAGGCTCGGTAGTAGAAGGCGCCCCGTCCGGCGTGGACGTAATGTCCCCGAGGGCCGGCGCCGATCCGAAGCCCTCGCACACCTATAGAGACGCCGACTCCTCCTTTCGAAAAGTTAAAGCGGAACGGCCCGGCTTTGACGGACTTTCTGGTGTAGAACGGCAAACGATACCCCCATGCACCCGCGAAAGACGTTATTCGAATTTTCGTCTGCAACCAAGCGGTTTGTTCAAATTCTGAAGATGACGGCGATCAGCTGGCTTCAGTAGCCTGCAGAGCGCTCTTCGAAAGAAGAATTGGGTGGGACCTCGGTCAACGCTCCTGAGTAGTTGCTTGAGAGCATGGTCAAATCGTACTGATCATTGGTGGACACTAGCGTCCGCACGGCAGCATTGTTGTAATTTGCGGAAAGGGAAGGCCCGCGACCTTTCCGTGCGGCCGATGAGCTCTCCCTAGTCTTGGGGCGGGACCAGATTAGCTGGAAGCCATCTCCTTCGACTTGCGTCAGCATTGCGTAGGAGCGGGAACCTTGGTCGTCGAGCCTGACCGGGAGGTAGTCGGGGTCCGTCTGCTCGAAGCTGCCAGGCGGCGGCGAGCGGGATTACGCTGACCTTTGGTGTAGGTCTTGGTTTCTGCTGGTTTTTGGCGGATTCTGCTCCGTATATTTCCGGAGACTTGAAGGCGTCATGACACATATAGCCCGTCTTAAACTGGCGGCGTCTTTGGTCTATGCTGATCCGCATGAACACTTAGGCGAAAGCTGCAAAGTTGGCAGAAAAGATTGATGCCTCGGATGAAATTACACGCGTTCGACGGCGGCTAGCCGATTTGAATAAAGAGCGGATAGAGCTTGAGCGTGAACTAGAAGCGTTTGAGCAACAGCTGATTTCCGATAACCGTGCTAAAGCCGAGAAGCCAGCCTTTGCCGATGCCGCTGTTAACAACAACTCGTCGTCGATACTGAAAATCGAGTTGTTTCGGCGCCTGTTCGCCGGGCGTCCCGATGTCTTCCCGGTTCGATGGGAAAACAGAAAGGATGGACGCTCCGGTTATTCTCCGGCCTGCTCCAACGAGTGGGCCAAAGGAATTTGCGGCAAGCCGAAGGTAAAATGCGGGGAATGCCTGCATCAAGCCTTTGTCCCACCTTCCGAGGACATCATAGAAAAGCACCTTCGCGGCGGCGATATTCGCTCTGGCGATTTTGTGGCAGGGGTGTATCCATTGCTGCAAGACGAAACATGCTGGTTCCTGGCCGCCGACTTCGACAAGGAAAGCTGGGCGGGTGACACCAGAGCCTTGCTGGCCACCTGTCGTACAAAAGGAATTGCCGCAGCCCTCGAACGGTCGAGATCGGGGAATGGCGGCCATGTCTGGATATTCTTCTCCGAGCCTGTTCCTGCCAAGATTGCCCGACAACTGGGGGCCGCGCTGATAACAGAGACGATGGAGAACCGTCCCGAGATCGGCTTCACGTCCTATGACCGTTTCTTTCCCAATCAGGACACGATGCCGCTTGGCGGCTTCGGTAATCTGATCGCGCTTCCCTTGCAAAGGAAAGCGCGCGAAAACGGCAACAGCGTTTTTGTCGATGACAACTTGCGACCTTATGATGACCAGTGGGCCTACCTGTCGTCGTTGACCAGGCTATCGGCAGACGAAGCCTTCAGGGTCGCCGACGAAGCTGAATTGTCGGGGAGGGTCTTGGGAGTCCGGATGCCGGTCGATGACGAACATGCCGACGAGCCGTGGAAGATGTTGCCGTCACGTCGTAGCGAGCCACGGCGAATAGAAGGCGAGATCCCGCAAAGCATTAAGGTCGTGGTCGCCGATCAGGTTTACATTGACAGGACCGAGCTTCCGCCGGCGCTGATAGCGCAGTTCGTGCGTCTCGCAGCATTCCAGAACCCGGAATTCTATCGCGCACAAGCAATGCGACTGCCGACATTCGGCAAGCCGCGGATCATCTCATGCGCCGAACTTCATCCCCGGCATGTCGCTCTGCCGCGAGGCTGTTTCGACGAAGCACTTGAGCTCATCAAGAACCACGATGCGACCGCCAATTTGGAGGATCACCGCGAAGATGGAGTGGCGCTACCTGCCGGCATTCTGTTCCAAGGAGAACTGCGCCGGCCCCAACTGCGGGCCTTTGATGCCCTCGTCGCCCATGACAACGGTGTGCTCGCCGCGACGACAGCCTTTGGCAAGACCGTCGTCGCAGCCGCACTCATCGCACATCGGAGCCGCAACGCGCTGGTTCTTGTTCACCGCCGGGAACTTCTCACCCAATGGGTGGAGCGTTTGAGTTCGTTCATGAATATCGACCCTAGGCAGATTGGAGTTATCGGTGGCGGGAAAAGAAAGCCGACTGGCGTCATCGATGTGGCGCTGATCCAAAGCCTGGTGCGGAATGGCGAGGTCGATGACATCGTCGGCAGTTACGGTCATCTGATCGTCGATGAATGCCACCATCTGTCCGCTGCAAGCTTTGAGCTTGTTGCTCGCAGGTCCAAGGCACGATACGTTGTTGGCCTATCAGCGACGGTCGCCCGGAAAGACGGACATCATCCGATCATCTTCATGCAATGCGGCCCCGTCCGCCATCGTGTCGACGCAAGAGTTCAAGCTGCCGAGCGTGGGATTCGTCATCGCGCCCGTGACCGTTCGACGAAGTTTGAGTTGCCGGCGCCTCTGGTCTCGGCCGAGCGCCCGTCAATGCCAGCGATCTATGCGGCCCTTGCGCAGGACCACGGCCGAAATGAGCTTATATTCGATGACGTGCTGAAATCGCTTGAGGCCAAGCGTTCACCGATCGTTTTGACAGAACGGAAAGACCACCTCGATTATCTTCAGCAGAGATTCTCGCCCTTCGTGAAAAATCTCGTAGTGCTACGCGGCGGCATGTCGGCCAAAGACCGTAAGCAAGCCAACACGGGATTGAATGTCGCCGACGATGATGAGCGCCTCATAATTGCGATAGGCCGCTATATAGGGGAAGGCTTCGATGATGCTCGGCTGGACACGTTGTTCCTGACGATGCCGATCGCCTGGAAAGGAACTTTGGCGCAATATGTAGGCCGTCTGCATAGACAGCATGACGGTAAGCGAGATGTCTTGGTCGTCGACTATGTCGATAACACCGTTCCCGTGCTCGCCCGGATGGCCGCAAAGCGGCGAGTGGGTTATCGCGCGCTGGGATATGTCATCGAGTGATAGAGCCCTGCGGGAAGCGGAGCATCGTGGCCCTGTTTAGCGGGCCAGATGGGTCTGTGCTCGCCTTTGCCGCCCAGGACGAGGGAGGTGTAGACCGGTGCCGTGAAGGACGGGTCATCAAGCCTGAGCGAGAGATATTCGGCTCTCGTCTCACGAGCGGTCCAGCTCCACCGCTCGACACCGGTTGCCGTGTCCCGGAAATCTGGGACGCAATCGTTGTCACGGTCGCAGGGTTTGATGCTGGCCTTGACATGAAGGGTGAGGGTTTTGATGGTGCCGTTATAGGCGCCGGTCTCGTCGCGGGTGAAGGTGCCGATCTGAGCCATTGTCGTATCTCCTGAGAGTTGGTCGAAGCCGCCCGATGCGGCCTCGATGGCAGTCGAGAGGCGATGGGCTGGCCTGCTGCATCGAAGAACCAAAGCGCCAGTGGAGTTCGGCGACAGCCGAGTTTGTTGGTCCGCGGGGAATGACCGCTCGCGGTGAGGGAAGAAGATCGGCGGAGTCGTTGCAGACCAAGGCTTCTGCGGCTCCTTGCGCGTATTTCCGGAACGAAGCGGGACAGTTCCTCTCGACCTTGAGATCCTTCAGTCCTTCATGGCTCATTGGGCTCCTCGCGCTGATGCGACGCTTTGGCCACCGCGTTGAGCCCATTTACAGAACCAAGCTCTGACTCTCGAGGCCTGCGAACCCGCAAGAGGCACCCGGTAGCGATCAACAACAGAGCTCCAGCGGAGGCTTCCAGTGACAAAGTCAGGGAGTAACTCTGCGCGACCGCGCCCCACACCCAACTTCCTGCCGCGATACCGCCGTGCGTTAATGCAAAATAGATCGAGATGGTGCGACCTGCGATCCACCGCGGGCTCGCCAGCTGCACACTCACGGTAAGGCTAGACCAGGCGATGACCCAACCCGCACCCCCCAGGGCGAGTGCGACCGCCGCCAATGCGAGTGCAGGGATCAGAGCAAGGGAAATGGAGCACGTCGCACAGGCGGCGCACGCGAGCGCTATTAGCCGTTCCTGAGGCAGCTTCCGTCCGAACACGCTGTTGGAGATGCCGCCGAGGACGGCGCCAGTGCCGAAGCCTCCCATCAAAATGCCATATGCGATCGCCCCTCCCGCGAATTGGTCGCGAACAATCAGAGGGAGCAGCGCGAGTATGGAGATGCTGGCCAGACCAAAGAGCGTTCCGCGCGCGATCGCTGTCTTGAGTTCCCAAGACATCGTCGTGAAGCGCACTCCGGCACTGATTGCGGCAATCATGGACTCGCGCGGGAGAGGTGAAGAGCGGGCCTTCCAGTTGCAGCGCCGTAAGGCGCATAGTGGCAAAAGATAGCAGAGTGTGGTCAGGGAGAAAGCCGTCATAGGTCCGAGCGAGGCAATGACGATGCCACCAAGCGCCGGGCCCACCGTCCGGACAGTATTGAATCCGACCGACGTAAGCGTTATGGCAGCGGGAAGATCGCGTCGATCCACAATATCGCCGATTGACGCCGCCCGAGCAGGACCGTTGAGAGCGGCGCCACATCCGAGCAAAAAGCTGCAGCCGAGGATAAGCCACGGATCGACAAAGGCGAACGCCACAAGAGCGGTAAGCATCGCAGATGCCAGGATCATCACGCACCTGCCGGAAAACATGACCCTACCACGGCTGAAATTATCGGCGATGGCCCCGGCAAAGACAGACAGAATGAACGTGGGCAGCGTTGATGACGCCTGTACAAGCGCGACCATCAGATCAGAAGGAGAGACAGTAGCCATCAGCCAACTGCTGGCTATTGTCTGCATCAACGAGCCAAGGCTGGAAACCTGCATTGCGAGCCAGATCGAACGAAAAGTCGGGTTCTTGAGCGGCGCAAACGTCCTTAGTAATGTTGCATCCGCCGCTACGCGCGCCACTCTGCTTACTTTCTCCAACTCATTGCGCTCCGTCTAGTCCGGTTGACTGGCATATTCCCCGCGGGATCGCGCTTGGGGAGGCCGTAGGGATCAGGTTCATGGTCTTTCCGGGTTGTGCGAGCGTCGTGATGATCGGAAAGCGGGCGGACACAGCTCAGGCCCCACTTATTCAGATCCTGGCCTTTATTATCTTTATGAAAAGCAATCGCGGCGAGGTGACTTACGCCCTCCAGATTGGCCGGCGGCTGATCCCGCCGGCACAAGGGGTGAATTTCAAGAGTCGTGCCAACTGCGCAGAAAACCTTCTGCCCACGATTCAATGGCTTAAGAGGGTGCGCTATAAGGCAGACCGAACACCACCATGTCGCGGCCGCGACAAACTCGGCAGTCCGTTGCTTGATGTTTTCACAGGAATGCCGGACTGAATTCAACTGCGGGGCGGAATTCACGTGTTAGTCAGTAGCGTTCCGCGTCGGTGGAGGACCTCACCCGTCCTCTATCGGCAACGACGTCACGTAATTTAATGAAGATCATCTTTTTCGCGGCGCTCCTGTTTGGCCTCGAGTCGCTGCGCGAGCTGCCCGATCTCGATCGGTGGGAGGACGCTGGGCTGCTCAACCACCAGGCGCTCGAAGAGGGCGCGATCGCTGAGATTGAAGGCCAAGTACTGGAGGACTGAGGCGTTGGCCTTGCGGCCGCCTTTACGCCCCGGTTTTCTGCTGCATCGGTCGACCAAGGAGGGAAAGCTTTCCCCTCTCAAGGAGTCGTCCGGTAAATCCGGAAACCGGTGACTCAGGTCTTCGGTTCGTCGACCGGCTTAGGATTGCTCTATCCGAATGATTTCGACCAGCACGCCGAAATAGATTGCAATCATGCATATTTTGTGCATAATGTGCGTTTATAATGGAGTTGTGACGACTATGCTTCTGGAGTTTCGCGTCAAAAACTTTCGGTCGTTTCGTGATGAGGCTGTGCTGAGCCTGGCCGCCAGTCCAGATTCAACGCTGGAAAGCACGCACACCCGAGAAGCCGGCCTTGAGAAGGTCAAGCGGGTTCTCAATGCGGCGGCCGTCTATGGTGCGAACGCAAGTGGCAAGTCGAACATCATCCGAGCCTTTCAATTCATGCAGGCCATGGTTACGACCTCGAACCAGGTTCAGCCGGATCAAGAAAACAATCTCACACCCTTCCGGATGCGCCCGGACTTTGACACTAAGCCGACGCTCTTCGAGGCGACGTTCATCATTGATGGCAGGCGCTATCAGTATGGATTTGAGCAGACGCGGCGGCGCATCATCAGCGAATGGCTACTCGTTTATGAGCGCGCCAAACCACAAGTCTGGTTCTCCCGCGCCTACAACGAGAAGAAAAGAAGCCGCTACGACTATACGTACAGTGACTATTTCCTGGGATCGAAAAAGGTGTGGGAAAACGCGACCCGGAAAGAAACGCTGTTTCTGACAACGGCTGTCCAGCTCAACAGCGAGCAGCTTAAACCCCTGTATCAGCAGTTTTCCGAGGACATGGCCATCTTCCCGGAAGGCGGGAGCATAGGCTTTGACTTCTCGGCAAGGTACGCTCAAGATCCGAAGAACCTGCAGCACGTCGTATCGCTGATGACGGCGGCGGATACCGGCATTTCCTCCGTGTCATTTGCTAAGCGCCCGGGTCGTCAATTCCAGCTTAACATTGCTTCTGGCCTCTCGGACATTCGAGATGCGGAACTTGATGTTCCGCAATTCGGGCACCTTGCCGAAGGGCAGCAGTACGAATTCGACATCACCGACGAATCTGCCGGCACCCAAATCCTTTTCAATCTTGCCGGCCCAATTTTCGATATCCTCCAGCGGGGTCGCCTGCTTATCGTCGATGAACTCGACCGGAGCCTGCATCCGCTTCTGGTGCAAAAGGTCCTGGATATGTTCAACAATCCGACGACGAATCCTAAAGGCGCACAGCTGATCTTTTCGACACACGACGTCTCGCTCCTTGAGGGGCACAAACTGCGACGGGACCAGATCTGGTTTACAGAAAAGGACGCAGAGCAAGTTTCGCACCTTTTCCCGTTGCTCGATTTTTCGCCCCGCAAGGGTGAAGCCCTCGAAAAGGGTTACCTTGGTGGCCGTTACGGTGGCATTCCGATTCTCGGAACAGTGGATCGTTAGTCTTGGCTAAAAAACACCGCTTTGAACGTACTGAGAGTCGGTTAGCCCGTCGGCAGGGCCGAAAGCGGCCGTATGACCGCATGCTGATTGTCTGTGAAGGCGAAAAGACCGAAGTTAACTATTTTGAGGCCATTCGCCGTGAAAAACGGCTTCCGAACGCGGATATCAAAATCGTCCCGTCGACCGCGCCGCTGCGGATCGTGGAATATGCCATCGATCAATTTAAGGAAAGCAAGGCTTTTGACCGCGTTTATGTGGTGTTCGATCGCGATGACCACGACAGCTACCACAATGCGTTCTCCAAAGCCGAAGCGGCCAACAAGAAATTGAAAAACGACGAGGGGACAGCCGTTCCCTTCAAAGCCATCCCATCGGTGCCCAACTTTGAGCTATGGATATTACTGCATTTTCGCGATGTGCTCGCGCCGATCCATCGGAACGAAGTCTATGCGGAGTTGCGCAAGCACGCCTGCTACCCGACCTATGCCAAAAACAGCAAAACGGTTTACCAAGATACGAAGGACCGCCTTCCCGCCGCAAATACCCGTGCTGCTGTTCTTCGCGACCGGTTCGACAAAAATAACGGCAACGACCCTTACACGGACGCCGACGTAGTGACAGCGGAATTACTGAAGATCGCCGACAGATTCATTAAATCGCCACCTGCCTGACAACCGCGCTTAATCAGCGCTGCTTATCCGATTGTGACAGGACAGAGCCGGCCAGTTGCTTTGTTGCCGGACTATATTCGGGCATCGTAGGAACGAAGCTTGTCACCGATCTACAACAGCTGTGGCGAGGAAGTTGGATTGTCCGGATCCGTGCAAAGTAGAGGTGTCACTTTGGGCGTCTTCAGCCATTTAGAAATGCTACTCTTGACAATGTCGACCTGCGATAACTTCCACGCTTGTGGGATGAGCCATAGAGTGGTACATTCACTCGAAACTGGAGACATGAATGATTGTCGGTTTTCGGGACGAATGGTTGCGGGCTTTCTTTGTGGAGGATGTCCACTCCCGCGGCATTCCAGCCGACCTAGAAAGCCGGTTGTTCCGCAAACTCCAGATGATCGATGACGCGACGACCGATCAGGACTTGCGTGTGCCGCCCAGCAACCATTTCGAGAAATTGCGCGGTAATCTCGATGGTTTGCATTCGATCCGGGTCAATAAGCAATGGCGGGTGGTCTTTCGATGGGATGGCAATCGTGGTGAGGCGTCAGAGGTCTATCTTGACGACCATAGCTATCGATGAGGTGACAGATGCTAATGACCAAGCGTAAGCCGGCGACGGTCGGCGAAATCTTGACGGAAGAATTCATGCAGCCGCTCGACTTGACGCAGGCGGCCTTGGCCGAGGCAATGGGCGTCCAGCGCAAGCATGTGAACGAATTGTGCAACGACCGGCGTAACGTGACGGCGGCAACCGCACTGATCTTGGCGCGCGTGTTTGGTAATAGCCCGGACTTCTGGCTCAACGTGCAACGGCGCAGCGACTTATGGGATGCCATGCACAGCCCCAAGGAACTAGCGCGGATCGAGCGCGCGAAGCCGCTGGCGACAGCGGCATAGCCCGACAGCGCCTCTAAGATTGGGTGCTTGAGCGAATTCGCAAAGGCATGTCGCACTTGGAAATAGAATGTACCCCCTACACAAAAACTGTCAAAGCTGATTAGAGGCGCGACACTAGCACCGTCGGTCAGCCCCCGATCCGGCTGTGTATTCCAATGAAACCGGACGGGGTTTCCGATCATTGACCGGACGCTTATTCCAGCGTTTTACCGGACGCGATTCCGAGGCGAAGCCGGACGGTGTAGAGCGTCTCTGGGTCTGAGTTGATCATTGTCGGCGAATATCAGGCTGGTCAAGCCTGAGTTGCATCCTCGGCTGACAGGTTTCGATGTTTGCGCAGGCTCTCACCGGAAAGTTCGATGCGGTAGGCGTTGTGGACGAGGCGATCCAGCACGGCGTCGGCGATCGTGGGAAGCACTGGGTTGATGAGGACGAGCCAAGATCGAATCGCCGCTGGGCCACCGTTAGATCGTTGCGCTATTTCGCTCGAAATGACTTCCTGTTGCGGAATGCCGCATTCTCGTTTATCCTAAGGTCGTACGCAATCCCGGACACTCGGCAATAGATGGGCGACATTCCGCATGAGCACCACGATTTTCAACACCCTCGGCGAGCAACTGCTGGCTGCCCGTAAACAACGCGGTCTCAGTCAGCCTGCACTTGCGACAAGACTCGGTCGGGACCGGGCGCGAATATCGGAACTCGAACGGGACCTTGCGACCGATCGGCGGGGGAGGGATCGACTGACCCTGTTTGCCGAAATTTGCGATGCACTCGACCTCGTGCCGGTCCTCCTGCCGAAGACCCGGGCAGCGGAAGCGAGGGCTCTTGTTGGCGATGCTGGAGAACAGCAGAAGAGAGGTGCGGCGGCCAGCGCATTTGAGGAACTTTTCGTCGATCTCGATGAAGACGACAATGGGGAACCATGATGGCGAAATCATCGGCGATCCTCGGCGTCCATCTTCTGGATCAGAACCTCGGGAAGATTAGAGTAGGGACCCTGACGCGCGACAGCGACGGCGCGGTCGCGTTTGTAGTTGCCGAGACGTTCCTGCGAGATCCAAGGCGGCCAATCCTAAGCCTGGGTTGGTCCGATCCTGACGATGACGAGGGCACACGCAATCGTCTGGCGCGGCGTGGCGACAAAATTGGCCTTCACGGCACATTGCCACCTTGGTTTTCAGGATTGCTTCCGGAGGGCGCCCTTAGGGATCTGGTATTGAACGAAATGGGGCCGGGCGATCACGACGAATTCGACGTCTTGACCCGCCTCGGTGGCGATCTTCCCGGCGCAATCCTCGTGGTACCGGAAACAACAATACCAGCGTCAGCCGGCCTAATCACCATCGAAAAGGTACATGGCGTGGATGTTCCGCTGCCTGACGGCGTGGTTAAATTCTCGCTCGCAGGCGTCCAGCTCAAGTTCACCGCCAACGTCGAGGGCGACAGATTGACGGTTCCCGCCCGCGGAAACACCGGCCGGTGCATCATCAAGGTCGCAAGCGAGCGATACCCAGGGCTGCCGGAGGCTGAACACGCGGCCATGCAGATGGCAAGGATGATCGGCGTGCGAACAGCAAACTGCCGGCTTGTCTCCAGCACCGCTATCAGCGGCGTCCCTGCGGAACTGTTGGCTCATGGTGAGCGCGTTCTCGTCGTCGATCGCTTCGACCGTGCCGACGATGATCGTCGCATTCACATCGAAGACGCGGCCCAAATTCTGGGAGCGATAGGCGATCGAAAATATACGATGGCGACGACCGAGACCATCATCAACATGGTGCGCCGCTTCAGCACCGACCATCGCGATGATATATTGGAAGCCATCCGCAGGGTTGTTGCAGACGTGCTTTTAGGCAATGGCGACAACCATCTCAAAAACTGGTCTTTCCGCTTCCCGGCGCCCGGCGAAATCCGATTGTCGCCGGCCTACGATATCGTCCCGACCGCTCTGTACATGCCGTCCGACACTATGGCGTTGAGGTTCGTCAAAACCCACAGCTTCGAAAGTGTGAACCTACATCGCTTTGAGAGGGTCGCAAGTTTTCTGCGCCTGGACGACAAGCTGATCACACGGGAGGTCGTGGCCACAGTCAGGCGGGCACTGGAGCATTGGCCGACATCGGCGCCTGAACTGCTCGGAGAATCGAAAGCCAAGCAGCTTCTTGATCGCCTCGAGACTCTGACCCTAGTGGACGAAGTGCGGCGTCAATCGTAGTCTTTGGCTCACGTCGGTCCGGGCCTTGCACTCTCTCTAATTCGCTCCTATGTTTGGGGGTGTATTAGAAAGGGTAATAGAATGGAACATCTGACAACGGCACAAGCGGCTTTTGTGGTTGGTGCGCCTCTAGACATTTTCAAAAAGGTTGTCGAGCGGGCGCCGATCAAGCCGCAACTCGTGAAGCGAGGCGGTCGGAATATTAGGCAGTTCGGTCAAGCCGAGCTGGTGTTTCTCCATGCCTATGACGAACTCAAACAGGCGCTGACCCCCAAAAGCCAGTCCGAATTCTACGAGGCGTTGCGAAGCTCTCTTAAACGCGGTCTCGCGAAAGAGGTCGTGTTCGGTAAACAGCGCTACGACATTGGTCAGCACCTGGTCTTCGTCGAGCGCAAGTTGAAGGAACTCGACAAGCTCACTGCTCAAATCGACCTATCCGGCAAGGAACCGCTAATCCGGGGAACGCAAATCGAGGCGCATCGGATTGCCGCTCTCCTCGACGCCGGCGCGACCGTCGAAGATGTCATGCGCGACTATCCCTCTCTAAAGGAACAACAGATCGTTGCAGCGCGAGTCTATGCGGAGGCGCATCCGAAGGCAGGCAGGCCGTATCCGAAGCAAACGGCAAAGGCCGCCATGCGCGCAGCCGATCTTAGTGCGCTGGATGATTGAGCTTGAAATATCTGCTCGATACCAATGTTCTGAAAGAGATAGGTCGACCCGTGCCGCACGAAAATGTGGCGGCTTGGCTCGATACGGTTGACGATACCGATCTCGCGATCAGCGTGATCTCGGTCCGAGAGATCTCGAAAGGCATTGAGAAAAAGCGGAAAACCGACGACGCTGTGGCTAACGAGATCGCCAAGGCGGCCGATGCCATCTTCGCCGCCTATGAAGGCCGCATCCTTCCTGTAGACGAAAAGGTCGCGCGCCACTGGGGACAAATGCTCGGACAATCCGACAAGAACACCGACGACACCGGACTAGCTGCGACGGCGCAGGTGAATGGCCTGGTCATCGTCACCCGAAACGTCGCTGACTTTCAGGGGCGCAGCGTCACAATCCTGGATCCGTTTAAGAAGGCGACTAAAGGCTCCCGAAATATCGTACGATGAATTTCGCCCCTATATATCCAGCAATTTCAGCTATTTAGGCGTTGTGGCGTAATCTGCATTATGGAACACCCGAGCGGTTTCGTCTTTGTTGCTTTTTGCGCAAAAACCGCCTGTTGCGTTTCTGTGGATTTCCTCGATAAACGGCGGTTTCACCTGTTGCTTTTTCGAAGCCGCATTGTGACATTTGCCCGCGTTCGGGAGCGCGGGTCAATATGCCGGTCAACTTCAATTCGTCATTGCTACCACCCACGCTGCGCGGCATTGCCAGCGTCGATCAGTACGGAATTCCTCGCTTCTGGGCGACCATCTGGATCGACGTACTGAAACCGACGATGGAGTCGTCGACCAGGCGCAAGCACCTGACAGCCTTGGATCGGCTTTATGAAGCGTGCAATCGTCAGCGCGGCCGCGAGCCTGGACCGCTTGATCGCCGAGGCTGACGCGGACGGCCTTGAGAACGTCCTGCTGGGATTCCTCGCCCAACTGCGGAACGAAGCTGTCATAACCGGGTTTGACAAAGCCTCGACCTGGACGACTGCGGTGAGCTTTGTGATCGACATGCTCCGATACACGGGCAATTCTCTTGGCGCTCGCGCCGCTGAGATGGAGGCCAAGCTTCTCCGGCTCGAAGTCTTTTATCGCCAGCTAGCTCCCAACCCCGAGGCTACCGAGGGGCCGGTGATCCGTGCGCTGCCTTCCTCGGTGGTTCAGGACCTCTACGAAATCTTTCAACCGGATTCCGCACGCAATCCGTTCAAGACGGAGGCGCTTCGCTGGCGCAATCTCGTCATCTTTATGCTTCTGTTGCATTTGGGACTTCGTCGTGGCGAGGCCGCGCTGCTGTGTGTCAATTCTTTCAAGGAAGACTTCAGCTTCGACACAGGAACGGTCGATTACTGGCTGGACGTCGAGGAGACGAACGACGGCGACCCTCGCTATGAGCGGCCCAGTTTGAAGACCGCGCCGTCACGGCGGCAACTCCCGCTGTCCAAGCAGGTCGTGGAATTCCTACTGATCTATACGCAAAACTTCCGAGGCAAAGTCCACTACCCGCATCTTCTGATCTCCCAAAAAGCAAAGCCCCTGTCGCTTCGATCAATGAACGAGGTTTTTGAGGTGGCGTCCAAAGCGTTGTCCTCGGAGGCGAAGAAATCTCTGAGTAAACACTTTGATGTCAAACTCCAGAACCCAATCATATTTCCAGCACCGCTGACGCGTGATCCCCACGGCATCCAAGGCCGATTTTGCCGGTCTGTAGCCGTAGGAATCTGGCAGGAATATCTGATCGAGCTCCGGTTCGATGAGCTGTTTGACCACCATCTGCGCGATCCTGTCGCTCACGGTGGGCACACCCAAAATCCGCTGACCCCCACTCTTTTTCGGAATGGGGACGGCGCGCACCGGTGGCGGAAAGTAGCTTCCCGAGCTCATCCTGTTCCAGATCCTGTAGAGATTCCCCTTCAAGTCGGCCTCGAACTGCTCGATCGTCTGCCCGTCCACGCCAGCCGCACCACCATTGGATTTGACCGCTTTGTAAGCTTCGTACGCCAGCCGCTTATCGATCATAAACGGCTTGTCTGTCGCATCTGTCGTTGTCATCCTGTTTCCAGTTGCTTCGAAAATACGACCACCTGATCCCACCCCTTCGCTCCAGCCCCATTACAGGACCTTCGTCACTACTACGGGTCGATCCGCCCCAACTTCCTGCATCGGTACTCTCGCCTCACGGTAAGCATCCGAGCTGAGCCACATTGCGGATGTGAGTGATCTTGTGATGCTCTGTCTATATAGACGGCAATATAGACGGTGCTTTCATCATGGACATCAGAGGCGATCTCACAGGGCATTTCAGCCGGATGGAGATTGTCGACAGCGGTCGTCGCCGGCGTTTCACGGATGAAGCGAAGCTGGCGATTGTTGCGGAAAGTTATCAAGGTCCGCGGCAGGTAACAGCCACGGCGCAGCGTCACGGGATCACGCGCTGGCAATTGAACGCGTGGCGTAGAGCTGCGCGGGAAGGACGGCTTGTCAGTCGCTCGTCGAATGGCTTTGTTCCGGCGATAGTCGTTGCCGAGCCGGTTGTTGCGAACACGCCACCTACGGCTACTGTCACTGTGCCGCCTCCCGTAATTGACCATGGTCGTATGGAGGTGGTGAGCGCGAACGGCAGGCGTGTGATTGTGGACCGGAGTGTCGACGTTGAGGCGCTGCTGCGGATTATGCGGGGTCTGGAGACATTGCGATGATCCCGTTTCCTATGGGAACAGGGATCAAAGTCTGGCTGTCGACGGGCCATACAGACATGCGGTGTGGCTTTCCTTCGCTGGCGCTGCGAGTACAGGGGGAAGTGCTGAAGCATGATCCACGGGGGGAGGTCATCTGTTCTGCTTCAGGGGTCTGAGACCTTGACCTGCGCCAGTTGGACGCGGCCGGCCTTGCCGAACAGATCGCCGAGCTTCTTCAACTGCGCCGTCTGCTCCGGATAGCGATCGAACACCGTGACGATCCGGTTCTTCGTCATCGTGCGCAGCCGCACGTAAAACATCCGCTCGCGCAGCGCGACACGCAGCTCGCGGGCCTTGTCGCTCGGTGCCCAGGCCTGCGGCACCAGGTCGGCTCTGAGCAGATGCGCCAGCACCGTCGCATCGATCTTGTCGGTCTTGATCTTGGCATCGGCAATTGCCTTGACCTTCCATGGATGGGCGAGAACGACATCATCACAAATGTCGTCGAGCCAGTCGTACATCACCATCCAGTTGCGCGTCGCCTCGACCACCGCGTGGCTGTTCTCCCGGTAGCGCTCCAGAAACCCGCCAAGCGACTGGCGGTCGTTCTTCACCCGGCCGGAGCGTAGCGTCTTTCCGCCCGAATCCTGGACGACCAGATGGCTATAGGATTTGTGGTAGTCGACGCTGATATGGTAATCATAAGAGGCAGTCATGCTTCCAACTCCCTTATTGAGATTTTCCGAACCCCAATAAGGTAAGCCGAAAGGCTGGAAGTGTGACTGTCCCTCGATCATCACCTGCATCTCAGTGATCCGTTCTATCGGTAGAGGCGGCCTCTTTCATGTCACCTCCTCGACGACGGTGTTGTCGTCTGAGAAACTTCGCCTGAGTCTGTGCCTCTCAAGCAATAGACATAGATCTGCAAGGCCCTCAGTGTTTACGTAGGGCTCCCCGATCTGCATTACCGCACAAATTATCGGATCGAAGATCCAAGCCGGAAAGCAAAGCGCCACTCCAGGCTCCACTTCACCGACGATCGTCTCCATTCCCCGCCGCGTCTCATCATAAAACCGCCGCACACGACGCCCGTAAAGCGCGTGCCAGCGATAATGGACTACGAGCTCTTGCTCGATATGGGCAGAATGCCCGCCCGACTGCGCTTGGACGAAAAGCCTGGCTATTTGCCGGGTCCGATCGCGGGGGCCAGAGGGCGGCGGCCATGTACAGCTTGATCGTCACCGCGAAAATGAACCGCATTGACCCGCAGGCCTGGCTTGCAGATGTTCTCGCCCGTATCGCCGACCATCCCGCCAGCCGGATCGATGAGCTTCTCCCCTGGAATTGGCGGAAAGCCGCAACAACGTCTCTGCCGCAGGCGGCCTGATGGCAGGTCCTCTCGTTCGCTTAAAGATTACGCTCGATGACGTTGATCCCTTGGTAATGCGGCGCGTTGTTGTGCCATTCCGCATTCGGCTTGATCGGCTTCATGAGATTCTTCAGGAGGCTTTCGGCTGGACCAACAGCCATCTCTATGAGTTCCGGATCCGTGACATCGGGTTCGGCATACCCGATGGCGGCTTTGATGACCCCATAGACGCTCGAAAGGAAACTTTTCTTGCCGCTATCGAAGATATCGGCGCGAGATCATTCAAGTATCTCTATGACTTCGGCGACGGCTGGACGCACACCGTAAAAATCGAAAAGACCTTTCCGGCTACCGCTGGCTTCGATGATCCCTTCCTTCTCGAAGCTGTCGGAAGATGTCCGCCCGAGGATGTCGGCGGCCCATGGGGCTATGAAGAGTTCCGTGAGGCTCTTGCAGACGTCAATCATGAGCGGCATCACGAATTGCTCGAATGGTGGGGCGACGCACACTACGATCCGGGCGACGTCGACGCTGCCAATCTCCGCAAAAACGTCGAGGCTCTTGCCGCAAAGTGGAAGCGCCGATCGCGCAAAAAAACCTGACCCTGCGGTCCTCGGCGAATGCTTACAGTTCACCGGTATCCTGCAGGCTGATTGCTATAATAGCTTCAATCCGCTCTTCGACCGGACCAAGAAACAAATCCCGGTGACGCCGGCCTTCTGCTTTGCCCATGCGCGGCGAAAGTTCTTCGAGCTGGCGGATGTCTCTCGCACGGCCCGGCGGGGCAAAGGTTTGAGGCCTGTTTCGGCAACGGCTTTGGAGGCGTTCAAGCGCATCGATGCGTTGTTCGCCATCGAGCGTGAGCTCAACGGCCGGAGTGCCGAAGAGCGCCTTGCCGTGCGTCAGGAAAAGAGCAAGCCGCTGCTCGACAAGTTGGAAGTTTGGTTGCGGGAGGAGCGCGAAGGCTTATCACGTTCTTCGCCGGTGCTTGAACCGATCAACTACATGCTGTCGCGCTGGGACGATTTTGCCCGATATGCCGATGACGGGAGGATTTGCATGACGAACAACGCGGCGGAAAGAGCCCTGCGCGGGTTGCCTGCGGAAGAAAGAATTGGAGCTTCGCCGGTTCAGAGCGCTGCGCCGACCGGGCTGCCGTCATGCTGACCCTTATTACGACAGCCCGCCTCAACGACATCGACCCGAAGGCCTGGCTTGCCGACGTTCTGGCCCGCATTCGCTGATCTTCCTGTCTCCCGCCTGCACGAGCTGTTGCCTTGGGAGTGGAGGGAAATCAAGGCGGCGGCAATACCGGCTGCCGCCTAAACAGCTTCCGAAACAGCTCCTCTGACCGACGCAGACCCTCGTCCGTCAGCACCAGTGACTTCGACTTGTTCACCGGATCGCCGATCAGGCCTTTCTGATGCAAGCGATCCGTCGTCGCCCAGTCAAACCCCTTCCAGGCGCATCGCTCGTTGTGAAGCGTCAGCCACATCAACGCCAGCACCGCGTCGTCGATTTTGTCCTTATCGATCTCCATTCCGCAATGTTACCAGGCGCGACGCGCAAAATCCTGCGGTCCTAGTCGGATGGATACGCCTCACGGTGGTGTGCCGCTTGTGCTTCTCCCTTGGCATCAGAAAGCTGGTTCCTGCAGTTCCGCGCAAAAGCCTGCATCCGGCTCATGCCCCCTATACGCCGTCCACTGTCCGCCCAGTCATCAGGCTTCCGACGGACTTGTCCCGAGAGATCCACACGCCCTCGGTTTTAGTGGTATCAAAGAGTACTAACGACGCGTCATCGAAGGGTTTGCTTGCGCACGCTCATCTTCCGGATGCCTACCTGCCCCGGATCATGTCCGCGGCTTTTGACCCAACGCTAACCACCATGGCTCTTCTACCACAGCAGCTTGGGCTGGTTTGAGACCCGCTCCTGAAAGCCGATCCCGAGGGGCCTACCCTCATCTTTCACGCAGCTTCTCAGCATGTTGTCAGTTCTCCATCGAACCTGCTTGCTGCAGCACACCATGGACGGGCACTAGTTAGCGTCGTTGAATAGAAAGGGTGGCGTTTAACATATCTGTCAAAAGCATATGCCCAGGTGCATGGGTTATGCTGAGTTCTGGTGTGGCGCGGCCAATGGCAGCTTGAGGAGTTACTCCACAGGCCCAGAAGACGGGGATTTCACCAGGGCGGATCGTCACAGCGTCTCCATAATCTGGACTAGCGATGTCTTTTATGCCGATCGCCTCTGGATCGCCCAGGTGGACCGGAGCGCCATGCACCGAAGGGAATCGTCCGGTGATTTGCACGGCTTTGATTGCGTCTTCCGGAATCATGGGGCGCATAGAGACGACGAGCGGGCCGGAGAATGCGCCAGAAGGCGTTGTGGCGATTGATGAGCGAAACATCGGCACGTTGAGCCCTTCTTCAATGTGTCGAACCGGCACGCCGGCCCTTTGTAAAGCCTCTTCAAATGAAAATGAGCAGCCGATCGCAAATGTCACGAAGTCTTCGCGCCAGATCCTGGTGACGTCCTGCAGCTCGTCAACTAGCACTCCCTTTTTCCAAACGCGGTAGCGCGGCACGTCCGTGCGAATGTCTAGATCGTCCCCGAGGCCGCTGATCGATGTTGCACCCGCCTCTGCCACGCCCAGGAGAGGACACGGCTTTGGATTGCGCTGACAGAACAATAAGAAATCGTAAGCAAGATCGCACGGTAGAATCGCAAGATTTGCTTGCACGAAGCCCGGAGCGAGATTAGCGGTCGGGCCCGACAAAACGCCGGCACGCGCCATTAGCCGTATTCGTAGCGCTGACGAAGGAGCGGTTGAACTCATAAATGTTCCTGTGAATGCTACCTGTTATGTTTTGGTTTATATGAGGTGGATTTTACCTCAAATGCCCACGGACCAGATTGCTCTGTGAACGTTGGTCACGTGACTTGGAAACCGTGCGCGAGCGGGTCGAAATTCGAAACAAAAATCGTATTGTGGCCGATTACGCGGGCCCAACCAGCGACGCTGGGCTTGATCGCCTTCTTATCACCGACCTGAGTTTCTCCCTCGACCCTGCAGTCAAACGTTGTTCCGATGATGCTTTCGTGCACGAACGTGTCGCCGATGTTCAGGCGCCCACGCGCTACAAGCTGCGCCATGCGGGCCGAGGAGCCCGTCCCGCATGGGGAGCGATCAATGGCTTTGTCACCGTAAAAGACCGCATTGCGACCATGAGCGCGCTCCAGGCGCGGCTTTTCCGTCCACATAACGTGGCTGACGCCTCGGATCCGACTATCCTCGGGATGTACGGGCGCAAGTTTTAATTCCGCAGCCTGTCGGACAAGCGGACTGAACCGAAGAATGTCGTTCGCACTCATTGCGTCCAGGCCCGGCCAGTTCACTTGTGGCTCGATGATGGCGTAATAATTTCCCCCATAAGCAAGGTCAACTTTGATCAATCCAAGGCCCGGAACGTCGAGATCGATGTCCTGAGCGTGCAGATAACTTGCGACGTTGAACAGGCGCACCTGCTCAACGACTTGATCTCCCCGGGCATATTCGACTTCGATTTTGCCTGCAGGTGTCTCGAGCGAGAGTTTCCCTTTATTTCTTGGTACGACCAACCCCTCTTCGATCGCGGCGGTTACGGCGCCGATCGTGCCATGACCGCACATCGGCAAACAACCGCTGACCTCGATGAAGAGAATTCCGACGTCGCAATCGCCGCGCGACGAGGGGTAAAGGATTGCTCCGGACATTCCATCGTGGCCGCGCGGCTCGAACATAAGCGCCCTGCGGACCCAGTCGTGATCGCGTAGAAAGATCTCTCGCTTCTCCGCCATTGAGACGCTCGGCAGGAGAGGCACACCACCAACCACCAGGCGCAATGGATTTCCGCATGTGTGAGCGTCGATACAGAAAAAGGTGTGGCGAGACATTCTATTTGCCTTTCCTAAAGGAGAAACGTGCAGCCGAAAATGGCGAAAGATCGAGGCTTTGGGCCCGCCCGAAAATGAGGTCACCGACGATCTTGCCAGTTGTTGGGCCCTGAGTCAGCCCCAGATGCCCGTGCCCGAATGCATAAATGATATCCATGCTGACAGAAGATCTGCCGATTACCGGCAGACTGTCTGGTGTGGCAGGCCGGTGGCCAGACCATTCGCTACCTCCGTCTGCCCTAAGCCCCGGGAGATAAAGTTTTGCGAGCTTCACCAGCGCTTTCGAGCGCTTAAAGTTTGGGGGAGACTGCAATCCGCCAAACTCGGCTGCCCCGCCGATCCGCAGCCCGACAGAAAGAGGGGTCGCCACAAACTTCCGATCTGCGAATATCACCTCTCGTTCAAGCATGACCCCGGGCGCGGCGATAGTGGTGTTATATCCTCGCTCACTCTCAAGAAGCACGCGATCCCCGAGCTGCTGGGCAAGTTGTGCCGACCAGGCTCCCGCTGCGATAACAACCTTCGCGGCCGACAGCGTTGTGCCGCCACTCATCGCAACCTTCGCCCCTTCGCTGGTCGAGTAAACCCGGTCCACCTGACCGTGCAGGATCTCTGCACCGTTCGCAGCAAGCCAAAGGCGCAAAACATCAACTACTTTTTTTGGATCCGCGATGTGTGACCATTGAGGCGTAAAAACGCCGCTCTGCACAATTGCGCCCAGTGCTGGTTCCATATCCCTTACTTCGCGCGCTGACAGTTCCTTCATCTCAACTCCAAGCGCGCGCTTGGCCTCCCATTCGTGTTTGTCTCTGAGAAATCCATTCGCCGTCTCGTAGACGGTCAGCGCGCCCTTGCGGAACAAGTCGCCTCCAAGCCCTACAGTGTTAAAGAGTGGCATTAGATCATCATAGACTCGACTGTTTATCGAGGCTAGCGCCTTGGATATTCGCGCAACTTCCGATGGGGAGCCAACCCGCGCAAAGTTCCAGAGCCACGGTACCATGCGGGGTGCATGCCCTATTCGGAGCGTGAGCGGGCCGAGGGGATCCAGCAGCCACAATGGCACTTTCTTCCATAATCCCGGAACAGATGCAGGTACAACCTCTGTCACGGCGATGCCGCCGGCATTGCCGAACGAGGCTTTGTCACCTGCCGGATCTCGGTCAACGATCGTGACCGTTGCTCCACCTTGCAGCGCCTCAAAGGCAACACTCAGCCCGACTATGCCGGCCCCTATTACAACGACGGTCGTCTTTGTCATTCGCTTTCTTTCAGTAATGAAGCACACCTTCCGGCGAGTCCTATTGTACCATCGTAGATTGGATCCACAATAGAGGCTTAAACATCTCTCAGCCAGTTCGCCTTTCCCGAGCCAGCCGAATTGATAATCTGACGTCCCAGAGCTTTGCAGATGGGGGATTATGCCATCGATGAAAATTTCAGTGGTGATTAGCCGACGCTGACGCTCCGCCTGCGACGGCGCAAGGCCCCCCAGCACCAAGTCTCCCTGCTGGCTGGGCCCGAGCGTGATGCTTTCCGCTTCTCCCTGCGAAGCCCATCCAAATGCCGGGAGAAGACGAGCGCTGTACGCCGCTGTGCACTCCACGGTACCGTGCTGTTTGGTCGGACCTCAGCAAAACAGGGCAGGATTCGTGCCCAAAAAAGATCAATGAAATGATCCGGAGGGTCGTCTGCGGCGGAATGCTTTCTCCTTACGAGCGACACAGTCAGTGTACTCATCGATCCGCGACTGATCCATAGCAATCAGCTCTCCATGACCGAAGCACACGGGGTCAGGCTGGACTACCTGCATCAATTTCGCGCGGCGGTGATGCATCTCCAGCTGGAAGCTGTTGCGGATCACCGTAGACTGGACAACAATGTCGCGTTCAATCCCTTCGGAATCCGAATTGAAAAAAGATTGTCTCCTGCAAAGACGATTCGCTCGCCGTCGATGACGCCAACAATAATTGCGTGGTACTCGGTTTGACCCGGGCGTAATGAGCTTCGAAGTCAAATCCGCGCCGTCGCTCGGGGTCCGCTGCACCTCGATGGGTTTGTGAAAGCAACATGGTGTGCTTGCCCAAGTGCCGGGATGACGTTGAAGGAAAGGAATGCCACAAACGTGGTTGTCGTGAATGTGCGTGGGTACGACAAGTTCGATTTCCCGGTCCCCGTAATCATCGCGTAGCTGATCCAGGTGATGCTCGACGAAACGTAGGGCCTGCGTGCCATCGTGATCACCGCCCGCATGAAGATTTCCCGCTGAAGCAAATCCATAGCCGATCATAATGGCGTGCCGCTTTCGCTAAGCGTAAAAGTTCGAACACGTGTAGGGGCCCGCCCAGAGCAGATGTTCGGTGAGAACATAGACGTTGCAGATGTCCCGGAATTCCCACAGATGTTCAGAACGTTGGACGAGAGACATCTTCCCTTCTTCCCCCGGGATTTCATGAGCCCGATAAACTACGAATGGTCGTTTAGTCGTTTGAGCACTTCCGTTTGCCGCCACGCGCTGTTTTCAAACAACGCTGTGTAGCAGTCCCACGGCGCTTACCGTAGACACTGAGTGTCGGCGGCCCGGCAAGCCTTAGTCCGGTAGCGTAAAGCGCGGATCGAGCATGTCGCGCAATCCGTCGCCAATTAGGTTGATGGCGAGAACAACCACTGCAATCACGACGCTGGGGTACACGATGAGGTGTGGCGCGATCAGTACAAAGGTTCGTCCCTCGGCAACGATGTTTCCCCAACTGGGGTGTTCAGGTGGAACGCCAACACCGACAAAGCCGAGATAGGCTTCGAAGAGAACGGCAAGACCACAAATATATGTAGCCTGCACTACGATCGGAGCCAACGCGTTCGGCAAGATGTATTTGAAGAGGATACGCAAGGGTCCGGTGCCATAGGATTGGGCAGCTTCAACGAAGGCCTGTTCTCGGAGTGTTAAAGTCAAGCTCCGAACCAGCCGCGCGACCACCGGCACCTCCGGAACCGCCAAGGCGACGATGACCGTCAAAATACCGCTACCGAAGATCGTCGCCAAGGCAATCGCAAGCAGGATGCCAGGTATCGCCATCATGCCATCCATGATCCTCATTAGAACCTTGTCTGAAGCTTGACCGGCTCCGGCTATAAGGCCCAAAATTGTTCCCGCTGTCGTCGCTAGTGCTGCTGTTCCCACTCCGATGGCAAGCGACACCTGACCCCCGTAAAGCACTCGAGTGAAGATATCGCGGCCGAACATGTCTGTCCCGAGCATATGTTCGGAACTCGGCGGATTCAGCCTGAACTGAGGATTCATCGCCAAAGGATCAGTGCTAGTAATGAAGGGCGACAAAAAGGTCGTCACAACCACCAAGACCAAGAATATGATGGCTATTTGTAGGGCCGCCGGCAGGCGCGAAAGCTGTCGCAACTGCAAGGAACCCACAACATCGGAAAAAGTCATATTACCAGCTCCTCAGGTGTATTTGATCCGCGGGTCGATAAACAGGTACGACAAGTCGACAAGCAAGTTTATGATGACGTAAACCATCGCACTTATTAATAGAACTCCTTGGATGACCGGGATGTCGATGCGCTGTATGGCCTCAACGAGAAGACGGCCGATTCCGGGTATTGCAAACACCGTCTCGGTTATCACTACGCCTCCGAGCATCGAAGCAAAAGAGGTTCCCACGACGGTGACGAGAGGAACGGCAACTAGTCTAAGGCAGTGTCGAATGATGATCGAAGTCTCACTGAGACCTTTCGCCCGCGCTACACGGACAAAGTCCTGATTTAACACTTCGATGGCACTCGCTCTGGTAATTCGGCCAATCAGCGCCGTCTGCGCAAAACCCAACATAATCGCCGGCAACAAAATGTGCCTCGCCATCTCCGAGATGCCTTTGTCCATCCCCGCAAAGCCCTGAACCGGCATCCATCCAAGGCGCACACCGAACGTGAAGATCAGAAGGTATCCAATCAAGAAGGCGGGGATCGACATCCCCGCAACACAAAAGAGCAGGACAACTCGATCTACGATGGTGCCTGATCGCCGCGCCGCCAGCAGTCCCAGGGGCACAGCGATCATTAATGCGACTAACGTTGCCGCGATTGCGAGGGTGATAGTCGGCTCGGCGCGCGCGAGAATGAGGTTGAGCACGGGCTGCCCCGAAAAAAGCGATGCTCCTAAATCCCCATGCAAGGTATTTCCCAGCCAAACGAAATAGCGCAATACAACCGGAGCATCCAGTTGAAGACGCTCCCGAATGGCTTCGATTTGGGCGGGCGACGCATAGTCGCCCGCCAGAACAGCCGCGGGATCGCCCGGACTCAGGTAAGTCAGCCCAAATACGACTGCTGTGACAACTCCGACGACCGGAATGACGGAGAGAACGCGGGTAATCAGGTATCTGATCATAGTGACCTCGAAAGCCCGAGCTGGGATGTCGTTAGTTGCTCTTACGGTGCACGTTCCAGAAGTACCAAACGGCCACATCGGCGTCGAAACCCTCGACATCAGCCTTTCGGACTACAGGACTCGAGGACTCTCCGATCAGAACGAACGGAAGGTATTCTGAAGCACGCTTTTGCAGGTCGTGCGTAATCGTCTTTTTGTCAGCGTTGCTGGTTGCACTGGTGAAAGCAGATCTCAGTTTCTCAATCTCCTCATCACATGGCCAGCCGAACCACGCCTTGTCGCAACTTGCTGCAAGCATCAGATGGGTAATGGGCGAGGAGGCGCCCAATGTGTCCATACTCGAAATCATCAGATTCCAACCGCCGTCTGATACCGGAGCTTTCGACGTCCGCCGCGACGTCAACGTCGACCAATCCATCGACTGCAAATCGACCTGCGCACCGATCTTCCGCAACTGTTGAGCCAGATATAGTGCTGCAGCGTGATAAGGAGCATAATCGGTTGGATCGAGGATCACGATTGGCTTGCCGTCATAACCAGCTTCGGCGAGTAGTTGTTTTGCCTTGTCAAGGTCGGGTGCACCCCGATGCCCGGAGTATGCCGCTTCGTCACCATACGGGCTGCCGCAGGTGAGGATCGCATAGCATTCGCGCCACAATTCCGGGTCGCCGGCAACTAGGGGACCGACCTCCTTCTGGTCGATCAAATAGGTAAGCGCTTCTCGCGCCTTGGCGTTGTTGAATGGGGGATTTGCGAAGTTTGGACGGATGTTTGTCGAATACCAAACACCGTTTTCCACTACGAATTTGTCGTCGTTTCTCATGGCAATGGCATTGTCCATTGGCGGAGCTAGCCAAATGTCGTACTGGTCCGTCAACATGGCTGCCATGGCAGTATTCGGATCAGGGACGTAGGACATTTCAATCTGGTCGAAAACTGCCTCTTTCTTGCCGGCAAGATAGCTAGAAGGATCGTTCCTCGGCACAAAGTACGGATTTTTGGCGTAGACTCGCGTTTGGCCGGGTTTCCAGGTGGAAAGGTCAAACATGTACGGCCCCGAACCGGTACCATCAGTCAGAGATTCAGTTGCGGGAATGGCGGCGACACGCTTTGGCATGATGAAGGCAGGATTTCCCGTCACTCCAGCAAGCGCCGCAGGGACATCGAACGGCTCTTTCAGTTCGATGCGGAATGTCACTTCGTCGACCTTACTCATGTCCTTGAGCCTTTCGGCCAACATCACGCCAATCTGATCTTTAGTCGACCAGCGCTTCAGTGATGCAATCACGTCATTAGTCGTGATTGGGCCACCGTCCGAAAACTTTAGTTTGTCCCGGAGGGTAATAGTGTAGACCTTCTTATCATCGCTGACATCGACTTTGTCGGCGAGCGACGGATGGGCAACACCATGCTCATCGAACTCAAACAATTTGTCGTAGATCAGCGCGGCATGTACTTGCGTTAGCGTTGCCGTTGTGACCATCGGATCGACGGTCTTGAGATCGGCATCCGAAATAACGCGGAGTGTATCCGCCATTGCCCCGCCGGCGAAGAGCATTCCAGCAACGAGGGGGGCAAGAACTGTGGTTCTGGCGAGACGCGAAAGTGTCGCTTGAGCTGTTTTGACATTCATTTTTGGTTCCCCTTTGTTAAGAGTTATGGCTCGGGCCAGCCGTCAGTCTTGTTTTCCCACTCCGTTTTCCCAGATCATGACGGCGTGTCCGGGCGAGACTTCTCGATACCGGCGTACAGGTGGGACATAGTCTGCAGACCGGATCGGGCTCTTGATCTCGTCGTTTAAGACGGGACGTTTCTGCAGGCGCCGGGCCGGATCGGCGATCGGCACTGCCGCGAGCAGCCGTTTCGTATAAGGATGCTGCGGATTCTGGAAAATGGCTTCGCGCGGGCCGATCTCGACAATCTCTCCGAGATACATCACCGCGACGCGGTGGCTAACGCGCTCTACAACGGCCATGTCGTGCGAGATGAAGAGATAGGACAGCCCCATGCGGGCTTGAAGTTCAAGCATGAGATTGACGACCTGCGCCTTCACCGAAACGTCGAGCGCGGAGACAGCCTCGTCGGCCACGATCAGCCGCGGCTCGAGCGCGAGTGCACGCGCGATGCAGATACGCTGACGCTGCCCCCCTGAAAACTCGTGCGGGAAGCGGTTTGCCATGTCCGGTGAGAGACCGACCCGCAACAAGAGATCGGCGACCCTGTCGCGTGCATCCGAACGGTTGGCTATACCATTCACCACCAGGGGCTCGGCTATCGCAGTGTCGATTTTCATTCGCGGGTTTAGCGACGCAAACGGATCCTGAAAGATCATCTGCATACGCTTGCGCTGTTCCCGCAGTTCACCGTGGCTAAGCTTGAGCATATCGACGCCGTCGAGCAGCACGGAGCCGGAGGAGGGTTCGATCAGCCGCATCACGGTGCGGCCGGTCGTAGATTTCCCGCAGCCCGATTCACCAACCAAGGCCAACGTCTCTCCGCTCTTGATGTTGAAAGAGACGTTCTCTAACGCGTGTACCCAGCCTTTCACAGACGACAACAGGCCGGAGCGAATTTCAAACCGCTTGGTCAATCCCCCAACTTCCAGGACTGCACGTTCGGTCGCCTTGACCGTGGCGAGCATTTCGGCTGGTGCGTCGGATTCACCGGTCGCCCGATCGAAGACTGGGAAGCGCATCGGACGGGCGCAGCCCTTCATCGAGCCAAGCTTTGGAACCGCCGAGAGCAATGATCGCGTGTAGGGCTGAGTGGGATTCTTGAAGATGTCCCCTGTCAGACCAGTCTCTATCGCTTTGCCGTTGTACATCACCACCGTTCGCTCAGCGATTTCGGCAACCACGCCCATGTCGTGGGTGATAAAGAGAACAGACATACCCTCCTCTTTCTGCAACTCCTTGATCAGTTCCAGGATTTGAGCTTGGATCGTCACGTCGAGGGCGGTGGTCGGCTCGTCAGCGATGAGCAGCTTCGGCTTGCATGCCAACGCCATAGCGATCATCACGCGCTGGCGCATGCCGCCTGAGAATCGGTGTGGGTACTCGTGAAAGCGCGATTTCGCCGCCGGGATCCGCACTTTCTCCAAGAGTCGTATGGTCTCAGCCTCTGCTTCCGCCCGTGATAGACCGCGATGCAAGATCAGCGCCTCAGCGATCTGGAAGCCGATGGACAGCACCGGGTTCAATGAAGTCATGGGCTCCTGGAAAATCATCGCAATTTCATTGCCGCGGATGCGGCGCATTTCCGCATCCGAGAGCGGAAGGAGTTCCCTGCCCTCAAGTCTGATCGATCCTTCCACCCTGCTCAAGCCTGGCGTATTAAGCCGCATGATGGAGAGTGCAGTGACACTTTTGCCCGAACCCGACTCGCCCACTACGGCAACCGTTTCTCTTGGCCCGATCTCGAAAGAAACACCATCTACTATGGGCTTCCAGCGCCCCCCAATTCGGAAGGAGGTGACTAGACCCGAAACCGCAAGTACGGCATGGCTCGTCCGCTGCTCAGGCATGGTGAGGAGCTCCGTTTTAGATTTGGGGGGCGCTTTCAACTCAAGAACCACAGCGTCACTCCCCCCACACTTGGCGGAAGACACGCATCCAGTTCAACCCTAATATCTTCCGGACATCGGCCTCCTTGTAGCCCCGGCGAAGTAGCCCCTGTGTCATCCCGAGCAACATGTCAGGCGTCTCAATCTCAGGGGGGTTGTAATGAGGGGGGCGCGGATAAGCTTCCCGGCTCCAGTCGCCAACATTAACGTAGTGTTCCCACTCGCTGATGACAAAGTTGACTTCAGAGAAGGGAAGAGTTCCCCACCAATAATCGAGGCCTAAGCCGACGTGATCGATTCCAACGAGCGACACGAAATGATCGATATGCCCGATCAGATCGTCAAGCGAGGGTCGGGCTGGACCGTTGTTGCCCGGCACAACGAACTGAGGGACGGCGGTGACACCAACAAGACCGCCCGTGGCTGCTGCAGCCTTCGCCTGGTCGTCCTGGATGTTTCTTCTGCTCGGAAACAGAGCGGCAGAATTTGAATGCGAGAACACCGCGGGTTGTGTTGTCAACGACAAGGCATCCATTGTGGTTCTGTAGCCGGTATGGGTACAATCGACAACTATTTTGTTTTCGTTCAGCCGTCGGACAAGGTTCTTACCGAAGGTGCTAAGCCCTTCATCGCGGTCCTCTTCGCATCCGCTTCCGACATAATCCCGTCGGTTGTAGGTCAGTTGCACCATGCGCAACCCGAGGGATTGAAACGCCTCGACGAGATCGAGATCGGTTTGAAAAGGTCCGGTGCCCTGGAAATGAAACAGGATCCCCATTTGTGCGTCGCGTTTGGCGGCCTCGATGTCTGATGCCGTCCGAACAAGCTTTAGATCTTTCCTTGACCGGATAAACCGTAACCAACTCCCAATGCCATGAAGTGCGTGCGCGGGAGAGTCGGTCCCCGCGGAAATAGTGGGGGCCACACAAGTCACCCCGCCCGCATTATAAGAATCCACATATTTCTTCCTATCTAGAAGCGGCGCAACCGCATCAATTACGATTGCATCTCGGTGAATTCTCTCAGCGTCCATACCGTCCTCTCAACTAAAATGTTGCTGATTGCTCATTTTCTTCATCCAACCACTTGGATCCAGCGTTGTCAATACCTTGTAGATTGGATCCAATTAGAAAGTTATGCCTGAGCCGACGCCCATCAGCCTTATCTGCTAAACACAATCGAAGGATCCAAAGTGTTCAGGCGGATTGGTCCACGATGGCATACAGCCACTTGTCAACTTTCGACGTGACGAGTGGCTCTAGGCGAGGCTAATTGCTCTTTCGCGTGATGTTCCAAAAATACAGTCTAGGAGCCGCAGCGTTGAACCCTTCCAGATCTGAGCGATGGACACGGGCGTAATTGGATTCGCCAGTCAATATAAACGGCAGGTATTCCGACGCACGCTTCTGTAGCTTGTAGGCTACTTGTTTCCGCTGGGTATCATCATTAGCCTCGATAAAAGCGGCTCGAAGTTTTTCGATTTCCTCATCGCATGGCCACCCAAACCAGGCATTTTCGCAGTTGGATGCCAGTTGCAGATGCCGGAGCGGTGACGTGGCGGCTTCCCCCTCCATGATCGAACTGAACATATTCCACCCACCTTCCGATGCTGGCTTCTTTGAGATGCGACGTGATGCCAAGGTCGACCAATCCATTGATTGCACGTCCACATTGGCATCGATCTTTCGAAGTTGCGCGGCCACATAAAGCATTTGGGCATGATCGAACGCCGCATCGGTCGGATCTAGGATTACAATTGGCTCTCCCTTGTAGCCACTTTCTTCCAGGAGCGTTTTGGCCTTGTGATAATCGGCAGGGCCGCGATGGCCGGTATAGGCGGAATCGTCTCCATATTTACTGCCGCACTTTAAATAGGCGTAGCATGTATGCCAGAATTGCGGATCGCCTACTGAGAGGAGGTTGATCTCGCTTTGATCTATGAGGTATGTGAGCGCTTCGCGTGCCTTGACCTTGTTGAAAGGTGGAACGAGATAGTTCGGACGGATGTTGCCCTGGGCGGGAGTCCCCTTATCAACAACCAGATCTGGATTTTCGCGCAGTGCCAATACGCTGTCCATCGGAGGCGCCGACCAGATGTCGAACTTGCCCGTTAACATACCCGCCAGCGCCGTATTCGGATCCGGAACGTAAGAGATCTCAATCTTATCGAAAGTCGCAACTTTTCGACCGGAATAGTAGCTAGGCGGTTCCTTTCTTGGGACATAAAACGGATTCTTGGTGTACTCGCGGGTTTGACCAGCCCTCCAGCTCGACAAGTCGAACATATATGGACCAGAACCGGTTGCATCCGTTAAAGCATCGGTTGGCGCGTTTGTCGCAACCCGTTTCGGCATAATGAAGGCAGGGTTTCCGGTAATGCCGGCGAGCGCCTCTGGAACATCGAAAGATCCGTTCATTTCAATGTGAAATGTCTGGTCATCGATCTTAGTCATGTTCTTGAGCCGCCCGGCAAATAATAGGCCAGTAACGTCTCGCGAGGACCACCTCCTAAGCGACTGGATCACGTCGTCGGTCGTGAGGGAGCTCCCATCCGAAAATTTCAAGCCTTCCCGGAGGGAAATTGTGAAAGATTTCAGGTCTTCGCTTGCTTCCACCTTTTCAGCGAGTTCAGGTTGAGGCGAACCGCCCTCGTCCATTTCGAAGAGCTTGTCATAAATTAGATAAGCATGAACCTGGGTGTCCCAGGATGTGGTGACCATCGGATCAGCTGTCTTCATGTCGCCATCTGCGATCACGCGAAGCGTGTCTGCAGCGGCCGGACTGGCCACCTTTAGCCCGATAGTGAGGCAGGACAGCAAGGTAGTCTGGATCAGTGTTCTCGCGCTGATCTTAAAATTGTATTTCATATCACTCCCCCCGTTTCAGCTTTGGGTAACTAGCTATTCAACGTCGTGCCTCACTCCTCAACGAGGCCTGCTTTGGATCCAATCTACAATTCAAAATTAGAGATGTCTACAAAATCTGGCATAAAAAGCTCAAGTGTCGATCTTGTTCGTTCCGCCGAGACAGTCGTGCTCCGTCCGATCCTCTTCAAAGGTTTCTAAAGTACGCTCGCCTTGCCAATCGCAACTCCTTGGGGCGACCGGGTCACAGTCCTCGAAAATGCGGTTCGGGAGCTATTTGTCACTCATGAGCTACCAGAAGGTTCCCTAAGGGTGCAGTTCGGGTGCGGAGACAGGAACCTCACGTGAACCTCTCGCTCAGCTTGAGTTTCGGCGTGACCAGCCTGAGCGAGGATGGGCACCGCATGCGCGCAGTTATTAACGCCGGCGTGATTTAGGCGAGGTGCTCCAGCACGAGACGGTGCACTCGTCCTGAGACAGGAGGTCGAAGAACGAACGATGTCCGTGCGGAGCAAGCACCTTGCCGGTCCTCGCCGCATCCGAGCGCGAGCCGCCGTTATAAATAGGGGTAAGAAAACCGCAACCGCCGAACCCGACGCAGCCTTGGGATTCCATGAAGGCAGAGCTGATTCGGAAAAACCGGACAGCAAGGATAAGTGGAATTTCTGCCTGACTTTGGCTTAGATGCCGGAAACAGGAGATACCATGACGAGACGACCGCGCCGGAGCCACAGCCCGGCTTTCAAGGCGAAGGTGGCGCTTGCCGCCATCAGGGGTGAACAGACGCTGGTGGAATTGTCGCAGCAGTTCGACGTGCTGCCAATCAGATCAAGCAGTGGAAGGACCAGCTCCTTGAGGGGGCGACAGGCGTTTTCGGCGATGACGCCAAAGCGGAACCGGCGGCTCCGACCGTGGATGTCAAAACCCTCTATGCCAAGATTGGAGAACTGACGCTTGAGAACGATTTTTTATCCGGTGCGCTCGGCAAAGCCGGACTGCTGAGCGGAAAGAAATGATCAATCGCGAGCACAAACTGTCGATCGTGCGCCAGGCGAAGCTTTTCCCTTGACCGGCAGACGCCGGATCAGGCTTACTTCAACGCGCTGACAACGATGATGGTGCCGGCATAATCGAGGCGGAAATCCACTTAGCGAAACGTCGCAAGCTGTTCAGACAAACCGAGCCACCTCTGGCAGGGAACGACGCTCGTTAGCATGTTTCGCCATATAGCAGGCGTATAGCGTTCATCCCACGACCCGAGATGCTTCTTCCTATCTCTTGTTGCGCAAAGTCAACTAGTACTACAGTTGCGTTTGATATGAAATCATGATTCACTCTTGGCATTTAGCTGGAGGGAATCTCATGTCGGTCGCAAGCTGGTCTGGATCGGTACT
>NZ_JARFYN010000005.1 GCF_030272695.1 Martinezella calliandrae
TGCCTGTATCCCTAGGCTACTGCCGGAGGAACGACAGGTTCTATCGGGCGGTCCAAGGATCACCCGTAAAACAATCACTCACGCAACTTCACGTCGCACGGCCATGAGCTGGTCGAGGGTCATACCGTCTTCGGCATAGACGTCGAGCAAGGCGGGCGAGACGGACGCGAGCTTCAGCCGCTGCTTCACCACGTTGACCGAGACGAAGAAGGCGGCGGCGATCTCCTCTTCGGACTGGCCCTTTTCGCGCAACGCGAGGAAGGCGCGGAACTGGTCGAGCGGATGGAGCGGCGCGCGCTGGAGATTCTCGGCGAGCGAATCCTCCTCTGCGATACCGCTGTCGCGAACGATGCACGGCACCGGCGCGGTCTTGGCGAAGCGCTTCTGCTTCACGAGCAGCTCCAATGCCCGGTAGCGCCGCCCACCGGCCGGGATCTCGAACATGCCGGTCCCGACGCCGGCCTGATCGACGACAGCGCGCACGCTGAGTCCCTGCAGGAGGCCGCGGCGGGGGATATCGTCGGCCAGCTCCTCGACCGAGACGCCAGCCTTCACGCGCCGGACGTTCGACTGGGAGAGCAAGAGCTTGTTGAAGGGGATGTCGCGCGAGGGCGAGAGGGTGATCTTCTGAACGGTGGTAGCCATCGGGATGTACTGCGCGACGAGCGCCGAAAGCCTCTCTCTCGGCATCAACTCGTCAAGAAGCGCAGCGCCGCCCTCTCACTCTGGAGGGCAGCGCCGCGGAACCGACGACTTCCAATTAGCGCACCTTCGACTCCCAATTAGCCGGCATCGGCTGAAAGCCGGAGACACGCCTTTCCGCATCTCCGGCTTTCCGGGACTCAGGCCGCCCGATCGAGCAGCTTCTTGGCCCGCGCCTCCAGGTCGAGCCGCGCGTCCTGCTGAGTCTTATCCCGCGCGACCGCGGTGATGCCCTGCACGAAGTCGAAGACGCTCTCGGGCTTGCGGCCTTCTTCGGCCAAGACGGTCTCAATGATCTTCGCCGTCTCGGCCTTGGAGAAGCCGCGCTTGCGCAGGAAGTCGCTGCGGTCCTCGTCGGAGCGGGCGACGATCTTTTCCCGCGCCGCTCTGATGCCGTTGACGAAGGGGAGCGGCGAGGAATTGGCGAAGCGGGTCAGCGCCGGCGCGGCCTCATGCGCGAAGCGGGAAGCGGCGTATTTCGAGTGACGGATGGTGATCTCCTCGAAATCCTCGACGCCCCACAAATTCCGGTTCTGGCAAGCGGCGCGGAGATAAAAGCTCGCCATGCCGAGCGTCTTCGCGCCCACCTCGGAATTCCAGCAATAGAAGCCGCGGAAGTAGAGGTCGGGCGAGCCGTCGGGTAGCCGCCCTGCCTCGATCGGGTTCAGATCGTCGACCAGGAAGAGGAAGACGTCGCGATCGGACGCGTAGAGCGTGGTCGTGTCCTGGGTGATATCGACGCGCGGATTGTAGATCCCCGTCGACCAGTCGAGCACGTCAGGCACCTTCCAGCGGGTATCGCCCGTGCCATTTCCGGCGATCCGCTGCACGGCCGCGACCAGCTCGTGGTCGAAGATGCGGCCATAGTCGGGCCCAGTGACGGCGCGCAGTTCGACGCGTCCGTCTTCGATCTCAAGTGTCTTCACCTGCTCGGCACGATGGGAGGTCAGCCCGTATTGGAGGTTGATTCCGGCGAGTGGCGCCGGAAGCTGGCGCAGATAAGCCGCCGGCGCGCCGACCAGGCCGGCAAGCTGACCGAAGCTCCAATGGGTGGGGGCGATCGGCGCGTCGGACCCGGGCAGCATCAGCGACAGGCGCTCGGCATCGTCGCGGCTCGCCTCGACCCGGATCGCCGCGCTCTCGACGGTTCGGGTGCGGCTCCGCTCGGTCCGGCCGCGGACGGCGGCATAGAGGTCCGACAGGGACAGGTAGCGCTCGTCCGCCGGCCGCGAGAACCATTCCGACGATACGCGGCCGATCCGCTCGCCGCGGCTCACATCCACCTTGTAGCCGCCAGCGCGGTCGCGAGCGGCGTCCTGAATCTCCACATGGGTCATGGCTAGTCTCCATGACGGGCGCCGGAGGCCTCTCCTCCAACCCTCAACCCGTCACGGCGAAGCCGGTCCGTCCTCTCACTCTCAAGGGGCGTTGCGAGGATTCCCCCGCAGAAGGGGGTGCGTCGGCGACCGCGGCGCCGATCAGGGGGAAGGCTTTCCCCTCCGATGATCCGTCGTCCCGCATCGGTGGGTTTCCGGCTTTCAGGTGAGCGGTCAGCCTCGATTTACCGAGCTGCCAGGGGCTCCGGGCGATCCATCGCCTCCAGGCGTTCGGGCATGTCGAGCAGTTTGAGCGCAGCGGCGGTCAAGGCTTCAGCGATCGTCGGATAGGTTTCGGCCGAGCTGATCGAAACGCCGTCGCCCGGGAAGGTCACCGTCGCTTGGAAGCCATTGCCTTTGGGCGTGGCGGAGAGGGTGATCGTCGGCATGTCCGGCCTCCACCTGTCTCGTTCCTCGCCGCCAGACTCGGCGAAGGAGGCCCGCAATCTTAGCGCAATCCTCGGATCTGAGACAGCTTCGTCCAAGCTGCCCTAGCCACGGGGTGCGGCTGGTCTGCCTGACTCCCAATTTCCGGAGCCTTCGGTGTCCTGGGCATTAGGTTGCAAACTGTCAGAAAACCGCTTATCTTTCTAACAGGAGAATGGCCATGTCGCATCTGAGCGAACAGATTCTGGCATATGCGGAGAGGCAGTCCGAAGGGGCGCCCATATCTGCTAAGAGCTTGCTCCACCTCGGCAATCGCGCTGCGGTGGACCAGGCCTTGTCGCGTCTGGCCGAGCGCGGGCAGCTCATCCGTGCCGGACGGGGAGTCTACCTCCGCCCGATCACGTCGCGGTTCGGCACGCGAGCGCCTTCGGTCGAACAGGCTGTTGAGGCGCTTGCCGCCCAGCGGGGCGAGGTCATTGTCTCGAATGGGGCGGCCGCGGCCAACGCCCTTGGCCTGACGACGCAGGTGCCGGTTCGGTCGGTCTATCTGACTTCGGGCCGCAGCCGGAAGATGAGCCTCGGCAAGCAGGTCGTGGAGCTGCGCCACGCGCCGCGCTGGCAGTTGACCTTGGGAAGCCGGCCGGCGGGCGAAGCGGTGCGCGCGCTCGCATGGCTGGGTCCCGACAAAGCCGAGGAGGCGCTCATGACGCTGAAGCGGAAGATGCCGCCAGGCGTCTTCGGCGAGCTGGTGGCCGCCGCGCCGCAGCTTCCGACGTGGCTCGCACGGAACGTGGGAAAGGCCGCCTATGGCTGACGCCTTTCTCTCCCTGCCGGTCGAGGACCGCCGTGAGGCCCTGCGCATCGCCGCCGATCGATCCGGCCGCCCGGCGTATCTTCTCGAAAAGGATGTGTGGGTCGTCTGGGCGTTGGCGACCTTGTTCGGATCGGACATCGGCGCGCACCTGGTGTTCAAGGGCGGCACCTCCCTGTCCAAGGCTTATGGCGTCATTCGGCGCTTTTCCGAGGACGTGGACCTGACCTATGACATTCGCGCCATCGCGCCCGACCTTGTCGGCGAGGACGGCGAAGCCCTGCCAAAAAACCGCAGCGAGGAAAAGCGCTGGTCGAAGGCGGTGCGCCACCGCCTTCCCGAATGGATAACTACGGCGACATGTTCGTGGCCTGCCTGCTACAACTGGATCGTGAATGCCGACGTGTCGAAGCTCGCCTGCGCCAATGATTTATATTGGCTTGTACGGGACAGTTCATCGGCGTGCTGGCCTACGGCGAACTTTCAGACCTTCACCTCTGCGCTCAAGGCATATTGGGAAAGCTGAGCTACCTGTCCGCCGCCATGCCGGCATTGTGCTCTTTTGGAATGGGCGGTGACAGGTTTAACCCGCATTTCTCACACCTAAGGCAGCGCTCAGGCGGCGTGTCGGCCCTTTCCAGCGAGTGTGAGAAATGCGGGTTAAGGGGTGTAGCTTCGACCTCTTTCAGCCTGCTTTATCCCGACGCTCGTTTATGATGTTGAACTCGCTTATAGCCGGAGGGTCGCTGAACAGAATCCGCGAATCCAGCCCCTTGACCCTGGTGGTATCGCAGTTGGTATGGGTTCGGAGCCTCACCAGAAAGCTCAATAGTAACAATGCGAAACTTAGCCTGTTGACGATCGAGTGGGAAAAATCAATCGCTTGCGCCGAAGCCTGGATGCTCATCGCCGACATCCGAATTCTCACCCGTAGGCTCGCAAGGTACTATGTTTATTGAATTCTTTTCGAGTGAGGCTCTTAGAGGAGAGGCAATATGGATCGCTTTACGGGTGGTTGCCTGTGCGGCAACGTCAAAATCGTGGCGTCGGGACGCCCGTACCGGGTCGGCATTTGTCACTGTCTCGACTGCCGAAAACATCATGGCGCCCTTTTTCACGCTTCGGCGATCTTCCCTCAGGATGCGGTGACGATCGAAGGCGAAACCGGCGTCTATGCCGGGCGGTCTTTTTGTCGATGCTGCGGCTCGTCTGTTTTCGCACGCAGCGCGGATGAAATCGAAGTAAGCCTGGGATCCCTCGATGCCCCCGACCAGCTGAGGCCAACCTACGAACTCTGGACTGTCCGTCGCGAGTCATGGTTGCCGCCGTTTCCACTCGCGAGACGATACGAGCGCGATCGCGATGCCACGAGCCGCTTTGAGGAGTAGGTCGGATGAGAGTATGTAAAAGCCCCTCCTGGAGGCGGAGGGGCGTTGGAACCTAATCTTTCCGCCGGTGGCTGGTGAGGCCGGCCACGACGTCCTGGGCGGAAATCGTGCCGATGATCGCGCCGTTGTCGACGACACCGATATTGCCCGGCTGGCGTGTCAGCGCGTCGAGAATCTCGACGAGCGGCGTCGTGACCGTTGCGGTCGCGGTGACCGAGCCGCCTGTTGCGGAGTGGCCCAGGCCCTGCTGCATGACATCGCGGGCGGTCAACATGCTGATCGGGTTCATGTGCTGCACGAAGTCGGCAACATATTGATCGGCGGGGTTCTTGACGATTTCCTGCGGCGTGCCGCACTGGATGATGCGTCCGCTCTCCATGATGGCGATGCGGTTGCCGATGCGGAAGGCTTCGTCGAGATCATGGCTGACGAAGAGGATCGTCCGCTTGAGGCGGCGCTGGAATTCCAGAAGCTCGTCCTGCAGGCGGGTGCGAATCAGCGGATCGAGCGCCGAAAACGGCTCGTCCATGAGCAGGATCGGTGCGCCCGTGGCAAAGGCGCGCGCGAGGCCGACGCGCTGTTGCATGCCGCCGGAGAGTTCGTTGACCTTGCGGCCGGCCCATTGGGTCAGGTTGACGAGCTGCAATTGTTCGTCGACACGCTTCTTGCGCTCGGCTTCCGTCACGCCGGCAAGCTCCAATCCGAAGCCGACATTATCGGCGACGGTGCGCCAGGGCAGCAGCGCGAACTGCTGGAACACCATCGAGACGGTGTGCATGCGCAGGTTTCGCAGTGCCTTGGGGCTGCAGCTATAGGGGTTGACCGGCCCTGTCTTGCTGTTGACGACGACATCGCCGCGCACCACCGGCGCCAGGCCGTTGACGGCGCGAAGCAGCGTCGACTTGCCGGAGCCGGACAAGCCCATGAGCACCAGGATTTCGCCCTCCTCGATTTCGAGCGTGGCATTGGCGACGCCGAGCACAAGGCCAGTCGTTTTGCTGATCTCGTCACGGGACTTACCCGCATCGACGAGTTTAAGCGCCGTATCGGGACGATCCCCGAAAATGATGCTGACATTCTTGAAGCCGACGGCGGTGGTCATGATTGTTCTCCTTCGCCGGGGGCACGGAACATGCGGTCGAGAATGATCGCCAGGATGACGATGCAGGCGCCGGAATCGAAGCTCTTGGCGACGTTGACGTTATTCAACGCGCGCAGCACCGGCACGCCGAGGCCAGGTGCCCCGACGAGGGCGGCAATGGACACCATGGAGAGCGAGAGCATGATCGTCTGCGTCAGGCCGGCCATGATCTGCGGCGTGGCGAAGGGGAGCTCGACCTTGCGCAGCACCTGCCGCTGCGTCGCGCCGAAAGATTCAGCGGCTTCGACGAGAGAAGGCGGCGTCGAGATGATGCCAAGACGGGTCATGCGGATCGGTGCGGGGATGGCGAAGACCACGGTAGCGACCAGGCCCGGGACCATGCCTAGGCCAAGCAGGATCATCGCCGGCACCAGATAGACGAAGGTCGGGATGGTCTGCATCAGATCGAGAACCGGGCGCATGAAGGCATAGAGCCAGGGGCGGCGGGCCGCAGCGATGCCGAGGGGGACACCGACAAGCATGCTGACGAAGGTCGAGGCCAGCACCAGCGCCAGCGTCTCCGTCGTTTCCTTCCAATAGCCCTGATTGATGGTGATCAGCAGGCCAAACAAGGTCAGAGCCGCGACCGGAATGCTCCGGCGCAGCCAGTAGGCAATGGCCGCAAAAACGACGACGACGATCAATGGATGCGGCGCTTGCAGCACAAACAGCAGCGCGGTGATCACATGCGCGACGACGAAGGAAAGTCCGTCGAAAAACCATGTAACATTGCTCGTCAGCCAATCCACGACGGCCTTGGCCCATGGACCGATAGGGATGCGATAGTCGGTTAACCAGTTCACGTCTTTGCCCACCATTGGGGCGGCTATCCCGGACGTCTCATATGGTTCCGGATAGGGCCGCCGGAGAATAACGGCCTATGGCGCCAGGCGGGCCGCTGCCCCGATCTGTAGCGCAATAGGAGGGAAGCAGTCTCTCGTTCAGGCAAGAGAAAGGGGCGGTTGAGCCGCCCCTTATCCTTGGATGCTACAGGCCGAGCTTGGCCTTGACTGCCGCGAGCCCGTCTTTGCCGTCCTTGGTGTTGACGCCGGCGAGCCAGGGGGTGATCGCCGCCGGATTGGCTTTGAGCCATTCCGTGGCGGCCACTTCAGGGTCCTTGTTCTCGTTCAGGATCTTGCCCATGATGTCGTTTTCCATCGGCAACGAGAAGACGAGGTTTTTGACGAAGGCGCCGACATTCGGGCACTCCTGCAGGTAGCCTGCCCGGACGTTGGTGTAGACGGTTGCGCCGCCGAAATTCGGTCCGAAGATGTCGTCACCGCCGGTGAGATAGGTCATCCTGTAGGTGTTGTTCATGGGATGCGGAGCCCAGCCGAGGAAAATGATCGGCTTGCCTTCCTTGTCTGCGCGCGAAACCTGGGCGAGCATGCCCTGCTCGGAGGATTCGACCACTTCGAAGCCCTTCAGGCCGAAGGTGTTCTTGTCGACCATGTCGATAACCAGGCGGTTGCCGTCATTGCCCGGCTCGATGCCGTAGATCTTGCCGTCAAGATCGTCCTTGTGGGCAGCAATATCCTTGAAATCCTTGATGCCGAGCGCGGTTCCCTTTTCGTTGGTCGCCAGCGTGTACTTGGCGCCCTCTAGGTTGGCGCGAACGGTTTCCACCGACTTGTCTGCGGCGAACGGCTTGATGTTCTCGGCCATGGAGGGCATCCAGTTGCCGAGGAAGACGTCGATGTCCTTGTTCTTCAACGATTGATAGGTCACCGGTACAGCGAGCACCTTGATGTCGGTGTCGTAGCCGAGGGCCTTCAAAAGAATGGAGGCCGTCGCCGTGGTCGAGGTAATATCGGTCCAACCCACATCGGCGAAATGCACAGTGCCACAGTTTGCCGCTTCAGCGGCGGAAGCTGTGGTTGCACCGAGCGTCAGCGCGGAGAGAGCTGAAGCGAAAGCAAATGCTGTAAAAGTCATTTTTATCATTGTGTAACTCCCAGTCTAGCGTTCCCAAGCAACCACCATTAACTGACATTTTCAAGCGACCTCAGTGTATTTGCGCCGGTTTCTAGGGGGTGATTGCGACTTCTGCATTTTCCGGTCGAATGTGCCAGCCGATCTTGTCCCAATAGGTGGCCTCTCGCAATTCCTGTGGTTTTCGCCGGGGGCGTCTTTCCTTCCGGCAACGGAGCACCCATGAAGCCCTTAAGGAGATCCCATGGGTGCGCGACGGCCTCCATTTTTGCAGAATGAATGGCTGTAAATTAACGCCCATATTGTGAGGCCCCGATGTTCAAGACCGAAAAAGCCGCGATCGCCATTCACACAAATCTTGGCGCGATCTTCATTTCACTGGAACTGAGCCGTTCGACCTGGCTGATCACGTCGCTGTCGCCGGGGAATGGCGAGAAGATGTCGAAGCACGCTTTGAAGGCAGGAGACGTCGCCGGATTGTTCAATCTGCTTTCGAAATTGCGGGATAGATGCCGGGCCAGAACCGGGGACGCCTATCCTGTCGTCACCATTCAGGAAGCCGGACTCGACGGCTTCTGGATCCATCGCGTGTTAGAGAAGGAGGGGATCGAAAGTCATGTCGTGGACGCGGCTTCGATCGCAACATCGCGGCGCCAGCGGCGGGTGAAAACGGATCGCATCGATGGTGAGGCGCTGCTTCGGGTCCTGATGGCGTATAAGAGGGGAGAACCCCGCGTGTGCTCTATGGCGCGGGCACCATCGCCTGACGAAGAAGACCGGCGGCGGATTGGCCGGGAGCGTAAAGCGCTAACAGCCGAGCGTGTCTCCCATATCAACCGGATAAAGGGACTGCTGTTCTCACAAGGCATCACCAATTACGAGCCAATGAACAAGGACCGGCGGCAACAGTTGGAAGTACTGCAGACTGGCGACGGGCATGCCTTGCCGACGCATATGAAAGCGCAGATTGCTCGGGAGCTGGATCGGCTGGAACTTCTGCTTGAACAGATCAGGACAGTCGAGGACGAGCGCGACGCGCTCATCGCTGCGCAGACTGCGGAGATGAACCGCTTGCCTGCGTCTTCGTCGACGAGGCGCAGTTTCTGTCGCGCGAACAGGTCTGGCAGCTTGCCCACATCGTCGATCGCCTTGGGGTTCCGGTCATGGCTTATGGCCTGCGCACCGATTTCCAAGGCAAGCTGTTTGCGGGTTCGCAGGAACTTCTGACGATTGCCGACGAGATGCGTGAAGTGCGCACGATCTGCCATTGCGGCCGCAAGGCAACGATGCTGGTGCGCCTCGATGGGCGGGGCAAGGTGGTGCACGAGGGTGCACAGATCGAGATCGGCGGTAGCGACAAATATGTTTCGCTCTGCCGCCGTCATTGGGAGGAGGCGATGGCCAGGGGGTGAAGTGCCCGCGGCATTGCGTCATCCCGCAGGCGGCGGCGAACTTCTCTATGGTCGCGGCAAGGATCGCTTTCAGATGTCCGATCGGGAGAAACTATGAGATTGCGCTGTCTGGTGGCCGCAGCCGCCGTTCTTTTGCCCGCCTCCGCTGCCCTTGCCGACGGTGACGCAGCCGCCGGGGCGGCAGTCTTCAAGAAATGCGCCGTCTGCCACACGGCGACCGAGCATGAAAACCATGTCGGGCCGTCGCTGATGGGCGTTGTCGGTCGCCCCGTGGCCTCCGTGCCGGATTACAATTATTCGCCGGCGATGAAAGCATTCGGTGCCGACGGCAAAGTCTGGGACGAGGCGCTGCTGCGAAAATACCTGCCCAGTCCGCAATTCCTGGTGAAAGGCACGAAGATGACTTTCCCGGGTTTGAAGAGCGACAAGGATCTCGACAATCTGATCGCCTATCTGAAGAGCCCGGCTGTCGCGAAGTAAGGCGGGTTTACGCGGTCAGGCATTTTCTTTGCGCATTTAAGCGGTTAGTCTCGCCAATGACGGCAACTGAGAGACGCTTTCATGGCAAAGGTCCACTCCTTCGACGGCGAGATCGACAAGGCGCGGGTGACGCTCGACAATGCGATCAAAGGCATGAATGCGGCCAATGCCGGGCTCGGCCGCCACACCAAGAGCGGCGGAAGTCTCGACACCATCAATTTCCCGGTAGAAGAGGCGTTGGTGCGCGAGACGATCGATTTGCTCGACCGTTGGAAAGCCCATAGCCTGTCGTTGGTGAAAGAACTCGATCTGGTAACCGCAACAGCTGATTTGCAGCACCGGCGGCTGTTCGATGAAAAGGCCGGGATCGACACTTCGGGGGGGCTCGGGCGCAGGATCGGCCAGGGCCATGCCAAGCCGGCGTCGATTGCGGCAGATCTCGAGGCGACACTGGCCGCTTCAGCCTCCCTCGACGCGCAATTTAAGACCGCGCGGCCGGCGCTGGTTCGATCCTTTCGCGAATGTGAGGCGCATCTCGAGCGGATCATCGAGCGGCGACGACACATTGATTTCGATATCGAGCAGGTGCAGCGTCAGGCCGATGCCTTAATTCCGAAAATAGCCGACCGACGCAGCAGCATCCCTTCGGCTCGCGATGCGGGTTCACGATCCGAATTGGAGGCCGAATATCACAGGCTGCTTGCCGAACGGGAGGATTTGCATGGGCAGGAGCGGGCCCTGCAGCCGGGCAGAGCAGCGCTACAGCGGCTCATCGATATATACGAGGAACTGGCTGATGTCCTGAACGCGAAAATCGCCGCCGTCAACGCGATGACGGGCAAGCTCACAATCGATATCGAGCAGCGGATTGCTTTGCTGAAGGCTGTGATGTCCGAAGCCGAACCAGCTCTGCCCGCCAGCGAAAGATCAGCGCCGGTAGCCGCATTGATTGCGACCTTCGAGGCAAATGTCCTTGCGGGCCACGATCTCGCGGCGCGCAAGGCCCGGGCAGACGATATCTTCACGCGGCGGTTGGACCCGCGTCCGCCAGCCGCGCCAGCGACAACGATCGAGCCGTCGGCGGAGACCGAAACTGAGACTTGATCGTCTTCCGAAGTTGAAAAAAGACAACAACCGGTTGCTGTCTCCTGCGGGAGCACATATCTGCTGGAACGAGAATAGCCGTAGGCTGCATGTAGTCCGAAAGTCCGGATCGGTTTTTCGAACTATACGTGGATCCGAGTTGTACTGCGTCTTTTGCTCGTCAGACGGACGTGCGGCGCAACAAAGGAGAGTTCATGCTTGATATGATCACTGCGTTCTTCAAGCGGATCGGCCGTGCCACAGCGCGCGGCTTCGGGCTTCTCGTCGCTTGGATAGTCTGGCCCTTT
This sequence comes from Martinezella calliandrae, assembly GCF_030272695.1. Classification (GTDB taxonomy): domain Bacteria; phylum Pseudomonadota; class Alphaproteobacteria; order Rhizobiales; family Rhizobiaceae; genus Rhizobium; species Rhizobium calliandrae. The sequence continues at coordinate 11,021 of NZ_JARFYN010000005.1, forward strand.
CTTGCCGCCCATGGCTGGTACCGGCAACGCAACTGGCTGATCAAGCTGCCGATCGCCGCTTTCCTGGCACTGATCGCAACGCTCTATGTCTATTTCATCTGGCAGACGCAGGCCTGGAGCGGCTTCGACCCCAACTATCCAGATGTTTACAAGTTTGCGACCCGTAAGGTCGGGGCAGGACAGCCGCTGCCGGCAGCCGATGGGCAGCAAGCAGCCGCGAATGCGCCGAAAACCTGCCAAACCTCGGGCATTGTCGATGTCACCGCCGATCTTATCGATTTCAACGTCAATCAGAATGCCTGGATTTCCTCGATGCTGCTCTTCAAGCTCGGGTTTTTCGGCGTGAGCTGGGACGACACGCCTTTCCTCGACAACAAGGCGGCCTTTCAGCGCGGCGTGAACCAGGCGGTGCGGCGCACGGCGGTGGAGTTGGTCGATACGCTCGGGCGCGTGCGTGGCACTTCCGGCATCAACAGCGACCTGCAGAGCGCCCGCGGCAATCTGCAATTCGACGAAACGAGCTGGTACTTCGGCATGCGCCCTTTTGGTCCGAAGACGCCGACGCCGAGCTATTATCGCGCAGCAATCGGCAGCCTGCGCAAGTTCAATACCGACCTCGGCACGTGCAATGCGGTTTTCGACAGCCGTGCCGACAACCTGCTGCAATTCATCGATCGTGTCTCCAATGATCTCGGCAGCACGTCGGATATTCTGGCGGAGCGATCGGAGAACCACAATTACGGTTGGTTCGATATGCGCGCCGATGACCGCTTCTGGTTCGCCTATGGCCAGCTCTACGGCTATTATGGCATCCTGAGCGCTGTCGGCGCCGATTTCCAACAGGTCATTGCGGAGCGCAATCTCGGCACGCTTTGGACCGGCACTATGAGGCAGTTGCAGGCCGCTTTGCGGATCCAGCCTTTCATCATCTCGAATGGGCGCGAAGACGGTTGGATCATGCCCAGCCATCTCGCAACGATGGGCTTTTATATTCTGCGCGTACGCTCGAATCTGGTGGAAATGCGCACTGTCCTCGGTGGCCGTTAGGGCAGGGCGATCGTCGCGCGGCGAGATCAGTCACGCGCCGCCGCTAAGGTCGACGCAATTTTCTACCGAACTGACGATTAGGAGCCTGATAAAACGATTAACTTATCAGTTTCAGACGGATGGCTTTGGCGACCAACTGAGTCCGGTTAACGCAATCGAGCTTCCGGATCGCATTGGTCATATAGGCATTGACCGTATGATCGGAGAGGGAAAGGATCTGGCCGATTTCGACCGAGGTCTTTCCTTGCGCCGTCCAGCGAACCACTTCCAGTTCCCGCGTCGAAAGCATATGCGGTACGGAACCGTCGTTGCGCCTAATGCAATTGTAGGTGTCGAGCCCCTGCAGCATGATCATGGTGAGCTCGTTGAGCTCGCTCTGGCCAAGGCTGCTCCGGTTACCCATGAACCAGAAAACCAGACGCTGTCCGTCCGAGGAATTGACGGGAATGACAACGCCCATTGGGCAATTATGGTTGATCAAGAGCGTGCGCAACTCGCGGGGCGGCTCTATGTCATGAGCTGCACTTTTTTCCAACAGATGCCACGGGCGCGGCATCACCGAATCCCGTACGCGCATCAGCATGGGGCAACGGCGGAGCAATTGATGACGATCAAAATCACGCAGAAACTGAGAAGGTATCGAGCCTTCGATAACCAGCGGCGTCAGCAGACAATCTTCGGAAACCGGAGCGCTGATGAGGGCCGCATGGCTGAAGCCGAAAGCGGAACTCGCACGCTCCAAAGCCTGCGCGAAAGCCGTTTGCGTCCGGGCTGTGGCCAAGTCGGCAGAAAGCAGCAGTTGTCTCTCAGCGGTGATTATATAGGACATTTGGATGTAAGCGCCCATAGCGTGTTAGGGCTATCAAATACCGGATTTGCGGGCGAATGCTAGAGACAAATTTGCGACACCAATCAGAAATAATTCCATTTTCATATGTTTTAATATGGTAAAGTTCTGATTTGTATTACTTTTCCGAAACGTGGTCTATACGGGCAGAAATGTCGTTCCCTTGACTTCCTCCATTACGGCATAAGTGTGCGTCTCGCGCACGCCCGGCAGCGGCAAAATCACCTCCGACAAAAACTGCCGATAGGCTTCCATGCCGGCCACCCGCGCCTTGACGAGATAGTCGAAACCGCCGGCGACCATATGACACTCGATAACGTCGTCGCTGCGCTTCACCGCGTCGGAAAATGAATCGAAGACGTCGGGCGTGGTGCGATCGAGTTTGACCTGCACGAAGACGAGCAGCGAGCGACCGAGCTTCTCCGGCGAGAGGATTGCCATATAGCCGGTAATATAGCCGTCACGCGTCAGCCGCTTCACCCGTTCGGCCGTGGCGGTCGGTGAAAGGTGGACCTGCTCGGCGAGCTCGATATTGGTAAGGCGACCTTCCTTCTGTAGGGCGCGCAGAATCTTGCGGTCAAGCCTGTCGAGTTCCTTCATTTCTCACTATTCCATCGTAAAATTGCAGAGAAACATCCATATAAGATGTCTTACTTCGGTGAAAAACACCAGAAAAGAACAGCTATGTTGCCGAAATCACGGAGAGGACCCCATGAAGAGCCAGATTTCCCCCGCATTTCCGCAGTTTAACGCACCATTTTCCGGTGATGACGATCGATTGCTGCATGCTTTTGTCAATGATCTGTCGTTTACCGAAAGGCAGGATGCGGCGATCGATCAACGCGCCAGCCGGATGATCGAGGCCATCCGCGACAATTCCGGCTCGATGGGCGGGGTAGAGGATTTTCTGCGCGAATACGGGCTCTCCACGCGTGAAGGATTGGCGCTGATGGTGCTTGCCGAAGCGCTGCTGCGCGTGCCGGATGCATTGACCCAGGACAAGCTGATCGAGGACAAGCTGAAGGAGGGCGGCTGGAGCGAGCATGAGGCCAGGGGTGATAGCTGGTTCGTGTCGGCCTCCGCCTGGGCGCTCGGTGTTTCCGCCCGTATTCTGCGCCCCGGCGACACGCCGGAAGGTGTCGTGCGCGGTCTGGTCAAGCGGCTCGGCCTGCCGACGGTACGCAACGCCACCAAGCAGGCAATGCGCTTCCTCGGTCATCATTTTGTCCTCGGTGAAACCATCAAGGATGCGCTGTCGCGTGCCGCCAAGAGCGAGGAGAAAGGGTATCGTCATTCCTTCGACATGCTGGGCGAAGGCGCGAGAACGGCCGCGGATGCCAAGCGCTATTTCCAGTCCTACGCGATGGCGATCGAGGCGATCGGCGGCTGGATGGCAAAGAATGCCAAGGGCAAAGTGCTGCCGGACCGCATGGGGATTTCCGTCAAGCTATCAGCTTTGCATCCGCGCTATCTTGCCACCCACCGCGAACGGGTGATGAAGGAACTCGTGCCGGACCTGTTGAAGCTCGCGCAGATGGCGAAGGCCCATCAACTGAACTTCACCGTCGATGCCGAGGAGGCCGATCGACTGGAACTGTCGCTCGACGTCATCGCCGCCGTCTTCGCCGATCCATCTCTGGAGGGATGGGATGGCTTTGGGCTCGCCATTCAGGCCTATCAAAAGCGCTCGGCCGCGGTGATCGAGTATATCGACCGGCTTTGCGCCGTCCATAACCGCCGGATGATGGTGCGTCTCGTCAAGGGTGCCTATTGGGATACGGAGATCAAGCGCGCGCAGGAGCGCGGACTTGAGGACTATCCGGTCTGGACGCGCAAGCAGGCGACGGACCTTTCCTATCTGGCATGCGCCAAACTGATGCTGGACAAACGGGCGCGCATCTTTCCGCAATTTGCCACGCATAACGCCCTGACAGTTTCGACCATTCTCGAACTAGCCGGCGATGACCGCTCCGGTTTCGAGTTCCAGCGGCTGCATGGCATGGGCGAGACCCTCTACAACCACCTGCTCGCCGGAAACGACCGTGTCGCATGCCGTATCTATGCGCCGGTCGGAGGTTATCGCGACCTGCTCGCCTATCTCGTCCGCCGCCTTTTGGAAAACGGTGCCAACTCCTCCTTCGTCGCCATGGCCGGCGACAAGAACGTGCCGGTGAAGGCTCTTCTGGAGCGGCCGGCCATCAAGTTGCAGCTCGATGTTGGTGCCAGCGCCCGCAACAGCAAAATTCCGATGCCGGCAGAGCTTTACGGCAAGCGCAGGAACAGCGCCGGCTTCGAATTCGGTCATCGCCAAAGCCTCGAAACGCTGATGGCGGGTATCGGCAAGGATGCGAGCGCCATTCAAGCGAAGCCGCTTATCCCCGGCGGCAACGCCTCCGGCTCCGAAACGCCTGTCATCTCGCCCGCCGACCATCGAAAGGTGGTCGGCTCCGTTCGAAACGCGACGGCCGCGGATATCGACCAGGCATTTGCGGCCGCGGCGAAGGGTTTCAAGGCATGGTCGCGTCGGCCGGTCGAGGACCGCGCGGCCTGCCTGGAAAGGATGTCGGATCTGATGGAAGCCAACCGCGACCGGTTGCTGGCACTGCTTGCGGCGGAAGCAGGCAAGACGCTGGATGACGGCATCGCCGAAATCCGCGAGGCGGTGGATTTCTGCCGTTACTATGCCAGCGAGGCGCGGCGTCTCTTCGCCAGCCCGGTGAAAATGCCGGGACCGACCGGCGAGGACAATCGCTATCTCTGGCGTGGACGTGGCGTGTTCGCCTGCATCTCGCCCTGGAATTTCCCGCTTGCGATCTTCCTCGGCCAGATTTCTGCTGCGCTCGTCGCCGGCAACGCCGTGCTTGCCAAACCGGCGCCGCAGACGCCGTTGATCGCCTATGAGGCGGTAAAGCTGTTCCATCAGGCCGGTGTGCCGGAAGATGTATTGCTGTTCGTTCCGGGCGGACCGGATGTAGGCGCAGCGCTGACTGCGCATTCGGCCCTTGCCGGCGTGGCCTTCACCGGCTCGACCCGTACGGCCTGGGCGATCAACCGCGCGCTTGCCGCCAAGGATGGCCCGATCGTGCCGCTCATTGCCGAAACCGGTGGCCTCAACGCCATGGTCGTCGACGCGACTGCGCTCGCTGAGCAGGTGGCCGACGATGTGGTGATGTCGGCTTTCCGTTCGGCTGGGCAGCGGTGCTCGGCGTTGCGCCTGCTTATGCTGCAGGAGGACGTCGCCGAGCATATGACTAAGATGATCGAGGGGGCCGCGCGCGAGTTGAAGCTCGGCGATCCCAGCATGGCCGATACCGATGTCGGTCCGATCATAGACGAAAAGCAGAAGGCGATGCTCGAAGCCCACATCGGCGATATGGAAAAGACCCAGAAAGTCCGTTACGCGGGCAAGGCGCCCAACAGCGGCAGTTTCTTTGCGCCGCACATCGTCGAACTCGACAAGCCGGCGGCGCTGACCAAGGAAGTCTTCGGTCCCGTCCTGCATGTCGTCAAATGGAAGGCGAAGGAGCTGCCTCAGGTCCTGGCCGATATCGCCGCTTCCGGCTACGGCCTGACGCTTGGCGTCCATAGTCGCATCGAAACGACGATCAAGACCGTCACCGAGGCGCTCGATACCGGTAACGTTTATGTCAACCGTAATATGATTGGCGCGGTGGTCGGAACGCAGCCTTTCGGCGGCTCGGGGCTTTCCGGAACAGGCTTCAAGGCCGGCGGGCCTGCCTATTTGCAGCGATTTGCGCTCGAACAGGTGATTTCGGTGAACACGGCGGCCGCCGGCGGCAATGCCAGCCTGATCGCCATGGGCGACGGCTGACGAGCGACCGTGAAAACCTGCCTTGCGAAGGTCAAAAGTGATTGCTATCGGTCTTACCATAGCAATCGCTTGCAGGCCTATATTGCATGACCTTTCGTACCTTTCCGCAGCGTGCCGCGCGGTGTTGCCAACGGACCTTGTGGTTCCTGACGACAGTTCTTCTTCTGTTGCTTTCCTTCGCGTCCGCTGAGGCAGCCGGTTCTGACGTCAGTCAGCCCATGGAATTCCTGCTGGTGCATGGTGACATGGCCTGGTGCCGCGCCGACAACAGCTGTCCGGACTGGATCTCAGCCGAAGGGCAGATCATGGCGGATACGCCGAAGAGGTTGCAAAAGCTGCTGAAGCGTCTCGGCGACAGGAAATTGCCGATCGTCGTCAGTTCGCCGGGCGGCGATGTCCGGGCGGCTATTGAGATGGCATACACCATCCGTAAACGGGGACTTCCGATCGCGGTCGGCAGGACGCGCTCGCGCGATTGTTCCTATGCCGAGCCGATCTGTTCGGCTGCCCGCGCAAAGGATGGCTCCATCAAGGGCGAGACCTACTCATTCGGCGCCATCTGCTTTTCCGCCTGTCCGCTGTTTTTTGCCGGCGGCGTCGAGCGCGTTTCCGGCCCCTTCGCGCTTCTTGGCGTTCATCAAATCACCACGACCTACAGTGAAGTGCGCGTTCAATACCGCACCGAATATGAAACGGTGAATGGCAGGCGAAAGATACTCTCCAAGCGAGAGGTCGGGCGCAAATTCGTTGGTAAGCACGACACGACCAAGCTTGATAAGCAACAGAAGGCGAGGCTTGTCGCCTTCCTGAAGGAGATGGGTATCGACAAATCGCTGGTCGATCTTATGCTCGGTACCCAGCCGACCTCCATCCATCTTATTGCGCAGATGGATGCGCTGAAGCTGAAGTTGACGACGCAGCTTGCCGCCGCCGACCAACTCGTTGCCGCAAGAAACTGCAAGGACGAGCAATCGATTGCCGAGTGTGCCGCGCCACCGCCGGCCTCCGCGGCGCCAGCCTCTGTCGCGCCGACCCCCGATATGCCGCCGATCGTCGGCGAATAGTTGCGCTTTCGGACCTCAGGCGTCCTTGCTTTTAGCTTTGGACATGATGATCCTTTCCAGAAAGCCGAGCAAGAGCGCGGACACGACGAAGGCCAGGTGCATGATGGTCAGCCACATCAACTTGGCGTTCTCGTACTGGGTAGCGTTGAGGAAGACCTGCAGCAGATGGATCGATGAAATGGCGACGATCGAGGAGGCAACCTTGATTTTCAGGCTGCCGGAATCGAGTTTGCCCAGGAAGGAGACTTCACCATCGGCCTCGTCGAAGCGGCTGACGAAATTTTCATAACCCGAAATCATCACCATTACGATGAGGCTGGCCACCAGCGCGGCATCGATGAGGCCGAGGATCGCGAGAATCATGTCCGCTTCTTCGTACTGGAAGATGCCCGCGACGACCTTCAGGAATTTGTAGCCGAACGAGACGGCATAGATTGCGAGTGCGGCCGACAGGCCGAGATAGAAGACGACCAGAATCCAGCGGCTGGAGAGAATGATGCGCTCGACCAGCAATTCCAGGGACTTCATGTCTCATCCTTTTCGTTCATCCTGCAGCCACTCCGCGAAAATAAGTGCGCGTCCGCCTTGGGGCAAGACCGGAGAGTTTCAAGCAGGACTGCAATCTGCAGCTATTCACAGTCGATATTTATTGGGTTATCCCGGCAGGATGAATGCCTTAATGTTCAGGGCGGGATCGGTTCAGATGTCAGCGGTGAAATCCGATATAGAAATCGCGCGCGCCGCGAAGAAATTGCCCATCGTCGAGATCGGCGCCAAGCTCGGTATTCCGTCCGAAGATCTGGCGCCTTATGGGCATGACAAGGCGAAAATCGGCGCCCATTTCATTGCCGCGCAGAAAGATAGGAAGGATGGCAAGCTGATCCTCGTCACGGCCATCAACCCGACGCCGGCCGGCGAGGGGAAGACGACCACGACCGTCGGCCTTGGCGATGGGCTGAACCGGATCGGCAAGAAGGCGATTGTCTGCGTGCGCGAAGCTTCCCTCGGCCCCTGCTTTGGCGTCAAGGGTGGGGCGGCGGGCGGCGGCTATGCGCAGGTCATTCCGATGGAAGACATCAACCTGCATTTCACCGGCGATTTCCATGCCGTCACCTCGGCGCACAATCTTTTGGCTGCGCTGATCGACAATCACATCTATTGGGGCAACGAGCAGAATATCGATGTCCGTCGCATCACCTGGCGGCGCGCCATGGACATGAACGATCGCGCACTGCGCGATATCGTCGCCTCCCTCGGCGGGGTGGCCAACGGTTTTCCGCGTGAGGGCGGCTTCGACATCACCGTCGCCTCCGAAGTCATGGCGATCCTCTGCCTGGCCTCCGATCTGCAGGACCTGGAAAAGCGGCTTGGCAACATTATCATCGGCTATCGCCGCGACCGGACCCCGGTCTATGCCCGTGACCTGAAGGCGGACGGCGCAATGGCGGTGCTGCTCAAGGACGCGATGCAGCCGAACCTGGTACAGACCCTGGAGAACAATCCGGCCTTGGTGCATGGCGGACCTTTCGCCAACATCGCCCACGGCTGTAATTCGGTGATCGCCACGCGCACGGCGCTGAAGCTTGGCGACTATGTCGTCACCGAAGCTGGCTTCGGCGCCGATCTTGGCGCGGAAAAATTCTTTGACATTAAGTGCCGCAAGGCCGGTCTCTCGCCGGATGCGGCGGTGATCGTTGCAACGGTAAGGGCGCTAAAGATGAACGGCGGCGTCAAGAAGGATGATCTCGGCCAGGAGAATGTCGCAGCCCTGGTGAAGGGCTGCGCCAATCTTGGCCGGCACGTCGCCAATGTCCGCAAGTTCGGCGTACCCGTCGTCGTTGCGATCAATCACTTCATCTCGGATACGGATGCGGAGATCGAGGCGCTGAAGAATTATGTGGCCCGCCTCGGTGCCGAAGCGATCCTTTGCCGCCACTGGGCGGAGGGCTCCGCAGGGATCGAAGAACTTGCCTATAAGGTGGTCGAGCTTGCCGAATCCGGTCAGGCGAAGTTCCAGCCGCTTTATCCCGACAATCTCTCCCTACTCGAAAAGATCGAGATCGTCGCTTCGAAGATCTATCACGCGGGCGAGGTGACCGCCGACAAGGCCGTGCGTGACCAATTGCGCTCTTGGGAGGATCAAGGCTACGGCCATTTGCCGGTTTGCATGGCGAAGACACAATATTCCTTCTCGACGGACCCGAACGTCCGCGGCGCACCGGAAGGGCACATCGTGCCGGTTCGCGAAGTGCGTCTATCCGCTGGCGCCGGCTTCGTCGTCGCCATCACCGGCGAGATCATGACCATGCCGGGCCTGCCAAAATCACCAGCGGCAGAACGGATTTTCCTCAATGATCAAGGGTATATCGAGGGATTGTTTTAAGTTCTGATTCTAGTGCAATCATCTTGGCGCCACGGATCAAAACCTTGTCGGCCAGCGTCGAGATGTGCGCATAACGGCCTGGATTTCTCGCGTTTGGTCCGTCGCGCGTAGACGATGATATGAAAGGCGACTAGCACCAGCTCCCGTGCTTGCTATGCGCCGACTGCCCTGCTTTTCGGCCGTCATGGTTACCAGGGAGGGGCAGAGAATTAACGCTCACGCAATTGTGGGTTAGTGGTCCAAACGAGGGCGCTAAAGGCTGAGTTTCAGTGGCAATATCTGAGCTCGCCCTGCCGCTTTAAAACGTCCAAATGGAAATGCGTCTCGTGCGCAGCGTCGCTGTCCGGGTCAAGGACAGTTGTGAAATAGAGGCAGGCGGAGGCGCTTGCCGCGCGCTGGAATGCGCCCGTTAGCGTCGGATCTTCGTGGCGGGGTTCGATGCCCACGGTCTTGCCGTTCTCAAAGGTGAAGCTGGCGATGTCGATGGCATTGCCGCGGGCATGTTCCGAGATTTTGCCGGTGGTGGCGTTGTTGCGCAGGCGGCAGACATAGGTCGAGGCCTGGTTGACCACGGTGATCTGACCGTTGTCTTTCAGCGCTGCAGCAGCGGCGGGGATCACGCTCTCCTTTATCCAACGGGCAAGCGCCAGGGCAGTCTCACATCGCATCGTGCCTTCCGGTTTCAATTTGATGCCCGGCAAAGGATCGGAGAGGGCAATCGGTTTGTCGATGCCGCAGCCGTTACCGTCATCGATGTGGGGAATATCCTTAAACACTGCACCGATGGCGCTCAACTTTCCAACGCAGGCCTGATGCTCCTCGTCCGATTCCGTTGCGATGGTCAGCGGCGGTCTGGGCGGTCCTTGCATTTCCTCGACGGCTGGCTGGGTCTGCGGATTTGTTGGTTGGGTCTCTGGAACCGTTGGTTTCGGTGTGGGTATCGGCAGTTCGCCCAGTGGCTGGGTTTGCTCGCTATCTGGCTTGGGTTCAGGCATCGGGCCGGTTTCAGGGAGGGAGGCTGCCGTCAACATGGCGACGGCGGTCGTGACGGAGATGATCCGGAAAAGCATCAAGCATTTCACCCATTTCTAATGGCAACGCTGGGACAACGCTCGACGCAGCGATTTCGTTGCAATTCAGCAACTTTACCGGTCTGCTTTTAAACATGACAATTTTATTCATGTTTGTATGGACTGCATATATTGACAATAATAGTCATGTTTTTTATGCGGCAGAAAGAAGGCGGAAATTGCTCCGCTTCGTTCAACGAAATGAACCCAGCCAGCCCCTTGCGTGCGACAGAAGGCACCAACCAGCCAGCCCGGTGAAGCAATTCGAAAGGAATGGTTATGGTTGTCCGGCGATCCCGCTCGGTTCTCTTGGCGTGCACCGCGTTTCTGGCTCTTGGGCTCGGCACGGTGTCTCACGCGCAGACGTTAAATCAGAATGATGCGACCGCGGATAAAGCGGCGCCGAAGGGCGACCGCGTTACGGAGCTGAAACCCATTGTCGTCAAGGGAAAGGCATCGAAGGATGTGCTTACCGGATCGCCGACGACGACCGAGACAACGGCCAAGGAGATCGACGACAATCAGATCACTCGCATCGAAGACCTTGGCCGCAGCACCGAAGTCGGCGTTGGCTTCGAGCGGACCAGCGGCAGCGTCAATATTCGTGGCCTCGAAGACGATCGCGTGCTGACGACCATCGACGGCATCCAGATCCCGTTCCTGCTCGACGGGGCTCGCGACGCGGACGGCGGCGTCAACAGCTTTGACTTCAATACAGTTTCGACAGTCGATATCGTGCGCGGCTCCGATTCCAGCCGCGCTGGCTCCGGTGCTCTCGGTGGAGCTTTCGTGCTGCGTACGCTCGAGCCGGAAGACCTCATCGGCGCCAATGCGACCTGGGGCGGGGTCTTCAAGCTCGGCTACAACGGCGACGACCGCAGCATCGGTGGCTCGGCCGCCGTTGCGAAGCGCATCGACAATACCGCTGTGCTTTTCCAAGCGGGATACACGCATGGCCATGAGCTAGAAAACAACGGCGCTGTCGGCGGCTATTCCACCAAGCGCACCGAAGCTGATCCGGCCGACTACAACCAGCGCAATGGCCTCTTCAAGATCCGCCAATACACCGATGTCGGCACCTTCGGGATCACGGCGGAGCATTTCAGCAAGGACACGGACACCGATTGGCGCAGCAAGCAGAGCCCGGCCGGCAATTTCCGCCCCGGCGACTACGATAAGACTGATGGCATCGAACGCAACCGCGTGTCGCTCGACTATAAATACGAGGCCGACAGCACCGGTTCGCTGATCGATGCCGCTAATGCGGTCTTCTATTGGCAGAACCTCCTGCGCGAAAACGGCGCTGAGGGTTATCGCCATACCTCCGTCATCGGCGATTATTGGCGCCGCAACGAGGTCGAGGATCGCAGCATCGGCTTCAATGGCAATGCGTCGAAGTCCTTCGATACCGACAACCTACATCACAACGTCACCATCGGCCTCGACGCCGCCTTTACCAAGACGCATCAATATTCCGCCGGCGGCGATAGCTGCGATCTTCCCCGCTGGGCCGCTTCCTGCGCGTTCCTGCACACCAACCAGTCGGATATGCCTGATGTCGATGGCAAGCGCGTCGGCGCCTTCATTGACGACAAGATCGAGATCGGCTCCAGCGGCGTTTCGCTGACGCCGGGCTTGCGCTTTGACTGGTACGACTATTCGCCTAAAAATACCGATGCCTATCGCGACAGCGCAAACTATAGCGGCCTGCCATCCGGCCAGTCCGACACGCGCTTTTCGCCGAAGCTGCGCGCGGCGTACCAGCCGCAGGATAATGTCGAGCTTTATGCGCAATGGGCGATGGGCTTCCGCGCGCCTGATGTCAGTGAACTGTATCTGAACTACGGCGTACCTGGCGGCTATGTCTCCTACGGCAATCCCGACCTGAAACCGGAAACCAGCAATGGCATCGAAATCGGCGCGAACCTCGGCGACGATGATTTCGGCGGCCATATCGGCGGGTTCTACAACAAGTATAAGAACTTCATCGACGCCGAGAATTCTGTTGATCCGACACATACTTATCCGCTCGGGATCACAGAATACTTCAATCGCGATAACGTCCGTATATTCGGCATCGAGGTCAATGCGCACAAGACGTTCGACAACGGCATCCACATCAAGGGCGCGCTCGCCTATGCCAACGGCAAGGAGCTCGACACCGGCGAATGGCTCGATACCGTCGCTCCGGCAAAGGCTGCCTTCACTGTCGGCTATGCCACCGAGATCTGGGGTACGGATCTGACCTTCATCACCGCGACGAGCGAGCCGAAGAAGGATGGTGACAGCTTCCGCACGCCGGGCTACGGCATCTTCGATCTGACGGCATGGTGGGAGCCGGAACAGGTGAAGGGCTTGTCGCTGCGGGCAGGGGTCTACAATATCTTCAACAAGACCTATTACGACGCACTCAACGTCGCCTCGACCAGCCTGACCCAGCCGCACGAATTCTATTCCGAGCCGGGCCGGACGTTCAAACTGACACTGACTAAGAAGTTCTGATCGATCTCATCCTGTGCAGCAAACCAGGCGGTGCTTCGGCATCGCCTTTTTTTCTTTGTAGTCCTATGCTGCCGATGGCGGGATAGCCCGAGCATCTCTCGAAACATTGTCTCCTTCAGCGTTCAATGCTATCAACGCTGTTGAACCTATTGAGAAAGGAGGGCCGAAGATGATCACGTTTGTCTGGCGCAATCGCCAGTTCGGCCCGAAACAAGCCCTGCAGATGCGTTTGCAAGCGGCATAAAAGTATTGTTTTTCAACTTTTTGCGAATAGGTGCCCAATTTCGGTGCCCAATTTTGCCAACGAACGGTGACGAACTAATCCAGGCGTCAGCGGAACGAAGGCGGGAGCGTCCTTACCAGCCGCCACCGCCTGCCCGGTGTCCCTGCCGCGCTGTCGGTAAGGCAGCCAGCGCCTGCCGGGAAGGTACTGCTGCGCTCAGGGATGCCCATGCGCACGTTGGTTGTCGAAATGAAGCCTTCCGCGTCTCGCTCGCCACACCGATCAGCGAGCGTGCCGATTTGCACGGGGAAGAATGGTAGTGGAGGATCGCTCTAATACATCCCCCACATTTTGCTTCGCCGCGTGAATATTGCATGAAACGGCAACACTGAGGGCCTGTCAGTACAACTCGGGTCATACACTCGGTGCCAAGCCTACGGCGCGAAACCGAGCACAGAAATGTACATGAACTGCCGCTTGCAAACCGACGCCAATCGTTCGATGCACCGCATGGGCGCGGCGGCAGTCCAAGGGGCTTACTGGAACACGTACAACGCCATGACGCGCAACCGGTTCTGAAGGCAGGGACATGGATCAAACGACCATCATCGCCATTGTCGTCGGGCTCGCGCCGCTGGCAATTAGCCTAGCCTGCATGGGATGGCTAGGAATAGTCGTGGCGCTTGTCTATTACGCGGCGATGGCGCTGGCCTTCGGCTCGCTCGTGACCACGGGCAGCCCGTTTACAGCGCTCGCCGTATTTCTGATCGCCACCGCAATCTGGATTTTCATTCTCTATGCTGGCTATGAAGCGCGCAAATGACCAAAGGGGAGGGCACATCATACAACACATCATCGACGTGATCGGCAGCAACATAGACCAGATCATCGTGATTGCGGCGGGCATCGTTCTCGCCCTTATCGTCCTATCTGTGGTCGCGGTGCTGCTGTTTGTTGCCGTCGCCATGGTCACTCTATGGATGAAACTCCGGTCTATCCAACGCGACCATGCGCATGAGAGAGCCGAGAGGATGAGAAAACAAGCCGAACGTAGGAACAAGCAATATATCGATGGGCAGGAGGCGCTGGAAGGCGAGCTGATGGCGCAGGAGGCAAGTTGCTTGCTTGTCTCCCACGACCGCAGCTTCGTCCGTGCCGTCGGCAATCGCTTCTTGCTGATCGAGAAGGGACGACTGGTCGAGGTCGACGGGCCGGAGGAGTTTTTTGAAGCGGCCCGCCGGCAGAGCTAAATGGCGAGGGCGAGGCGAATATCGTTTCTGCCCATTCCCCCGAGATTGCGGCTTGCGCATCACCGCATCTCACGCTAACAATTCGCTCCATGAACATGTCCTTGAACAACATTGCAGTTTGGTGGTGGGCACGCTAAGGCGGCCTCGACCAATCGTGTTCAAAGACGACGAGTGAGCCGCCCGAAATTTCGAGGCGGCTTTTTTGTTATAAAGGCCGCCTGTCATCCGGGCCTGACAACGGAGTGAGGAACAATGGTAACGATCCTTCGGGATGATGGAGCGGAAATCTACGAGACAAGGGGCGGAATTACCGTCACCCGACAACGCAGGCCGACGCCTTATGCGGATGCGGTTTCGTCCTATATCGACAAGCTCGATGAGCGCCGCGGCGCGGTGTTTTCGTCGAACTACGAATATCCCGGCCGCTATACCCGCTGGGATACCGCCATCGTCGATCCGCCACTCGGTCTTTCCTGCTTCGGACGCGATGTCTGGATCGAAGCCTATAGCGAGCGCGGAGAGGTCATTCTCGGTTTCATCACCGAGAAACTGAAAACGGTGGCCGATTTGACCCTTGGCGCATCGACCGCCCGCCGGCTCGACCTGACGGTTAAGTCGCCGGATCGGGTCTTTACCGAAGAAGAGCGATCGAAGACGCCAACCGTCTTCACCGTTTTGCGCGCCGTGACGGATCTCTTCTATTCGCAGGCCGATGCCAGCATCGGCTTTTATGGCGCCTTCGGCTACGATCTCGCCTTTCAGTTCGACGCCATCAACCTCAAGCTCGAGCGCCCCGACGATCAGCGCGACATGGTGCTTTATCTGCCGGACGAAATCCTGGTGGTCGACAACTACTCCGCCAAGGCCTGGATCGATCGCTACGATTTCGCCAAGGGTGGCGTTTCCACCGAAGGCAAGTCCGGTGAGATCGCTGCCGAACCCTTCCGCCACACCGATGCCATTCCGCCGAAAAGTGATCATCGCCCCGGCGAATATGCCGAACTGGTGGTCAAGGCGAAGGAGAGTTTCCGCAAGGGCGACCTCTTCGAAGTCGTGCCGGGGCAAAAATTCATGGAGCGCTGCGAAAGCAAGCCGTCCGATATTTCCAAGCGGCTAAAGGCGATCAATCCGTCGCCCTATTCCTTCTTCATCAATCTCGGCAATCAGGAATATCTAGTCGGCGCTTCGCCGGAGATGTTCGTCCGGGTTTCCGGCCGCCGCATTGAAACCTGCCCGATCTCCGGCACGATCAAGCGCGGTGACGACCCGATCGCCGATAGCGAGCAGATTCTGAAGCTGTTGAATTCCAAGAAGGATGAGTCCGAGCTCACCATGTGCTCCGACGTAGACCGCAACGACAAGAGCCGCGTCTGCGAGCCGGGCTCAGTCAAGGTCATCGGCCGCCGACAGATCGAAATGTATTCGCGCCTCATCCACACGGTCGACCATATCGAGGGCCGCCTGCGCGATGACATGGACGCCTATGACGGCTTCCTCAGCCACGCATGGGCCGTCACCGTCACCGGCGCCCCGAAGCTCTGGGCGATGCGTTTTATCGAGAGCAACGAAAAGAGCCCGCGCGCCTGGTATGGCGGCGCGATCGGTATGGTCGGCTTCAATGGCGACATGAACACCGGCCTGACGCTGCGCACGGTGCGCATCAAGGACGGCATTGCCGAGGTGCGCGCCGGTGCTACATTGCTGAACGACTCTGTCCCAGAGGATGAAGAAGCCGAAACCGAACTCAAGGCCTCCGCCATGTTGTCCGCTATCCGTGATGCCAAGGCTGCGAATTCAGGCAAGCAGCAACGCGACGTTGCCTCCGTCGGCAAGGGCGTAAAAATCCTGCTGGTCGACCACGAAGACAGCTTCGTGCATACGCTGGCGAACTACTTCCGCCAGACGGGGGCGACTGTCTCGACCGTGCGCACGCCCGTGCCGGAAGAAGTCTTCGACCGGCTGGACCCGGATCTGGTGGTGCTTTCGCCCGGCCCTGGCAACCCCAAGGATTTCGACTGCAAGGCGACGATCAAGAAGGCGAGGGCGCGCAACCTCCCGATCTTCGGCGTCTGCCTCGGTCTGCAGGCGCTGGCCGAAGCCTATGGCGGCGAGCTCCGTCACCTGGCGCTGCCGATGCACGGCAAGCCCTCGCGCATCCGCGTGCTGGAGCCTGGCTTGGTGTTCTCCGGCCTTGGTCGCGAAGTCACGGTCGGCCGCTATCATTCGATCTTCGCCGATCCTTCGACCCTGCCGCGCGATTTCATGATCACGGCCGAAAGCGAGGACGGCACGATCATGGGGATCGAGCATGTCAAGGAGCCGATCGCAGCCGTGCAGTTCCACCCGGAATCGATCATGACCCTCGGCGGCGACGCCGGCATGCGGATGATCGAGAATGTCGTGGCACATCTGGCGCGGCGGGCTAAAACGAAGGCGGCATAACAGCGCGCTTCGCCGAAGGATATCCCTGGGACGCTGGGACTTCGCCAGATTGGCGGTCTCTAGCTTTCCTTGTCGTCCGCCTGCCAACCTTCCTCGAAGATCAGTTCGTCGAGCGGCAGGCGGTCCCGCCATCCCTTCACTGCGAGCTCGGGCATGTCATAGAGCTCATCGACATAACCGACGCACAGCCATGCGACGATTTTGACGTGCTCGGGTATGTTCAGGATGGTCTTGATGGCATCCTCGTGAAAAATGCTTACCCAGCCGACGCCGACGCCCTCAGCCCTTGCAGCAAGCCAGAGATTTTGAACGGCGCAAACCGTTGAATAGACGTCCGTCGCGGGATTGTGCGTCCGCCCAAGCACGACGGGTCCTGCGCGCTGCGTATCGCAGGTAATACAAATGCTGAGCGGGGCCTTGCGGATGCCTTCGAGCTTTAGACGCTGATATTTCGCGCGTTTTCCTGCGTCGAACATCAGGGCGGCTTCCTCGTTCGCCTGGTTGAACGCCTGCCACACCCGGTCCCGCGTGGCGGCCTGCCTGACCAGTATAAAGTTCCATGGCTGCATGAAGCCCACGGACGGCGCGTGATGGGCAGCCTCGAGCAACCGCCTGATAAGATCCTCGGGCAGGGGATCGGAGCGGAACTGATCGCGCACGTCACGGCGGGTTTCAATGGCGCGGTAGACCGCTGCGCGCTCGGTTTCCGAAAACGCGCATGCCGCTATCAGATGGTTCGGCTCCTTGGGCGAACCGTCGACGGCCGAAGCGGCGTTGTGCGGATGGGCGGCATCATCAGGTGAGGGCATGTTCCACCATGGATTTAGAGGGAGGGCGGCGTTTCATTGGCGGCATGCCGTTCACTGGGCCGTTGCGGGTCGATGTATAGCTCAATGCGGGCTTGCGCGGGAAGGTGCCGTTATGATTTTCACAGGCAAGCATGAGATCTGTCCGCAGCTTTCGTGGAATGTCTCCCGATCTTGCATAAGGTTCGACCGGCGCTTTGTTTAACTGCTATATTTCGGATAAATTGTGATGCGCGAGGTCCAGGTCGTCCTTTGACAAACGACGCGTTGTGCATCATATGAGCCCCAATGAGCCGCCTGCGCGATTTTCGCGCGGGCGGTTTTGCATTTGATCGGCGCGGATTTTGCAATTCACTCGCATAAGCATGGCCGCGCCAGCGTTGGAGAAGCGCATGAACGGACAGGGCAATCCGACTATAAAGCGACTGGCCCTCTGGGGCATTCCGATATCGCTCGGCGTCATGGGGCTGAAGATGCTCGCCTGGTGGGTGACGGGCTCCGTCGCGCTGCTGTCTGATGGTCTCGAATCCCTCGTCAATGTCGTGGCTGCTTTCATTGCCTTCTTCGCCATCCGCTATGCGCAGAAGCCGGCGGACCACGATCATCCCTTCGGCCACCATAAGGCTGAATATCTCTCGGCGGTCACCGAAGGGGCGATGATCATCGTTGCGGCGCTGATGATCGTGCAGGGAGCGGTCGGGCACCTGAGCAATCCGCAGCCGATGCAGGCGCCTGTTCTCGGTCTCGCCATCAACTTTGCTGCTGGCGTCCTCAATGTCCTATGGGCGCTGACGCTGATCCGGGCTGGACGCGAACACCGCTCGCCGGCGCTGACGGCGGACGGGCAGCACATCATGTCCGACGTCTATACCTCGGTCGGCGTGCTCATCGGCCTGTTGCTGGCGATCGGCACCGGCTTTCCGATTTTCGATCCGGTCCTTGCCATTCTCGTCGCCATCAACATCCTTTATCAAGGTTGGAAAGTGACCTCCAATTCCATCGACGGGCTGATGGACAAGGCCGTCCTGCCGGAAGAGGAAATGGTGATCAAGCAGGCGATCGCGACGCATGCGGAGGGTTCGCTCGGCGTGCACGATCTGAAGACGCGCCGGGCGGGCGCCGTCACCTTTGTCGATTTCCATCTGGTCGTGCCCGCCGCAATGCCGGTTCGCCAGGCACATCGCATCTGCGATCGCCTTGAAGACGCCATAAGGGCGATCCATGCGGGCGCGGAAATAACCATTCACGTGGAGCCCGAGGGCGAGAAGGCCCATGGCATCCGCGTCAAGGTGATCAAGGAGAATTAAGATGCCCAAAACCGATGTCTCTGGTCTGTCGATGCTCGGCAGTCAGACAGAAACGGCTGCGAACCCCGAAGCCGCCATCCTGGAAAAGGTGCCGTCCGGTCATGCCGGCACGGATTATGTCGTGCGCTTCACGGCGCCGGAATTCACGTCCCTCTGCCCGATGACGGGGCAGCCGGACTTTGCCCATATCGTGATCGATTATGTGCCGAACGAATGGCTGGTGGAATCGAAGTCGCTCAAACTCTTCCTGCATTCCTTTCGCAACCACGGCGCCTTCCATGAGGATTGCTCGATCTACATCGCCAAGCGGCTGGTGGAATTGCTGGAGCCGAAATGGCTGCGCATCGGTGCATACTGGTATCCGCGAGGCGGCATCCCGATCGATGTCTTTTGGCAGACGGGCAAGCCGCCCGAGGGCCTGTGGCTGCCGGATCAGGGCGTGCAGCCCTATCGCGGGCGTGGCTGAAATTGAATAAGCCGCCTCTCCAATGGAAGGCGGCTTTTCGCAATCAAAAACGATCGGCTTCAGGCAAACGAGCTGTCGTCGCCGCCATTGTCGGACGAGCCATCGTAGTCGTCGTCGTCCTGATCGTCCGAGGCGTAGTCGACATTGCCCCGGTCGTTGTCGTTCTGATCGTTGTTGTCGTCGTTGCCGAAATAGTTGTTGTTGACGATCGTTTCCTGAACAGGCTGTTCGGCTGCGTTGGCCGTGCCGCCGAAGAGCCCACCAAGGCCGCCGCCGCCGGTGCCGCCGAGATGGGGGCTGAAGAGGCTGGAGAGCGATTCTGCCAGCATGACGCCACCGGCGACGCCAGCCGCCGTGCCGAGAGCGCCGCGCAGGAAGCTGCCGCCCGCCGAGGGAGCAGCGGCCTGCTGGCTCCAGGGTCCAGTCGGCTGTTGCTGGCCGCCCCATGGGCCTGGCTGCGGAGCGTTGCGGGCGTAATCGTCATAGAGACGGCCCTGCTGCTGCGGAGCTTGCGGCGCCGGGCCACGCTGCGGCTGCTGTTGGCTGCCGAAGAGCGAGCCGAGACCACCGAGGAAGCCGCTGCTCTGGGCTTGCGGCTGATTGCCGGCGCCTTGCTGTTCCAATTCGCGTACGCGCGCTTCGAGCTGCTGGATGCGATCGGCCGCAGCCTTCATGCCTTGCTCCTGTATGAGCACGGCTTGGGCGAGGAAATAGGGCGCGTAGGGTTGCTCGCGAACCGACTGATTGATGAAGGCTTCTGCATCGGCATCGCGCTGGGTGCTGCCCGTGGCGCGAACGCGATCGAAGAGGGACGCAAGCATTTGACGTTCTTCAGGCGACATGATGGCCTCCTTGGCTATCTGTTGCTGCAAATTCCGGGCGCGATTCGCACCGCGCCCACTTGAGGTAAGACGAAATTCCGGCTTTTCAAAGCCTCTTCACCTAACATTTCGGTAATCCGCAACCATAACACCATGCTTTCCCGAGCTATTGGCGCCTTGCCTTTTTCCGGCATTGTTTTACGCATTGAGTCGCACTATGTGCGGTAGGACACATCTGCTGGAGACTTGCGAATGAACGACGAAGACGAACAGGAAGAGAAGACGAAAGAGCTGCCGTTGGGCAAGGACGCGGAGGCGAATCTTTTCAAATCGCGCTCGATCTTCATCTATGGCGGCATTACGCAGGAATTGGCGCAGAAGGTATGCTCACAGCTCGTGGCACTCGCGGCTGCCAGCGATGAGGACATCCGCATCTATGTGAATTCGCCCGGTGGCCACGTCGAATCCGGCGATTCCATTCACGACATGATCAAGTTCATCAAGCCGAAGGTCTGGATGATCGGCTCCGGCTGGGTCGCGTCCGCGGGCGCGCTGATCTTTGTCGCTGCTCCGAAGGAGCGCCGAATCTGCCTGCCGAACACCCGCTTCCTGCTGCACCAACCGTCGGGCG
Organism: Martinezella calliandrae; assembly: GCF_030272695.1. Lineage (GTDB taxonomy): Bacteria > Pseudomonadota > Alphaproteobacteria > Rhizobiales > Rhizobiaceae > Rhizobium > Rhizobium calliandrae. The sequence goes on from NZ_JARFYN010000005.1 coordinate 31,712, forward strand.
GCACGCGCGGCATGGCCTCCGACATCGAAATCCAGGCGCGCGAGATCATCAAGATGAACGAGCGCCTGAATAAGATTTTCTCGGAAGCCACCGGCCAGCCGGTCGAGCGCATCGCCAAGGATACCGACCGCGACTACTGGCTGTCGGCCGAGGAAGCCAAGGCTTACGGCCTGGTCTCGCGGATCGTGACGTCGCAGGCCGATATCTGATCTATCGGCTCTTACCTAGTCGACGCGCCCTCGTTTGCCGAAAAGGCAGGCGAGGGCACATTTGTGTTGTCGGGTAACGAAGGCGGGCGTGGTGGCCTTTCGCCGCGGGGCGACTTCTTAATCCTCGTCGCGCGCTGTTAGAGGCGTACCGGGGACATAGAGTGAAATCGGCCTGATTTCGTAGACCGCCGTCGGATTGACGCGACGCAGGTCGCGCGCCGCTTCGACCGCTGCTTCGAGCGTTGGAAAATCGACGACATAGAAGCCCAGCAACTGCTCCTTGGTTTCAGCAAAGGGGCCGTCCGTGATCATGCCGGCGCCCTTTCCCCGCAGCGTTACGGCGCGTTGGGTGGATCCAAGTCGTGCCGCCGGTCCCAAAGACTTCTCGTGGACGAGGCGATCGTTGATCTCGAGAAGTTCCGTCATCAGGGCCGCATCCTCTTCCTTGGTCCAGGATTCGACCGCTGCCTCTTCGTGATAGGCCAGGATGGCGTAATACATGAACGTTCCTTCCTTATGTATCTATCCGTCTTAGCCGGCCGAATATTATTCGCCATAGCCGGGAGCCGAGGCCAACGGGCTGAAATCCAGAAACCTATTTTGCGCACATGACACATGTTTGTCGGCTTGCGCGCAACCCCGTCCAATCCTTTCCACAATCAATCAGGGTGCCGCTCCGTTCTTTCGCGAAACTGCACTTGCACGACGGGGCCCTGTGATGCTCCATGCGCGTTCCACCGCTCCGACCAGTTTCCAGCAGCCGTCATGCTCAAAGATTTTTCCGTTCAAAGCCTGTTCATGGGCTCACTCACCGCCTTTGTCGGTTTTGCCAGTTCCTTCGCCGTCGTGCTGCACGGGCTGCAGGCGGTTGGCGCGACCGACGCGCAGGCAGCATCCGCGTTGACGGCCCTGTCGGTTTCGATGGGGCTCTGCGCCATCGTGCTGAGTACCGCAACGAAGCTGCCGGTCAGTATTGCCTGGTCGACCCCGGGGGCGGCGTTGCTCGCCAGCGCTGGCGCCATCGAGGGAGGGTTTCCGGTGGCGGTCGGCGCGTTCCTCGTCTGTGCTGCGCTGATCGTTGTTGCCGGCCTGTTCCGGCCGCTCGGACGCGCGGTTGCGGCGATCCCGGCGCCGCTTGCTAACGCGATGCTCGCCGGCGTTTTGCTTGGGCTTTGTTTCGCGCCGGTCAAAGCGATCGGCTTCGATCCGTTGCTTGGCCTGCCGATCATCATTGCCTGGATCGTCGTCGGAGCGTTTAAACGGCTCTGGGCCGTGCCGGGCGCACTTGCCGCTTTTGTGCTGGTGCTGGCGCTCGGTGTGAAGGTGCCCGATGGGGCGCTTTCGTCGCTGGAGCATTCGCTGCTGCCGAGCGTCGAACTGGTAACGCCCGTTTTCACAGTCGCTGGCCTCGTCTCTATCGCGCTGCCGCTCTTCATCGTTACCATGGCGTCCCAGAATATTCCGGGCATCGCCGTCCTGAAGGTGCATGACTATGATCCGAGACCAGGCCCGCTCTTTGCCGTCACCGGGCTGTTTTCATTGATGAGCGCGCCGTTTGGCGGCCACGCGGTCAATCTTGCCGCGATCACCGCCGCCATGTGCGCGGGGCAGGATGCGCATCCCGATCCACAGCGCCGCTATTGGGCGGCAATCATTGCTGGAATAGTCTACATCATCCTGGGGCTGCTCGCCGGGGCTGTCACCGCCTTCGTCGCGCTGGCGCCGCCAATCCTGATCGAAGCCGTCGCCGGTCTGGCGCTGGTTGGCGCACTCTCCAACTCGGCCTTGAACGCTTTTCAAAAGGCAGAGTCGCGTGAGGCAGCCGCGATAACCTTCCTCGTCACGGCATCGGGCGTCTCATTCGCTGGGATTTCCGGAGCCTTCTGGGGCCTGATTGCCGGCGGATTGATGATGGCGTTGTCGCATGGGGTGCAGTTGCTTAAGCGGTAAGCAAGGGGTTGCTTCTTTTTGACCGCGCGGCTATAAGCGCCGCTATGAAGTCGACCGGCGCAAAGATTTCCGATGAGATTGCACGTGGGCGCGTTGCCCTGCGTGACAATACGCGCGCCCTTACGTCGCTTCTCCTTCTCGGCCTTACGCGCGGTTGCCGGGTCCGTTGAGGAGCGCCCGGCGGCCGTAGAGCCCGCCTGGCCATCGCTCCTCGCGACATATCCCCAAAATCGACAGCATACCCCATAACGGGTCCGCATTTGTCATCGCCAAGCCGCGCACGATCGGCTAAGACGCGGGGCAAATGACGGGAAAGGAAGAGACGAAACATGGACGCGAACAGCCATTCCCCCAAAGGCATGCCCGAAGCAGCGGTGAAATACCGGGCTTACCCGCAGATCAACATCCCCGACCGAACCTGGCCCTCGAAGACCATCACCAAGGCACCGATCTGGTGCTCCGTCGATCTGCGTGACGGCAATCAGGCTCTGGTCGATCCAATGGGCCACGACCGCAAGGAACGTATGTTCCAACTGTTGCTGGACATGGGTTTCAAGGAAATCGAGATCGGCTTCCCCTCCGCATCGCAGACCGATTTCGATTTTGCCCGGTGGTGCATCGAGCAAGGCAATGTGCCGGCCGACGTCTCTTTGCAGGTTCTGGTACAGTGCCGGCCGGAGCTGATCACCCGCACCTTCGAGGCGCTCGATGGGGCCAATAAGCCGATCGTGCATTTCTATAATTCCACCAGTGAATTGCAGCGCCGCGTTGTGTTCGCCAAGGATGTGCAGGGCATCAAGGAGATCGCCGTCGATGCCGCCAAGATGATCACCGACATGGCCGCCAAGGCGGGTGGCGGCTATCGCTTCGAATATTCGCCGGAAAGCTTCACCGGCACCGAACTCGAGGTGGCTTTGGAGATCTGCAATGCTGTTATCGATGTCGTCAAGCCGACGCCGGATAACAAGCTGATCATCAACCTGCCGTCGACCGTCGAAATGGCGACGCCGAACATCTATGCCGACCAGATCGAATGGATGTGCCGCAATCTCGACAATCGCGAAAGCCTAATCGTCTCCCTGCATCCACACAATGACCGCGGCACCGGTATTGCCGCCGCCGAACTGGCCTTGATGGCTGGCGCCGACCGCGTCGAAGGCACGCTGTTCGGTAATGGCGAGCGCACCGGCAATGTCGACGTCGTCACCATGGCGCTGAACATGTTCACGCAGGGCGTCGATCCCGAGCTCGACTGCTCGAATATCGAGCGCATGAAGGAAGTCTTCGAATATTCCAACCAGATGGCGATCGGCGAACGCCACCCTTATGTCGGCGAACTGGTCTACACCGCTTTCTCCGGCTCGCATCAAGATGCGATCAACAAGGGCATGAAGGCGGCGAAAGTCGCCAATCATCCGGTCTGGGAAGTGCCGTATCTGCCGATCGATCCGCAGGATGTCGGCCGCACCTACGAGGCGATCATCCGCATCAACTCGCAGTCTGGCAAAGGCGGCATCGCCTATATCATGCAGCAGGATTACGGGCTCAACCTGCCGCGCAATCTGCAGGTGGAATATCGCCAGGAGATCCAGCGCATCACCGATGAAGAAGGCAAAGAACTGCCGTCCAAGCGGATCTACGAGCACTTCATCGAGCGTTACGTGACCCAGCCCAACGCCCGCATCCGCTTCGTCGACCACCACACCTTCGCCGATCCCCAGCATAAGGGGCAAAGGATTGTTGCCGCAGAGATTACCGACAATGGCGAGGTAAAGCGTATCGAAGGCGGTGGCAACGGTCCGATCGACGGCTTCATCAATGCGCTCTCGATCTATCTCGGCATTCCGATGTCGGTCGAGGATTATTCCGAGCATTCACTGCAGCATGGCTCCAACGCATCGGCGATCTCCTATGTCGAGACCTCCTATCCCGGTGGCAAGCTCTTCGGTGCCGGGATCAACACCAACATCGTCGCCGCCTCTCTCGAAGCGATCGTCTCTGCGGCGAACCGCGTGCTCGATATTCAGGCGAAGAAGGGCTGAATTTCAGCCGTTATGGCCCCATGAAGACAAAATCCCCTCGAGGTCATCGAGGGGATTTTTTCTTTTTTGCTCGCGGCCTATTCGGACAACAAGGGATCGTCGTTGCCGATGAAGCCGCCGGATTGGCGCGCCCATAATGCGGCATAGATGCCGTTTTGCGCGAGCAGATCGCCGTGCGTGCCATCCTCGACGATCCGCCCTTCATCTAGAACGACGATGCGATCCATGTGTGCGATGGTCGACAGGCGATGGGCGATCGCGATGACCGTTTTGCCCTCCATGACGCTATAAAGTGTCTCCTGGATGGCCGCTTCCACCTCCGAGTCCAAAGCGGACGTGGCCTCGTCAAGCACAAGGATCGGTGCATCCTTCAAGATGGCGCGCGCAAGGGCGATGCGTTGCCTTTGCCCGCCCGATAGCTGGACTCCGCGTTCGCCGACATGGGCGTCGTAACCGATGAGACCTTCATGATCCCGGAGAGTTGCGATAAATCCGCTTGCGGCCGCCTTGTCCGCTGCTGCGGCAATCGCGCCCTCGCTAAATCGTGGGTCACCATGCGAGATATTGTCGCGAACCGAGCGGTGGAGCAGGGCTGCATCCTGGGTCACCATGCCGATCTGCCGGCGCAGGCTCTCCTGGGTAATCCGGCGGATATCCTGTCCGTCGATTTCGATGCAGCCTGCCTCCGGATCGAAGAATCGCAGCAACAGATTGACGAGCGTCGATTTGCCGGTGCCGGAACGGCCGACAAGGCCGACCTTTTCGCCGGCTGCGATCTGCAGCGAAACACCGCCCAAACCGCCATTGCCCTTGCCGTAGTGATGCGTCACTGACTTGAAGGCGATGGCGCCGCCGCTGACCATGAGTTGGCCGGCGTTGGGTTCATCCGCAATGGCGAGCGGTTGTGCCACCGTCAGCAGCGATTGCCGCAGCGCGCCAAGATGGCCGAACAACGACGACACGGCGTCGAGCATCCATTCGGCCATGCCGGTGATGCGGAAGCTCAAGGCGAGCGAGGCGGCAATCAGACCAAGCGGCGCACCGCCGGCCTGCCACAGGATCACGGCATAGCCGACCAGCCCGACGATCAGAAAGCTGCCCAGGAACAGCATGCTGGAATTGACCACGACTTCGAGCTTCTGCACGTGCACGAATGTCCCGCGCGCAGCGGCGAAGCGCGCCCGCGCTTCGCGGTCTTCTTCCGCCGCGTTGGCAAAGAGCTTGATGATGTCGATGTTGGCATAGGTGTCGACCAGCATGCCCGTCAGCGAGGCATAAGCGCCCTGGAATTCCCCAGACGCCCGGCGCAGCCGCGGGATAACAAACGCCATCAGCCCCAGATAGCAGCAGACCCAGACGAGCAGCGGCCAGATGAGGCGCAGATCGATCGACGCCATGAGCCAGAGCGAACCGGCGACATAGATCGTAACGAACGACAGAGCGTGCAGCAAAGCATAGGCCGCCCCGGTCGCGCAATTGCCAATAGCGCGCACCTGGCTGGCGATGCGCCCGGAGACGTCCTGGCGGAACCAGCCCACGGATTGCCGCAGGACATGGCGATGGGCCCGCCAGCTAAACAGGGTCTCGGCATTCGGCCGAAACGCGATGTCGTCGAGGCTTTCCCTAAGATAACCGGCAAGCGGCCGCCCGATCAGCACAAGCACGGCCGCCGCCAGCAATTCGGTGCCGTGGGACGCCCAAAGTCGATCCAGCCGCGCGCCAGCCAGAATGTCGATGAGCTGGCTGGTATAGCCGATGAGCCAGATTTCGATGGCCGCGCCGATAATGGTCAAGGCAAGGCTCATTGCCATGACCAAGCGAAACGGGCGCAAGTTGCTTTTAAGATACCGCCAGCTATCCGGCGGCGGGTTCAGATCATCATAATGTTGGAATGGATCGACGAGCTTTTCAAAGCGACGAAACATGAGTGCCCTCCAGGGGCGAGAGATATCAATTTGATGGATGGGCCGGAAAAGCCGCCCGTCACGGCACTGCTTTTCAGCGGTGTTTTCCTGTGCCGTGAGTTCTCATCAAACGATCTCCTCTAAAGTCGCTCGGCGGGTTCTATAACGCATGACAGAACCGATGTCATCAAAAACGGCAGGCAAGCTTTAAGAATGAGGGCGGTGTGCCTGATGGCATCGGCCTCGGTCGTGCGATCTATTTTAGGGTAGGGGTGAAAGTATTGAAGCCAATCCCCCGGTATTGACCATTAAGCTGAATTCCAAAATGGCTGATCGGCATGATATTCTGGATAATCATCGCCAGAAATATGAGGGGAATCATGCCACGCCTTGCCAATTTGTACTTCAAGACAGCAATCATCTTTCTGATCATCGGAATTGGGATGGGCCTGAAAATGGCAATTACCGAGGATCACAGCGTCATCGGCGCCCACGCGCATACGAATCTTCTTGGCTGGGTCACCAGCGCGATATTCGGCGGTTACTATGCGTTGAACCCGCGGAAAGCGGAAAGGCGGCTGGCGATGATCCAATATTACATCTACACCGCCGGCGTCGCGATCATGGTGCCGGCATTGTATCTCATGCTTCTCGGCAATATGGCGATGGAGCCGATCGTGGGGTTGGCGTCAATCGTCACTTTCATCGGCGTGCTGTTGTTTGCCTTCATCATCTTTTCAGGTGAACAAGCTGCGACGACGGTTTCGCCGGCGCCCTCTCGCTGACCTTTCGACAAGAGATGGCGGGGGCATCAGCAACCGCCGGCCCGTGGTCAGGATTTCTGCTGGGAAAGCTCCTCGCGCCGTTTCAACAGGCGTTCGAGCTCTTCTTCCTGTTCGGCGATGCGCTCCGACGCCAGCTCCTCGTCTGCCGCGCCGGAGTAAGCGGCGGCTTGCTCGATCAACTCGCGAAGATTTTCTCTTATTGCCGCGATGCGCCGGTCAATCTCCGGGATGGTCAGCAGAATGTCGGACATGGTCGATCTCCAGGGAATGCGTCCCGTCGGAAGATGCCTCAGGGTACGATTTGGAGATAATAGTATCCTCGGCTCAACGGAAGTCGCAAGCAGGGACTTTGACCAGATCCCACTTTCAGATGGAACCACCTGAAACGGATAGGATGCTCTGGATTCAAAAGACCAGAGCGAGCTTTGCACATTCAAATGAACAAACGGCCAAACTCAAATTTCTGTCGATACCCGATTGGCGATCTCATCCAGCATTGCATCGGAGGAGGGGCCGACGACCGCATAGGCGGTGCCGTTGCGATGCCAGGAGACAACGCTCACATCGTCCTTGATGGTCTCGTCAAAATTGCCGTCGGCGGCGGCGCTGTCATCCTTCATGAAACATATGGCGATGACATCGCCGTCGAGGTCCTTGTAGATCAACTGGCCGGTCGCTTTGTCGTCGGCGATGAACATGCGCGCGCCTTGGAAGACCAATCCGTCGGCGGCAAGATCCGGCAGATTGAATTTCACGCCGACAGTGCCCGTCAGCCATTTGTTGATTTCGTCAATCTCGGTCGCCTGTACTTCGACGACATGGTGCGGTTGATGCGAATAGATACGGTGATAGGCGGCGATATCGTCCAGCCATGTGCGGTTCGGAGCGGGTACAGCAGTCGGCGCGGCGGGGGCGGCAGCAGGTGTCCCGGACGGCTGGATGCCGAAGAGATAGCCTATGCCAGCGCCGACCACGAACAGGATAAGAGCGGCGGCGAGCGCCTGGCGGCCGGTCGGGGCAAGCTTCAGGGATGGCGGTGAAAGGCGAGGGGCGGGTTCTCGCGCCTTGGGCGCCTGAGCGCTCTTGATGGAGCGCACCAGCGCCAGCGGCACCGGCTCCTTCAGCACCTCGTCGAAAGCCTTGCGGCCGACATCGGAGCCATGCTTCAGCTCATTGAAAATCCGGCGCGCTTCTGGGTCGGAGGCAATGAGCCGCTCCAGCTCCTCTTTCTCCTCGCGACTTGTCTCGCCGTCCATAAAGGCGGACAAACGAGCTTCAAGCGGCATTTTTCTCATATCCTGCAATGCCTAAAACCTTCGCGGCGAGCGGCTGTGACCTTGAGTGGCAAGGCGAAGGCGAGCGTTGGAAAGCCGCGACGTCACCATCGACAGGGGGATGCCAAGAATATCAGCCGTCTGCTTATAGCTGTGCCCTTCGACATCGACGAGCAGGAAGACACTGGCAAGTCCTTCGGGCAAAGATGTGACCATTTGGTGCGCTTCGTTTGCTTCGACCGGATTCGTATGTGTGCCCGGTGCTGCCAGTTCACCTTGCTCCAGTGCGCTTCCCTTGGTGGCAGGCCGCAGCCGGTGGCGCCGGGTCTCATCCACCCATTGATGGCGAGCCATGGTGTAGAGCCAGCTTTCCAGCCGGCCGTCATTGTTCCAGAGATGGAATTTCGCAATGCCGCGCTGGCAAATGCTCTGCACGAGTTCGTCCGCCTCAGCCAGGTCGCCGGTCAGCGTTACAGCGAAGCGCCGGAGCTTCGGAAGAAGGCCGACCAGATCGCGTCTGATGTCGATGGCTGCTACCGGCGTGGGCATTGTCTTTCCAAGGAGAGGTTGGGGGTTGCCGAGCTGCAGTCTTCTTCCGGCAAAAGATGGCTTTTTTCTAGCAAAGAGCTAACTGAGCCGAAGGATTGTGCTGTGTTGATATGAACCATTTTGGTGTCTTTTCGCAAGTCTTCAAAAATCGGAGGTGCGCTTCCTGTCCACTTCTCACACGATCTTGAGGAATGGAGCGTCCGCGCCTCGTTCAATACCTGATTTGACCATTCAGCGATTGCAGCAATGAGCGATAGGCCCAGGTGTTTTCGCCGCCACGGTCGCGGATTTCGACAAGCTGCACACGCGCCGCCTGGACATCGCCCTGTTCAAGCAATGCCTGGCCCATATAGGAGCGTGCGAGGATGTAGTTCTCGTCGCGCTGCAGGGCCCTGCGATAATAGGTCATGCCGAGCTGCATGCGTCCGGCCTTGCGGTTGGAATAGCCGAGATAGTTGAGAATGCGGGGATCATCCTGGTTCTTGGCGAGCTTCAGGACGGTGATGGCGTTGTCATATTGGCCCGCATAGGCGAACTCGCGTGCCGCCTGGAAAAGCTGGTCGTCGTTGAAACCGCTTTTTTGCGGTTTCACGCATTCTTTTTTGTCCTTGTCCCAGACCTTGCCGTCTGTGCATCTGGTTGTGGTTTTGGTTTTCGGCGGCGGGGCTGTCTCGTCGCTCTCGGAGCCGGCAGCGAAGGCCGGCAGGCTGGCGCTGATCAGAAATCCGACCGCAAGCGCCGTCACGACAGAACGCTTCATCGCTGCGTCAAAACCCATATTGTCCTCCAGAAATCACCTGTGGGGATTGTAGCTCCGGATATTCGAAAACGCTACCGAAACGACGGGAGGGCATTCACAAAATGCCACAGATTATGACGCCAGGATATCGACGCCTTGAGCCTGTATGTCGTCGCCGCTCGCATTGAGGCTGAAGCGTTCTGCCTTGAGCTCCCAGGCGCCGGGACGGCCGGAAATGGTAAAGAGATTGTAGGCGGCAGGCGGCTTCAGCCCGCCGGCACCCTGCGAAGCCGACGCGATGCCCACGACAGGCACCGGACCGGTCTGCCCCCGCAGCCAATGCAGCGTATTGAGATGAGTATGGCCGTGCAGGACCAGTTCGGCGCCGCCGGTCGAAATGACGGCAGCGAAGCGGCGAATGCCGATCATGCGCTTATAGAAGCTGGTCGCGCCCCGGATTGGCGGGTGATGGATCATGACCACGCGAAAGAGGCCTGCCTCGCCAGCGGAGCGCAACAGATCCACCGTCTCGCGTGCCTGTCTGGCCGAGTAGAAGCCGCTGGCCGCAAAGGGCGGCGTCGCCACCGCCGTCGAGCAACCGATCAGCGCGACATTGTCGCGAATGCGCAAATAGGGGAAAATGCGCCGGTCCTCCTGCCACTCCGCCGGCGCATGGTCACCCTGGACATAAGGATACCAGGCGCGCATGGCTTTCTCGTAGGAGCCGGGCACATAGGCGTCGTGGTTGCCAGGTACGACGGAGGTGAAGGCAGGATCGCCGAGCGTCCTCAGCCATTCGGCGGCGGTGCGGATTTCGATACCGCTGGCGAGATTGACGAGATCGCCGGTCACTGCAAGATGATCTGCCTGTTTTGATTTGATGTCTTCGAGCAGAAGGTCGAGCGTGCCACCAAAAAGATGCTTGCGCCGGTTCCGATGCCAGTTCACAAAGCCGGTAATGCGTTTGGAGGCCAATTCTCTGATCGAAAGCCGTGGCAGGGGGCCCAGGTGAATGTCGGAAATATGCGCGAGCTTGAACATGAGATGAGACATAGCTCAATCTATTGTCAAAACAAATAGATCGGTTTTTTGATAGCTGATCGCAACATGGGAGCCGCGGCATGAATGACAGCATTGCTTCCGACGAAACCCGCGGCTGGCGGGCCAAATTGTTCGGCCGAATGCTGCATGGCTATTTTGTCCTGACCCGCAGCATGACCATGGGTGTGCGTGCGGCGTGTTTCGATAGCCAGGGACGGATTTTCCTGGTGCGGCATTCCTATGTTGCCGGCTGGCATATGCCGGGTGGCGGTGTCGAGCGCCATGAAACTGTGGAGCAAGCATTGACGAAGGAATTGCGGGAGGAGGGCAATCTGGTGATATCGGGCCGGCCGCAGCTCTTCCATGTCTATTTCAACAATCGGGTCAGCAAGCGCGATCATGTCGTCTTCTACCGTGTTGAGGTCGAACAGACCGCACCGCGCCGACCAGATCTGGAGATTGTCGACAGTGGTTTCTTTCCGATCGATGCCTTGCCGCAAGGGACGACCAACGCGACCTATCGGCGGCTGAAGGAATTGGAGGGCGACGCGCCGCCCTCGAATTATTGGTAGCTTTGCCGCCTCAAGCGGCCTTTGCCAGCTGCTGCCGTGCATGCGGTCGATCGAAATCGAGGTCGGGACCGACAGGGACGATGCCGGTAGGGTTGATCGTCTTATGGCTGCGATAATAATGGCTCTTGATGTGCGTGACGTTGGTGGTCTCGGCGATGCCAGGGACTTGATAAAGATCCCGCAGATATCCGGCAAGGTTGCGATAATCCTCGATGCGACGGATATTGCATTTGAAATGGCCGACATAGACCGCGTCGAAGCGGACGAGCGTGGTGAATAGCCGCCAGTCAGCCTCGGTCAGCCGGTCGCCAAAGAGGTAGCGGCTTGTCTCCAGGCGCTTGTCGAGCATGTCGAGGGTTTCGAACACTCGGTGGACATTGTGCTCATAGGCTTCCTGCGTGGTGGCGAATCCGGACTTATAGACGCCGTTGTTGACCGTATCGTAGACGACTGCGTTTAGCGCATCGATCTCGCCACGCAGGTCCATCGGATAGAAATCGTCCTTCGAGCCGGTCAGCCCGTCGAACGCATTGTTGAACATGCGGATGATTTCGGCGGATTCGTTGTTGACGATCGTGCCGGTCTGCTTGTCCCAGAGGACGGGAACGGTGACGCGACCGGAATAATGCGCATCGGCCTTGACGTAGACTTCAAAGAGCGCCTTTGCACCAAAGATATGGTCGATGGTGCCCCCATCCTTGCCTTTGAATTCCCAGCCATTTTCCAGCATCAGCGGATCGACGATGGAAACGGAGATCAGGTTCTCAAGTCTCTTCAGCTTACGGAAAATCAACGTACGATGCGCCCATGGGCAGGCGAGCGAGACATAAAGATGATAGCGGCCCGCTTCGGCCTTGAAACCGCCCGTACCGCTCGGACCCGGAGTGCCGTCCGCCGTGATCCAGTTGCGGAACTGCGAATCCGCTCGCTTGAAATGGCCCTTGGTTTCCTTGGTGTCGTACCAGATGTCATGCCAGACGCCGTTGACCAACATGCCCATTGCCTATCCTTTCGCAGATCCCACAAACAAACCTTAACGCGAAAATACGGTATGTCCGCCGAATTTCGATACGACAAACGATGAACAGTGTGTCCCGGATCCCCGAACCGCAGGACCGTGCGAAGACTGCGAAGCGGTTTTCGGATGCGGTGATGGTTGAAGAGACGACATCATCCCGACATGATCATGCGTCAACAAAGAGCTGCTCGCATTTTAAATTGGACGGGCGGAATATTTCCTGCTATCGGGCTTGTCACACTTTGAGGACCACTTATCATGGAAGCAACCAGAAGCCTGCGACGACGCCGATGATCCCGAACGCTCGACAAGCGTTTTCGAGAGCCATCCTGTCCGTCTATCTGGTTTCCTTGCTCTAATGTACAAGCACGTTCTGGTCTACCTCACTGAGGACGCGTCGCATGACGCTGTCATCGAACTCATCAACGAAGAAGCATTTGGTCCCGGCCGGTTCACCCGTGCCGCAGCGCGGATTCGCGAGCAGGGGCCGCACGACCGTTCGCTCTCCTTCATCTGTGCCGACAACGGCGAGACGATCGCCTCGGTGCGCATGACGCCGGTGCTGGCCGGTTCGGTCAAAGGGCATTTGTTAGGGCCGCTCGCCGTGCGGCCGTCGCACAAGAACCTGGGTATTGGCCGCGAGCTCGTGCGGATTGCCGTCGAGGCCGCCAAGCGCAGGGGGTCGGAAGCCGTGATCCTAGTGGGCGATCCACCGTATTACGGTCCGCTCGGCTTTGAGAAGGTCGCCTATAATGCGCTGACGTTTCCGGGGCCGGTCGATCCTAACAGGGTTCTGGTCGTGCCGATCGCCGCCGATACCCATGCACGGCTGAAGGGTACGATCGCCTGGGCTGACGCGTCTGTCCCGGTTGTTTCCGACACGGGCGATGACGATGAAGATTTGCCGCTGACGGCAATTGCGGTCTAGCCTGGCTCTTTATGAGGACTTGTCGACGCGCCTGGCGGCGGCAGATCGCCCGTCTAAGGTCTTGTCATCAGCCGGCTATCGCCCCGTTTGTTTCAGTGGGGGCGCTAGTTTTTTCTGCAGAAAATAGCGACTGCGGCCGATTGGAAATTCCGGTAGTTCGCCGAAGATCACGTAGCCTTGCCGCTGATAGGCGCGCAGCGCCCGCGGATTGAATGTGTCGATCCAGGCGCCGTGGCAGCCGCGGGCGATCGCTTCCGTCTCGGCCGCTTCCAGCAGCCTGCCCGCCGTGCCCTGGCCGCGTAGTGTTTCGGGCACGAACAGCCATTGGGTAAACAACCAGCCCCAGCCGGTGTAGCCGGAGATGCCGCCGATCGTCTTGGCCTTTTCGTCGCGAATGAGGACAGCGAGCGGGCGGCGCCCGGAGGGGCCGATATCGGCGGCGTTGAAAGCAGTCAGGCCTTCACCGATCGCAGCGAGGTCACCTTCGGAGGGAGCATCCGTCACTTCAAATAGGGGCATGAAATCACCGGCCTTCACGCCACCACATGGCGGAGAAGGCGAAGAGGAGGGCGGAAAGACCGGCAAAGCCCGCAAAGAGTGGCAGCGTGTTGATGCCCTTCAAGACGGTTTCGTCGGTCATGCGGATGGTCAAACGCTGGTCGTCGGCAATGCGCACGGCGCCCCGCACCGGCAGAATGGGCGGGACGGTGACCCCGCCGGCGGTACCGGCGACCCGGGTGACGAGCCCCTTGGTCTTTTCTGCCAAGGGCTTCAGCGTGTCAATGGTCGAGATCATTGCCTTGAATTCCGGCGCGTCGACCGCGCCGACATGCACCAGCGTCGAGAGATTGCCGTTGGTAATCTGGTAGAGGCCGATTTCGTCCATATGCTTCTCAGCCTGATAGAGACCCGGTTGCGTCTGTTTCAGCTGCAAAGCCTGCGTCTTGCCGGATGGCGCTTTGATGGTAGCTGGGCCTGGATCGTCGCCGATCGTCTGGCGAGTGACTTCCAGCGCACGACCAGAGGCGCGCGCCGTCAGTGCCTCTTCTTCGAGAGCCGGCTCCTTCAGCAGCCAATGGGCAATGCGGCGATAGAGCGAGACATGCGGTCCGCCGCCTTCAAAACCGCGCGCCCAGAGCCAGCCTTCGTCGGAAAGCAGCATGGCGACGCGGCCCTGGGCGACGCGATTGAGCACTAGCAGCGGATGATTATCTGCCCCGACCATCACGGTCTGGCCTTGCGGCTTCTCGACATCGATGCTGCGGAACCAGCGGCCCCAATGCGGCGGCTCGGAATCCGATCCGTCAAGACCGCGTGTGACCGGATGCTTGCGGCCCTGTTCCGACAGGCGCGGATAAAACGGCTTCTCGATCATCTGGCCGGTCGGCTCGGCCGGGAGCACCGAGGAAAGCGGTGTCAGCGCGATCGAGTTGCCGCCGGCATGTTCAGGACCTGCGGCCACCAGCAATGCGCCGCCGTTTTCGACATATTGGGCCATGTAATCATAATAAATCGCCGGCAAGACGTTAGGACGGTCCTGATAGCGGTCGAATATGATCAGGTCGAAAGAATTGATCTTGTCGACAAAGAGTTCGCGTGTCGGGAAGGCAATCAACGACAACTCGTTGATCGGCGTACCATCCTGCTTATCCGGCGGACGCAGAATGGTGAAATGGACGAGGTCGACGGAAGGGTCAGACTTGAGGAGATTGCGCCAGGCGCGCTCGCCGGCATGCGGTTCGCCGGAAACGAGCAGTACGCGCATGTTCTGACGGATGCCTTCAATCAGCTGAACCGTGCGATTATTGACAGCTGTCACTTCGCCCGGCACTTCGGCGACGGCGAACTCGAGCACGTTGCTGCCAGCACGCGGCACCTTGAAGCTGAAGGGCGTATCCTGGCCGGGAGTCGCGTGCAGCGTGGCGATCTCATCGCCGTTCATCCGCACCGTCACGGCTGCGCTGCCACCCGGGCTCTTGCCATCGTCGACGACGCGCAGCACGAGCTGCTGTTCGTCGTTGACGATGCCGAAGCGAGGCGCACGCACCACCTCAATGCGCCGATCGAACTCGTCCGGCTTGCCGGTGATCAGCCCGTGGATCGGTGCATCGAAGCCAAGTGGCTGATTGACGCTCGGAATATCGTGGATCTGACCGTCGGTCAGGAAGATTGCGCCGCCGACGCGCCCGGACGGCACATCGGCGATCGCTGAAGAAAGTGCACCAAATAGCCTTGTCGAAGGCGACTCGGATTCGGCAGGTTCGCGCACCTCGACGATACGAGGCTCGATGCGCGGGAATTGCGCCAGCCTATCCTTCAGCGCAGCCAGCGCATCGTCGGTCATCTTGAGACGCTCGGGTGTTTCTTGGCTCGGACTGCGGTCGACGATGACGGGGACAATGGTGGAAAGCTGGTCGCGATCCTCCTGCATCAGCACGGGGTTGGCAAGGGCGGCCAGCAGGGCGAACGCGGCCAGCGCGCGGATCCAACTGCCGCGCATGCGCCGATAGATCGCGAGCGCCGTAATGCCAAGCGTCAGCACTGCAAGGGCGGCGAGAATTGGCCAGGGCAGGAAAGGGGCAAAATCGATATTCATCTCATTGCCCCAATCGTTCCAGGATGTCCGGAATATGTACCTGGTCGGACTTATAGTTGCCGGTCAGCATATACATCATGATGTTGACGCCGGTGCGGTAGGCATATTCTCGCTGCGTCTCATCGGGAGGCACCGTCGGTAGCAGCGGCGAGCCGTTGTCGTCGGTTGCCCAGGCGCCGGCGAAATCGTTACCGGTGATCATGATCGGGGTCACGCCGTCGGATGAGGAGACTGCATTGCTGTCGCCGCGCGTATCCTGCCGCGCTTCGATCCAGAGCGGGCTATCGGCGTAGCGGCCGGGAAAGCTCGACAGCAGATAGAAGGACTTCGTCAGCACATGTCCTGACGGCACAGGCTCCAGCGCCGGAATGTCGAGATTGGCAAGGATCGCCTGCAATCGCTGGCCGTTCGGGCTCGGTGTGGTGTTGTCGCCCATCGTGTCGATGGCATCGCGCGTATCGAAGAGAACCGTGCCGCCGTTGCGCATATAAGCGTCGATGCGGTTGATGGCATCGTTGGACGGCATCGGCGCGGTGGCGGAGATCGGCCAATAGATGATGGGATAGAAGGCGAGCTCGTCCTTGGTGAGATCCAGACCGACCGGTGGCCCCGGCTCCAATGTGGTGCGATAGGTCAGAAAATCAGAGAGGCCGGCAAGGCCACGCTCGGAAATATGGTCGACCTCGGATTCGCCGGTGACGACATAGGCAAGATGGGTCTTGTCGAGCCGCGAATATATGGTGTCGTCGCCGGGCTTGGAATCGTCAGCCCAACCGTTCGTCGGGTGCAGGAAGGCGCCAACAGAGATGGCAAGCAGCAGCATTGCGGCACCGCCCGCGATCGTCTTCGTTGATTTTCTGAGGCGCGGGAAGGCCCCATTCATGAAAAGCACGATTAGGCTGTCTGCCAGAAGCACCAGGAAGGCGAATATGAAAAGGATCGGTTTGGCCGACCAAGCCTCGCCGCCGATCAGACCCTCACGCGCAACCGACAGTCCCGCGGCGGTGGCATCCAGTGGCTTGAGCTCTGTGCCGTTAGGCAGGACGTTGAGTGCGCTAAAGCCTTCCTCCGAGCCGTAAAGGCCGGGCGGGTTATCGAAGGTGGCAGTGATCGCGCCTTTCTTGTTCGCATCGAGCGGACGTGCATTACCGGTTTCGCTGGTCAGCACGCCCTTGGCGTCCAGAAGCCGGAATGGGGGCAGGGCTTCACCGGTCCTCGGCCCGTTTTCGGTCGAGTTGACCCCGCCGGAACGAGAAAGCTGCACGATGCGGCGCAGCATCTCGACGAAGTCGCCCGAGATCGGCAGATCGGACCATTCGGGTTCGGCGCTGACATGGAACAGCACGATGCGGCCGGCCTGCATCTGCTTTTCAGTCACCAATGGTGTTCCGTCGGCAAGGCTTGCCCAGGTGCGTTCGGCAAGATCGGGCGTGGGCTCGGCCAGCACTTGCCGCTTGATCAGGACGTTGGTGGGCTTCGGCATACCGGCAAAGGGGCCGAAGGAGGGGAAATCGGAAAGTGGCTGCGGTTCGGCCCAGGAGAGTGCACCGCCAAAAGTGCGTTCGCCCTGGCGCATCGTCACCGGCACCAACGGGTCGTCGGCGGGAGCAGCGGCAAGGCGCGGCCCTGCGAAGCGCACCAGCGTGCCGCCGTTCTGGATCCACCGCTGCAGTGGCGCGTAGGTTTCCTGCGGCAGACGGCCGACATCGGCCATGATGATGACGGAAGGATTGCCAGAGAGCAGTTGGGGGATCGACTTCGCCAGATCCGCGCTGTTCGGCTGGACCAGATCGGCATAGGGCTGCAGGGCGCGCTGGATGTAATAGAGCGGCGACAGGATCGGCTGGAATTCGTCGGCGGCCTGCCCGGACAGCAGCGCCACGCGGCGGCGCTTGAAGCCGTCATCGAGCAGATGCACGGTGCCCGCGCTTGCGTAGCGGTCGATGCTGATGCGGGCAAAATCATTGCGCATCTCGAAGGGGGCCGCGATCGTGCCGGTGGCGACCGTCTGGCCGGCGCCGAAATTCAACGAGCCGGCTGCGATCGGCCGCCCTTGATTGTCCAGTGCGCTGAGCCCAAGCCGGAGCGGGTTGTTGCCGTTCAGCCGAGTGGCAGTGACAGTCATGTTGTCGGCGGCGTTTGCGGCGCCGGTGATTGCTAACACCTCGTCGCCGTCGCCTTCGATCAGGCGCAACTCGCTCGGCTCCATGGCCGAGAGCTGCTTTAGAATATCGTCGTTGTCCTTGCTTTGGACGCCGTCGGAGAGGAAGGCGATCGTGCCTGGCTTGGTGCCGTTCAAGGCAGACTTGATCGCCTGGACGGCGCGCTGGCGATCCGGCGGCAGCGGCCTTGCATTGGCCGCATGCAGCTTGTCGCGGGCGGCAGCCGCGGCACCCGGTGTCGTGTCGTTGCGCTGGTCCGCCGTAAAGGCGATGGAAACAGGGACGCCTTTGGCGTCGGCGTCGTCGATCAGCGCGTCGGCCGACTGCACGCGGCGATCCCAATCGGTCGCGCTCGCCCAGCTATTGTCGATGACGAGCACGAGGGGACCAGCGGTCGACAGCGTATTGGAGCGCGGATTGAACGTCGGGTTGGCGATCGCGAGGATAACGAGCGTGGCAAGCACCATGCGCAGCAGCGTCAACCACCACGGGCTGCGCGCCGGAGTTTCCTCGCGCTTCAGAATTCTTGCCAGAATACGCAGCGGCGGAAAGACTTCCGCTCTCGGATGTGGCGGCGTCAGGCGCAACAGCCACCAGATGGCTGGGAGCAGGATCAACGCGCCAAGGATCGCCGGGGAGGCGAAAGCGAAGGGGAGCGCGCTCATGGCTGCCCTCCAATTGCCGCTTTGGCCGGCATCCCCGAAAGATACATATGCACAGCGACCAGCGCTTCCGACGCCAGCCGGTCGGTACGGTGGCTTACGAAGGTCCAGCCGAGACGGCGCAGCGATTGGCCAAGATTTTCACGGCGGGCGAGGTAGGCGCGCCGATAATCTTCGCGCAGGTTTTCTGCACGGCCGGCTACCAGCTTCGATCCGTTTTCAGGATCGGTGAATTCGGTGCGGCCGCTATAGGGAAAGATTTCCTCAGCCGGGTCGGCTACCTCGACCACATGGCCGCGCAGTCCCCGGCGGGCAAGCGGGCCGATCCGGCCCATGACAGTATCGGCATCGTCCAGAAAATCGCCGATCAGCACGATGTCGCTCCACCCACGGATCATGGCGGTCTGCGGCAGGCCGCCTTCGAGCGGCGTGTGCATCAGCGCGGCCGCCAGGCGTTCGGCGGCATTGCGGGAAGAGACCGGCTCCATGACGCCGGGGCACCCGATACGTTCGCCGGAGCGGGCAAGGATGTCGGCCAGCGCCAGCATCAACACCAGCGCGCGGCCTTCCTTCGAGGCATGGCCGTAGGTCGATCTGTACATCATCGACGGCGACATGTCGGCCCAAAGCCAGATGGTATGAGCCGCTTCCCATTCGTGGTCGCGGATATAGGTATGGTCGTCGCGGGCCGAGCGGCGCCAATCGATACGAGACAGGCTCTCGCCCTCGGTATAGGGGCGGAACTGCCAGAAATTCTCGCCAATGCCGCGCTTGCGCCGGCCATGCCAGCCGGCAATAACCGTATTGGCGATGCGCTTGGCTTCGACAAGGCAATCCGGCACGAGTGCAGCACGGCTGCGGGCTCGGGAGAGGGCATCATTGCCTGGGGTCGGGCTGACGATCTGTCCGATGGATGCCACGCGCTATACTCTCCTTGACATCCTTGATTACGATCTTGACCGCTTAACCAGCCCCGCGATCACGTCGCGCACCGACATGCCTTCGGCGCGCGCCGCAAAAGTCAGCGCCATGCGATGTTCCAGCACCGGCTCGGCCAGCGCACGCACATCATCGAGCGACGGCGCAAGCCGGCCTTCATAAAGCGCACGGGCGCGGGCGCAGAGCATCATCGCCTGGCCGGCGCGCGGGCCAGGACCCCAGGAGACATGCTTGTCGGTCGCCTCATTGCCTTGGCCCGGGCGGGCAGAACGCACCAGCGACAGGATGGCATCGACAACGCCATCGCTGACCGGCATCTGGCGGATCAGCTTCTGGATTGCCATCAATCGCTCGGCGTCGATCACCGGATGCGGCGTCGCTTCACTGAGGCCCGTGGTTTCGAGCATGATCTTGCGTTCGTCGGCAAGCTCCGGATAACCGACGTCGACCTGCAGCAAGAAGCGGTCGAGCTGCGCCTCCGGCAGCGGATAGGTCCCTTCCTGCTCCAGGGGATTCTGGGTTGCCAGGACGTGGAACGGCGCGGGCAAATCATAACGCTGGCCGGCGATGGTGACGTGATATTCCTGCATCGACTGGAGCAGCGCCGACTGGGTGCGCGGTGAGGCACGGTTGATTTCGTCGGCCATCAGCAATTGGGCGAAAACCGGGCCCTTGACGAAACGGAAAGAACGGCGGCCGCTTTCATCCTGGTCCATGACTTCCGAACCCAGAATATCCGAAGGCATCAGGTCCGGCGTAAACTGCACGCGGTTAGCAGCAAGGCCGAGGACGGCCCCGAGCGTGGTCACCAGTTTGGTCTTGGCAAGGCCCGGCACGCCGACAAGCAGAGCATGGCCACCGGCCAGCACGGCAAGAAGCGTGTTCTCCACCACGCTCTCCTGGCCGAAAATGACCTTCGAGATCTCGGTACGAATGGAGGCGATATCGCTCAACGCTTGTTCTGCGGATGCGATGATGGCCTGGTCGTCGAGGCTCGTCTCGGTCGGTTTGATCATGCTCATTTGCATCTCCGGAGGCTAAAAAACGGTACGCGCGATTCGCAGACCTTACACATTTGCCCCATAATCAATACAACTTATCGCCATGAAGATGGCTGACAAGCGCGTTTCGAATGACTATCTCGTGAGAAATGGTCGTATCCGTAACTACGCACAAACCGGGACGGAAGAATGGCAACCGAAGAAATCAGGGGAGCGAGCGATGCGGCAAGTCTGGCCGCGCTGATTTCACGCGCGGCCGGCGATGCTGGTGGACGCAACAAAAACCTGCCGCCTGTCGACAGCTGGAATCCCCCGTTTTGCGGCGATATCGACATGGAGATCCGCGCCGACGGCACCTGGTTCTACATGGGAACGCCGATCGGCCGCGCGCCGTTGGTCAGGCTGTTTTCGACGGTGCTGCGCAAGGAGGCGGATCAAAAGACCTATCTCGTCACGCCAGTCGAAAAGGTCGGCATCCGCGTCGTCGACGCCCCTTTCATTGCGGTCGAGATGAGCGTGACCGCGCGCGACGGCAAGCGGGTGCTGACGTTCCGCACCAATGTCGGCGATGTCGTAGAGGCGGGCAGGGAGCATCCGATCCGCTTCATCATTCGCGGCGACAATGATGAGCTCAAACCCTATCTGCATGTTCGCGGCCGGCTGGAAGCGCTGGTGACGCGGGCGGTGATGTATGATCTCGTTGAACTCGGCGAGACCGTTGTGATAGCCGGGCGCGAGATGTTCTGCGTACGCTCGGGGGGCACGATCTTCCCGGTCATGCCGGTTGCCGAATTGGACGCCCTGACGCGATGAGCCAATATCCCCTTTATTCCGCCGCCGAATTCCGGCGCCGCGCGCAAAATCAAAGCGGCGGCCCGGTCGACCTTGCCTGGCGCGATCATGGCGACCACGCGCTCAATCCCGATAATATCTTGCACGTCGAGGGTCTGAAGCTGCGCGACGCTGCCGTGCTGGTGCCGGTGATAGACGACGGCGACGACGCCAATGTCATTTTCACGCTGCGCACCTCGACATTGCGCAAGCATTCCGGCCAAATCGCCTTTCCCGGCGGCGCTATCGATCCTGAAGATGCTTCGCCGGAAATGGCCGCGGTCCGTGAGGCCGGTGAAGAGATCGGATTGGCGGATGTTTTCATCGAGCCAGTGGCACGGCTGCCGTTTTATCTGGCTGCGACCGGTTTTCGCATCACGCCGATCCTTGCGGTGGTCAAGCCCGGGTTCGAACTGGCGCTTAATCCGACCGAGGTGGACGATGCTTTCCAAGTGCCGCTCTCCTTCCTGATGGATCCCGGTCATCATGCCACCGACACCATGGTCTGGAACGGGGTCGAGCGCCATTTCTATCGCATGCCTTATGGTGCGCGTATGATCTGGGGCATTACCGCCGGTATTGTCCGCACGCTCTATGAAAGGCTCTATTCATGACCTCTGTGGCCGGTCAGACCTGGTTCCAGGACGAAGCGCTGCAGCGGGTGCTTTCATTGTTGAATGCCGATGGCGGCGAGGGGCGTGTCGTCGGCGGAGCGGTGCGCAACAGCCTGTTGGGTCTTCCTGTTGCTGATATCGATATCGCCACGACGCTACCGCCCGAGACGGTCGTCCAAAGGGCAGTTGCCGCCGGCGTCAAGGCGGTGCCGACCGGCATCTCGCATGGGACAGTGACGCTGGTCGTCGATGGAAAACCTTTCGAAATCACTACCTTGCGGCGCGATGTTGAGACCGACGGCCGGCGGGCTCGGGTTGCCTTTAGCGATGATTGGCAGGCGGATGCCGAACGGCGCGATCTCACGATCAATGCGCTCTATGCTTCGTCCAATGGCGAGGTTGTCGACCTGGTGGGCGGGCTTGCCGATCTGGAGCGCCGCAATATCCGCTTCATCGGTGATGCGGCGACGCGGATTGCCGAGGATCATCTGCGGATCCTGCGCTTCTTCCGCTTTTTCGCCTATTACGGCAGCGGCAGACCGGATGCGGACGGTTTGCGCGCCTGCGCGGCGGCGCGCTCGAAAATCTTGATGCTTTCGGCGGAGCGTGTCTGGTCGGAGATGAAGAAGCTGTTGACGGCTAAAGATCCCGGCCGCGCTCTGCTCTGGATGCGACAGGTCGGAATTTTGACCGAGGTGCTGCCGGAGACTGAGAAGTGGGGTATCGATGCCATCCCGGCGCTTGTCGCCACGGAACAAGCCCTTGGCTGGTCGCCCGATCCACTGCTGCGGTTGGCGGCCATCGTGCCGCCGGATGCCAAAAGATTGGCAAAGCTCGCCGAACGGCTGCGGCTGTCGAAGGTCGAAGCGAGCTATTTGCAGGACTGGGCGGATGCGCCAGGTATCAAGGACGATCAGTCGCAAGCAGCCTTCGATCGCTTGCTTTATCGCTATGGTCCGATTGGAATCGGCGCGCGGTTGAGGCTTGCGCTTGCCATCGCGCGAGGCAAGGCGGAAGGCGATTTCAAGGAGATGGCTCGCACTGCGCGGCTCAGCAATTTGCTTGAGCGGACGATGCGCTGGAAGAAACCCGTCTTTCCAATCAATGGCGCAGACGCTCTTGCTGCGGGGCTCAGCGCAGGGCCTCGGGTCGGCGATATCCTCGGCAGGCTCGAACAACAATGGCTCGACAGCAACTTCGCCCTGACCCGCGCTGCGCTTCTCGCCCGGCTCAGGGAATTGATCGACACCTGATGGTTGTCGTCGGCAATCAGGCGGCGTTCGCTTCGTCGCGAATGCGGGCCTTGATATTGTCGATCATGTTTTCGCGGATGATGGTCTCGCCATGGGTGTTACGCATGTGCTCGACGGCACGGCGAACAATTTCGGCATCGTCGTTAGCGCGGGTGTGCCAGTCGCAGCCGGGAACGAGCGTACCACATTCGAACAGTCGCATATCTGCCTCCTTATATTTCGACGCCACGAAATCTTCATGACAAACGGCATGAAGGTCAAAACGCAAAAGATGGGGAAAGGTTTCGGTTGTCCGGCAGGGCCTCCACCCTGCCGGACGATGCTCTCCGGATGTCAATCCGGCATAGCCCAGGATTTGAAGCAATCCGAAGATTGATACTTCGGAATGGGCGCTTGTTTTGACGGACGGTCGGACACCAGGCGAGCGACATCGCCTGGAGACTTGCCGGCCAACTGCATTCTGACCTGCTGTATGAAGCAGGTGAGTGGCAGATCGGACCCGCTTCTGATCCTCATATCCTCAGCCAACCGGACTACGAACTCCGGCGTATCGACTGCCCGCGAAAGCTTCTTTTCATTCGCGGCTTCTGCCACTTGTTTTTGTACTGCCATTACAACCTCCTCCGATTGAAACGAGCATTACCTAACCTCGGTACTCCTCCTAACTATTTTATATAAGCTTTTTCTGATTGTTTACGCCAGTGCTCTATGGCCAACGCACGACGGGTGGCAAGGACGATAAGATCGACTCTACGTTTCCGCCCGTCTTTAGCCCGAATATTGTACCCCGATCGTAAAGCAAATTGAACTCCACATAGCGCCCGCGACGAATTAATTGTTCGTCACGATCCTCCTCTGACCATACGTCATTGAAATTCGAACGCACGATCCGGGGATAGACCATGGAAAATGCGCGCCCGACATCGCGCGTGAAGGCGAAATCGGCATCCCAGCCGCCTGCCTCCTCTCCGGAATGCAGCCAGTCGAAGAAAATTCCGCCGATGCCGCGCGGTTCGTTGCGATGCTTCAAATAGAAGTATTCGTCGCACCATGTCCTGTAGCGCTGGTAGTCTGCAACCGAGTGGCGATCGCATACGATCTGCATCGCGCGATGAAAGAGGACGCTGTCGGCTTCCTCCTGGGTGCGCCGCCGGTTGAGCATCGGCGTCAGGTCGGCGCCGCCGCCGAACCAATGGCTGGTCGTGACCACCATGCGGGTGTTC
The DNA here is from genome assembly GCF_030272695.1 of Martinezella calliandrae. Lineage (GTDB taxonomy): Bacteria > Pseudomonadota > Alphaproteobacteria > Rhizobiales > Rhizobiaceae > Rhizobium > Rhizobium calliandrae. The sequence continues at coordinate 56,004 of NZ_JARFYN010000005.1, forward strand.
ATATGCACGGTCGGCACATTCGGATTGACGGGATGGGCAATCAGCGACAGGCCCGAGGCCCAGAAACGCGGATCTTCTTCGGCCCCCGGAATCTGGCTGCGGAAATCGGGCGAGAATTCGCCGTAAACGGTGGAGGTGTGGACGCCGACCTTTTCGAAAACGCGGCCCTCCATGATCGACATGCGACCGCCACCGCCTTGGCCGTTCTCTCTCAGCCAATCCTTGGCGAAGAAACGTCCCGGCTCCTGATCGGAAAGGGGCCCGGTGAGCTCGTCCTCCAACTGCTCGAACTGGGCGCAGATCGCGTCGCGCAGGCTTTCAAACCAGCCCTTGGCGGCTTCCTTCTTCTCTTCGATGTCCTCGGGTAGGCCCTTGGGAAGTTCCGGTCGTTCCATGCATGCTCTCCGGCGTTGCGGGCCGCTAGACGCCCGCGATTCGCGTACTATCGATTCTCGTTTTGAATATCAGCAACATCGCACCCTAACCAGCGTCTAGGTCCATCGGGAAAATCGACTCGCAAATTGCCAAATGCGGTATTATCTTCCCTCTCAAAGGCGAGGTTTCATGATGAAAATACCCGGACCGCCGCCCCTTGACGGGTTGAGACGCAGAATATCACGCTACCGGCAGGAAAAGCCCTCCGGCGGCAGAGGTGATTTTGTTCGCGAGACCTTTTGCCTCAGTCGCCCGGAAGCGCGCGCCAAGGCGCGCGAGTGGTTCGACGAATTTCCGAAAGCCGCCTATTGGACGGAAGTCGAAAGCTGGCGGCAGGTCGACGGCGATCGCATCGAATTCACCATGCGGCGCCTGCCGTCGGCGGATTGAAACGACGCACGTCTTCAAGCGGTCGAACGCCTGCAGTCGATCATCCACGGCACGCCAAATTTGTCGACCAGCATGCCGAAACGCTCCGCCCAGAACGTTTCGCCAACCGGCATTGTCACCGTGCCGAGATGAAGGAGCGAAGCCTGCCACGCGTACCGCTGGCAAGGCCGGTTCTGAGCTTGGCACCAAAGGCGTGCGATACCCCATCCTTGACCTGCGCAAGGCCGAACAGCAACATGGCTATGGCCCCGAACAGATTGATCATGACGACGGTGGATTCCATTTCGTCTTTTTATGTCTTTCTCATGCTGCCATGTTTTCAAAGATTATCAGAAATCGAGCGGAAATTACTGAAAAAATACGGATTTCAGTATTTTGACCGTCCGGATGAATCGCGGCAATTTCAGTTGCCGGCTAAAGATTATACGCTTGCGACGGGCCGTGGTCCGACACTGCGAGCGACATATTGGGACAATATTTGCGCAGTGCCTGATTTTAGTGCGGTTTCGGAGGCTGCCGCTCACCGGAGACGCCGGGTCGGATGGGCGGGATGTCAGGCATCTTTCTTTCAGAGAAAGCCTCTTTGACATTCTTGACCGTTGCCGGCCGTCGCGTCGGCCGCTCCGAGGGCGAGGGGGCCGCGGTTTCGGTCGTTGCTGCAACCGATGCCTCGGTCACGACGTGCAACGCCGGTGCCTCCTGGGTGTTTTCGGAAGTCGAGGCAGTGGCCAAAATCTCTTTGAGCACGGCAGTCACCGGCAGATGGCCGTTCAAATCGGTGTTGGTGTGATGCCAGGCATGTGGGACGCGCTGATTGGCCGAAATGAATGGTCGGGAGTTCATCTCGCCGAACCAGTCCCATTCGCCGATGACATCGATCACATCCGAAAAAGAAGGCGGCATAGCGATGCGGGTACCGATGGTGACGATCTTCACAGTCTTCGCCAATTGCGCTGCCCGGGCTTCGTCCTCCTTGCAGAGATCGTGAAGGGCAGCCGAAATCACCAGATTGCCTTTGGAGTGGCCGGCAAGCAGGCGGAAGGAGAGGCGCGGGTCGCCAAGAAGCGCGCGCACCGTCCTAGTGTCGAGGCTGGCGCGGGCGGCCGTCTCACCGCCATTCGTGTCGGCGACGCCGAATTGAGGTCGTCCGGCAAGATCGTCCAGCATTTCGAGAACAGGCCGCAGGCCTTTCAAGTGGCCGAAGAAGAAATGGCCGCCGAAGGCCTCGGTGATGATGTCGGCCAGACCATATCCGGAGACGACGACGGCAACCGGCGCGCCGATCGCGTCTGCGACATTGCGGGCGAAGGCGGCCGCACCGAGAGCCGATCCGCCGATGCCGGCGGCGGTCAGCGCCTGCGCCTTCTGGCCGCCGCGCAGTACGAACTCTTCCAGCGTTTCGCAAAGGGTAAGCTTGGCACCGCCGCTCGGTGGCACGAGCATGATCGAGCCTTCGGCCGCGAGCGATCCGCTGATGTAGAAGGCCTCTTCCGGGCTTATGACCTTGACGTCGTAAAACAGGGCGTCGAGCGCGGTGTTGCGCTGGCGAAGGGCTTCCAGGGTGAGATTGCGCACCGGTGAGCGTTGCAGGCGTTCCGGTAAGCTCAGGGTGCGAGCGAGTTGAGTAAGGGTGAGGGTGAAGGCGGTCTGGAACATGGGGTCACCTCGCCAGGGCTGCCGTTAGGTAAAGCATTTCCAATTCGAAGCTTCTCATACTTTAGCGGGCATGCCAACGGCAATTGGCCGCCGCCGCACCCAGATTTGCCGCGACATTTACGACCAGTTTGTCTGCCGCAGTGCCTCGCCCGATATCATCGCAGCCGACATGGCGACATTGATGGAGCGCTGACCGGCGACCATCGGGATCAGGATGCGGCCATCGGCTTTTTCATGCACATGATCGGGTACGCCGGCGCTCTCGCGACCGAAGAGCAGTATGTCGTCCTTCCGGAAGGAAAAGTCCGTGTAGCGTTCGGCGGCCTTGGTGGAGGCGAGCACCAGCCGCCGCGAGCTTTGCGCCCGCCAAGCCTCGAAACGTTCCCAGTTGACATGCCGCGTGAGCGTGACTGCGGCAAGATAATCCATGCCGGCGCGCTTGAGGTTGCGATCCGATATGTCGAAGCCGGCCGGCTCGATGATATCGACGCCAAGGCCGAGGCAGGCGGCGAGCCGGAGGATCGTGCCGGTGTTGCCCGGTATATCGGGTTGGTAGAGGGCGATGCGCAGCGAGGTCATGTCCTGCAACTAGCGAAATTGTTGTCGGTTGTCTTCGCCTTTTGTTTAATCCCCGCGTTTCCGTGATATCTCCATCAGCAGAATTAAAGATTTTAGGCGCGTATGCGGGCACATTTCACTTTCCAAAGCGACCGATGCACGGTAAAAGGGAACCGCTCTACAACTTGTGACAGAGGAGGCTCTGATGAATATCTTATTTGTGATGATGCGCCTCCCGGCCATGACCCGACGGCTATGACCCAGGCGCTCTAACGCGCATTTTCGCGAGCTTCCCCTTTTCGATTCATTTCGCGGCCGGTATGGCCTCGTTCTTTCATCGCCCGGCCACCATATCAGTCTGCGATCCCTTAAGACGCAGAAGCGGTGCCGAAGGGTCGAGTCTTTGGAGCATTTCATGTTTGGCTGGTTCGAACAGCGACTAAACCCCTTTCCGAGCGAAGTGCCGGACGTTCCGCCGCGGGGTCTCTTTGCCTTCTGCTGGCATTACACCAAGCCAGCCGCGCCTTGGCTGATCGCCATGTCCGTTCTCACCATGCTGATTGCCGTCGGCGAAGTGGCGCTGTTCCAGTTCCTCGGCGCTATCGTCGACTGGCTGTCGCATGCGGACAAGGCGACGTTCTTGCATACGCAGTGGCAAAGGCTCTTCTGGATGGGCGCAATGGTGCTGGTCGGCCTGCCGCTGGCGGCCGTGCTCGATTCCATCATCATGCATCAGGTGTTGCTCGGCAATTATCCGATGATTGCCCGCTGGCAGATGCATCGTTTCCTGCTGCGCCACAGCATGACCTTCTTCGCCAACGAGTTCGCCGGCCGCGTGGCGACCAAGGTGATGCAGACCTCGCTTGCCGTGCGCGAAGCGGTGATGAAGATCCTCGACGTCTTCGTCTATGTCGTCACCTATTTCCTGTCGATGATCCTGGTCATTGCTGCGGCCGACTGGCGGCTGATGCTGCCGATAGTGGCGTGGCTTTCGATCTATATCGGCATCGTCAGCTATTTCGTGCCGCGACTGCGCAAGATCGCAGCCGCTCAGGCGGATGCGCGCTCGACGATGACAGGTCGGGTGGTCGACAGCTACACGAACATCGCGACCGTGAAGCTGTTTTCGCATGCGGGCCGCGAAGAGGGCTATGCCAAGGCCGGCATGAGCGAATTCCTGCAAACCGTCTACGGGCAAATGCGTAAGGTGACGCTGTTCTACATCGCCGTCTACGTCAACAACTGTGTGGCGTTGTTCGTCATCTCGGCGCTGTCGATCTGGTTCTGGCTAAGCGGTTCGATCTCGGTCGGCGCCATCGCAATCGCCATCGGGCTTGCCATGCGCGTCAACGGCATGTCGCAATGGATCATGTGGGAAGTCTCGGCGCTGTTCGAGAACATCGGCACGATCTATGACGGCATCGAGATGCTGACGAAGCCGCATGATATTGTCGACGTTCCGGCGGCACCGGCGATCACCGCCAGGCAGGGCGCGATCCACTTCGATCACGTCCGCTTCCACTACGGGAAGGCTAAGGGTGTCATCGACAACTTGACCTTCGATATCAAAGCCGGCGAGAAGGTCGGTCTGGTCGGCCGCTCCGGCGCCGGCAAGACGACGCTGATGAACCTGATGCTTCGTTTCTACGATCTCGAGAGCGGACGCATCACCATCGACGGTCAGGATATCGCCAAGGTGACGCAAGACAGCCTGCGCTCGCTGATCGGTGTGGTGACGCAGGATACGTCCCTCTTGCACCGCTCGATCCGCGACAACATTGCCTATGGTCATCCGGAAGCGACCGATGCGGAGGTAATCCAGGCGGCCAAGCGCGCCAATGCCTGGGAGTTCATCGAAGGGCTTTCCGACATGCAGGGTCGCAAGGGGCTCGACGCTCAGGTCGGTGAGCGCGGCGTCAAGCTCTCCGGCGGCCAGCGACAGCGCATCGCGATTGCCCGCGTCTTCCTGAAGGACGCGCCGATCCTGGTGCTGGACGAGGCGACCTCGGCGCTCGATTCCGAAGTGGAAGCGGCGATCCAGGAAAACCTCTTCGCACTGATGCAGGGCAAGACAGTGATCGCCATAGCCCACAGGCTGTCGACATTGACGGAAATGGACCGCCTCATCGTCCTCGATAAGGGTCGCATCATCGAGACGGGCACACATCACGATCTGGTCCAGCGTAGCGGCATCTATGCGGACCTCTGGAACCGGCAGTCCGGCGGGTTCCTCGCCGACCACGAAGAGGCCGAGGCGGCGGCGGAATGAAAGGGGGCGGGCTTCAGGCTCGCCCCCTAACGGAAATTGGAAGCCAAGCATAAATCTATGCCGAATTCGCTGTGGCTTGGATTCTGAGATGGTTTTCCTTGCCGGAGATATCGTCGTGAGGCATCCTGCGCTCTCAACTAGTGCGGAATGGAGAATCCAGGCGATACAACCGTTGGCCTGGTGGTTCTGAAATCGTGAGGAGAGGTGCTCAATGGTTAGGACATCTGGTGTCGTGCTGGAAGAGGTCCGTCAATTTCACGCACAGATGATGGCGGCGGCCACGGGCTTGCTGGATGAGCGGTTCGAGCGCATTTTCGAGCTTGTGCCCCGCGAAGCCTTCCTTGGCCCAGGTCCTTGGCAAATTGCTGTTCAGCCTTGGAAGACGTCTTATCGCCGGCGCTATATCGAAACGCCGAGCGACGATCCGGTGCATGTTAATCAGAACGTGCTTGTAGCGCTGGATCGGGCGAAGGGCATCAACAATGGCGAGCCCATGTTGCATGCAGCCTTTCTCGGCAGCGTCAATCCGCAAGGTGGAGAAGTGGTGACCCATATCGGAGCGGGCACCGGTTACTACACTGCGATCCTCTCGATGCTGACGCTTCCAAATGGCCGCGTACATGCCTTCGAGATCGACGAACGTCTTTTTGGGCGGGCGCTCGAAAACCTTATCCCCTTCGAGGGTGTTTCGGTCACCCATGGTGATGCTACTTTGTTGGCGTTGCCACCCTCCGACCTGATTTACGTGAACGCCGGCGTGGTGGCCCCGCCCGCGCACTGGTTGGAAGCCTTGCGACCAGGCGGTCGGATGATTTTTCCCTGGCGTCCGAGCGAGGACGTTGCCTTCGCCATGCTGATCACTCGGGGTCAAACCGCATTCTCCGCCCAGCCGTTGATGCCGGCTTGGTTTATTCCATGTATTGGCGCAAGCGACCCTCAGCAGGGCCTTAAGGTGCCCGATCGCGCCAGCGCACAAACCATACGTTCCGTCTGGCTGACGAAAGACCGCGACCCAGACGACAGCGCAATCGCGATTTTCCGCGACGTCTGGTTCTCGGACCAAGCCGTTACACCGGTCGCAGTTGTTGGATAGCTCCTTTCTTGGGCTCCTTTCTTGGGCTCACCTCAAACATCACAAAAAATATAGCTTTTCACGACCGCCACTTTCCTTTGCACCCCAGGTAAAACTTCCTATATGGCGGGGATGCTGATCCGCTCCGTCTACCGCCTATTCGAAACCTGGATCGATCCCTATTATCGCACCGGCGACCTTCGTCCGCCGCGGTCGCTTTGGGCTTTCATCTGGTATTATGTCGGTCAGGCGAAAGGACCGTTTCTGGCGATGGCGGCACTTGGCGGTGCGGTCGCGGTGCTGGAGGCGGCGCTGTTCTGGTTCGTGGGGCATCTCGTCGACATACTGGATAAAGTACAGCCGGGGGCAGGCTGGGCAGGATTGCTTTCCGGCCACGGCGGCGCGCTGCTCGGGATGGTTTTCGTCGTGCTGGTCGTCCGCTTCGTGGTAGTCAGCCTCGGTGCCCTGGTCGAGGAGCAGGTGGTCGTACCCGGCTTTCTCAACCTCGTGCGCTGGCAGGCCTATATGCACGTCGCGCGCCAGTCGGTGAGCTTCTTCCAAAATGACTTCTCCGGCCGGATCGTTACCAAGGTCTGGGCGGCGGGGCAGTCGACGGGCGATCTCGTCGTGTCGCTGCTGCAGGTGGTCTGGTTCATCATTATCTATGCGGCCTCGACCATAGCGCTGGTCTGCGGGCTAGATCGGCGCCTGGCGCTGGTGATCGCGGTCTGGATCGGCATCTTCTCTCTGCTCGCTCGCTATTTCGTGCCGCGCATCCGACGCCATGCGCGCAACGCCGCCGAGGCGTCGTCAATGTTGAACGGCCGCATGGTCGATGCCTATGCCAATATCCAGACGCTGAAACTCTTCGGCCGGGAGGAGCAGAACGACGACTATATCCGCAAAGGCTTCGATCGCTTCCAGGCCGCTGTCATGCCGTTCACGCGGCTCCTGACCGGTGTGCGTTCGTCGCTGGCGCTGTTGTCGGGCGTGATGATCACGACGATCGCGGCACTTGCCATCCATCTCTGGCTCGCCGGTCAGATTTCCACCGGCGGCGTTGCCTTCACGCTTAGCATGGTATTGCGGCTCAACATGTTGTTCGGTCGCATGATGGCGCAGTTCAATGCCATCATGCGCAATCTCGGCACGATCCAGAATTCCGCCGAGATGATCTCCGAGCCGATTGGCCTTGTCGATCAGACGGGCGCCAGGGATCTGCAGATCGTCCGTCCGGAAATCCGCTTCGAGCATGTGGCCTTCCACTATGGTCGCGGCAGCGGTGTCATAGATGATTTTTCGTTGACCGTCCGTGCCGGCGAGAAGGTCGGCATTGTCGGTCGCTCCGGTGCCGGCAAGACGACGCTCGTCAATCTGCTTCTGCGCTTTTACGATCTTGAAGGCGGCCGCATCCTGATCGATGGACAGGATATCGCCGCTGTCCGCCAGGAGAGCCTGCGTGGCGAGATCGGCATGGTGACGCAGGACACAGCGCTGCTCAATCGTTCCATCCGCGACAACGTCCTTTTCGGTCGCCCGAAGGCGAGCGAGGAGCAGATGACGCAGGCGACGCGGCGGGCGGAGGCGGATGAGTTCATCATGACGCTGGAGGATCAGAAGGGCCGCAAGGGCTATGCCGCCCATGTCGGCGAGCGCGGCGTCAAATTGTCCGGCGGCCAGCGCCAGCGTATCGCGATTGCCCGCGTCATGCTGAAGGATGCGCCGATCCTGGTGCTCGACGAGGCAACCTCGGCACTGGATTCGGAGGTTGAGGCGGCGCTCCAGTCCAATCTCGAAACATTGATGGAAGGCAAGACGGTGCTTGCGATCGCACATCGCCTGTCGACGATCGCCAAGCTCGACCGCCTGATCGTCATCGACAAGGGCAGGATCATCGAAGTCGGCACCCATGACGAGCTTATTGCCCGCGGCGGCCTCTATTCCGAGCTATGGGCGCGCCAGTCCGGCGGCTTCATCGCAGCCGAATAGCGCCGTCACCTTATATACCGGTGGCGTTGCGATAATCTCATGCAAAATCAAATAGCTATTTTGAAACACTGAATTCAGTGACTAAGCCGAAATGGTTCGATCCCATGGCGTCCGGTATCTGCCGGACGGACTGAAGCCGCAATGGGGCGCGCGCGAAAACATGATCGATGGCAATGCCGTAGGCGCCGCCCTTGATCGGCCAGGTGGCGGGTTCCGGGAAGACGTGGCGCAGACCAGTGTCGCCGAGGAAGTCTCTCATGTCGGGTATAATGACCGAGGCATTGAAATCGCCGGCAAGGATCAGTGGCCCTTGGATGTCTTTCAGGATCGGTGCGAGGATGTTCAACTCGATGGTGTGGAACTCGTCGAAATAGGGCTTGCTGAGGTGAGCCGAGACAAAATTGACCGTTTGACCATCCATATCGATGGTGGCGTGAATGAACCGGTTGTCCCAAAGGCTGCCGAGGCTATGCATATCCTGCGTCAGGAGCGGCCGTTTCGACAGCAGCAGGGAATCGCAATCGGTGGTCATGACGCCGCAGCCGATACGATAGGGATAAATATCGGTTATGCGCGGCAACTGCGATAGAATCGAGCGCGCCTCGAAGATCTCCACGACATCGGCCTTCGAGCCGACGATAAGATCGGCGATACGCACTCCATTTTCGGAACTGTTGTCGTCGTCGATGTTGAAGGATAGCAGCGTGAAGCTCTTGCTGGCACCGGCTGCTGCCGGCGGGTTTACCGGGGGAACGGCGGCGTATTCGCGCAGCATCATAACGGAATGAACTGCAAGCCCGATGCCGACGGCCAGCAGGAAAACCGCATACCAATGCCGCTTGAAAAGAAGTGCGAGCAGGGCGAGCGCGATGCCAAAAAGGCTGATGTGAACCTGCAGGCTTTCGAAGAAGCCGAGCAGCCAGAGATCGGTTACATAACGCGCCGCAAGAATGGCCAGCGCCAGCGTGGCAAGGACGCATAAAACGCAATAGATCGTATGTCTCATAACTGTGCCCTCAGCCATATTTGTGCTTTCCACCAAGAGCGACGGAGGCGTCATAAGAGGCCATAAGCTCTTCCTAAAATCCACTCGGATATAAGGAGTAGGAAGTAGAGCTTATTATAGATCATCGGCCGGCGTGTGGCCGGTTATGTTGCAATGCAGCATTGAAATTATTGTTTATTTTGCTCCGCAATGCAGAAATCTATTGCGCGAATCCTACGATTTTTCATGTGCTTACGCCGGTTTGGCTGACGTCGGAGATTTTAAGCTCGGTACCGGCGGCGAAATAGCGCTCTTTTCCCGCGACATTGTGCCCACACCCCTTGCCAAGACTGGACATAATTTGCGATCAAGCTTAGAACGCGGCGGGTTACGGAGGAATCTATGGCGGAATTATGGTCGCGTTGATTCGCCGGCATTGAGGGGGTACCGCGGCGTCAAGCTGTGGGTTTTGCGGAAGAGGATGGTCCAGCGTTGAGCGAGCATATAACAACGAGTGAAACCACGGGCGAGCCGACTCGCCGAGATTTCCTTTATCTGACGACGGGCATGGCTGGCGCTGTAGGCGCAGTCGCCTTTGCCTGGCCGTTCATCGACCAGATGCGGCCGGATGCCTCGACGCTCGCTCTTGCTTCCATCGAAGTCGATGTCTCGAGCCTGGAACCAGGTATGTCGATGACCGTGAAGTGGCGTGGCAGGCCGGTCTTCATTCGCAACCGCACGCAGAAGGAAATCGACGACGCGAAGGGTGCGCAGATCTCCGATCTGAAGGACCCAATCGCCCGCAATGCCAATTTGCCAGCAGATGCGCAAGCAACCGATGCGGCGCGTTCGGCCGGTGACGGGAAGGAGAACTGGCTGGTCATGATCGGCGTCTGCACCCATCTCGGTTGCATACCGCTCGGTCAGGCGGGGGAATATGGCGGTTGGTTCTGTCCCTGCCACGGTTCGGTCTATGACACCGCTGGTCGCATCCGCCATGGGCCGGCGCCTCAGAACCTCGCTATTCCGGTATATGCGTTCACCGCAGAAAAAAAGATCAAGGTCGGTTGAGGGGGAGCTGAATCATGAGTGGTCATTCGTCTTACGAGCCATCTACGGGGCTCGAAAAATGGGTCGACGCGCGGCTGCCGCTGCCGCGTATGGTCTATGACAGTTTCATCGCCTATCCGGTTCCACGCAATCTGAACTATGCCTACACGTTCGGCGCCATGCTGGCCGTCATGCTCGTTCTGCAGATCCTGACCGGCGTCGTTCTTGCCATGCATTATGCGGCGGAAACGACGATCGCCTTCAACTCCGTCGAGAAGATCGTCCGCGACGTCAACCACGGTTGGCTGTTGCGCTATCTGCACGCCAACGGCGCGTCCTTCTTCTTCGTGGCGGTCTATCTCCACATCGCCCGCGGTCTTTATTATGGCTCCTACAAGGCGCCGCGCGAAATCCTCTGGATTCTCGGCGTGATCATCTATCTGCTGATGATGGCGACGGCCTTCATGGGTTACGTTCTGCCCTGGGGTCAGATGTCGTTCTGGGGCGCCACCGTTATCACCGGCTTCTTCTCGGCCTTTCCCTGGGTCGGCGATTGGATCCAGACCTTCCTGCTCGGAGGCTTTGCCGTCGACAATCCGACGCTGAACCGCTTCTTCTCGCTGCATTACCTGCTGCCGTTCATGATCGCGGGCGTCGTTGTCCTGCACATCTGGGCGCTGCATGTAACTGGCCAGACAAACCCGACCGGCGTCGAAGTCAAGTCGAAGACCGATACCGTGGCCTTTACACCCTATGCAACGCTCAAGGATGCGCTCGGCGTTTCCGTCTTCCTTTTGGTGTTCGCCTATTTCGTCTTCTACCTGCCGAACTTCCTCGGCCATGCGGACAACTACATTCCGGCCAATCCGCTGAAGACGCCGGCCCACATCGTTCCTGAATGGTACTTCCTGCCGTTCTACGCAATGCTGCGCTCGATCACCTTCAACATTGGCCCGATCGACTCCAAACTGGGCGGCGTTTTGACCATGTTCGGCGCTATCATTGTGCTGTTCTTCCTGCCCTGGCTCGATACGTCCAAGATTCGCTCGGCGGTCTATCGTCCGTGGTACAAGCTGTTCTTCTGGCTGTTCATCGCCGATGCGATCCTGCTCGGCTGGCTCGGCTCGCAGCCGGCGGAGGGCAACTTCGTGGTGATCTCGCAATTTGCGACGCTGTTCTACTTCCTGTTCTTCCTCGTCGCCATGCCGGTCCTCGGCCTGGTTGAAACACCAAGACGCATTCCGAATTCGATCACGGAGGCGGTTCTTGAAAAGCAGAGCGGCAAAGCAGTCGCTCCGGTTGAAGCGTAACCGGCGATAGAGGAAGAGAACAATGAAAAAGCTTGTTGCCGGCCTTCTGTCGATCGCACTCATCGGCGGCTTTTCCACGGTCGCCGCCGTCGCTCAGGAGACCAAGCCTGCCGCCGAAGCAGCGACACCGCACTTTCCGCTCAAGGAGCCGAGGGAGCAGCACTGGACCTTCTCCGGCCCCTTCGGTTCCTACGATAAAGCGCAGCTTCAGCGCGGTCTGAAGGTCTATACGGAAGTCTGTTCCGCTTGCCATTCCATGAAGCTGGTTCCTTTCCGTACATTGGGAGATCTCGGCTACTCGGACGCGCAGATCAAAACCTTCGCGGCGAATTACGAAGTGCAGGACGGTCCGAACGCCCAGGGCGAGATGTTTACGCGCAAGGCACTGCCGTCTGACCACTTCCCGCCGCCGTTCCCGAATGACGAAGCAGCAGCGGTCGCCAACAATGGCGCCGTGCCGCCAGACATGTCGCTGCTTGCCAAGGCGCGCGAAATCGAACGTGGTTTCCCGCAGTTCATCTTCGATATCTTCACGCAGTATCAGGAAGGCGGCCCGGACTATATCTACTCGCTGCTGACGGGCTATGAAGAGCCTCCGGCTGGCTTCCAGGTGCCGCAGAACTCGCACTACAATCCGTATTTCAGCGCGGCTGCGACCTTCGCCATGCCAAAGCCGCTTTCGGACGGCCAGGTTACCTATGACGACGGTTCGCCGCAGACTGTCGATCAGTATGCGCGAGACGTTGCCTCCTTCCTGATGTGGGCCTCGGAGCAACATCTTGAGGACCGTAAGCACCTTGGCTTCATGGTCATGGTATTCCTGCTGATTTTCACGGTGCTGATCTATCTCACCAAGCGCTCGGTCTACGCCAGGGCCGGCGGTCACTAAGCGGTTCAGCCGTCGGTTCAAACGAAAGGCGGCCCGTCGCGGTCGCCTTTTTTGTTGGTATCGGGCTCGGGTCTTGATAGGGTGCGCCGGCCTTTATCATAGCCTGAGAGCACATATTTACATGCACACTATCGCTTCGGAGCTTGCGGCCAGCATCCGCTCCATTCCGGACTATCCCAAACCTGGCATCGTCTTCCGTGACATCACCACGATGCTCGGCAATGCCAAGGCGTTCCGTCGTGCGGTCGACGCCCTGGTGCAGCCCTATGCCGGCACCAAGATCGACAAGGTCGCCGGCATGGAGGCACGTGGTTTCATTCTGGGCGGCGCCGTAGCGCATCAGTTGTCGTCCGGCTTCGTGCCGATCCGCAAGAAGGGCAAGCTACCGCACGACATCGTGCGCATCGCCTACAGCCTCGAATACGGTGTCGATGAGATGGAGATGCACCGCGACGCGGTAAACCCCGGCGAGAAGGTAATCCTGGTTGACGACCTGATCGCCACCGGCGGCACAGCTGTCGGCGCCACCCAGTTGTTGCGCCAAATCGGCGCCGAGGTCGTTGCCGCCTGCTTCGTGATCGACCTCCCGGATTTGGGCGGCCGCAAGAAGCTGGAAGCGCTTAACGTGCCGGTCCACACCCTGGTGGAATTCTCCGGGCATTGACGATCTCACCCGCAGTGGCGGGATAAAACTCCACATCTGCCACAGGTTTCGGAACGTTCCGGCTTCGCGAAGCTGTCAGTCAAACTCCAGCACGGTGCTCTCGAACCGCAACACCGCCATGCCGTGCTGGTTGGTTCCGTCACACAGGATGGTATTGAGTGTCCAGCCCGGGCGTGAATTCAGCGAGCGGCTGGCAAGCAAGGTGACGCCATAGGTAATGGTGTCGCCGGCGAAGACCGGGCGCAGCCATTGCAGCTTCTGGAAGCCGGGCGAGGGGCCGAGGTTTGGCGGATTTCCGCCTTCGTCGCGGATGCGGGTGGTTTCGCCCTTCCAATAGTCGACGAAGGTGCGCATCCAGACTGCGCAGCTATGCCAACCCGACGCGCAGAGCTCGCCGAACAATGTATGCTTGGCCGCTTCCGCGTCCATGTGGAACACCTGCGGATCGAAGCGTGAGGCGAAGCGGACGATGTTTTCGGCCGTGAAGGTATGGCTGCCGATCTCGGTCCGTTCGCCGATCGGGTAGAGGTCCGTCATCTTCATGCGGAAGCCTCCACGGGCAAGCGCATACGGATCATCGTCGAATTCTCGCCAAGACAAACGAGTTGGCTGCGCTGGTTTTCCACTTCGTGGCGGAACTTGACGATGCCTATACCGGGGCGCGAGCGCATGGGGCGGGATTCGAGCACGATCGAGCGGCCGGAAAGCGTGTCGCCGGCCAGAACCGGGTTTTTCCAGTCCATGAAATCGATACCCGGCGCGCCCTCGGCTTCCGTGTTGAGCAGATAGCTGTCGGTCATCATGCGCATGAACATTGCCGAGGTGTGCCAACCGGAAGCGGCGAGCCCACCCAGAATGCTTGCGCGGCCGGCAGCTTCGTCGAGATGCATCGGTTGCGGATCGAACTCGCGCGCAAACTCGATGATCTCTTGCGCAGTCACATATTTTGGTCCGAGAGGAAACACTTGTCCCGGCTGAAAATCCTCATATGTCAATTTTGCCATATCCGTCACCAGCCTCTTCATTCGGTCCGTGCGCAATCGCATGCCGAGCGGCAGTGGCGCAAGCGTTTTCGTGGCCGTCGCGCGAAACTGGTGCAGCCAAAGCCTGCCGAGGCTTCGCAGCCCTTGATTGTGGGGCGGCGATGTGATGAGGCTTGGTAATATCGTCACCATGCAGGGATAGACATGAGCGATCTCAAGACTGTGCTGGAAGGCGCTGCCGGCGAGGGAATCATATCCTCGGATCAGGCCATCCGGCTTTTGCCTTATCTGGCTGAGCGAAATATCGGCATCAACGCGACGGTCGCAAGAAGCGATCTTTGGCAACCGCGCGAGGACGATCTGGCGAACCCGCTGGAGGATAGCGAAGCGCCGCGTTTCATTCGCGGCTTCCATGACGTGCTAATCACCATCGGCATCGTCGTCCTGCTCGTCGGCTTGTGGGGGCTCACCGGCTATTACGGGCCGCTGCCGGCCATCATCGTCCTAGCCGAGATACTGGTCCGTCGCCAACGTCTGGCGCTTCCCGCCGTCGTCCTGACGATCTCGCTGGTCTATTGGATATTCTGGGCGACAGTGATTAATCTCGGAACCGGAGATACCGTCGGCTGGAGCCTGGCGACCCATTGGATCATCGTGGCCTTGCCGTTCCCACCACTGCTGGCGCTCTATTACTGGCGTTATCGCGTGCCGCTGTCGCTGGCGATGCTGCTCTTCTCGCTGTTCACATTGCTGCTCGCCGGCGTCTTCTATCTGATTGGCCTTGCCACCGGCGCATCGAACGTCGTGCTGGATTATCCGCTGCTGTCGCTCGGCATCATGTTTGCGGCGGCACTCGGGACATTTGCCGTCGCAATGCGCTTCGATCTTAGCGACCCCAACCGCAGGACGCGTCGCTCGGATGTGGCCTTCTGGCTGCATCTCGCCACCGCGCCAGCATTGCTCTACACGACGATCCTGCTGGTATTTCAGCTTGAGGCCGGCAACAATGATACGCTTTTCTTTACTGGCATCGAGCAATCCGGTTACGCGCAGGCGCTGACCATCGTTGGTGTTGTTGTGATCATGATGCTGATCGGTTTGATCATCGACAGACGCGCTTTCGTGACCGCGGGCCTCATGTCGCTCGGTATCGCGATCGGCGCCATTCTACGGCAGAACAATGCCGGCCTCGACAAGGTCAGCTTCATCGTGCTGATGATCGTCGGCTTGATCGTGCTGGTGATCGGCGTCGGCTGGCCGCATCTGCGCCGTAGTGTCGTTCGGCTGCTGCCGCTATCCGTCAAGCGAAGATTGCCGGCGCTCAGGTGAGGTCGGCAACCGTCATATCTTAGGTGTTGAAGCGGAAATGGATGACGTCGCCGTCCTGGACGACGTATTCCTTGCCTTCGTCGCGCGCCTTGCCGGCTTCCTTGGCGCCTGTTTCGCCGTTGTAGGCGATGTAGTCGTCATAGGCGATGGTATTGGCACGGATGAAGCCACGTTCAAAGTCGGAATGGATGACGCCGGCCGCCTGGGGGGCCTTGGTGCCCTTTTCGATCGTCCAGGCGCGCGTTTCCTTCGGGCCGACGGTGAAATAGGTGATGAGGTGCAGGAGCTTGTAGCCGGCGCGGATCAGCCGGTCGAGGCCAGCTTCGTCCAGGCCGAGAGCGGCGAGGAATTCCTTGGATTCCTCATCTGGCAGCTGCGCCACTTCCGCTTCGATGGCGGCGGAAATGATCACCACTTCGGAATTCTGTTCCTTGGCCATGGCAGCGACGGCGGCTGTGTGCTCATTGCCGGTCGCGGCATCTGCTTCGGCGACGTTGCACACGTAGAGGACCGGATGCGAAGTCAGAAGGTTCAGGCCCTTGAGAATGCGGGTTTCCTCGGCATCGAGCTTCGACAGCAGGGTGCGCACCGGCTTGCCATCGTTCAGCAGTTGGAGCGAGGCTTCCATGATCGGCAGCATCGCCATGGACTCCTTGTCCTTGCCCGTGGCGCGCTTGCGTGTCTGCTCGGTGCGGCGCTCCAAGCTTTCGAGGTCGGCGAGCATCAGCTCGGTTTCGATCGTCTCGGCGTCGGCGACCGGATTGATGCGGCCTTCGACATGGGTGATGTCGCTATCTTCGAAGCAGCGCAGCACGTGAACGATGGCGTCGACCTCGCGAATATTGGCAAGGAACTGGTTCCCCAGGCCTTCGCCCTTCGAGGCGCCGCGAACCAGGCCAGCGATGTCGACGAAGGAAATGCGCGTCGGGATCAGTTCCTTTGATTTGGCAATGTCGGCAAGCCTGCGCATGCGCGGATCGGGAACCGCGACTTCACCCGTGTTCGGCTCGATCGTGCAGAAGGGGTAATTCGCCGCCTGCGCCGCTGCAGTCTTGGTCAGCGCGTTGAACAGAGTAGACTTGCCGACATTCGGCAGCCCGACAATACCGCATTTGAAACCCATGGCACCTTGTCCATATCTTGAAAAACTTTGTTGTGCGTATGGGGGAAGGGCCGTTGCGGGTCAAGTCTTGTGCGGAAGCATGGCCGATTTTCCGGAAAAAAGGGCCGTTTGATTGAAATGGCCGCCAGTCTAGCTCGGGAGGGCCATCCTTTCAAAGCTGGAGCACTTTCACTTTATTGCCACAGTTAAGCTTCTTGTTGGCTGGGAAGAGCGGTTTTAGCGCTCTGGTTCTGCCGTTCGGCCAGCAGCTGCAGCATCTCCTCCAGTCGCTCTACCACAAGCGCCCTTTCCCGGTGCCGGGGATGCTCGTCTGGCTTTATCAGATTGCAAGTCCTGGTTCGCTGAAGGGTGCCGCTTGCGGCATTGTCTCCCTGACGCAACCGTCCTTGAAGGATTTGCTGCGTTGCATTATAATTCTACTATCAGCCGCAAATCTTTTTTCCCTGTCATCAACGGTGAGTCCGATGAGTGACAATGATATTGTCCTAAAACCCAAGACCAAGACGAAGCCGAAGCTTGACCGGCCGAAGCTATACAAGATCATTCTCGTCAATGACGATTACACGCCGCGTGAATTCGTCATCATGGTGTTGAAGGCCGTCTTCCGCATGAGCGAGGAGACCGGTTATCGCGTCATGATGACGGCGCATAAGCTCGGCACCTGCGTGGTCATGGTCTGCGCCAGGGATATTGCCGAGACCAAAGCACAGGAGGCCATCGATCTGGCAAAGAGCGCCGGCTTTCCGCTGATGTTTACCACCGAACCGGAAGAATAGGCTCGGGCAGGGATATCAGGCCGCGGCGGGGCGCCGGATCTGGAATCCGGTCTTGTCCTGTGAAAAACCGCAATTGGCGTAGAAGCGCAGCGTCGCCGGGTCTTTGGATCCTGTGAGCAGCATCACCTTATAGCAATCCTTTTTCCAAGCCGTCGCGACGGCTGTCTCGATCAGCGCCCGTGCATGGCCGCGCTGGCGGTAGCCGGCATGGGTGACGACATTTTCAATGAGAGCATAAGACGCGCCACGACGCGTCAGGTTGGGGACGACGACCAGCGTCACCGAGGAAATAGCGAGGTCGCCTTCGAAGGCGGCGAAGATCGTCATGCCGGGATGGGCTGAGATAGCAGCGAAGCGATCCTCCGCAAGCCGAGGATCCATATCAGGATCGTCGTGGTTGAAGTGGCGGTAGAGCGCCAGTAGCGTAGGCAAGTCAAAGGCGGCAGCCGGGCGGATCACAATATCTGCGGCTCTGTCGGTTGCTGCGTGCGCCATTCAATCGTCCTTCTTGCCGAACATTCTCTTCAGCATCTCGGCCATCGGGCCACTTTCGGGCATCCGCGGCTGGCTATGATTGCGAGCCTGGTGGATGTGCGACTTGGCCACGGCCTTTTTTTCTGGCTTTGGCGTTTCTTCTTCCGCCTTGCCGCCGAGGGCAAGCGCGATCTTGTTCATGAGCTGCGAGTCTTCGCCGCGCGCCAGCATGTCGGCATTGTCGGCGAGTACGTCGAACAGCGGCTCCAGCCAGCTTTGGTCGGCTTTGGCAAAGTCGCCGAGCACATGATTGTGCACGAGCTCCTTGACGCCGGGATGACCGATGCCGAGACGCAGCCGGCGATATTCCCGACCGCAATGCGCGTCGATCGACTTGATGCCATTATGGCCATTATGGCCGCCGCCGGTCTTCAGCCGTGCCTTGCCTGCCGGCAGATCGAGTTCGTCGTAGATCACGACGAGATCGGAGGGTTCGAGCTTGTAGAAACGCATCGCCTCGCCGATGGATTCGCCGGAAAGGTTCATGAAGGTCTGCGGCTTGATAAGCAAAACTTTCTGGCCGCCTAGCTCGCCTTCCGCAATCTCCGCCCTGAATTTTTTCGACCAGGGCGAAAAGCTGCGCCGACGATGGATCGCGTCCACCGCCATGAAGCCAATATTGTGGCGGTTGTTCTGATATTTGGCGCCGGGATTGCCGAGACCCGCGATAAGAAGCATTGCGCTTCACCCCTTGGAAAATGCTGATGTCTTTCACGACAGTGAATTGACGGCAAAGTCAAGGCGACAATCTCGTCAGTTGGCGAGGTGCAGGCCGTACTTCAGGAAGATCTGCTTTTGCGTGCCGTCGGCGATCAGGCGATCGAGCGCGGCTTGCATCTTCTTCAAGAGATCGTCCGGGAAGTCCTTTTGGCAGGCAATGCCCATCGGCTGTTCGGAGAGAACGGCGACCGCTTGCACCGCATTGCGATCCTTCTGAAGCTTGTCGAAATAAGTTTCGGAGATCGGCATCAGATCAATGCGGTCACTCATCAGCTTCTTTAGTGTAGCCCTGAAGTCGCTGCCGATATCGATCCGCGTAAAGTTGGCTTGCCGTAACGTGGTTTCGGAATAATCGTCCCGCCATGTGCCGACGATAAAGTTGCGGGCTTCATCGAGTGTTGTGGCTGTGACGCGGGACCCGGCATGCTTGATCAGGAGATTGCGATCGACTAGCAGCGGTTGGACCCATTTGAACAGCTTGTCGCGCGCGGCGTTATGGGCGGTGGCAAAGACACAGGTCATCGGCGTCGTCTCTGCCTGTTTATAGGCCCGCACCCAGGGCATCACGTCTATCGAATAGTCGACGCCGATATAGGACATTATCTTCTCCACCTGTTCGACAGTCGCGCCGACAGGAGTCTTGCCGTCGCGGTAATTGAAAGGTGGATATTCTTCGGTGGTAAAATTGACGGTTTCGGCTTTGGCTATGGAGAAGAGACTGAGCGAGAACAGGCCCAAAAATACCGGGAGCAGCAGTTTTCGCATGGGTTTCCTCATCTCGCTATGATGCTTGCGCCACAGGGCTAAGGTAATCAGCTTTCGGTCCGGCGAGCGTCTTTATGAGTTCATTTGGATGCTGCGGCCGGTGGAACAGGTAGCCCTGCCCGTAATCGAGGCCCATGGCGCGCAGGGTGGCGCATTCTTCTTCGGTCTCGATGCCTTCGGCGATAACGGTGCAGTTCATCTTGTGCGACAGCGTCGTGATGCTTTCGACCAGCATGCGGCTCTTGGCGCTGACATCGGAGGCGGTGTCGTTGATCGCGCGGATGAAGGATTGGTCGATCTTGATGATGTCGACCGGGAAGCGGTTGATATAACTCAGCGACGAATAGCCGGTGCCGAAGTCGTCGAGAGCGATGCGGCAGCCGTAGCGGCAGATCTCGTTGATGACCGTACGCGTTTCCGGATTGTCGTCCATCAGCACGGCCTCGGTGATTTCGACGACGATCCGCTCCGGGCGGATATCGTGACGGGAAAGTAGGGCGGCAATGCGCACCGGCAGTCCCGACTCGAATTGTAGCGGCGAAAAATTGATGGCGAGATAGGTGTCCTGCATGCCTTCGAGGCGTGAGAGGCTGGCGAAGTGGGAAATCGCTTTTTCCATGACGCGGTTGCCGATGCGCACGATCGAGCCGGTCTCCTCGGCGACGTCGATGATCCTGGCCGGCGGCAGGATGCCTTTCTGTGGATGATGCAGCCGCATCAGCGCTTCGAAGCCGGCGATGGAGCGATCATCGATGTTGACGATAGGCTGCAGGTGAGCTTCGAACCAATCGTCGGTCAAACCACCTTCGATATAGCTCTCAAGCTCTGCACGACGACGGGAATCGTCCAGCATGTTGTTGTCGAAGATCTGCGCGCCGTTCTTGCCGTCGCGCTTCTTGGCATACATCGCTATGTCGGATTTCAGCAGCAGTTCTGCGGCGTTGGCGGCATGGCGCGGGTAAATGGCGATGCCGATGCTGGCGCTTAGGCGGGCATCGCCGACAAACGGCGTCTCGAAAAGTTCGGCGATATGTGCCGCCATGTCGAATGCCCGGCTCTCGCCGTCTTCGGCAAGCAGAAGGATGGCGAATTCGTCGCCGCCGAGGCGGGCAGCGATGTCGCCGGGCGCCAATCGCGCCTGCATGCGCGAAACCAGTTCACGCAGCGCCGCGTCACCGGCAGCATGGCCCATATTGTCGTTGATCCATTTGAAGCGGTCGAGATCGACGAACAGGCAGGCGAGCTCGCGCTTGCGCAGGTCGGCCTCGTTGATCTTGGCGTCTAGCGCCGTCTCGAATCCCTGGCGGTTCAAGAGCCCGGTAAGGTGATCGGTGATCGCCTGGCGCAGGTTGCGGTCTTCGGATTGCTTGAGGTCGGTGACATCGGTCATGACCGAGAGCGACAGGCCATCCTGGATCGCCGTCGTTTCGAGAATCAGCACGTCCATGACCCGCTCATCCCGGCAAAGGAATTTTACCGTGACGTCGAGGCGGGCGGCGCTGTCAGGACGGCTGCGCTTGCGTTCGGTATAAATCGCCCGCGAACCGGGCAGGACGAGGCTTGCGAACCTGCGTCCAACCACGTCGGCGCGGGCATAGCCCGTGGCGGCCAGCCAATAATCGCTGACGGCGGCGATACAATCATCCTTGTCGAGCGAGAACAGCATGGCCGGCGTCAGATTATAGGTGTCGGTGGCGCGGCGATGCGCAAGCTTTAGTTCGGTTTCCTCGCGCTCCAGCTTGCTCTGCATGTCGTTGAAGCTGCTGGCGAGGCGTCCCATTTCGTCGTTCGACTGCCAATCGACGTGATGGCGCGAGCCGAGCCGCCGCGTTGCTTCGATGGCATGGGTGAGCCGCATCAACGGCTGAATGACGAAGATGCGGTTACCGATGAGGGCGGCACCGAACACGGTCAATACGGCGAAGATGAAGATCAAGGTGAAGACGATTTCCTCATTCTTCAAGCCGTCGAAGAGGCCAAGCGCCGGGTAGTAGACGGTGATGGTGCCGAGATTTTTGGCGCCGTCGACGCCGTGGTAGATGATCGGTCGGGCAATGGACTCCAGTTGACCCTTGTAGGACCGCGGGATGGTCGATTGCGTCACATCGAGCTGGCCGGAGACGTCGCGGACATTGACCTTGACGACCGCGCCCTCTGCGACCGTCGTCGCGCTGATCTGGGTGACGCTGTCCTCGTCGAGGTCCCATAGCGGCTTGGCAAGCGCCTGGGCATTGGCGACGAGCAGGACGGAGATGTGATCTTTGATTTCCTTTTCGGCGCGCTCGGACGACAGGAAAAGAAACAATATGAAGAGTGGCGCGACGAAAATCAGCAGCGCGCCGCAGACGATCGCGAAAAACCTGTTTTCGACGGAATGGCTCATAGTTCCGCTTTACTCCCCAGTCGCAGACCGGCTGATCTTGGGGTTGGCCGTGCTCTACAACTCTTTGGCGTAAACTTTCATGAATGTGTTAAATGTTGCTGAAACCATGGGGTTAATGGATTGATATAGCGCCGAATAGCTAGATTTCTTACTACTTATATTAGAATTTGTACACGAAAAACCCGCCACCCCTCGAGGGGAGGCGGGTCTGAATGCGTCACGATGAAAATGCCGATTTAAGCGCCGGCTTCTTCTTCGCCTGCAGCTTCTTCCTCTGCAAGACCGGCAGCCGGAGCGGCGATCGTTGCAATCGTGAAGTCGCGGTCGGCGATGACCGGGGACACATCCTTCGGCAGCGTGATATCCGAGATGTGGACGCTGGCGCCAGCCTTGTGACCGGCCAGGTCAACCGTGAAGAATTCCGGGATCGCATCGGCCGGGCAGTGGACTTCGATTTCGTGGCGAACGATGTTCAGCACGCCGCCAGCCTTAAGGCCCGGGGACTGTTCGTGATTGACGAAGTGAACCGGGATTTCGACGGTCACCTGGGTATTGGCGGAGACGCGCAGCAAATCGACATGGACCGTGAAGTCACGGACCGGATCGAGCTGGTAGTCCTTCGGCAGAACCTTGATCTTCTTGCCGTCGATGTCGATCGTCGCGATCGTGGTGAGGAAACCACCGGCATGGATACGCTTCGTCACCTCATTGGTGTTGAGAGCGATCGAAATGGGGGCCTGCTTGTCACCATAGATGACAGCGGGAATGAAACCGTTGCGGCGAAGTTCACGGGCGGACCCCTTACCAACCCGTTCGCGCGCCTCGGCCTTGAGCTCGTAGCTTTCGTGGCTCATGGCTATTCCTTTCGAGGTTATTTGGAGAGTTCATCCGTTCATGGGAAGCGGTTGAACTGGAGGAGGGCAAGCCCTGCCTCATCCGCGTTGCCTCCAAGGGTGTCTACGCGGACGCGTGGCGTATAATACAAAGCGGCCGACGGTGCAAGCATCTCCGGAGAAAGCGCATCTGTGATGACATTGCAACTCATGGTGAAAAGCGGACGATGCTATTTCTATCAATGGCTTGACATATACCCTCGGCCACTCCAACAGTCGACTCCAATCGATCAGCGTCAAAGGAGAGATCGGGTATGCGCCCCAAGGCTATTGCCGCCGCCGCAGTTTTTTTCATCGGTCTCGCTGGCGTTTCGCAGGCAGCTGACGTCAACGAGCAGGGCGCTAGGGAACTGCGCAATATCCTGACGCACTCGCTCTCGCACGATCTCGCCCGCAGCGGTTTCGTCGCCGTCAAGCCCGCCGGCGAACAATATGAGATCACCTACGATCTCGCCAAGTTCTTCGACAAGATCAATTCCTCCGCGTTTTCCATTACCGGCCTGAAGCCTCTCACATTGTTGGCACGGCCAGTCGAAGAAGGCAGGTGGCATCTGGCGGGCGACAACAGCCTCGACGTTTCGGTTCATTCGCCGGCATCTGACGCCACCTATTCGGTTGCATCCAGTTCCCTCGACGGCATTTTCGATCCGACGATCGAGATGATGCGGTCGATGGAGATGAAGAACAATGGCATCAAGTTCTCCAGCATCGGCAATGGCAAAAACAGCGGGCGCAAGATCGATGCCACGATCGATAGCGCGTCTGTCACTCATGCGGTGACGGAGAGCACCGAAGCCGGCAAAGTGGACCTGCAATCGCAGGGCACGCTACAGCGTCTCAACGAAAAAGTCGTGGCGGCAGCGCCCGGCGTCCCGTCGGTCAATCTGAGCGCCGATAGTGTCGATGTCAAAGTGACTGCGACGAGCTTGCCGGTCAAAGAACTGCGTGAGCTCGTCCGTTTCTTCGTTCAGCACGTCAAGGCAAAACAGTTATCGGAAAGCGGCAGCGAGAAGTTCGAGGAACTGGTGCATCGCGCCTTGCCCGTGTTTGGTTCGTTCAATGAGTCCGTGACGCTAAACAATGCGCTGGTGGCGACTGAAAACGGCAAGGTCGGCGTCAAGACGCTCGACTACAATTTCAAGATGGATGGTCTGACCAAGGCTTCCAACATCAATTTCGGCCTCAGGGCGGAGCATTTTACGCCGGACGCGAACCTCATTGCGCCGGCCTACGCAGCCTTCCTGCCGGAGACGCTCGATGTGCAACTCGGGATTCCCAACGTCAATTTCGATGGCCTCATAGACACGGTTCTGGAAGCAGTGACGTCGCGCTCCACACCGGTCTCCGGCGAAGCATTGAAACGCATCATGTTTCCGAGCGGCTATGGGACCCTCGAATTCCCGCGGATCAACGCGGCTTCCGGTGTTTATGACGTTGAGGTTTCCGGCGCGGTGAAGGGCTCTACCAGGCACCATCCAAGTTACTCGCTGCAGGCGACGATCCTTGCCCGCGATTTCGACAGGACGATCGCGGCCATCCAGGAGGCCGCAAAGACCGACCAGCGACTGAACAGCGTTTCCTTCAGCCTGATGGCCGCCAAAGGCTTTGCCAAGACCGATCCGGATGGTCGGCTGCGCTGGGATGTCATAATGGATGAAAACCGGACCGTTACGGTGAACGGGCAGGTTATGAAGGGACTTTGATGCCTCGCTGCGGCTTGCAGCCGGCGCAGGTCGCGGCGTCATCATCCAATCGAGAATCGCGTTTAGGGTTTTCCCGTCTTCAAATTGTTTTTCCTAGCATCATTGGGGGAGTGAATTATGCGTTTTAAGGCAGTTGCCGCCGCGGCGGTTTTCGCCACCAGTCTGGCTGGCGCCTCGCAGGCGGCCGACGTCAACGAGCAGGGGGCCAAGGACCTGCTCGGCAATCTGACGCATTTCCTGCCAGACGATATCGTCAAGAGCGGGTTCATTACGGTCAATCCGGCAAGTGGTCACTATGAGGTGACTTATGACCTGCAGAAGCTCTTCGACAAGCTGAACGTCAGCGGTTTCGACATTACCGGGTTAAAGCCGCTCCTGGCTGTGGCGACGCCGCAGGATGACGGTCTGTGGAATATCGAGGGCAATAATGCGATCGACGTAACGGCGCGCTCGAAGCCCGGCAGCAGTCCGGAAACCGAGTTTCGCTATGCGCTGGCATCCTCCAGTTTCACGGGCGTCTTCGACCCTGCGCTTCACTATCTTCGTTCGATGGACGTGAAGGGTAGCGGCATCACGCTCGCCACCAAGACCACCGACAATGGTGTAGAGAAGAACGACATCACGATCGATAGCGTCGGCTATATGCTCTCCTCGTCGGCGAGCGGCGAGCCGGACAGGCTCGACATGCAGATGAACGGGGGCCTGCAATCTCTCCAGGACAAGATTTCCTCCGATACCGAGCCGTTTGGCGAGTTCAAGATTGGAGCCATCGATTTCAAGGCCAACGCGACCAAGCTGCCGCTCAAGGCGCTGAACGAGATTTTGCGGTTCATTTCCGATCACAAGGATAGGAAGACCCTCTCTGACAGCGAAACCGCGGCGCTCAAGGCATTGCTGCAAAACGCAATGCCGCTGGCCGCCTCTTTTGAAGAGTCGATCTCCGCCAAGGATATTTCCGTGACGACACCGCTCGGCGACGGTGGACTGCAGCAGATGGGCTACTCGTTCAAGGTAGTCGGGCCGGCCAATGCGATGAATGCCGATTTCGGTATGAGTGCTGAAAAGCTGACCGTGGCCTCAGGTGTGGTGCCCGAGGATTATGTCGCCTTCATTCCCGACGCCGCCGAAATGCAGATGCAGATACCGAATCTCAATTTTACCGCCCTGATGGATGTTCTGCAGCAGGCCGATTTCAACAATCCTGACGGAACGTCAGCCATGGATGACAAGTTGCAGAAGGCCATGTTCCCGGACGGAACGATGACGATCAATTTTCCGAAAATCAGCGCGATTTCGGGCCTTTACGACATCGAAGCCTCCGGCAGCATGCGTGGCTGGTTGAACGAGAAGGACCGTGCGACCGTGAAGATGACGGTGCTTGCCCGCGATCTCGACAAGACCATCGCTGCCGTTCAGAACGCTGCAAAGAGGGACGCGGACCTCAATCAATTGTCCTTCGGCCTGATGATGGCCAAGGGATTTGCCAAGACCGATCCGGATGGGCGCTCACGTTGGGACGTCAGCGTCGCCGACGACCAGTCCGTGACGATCAACGGACAAGTCATCAAATAAGTCGACCCAATTTCAGAATGCAAACATGTTTGTCCTAAAGCCGCTGGCCCAACGCTCGATTTCGCTTCTATGGGCCGGCCAGGTTTTGGCGGCGACCGGATCTGAGTTCTATATGGTTGCCGTCGTCTGGATTGCGGCGGATTTCATCGGCAGCAACGCGGGTTATGTTTCTGCGTTGCAATCAGGAACACTTCTCTTCGGCAGCCTGTTCGGTGGCATCCTGACAGATCGCTTTCGACACAGCACGACGATGATTTCTGCCGACATTCTGCGCGCGCTTTTACTAATGCTGCTTTCGGTCGCCGGTCTCATGCATTTCATGAGCCTGCCGTTGTTGATGGTGCTTGCCGGATGCATTGCCTTGCTGACGTCCAGCTTCGATCCGTCGTTGCAGGCAACTCTTCCGACCATCGCGATCGATCCCGATATTCGCCACGCGACCAATGGACTGTTCGACGCAACGAGGCGCATGGCTCGCATCCTCGGACCGAGCATGATCGCGCTGGTCAACGGATTTTTGCCGAAATCGCAGTTTTTCACGGTGACGGCGGCGACATTCCTACTTTCTGCCCTGGCCGTCTGGATGGCTGTCGCCAGGTTCCCGTCCGCGCCTCGGCGTCTTGAAGTCTCCGGAATGGCCGCGGTGGTCGATGGTGTGCTGGGTGGATGGCGAATGGCGCGCGGCCATGCCGCCATACTCTATGGGCTGTTCACGAACCTGATGGGGAATGTTGCCTGGGCGATGGGCATTTTGCTCGGGATGATCCTGCACCTGCGCGAAACCAGTGCCGATCCCTTGACGGATTACAGCCTGATGATGACGGCCTACGGCGTCGGCAACCTGACGACCAACCTCATCCTCAGCAACATGAGGCCGCGCAGACCGGTGGTTTGGATCATTGTTGCAAAGCTGGTTTTCGGCGCCGGTGTCTTCCTGCTGCCGCTGGTGCATGATCGCCTATTGCTGATGACCATTGCGTGCCTTGCCGCAATCAACGGCCCCTTCGAGAACCTTGCGATGCTGCATCTGATGCAGACGCGCAGCGAGCCCCATCGTCTGGCGCAGATCTACCGATTGCTGATGTGTGCGATCTTCCTCGGCCTTTTCCTGGCCTATCTCATGTCGCCCAGCCTGTTTGCCTGGTTCGGCATCGGCCCATCGATCATGGGCGCCGGTGCGGCGGTCTTTGCCTCAGGGCTCCTTGGAATAGGGCTGCTAGCCATTAGGCAAAGCCGTCCGGTCGATGCGAAACCTGCGTGAGAAGAGCCTGATAGCGTCAGTCGAACAGGCTCGATACCGATTCTTCCTGGCTGGTACGGTTGATGGCTTCGCCGATCAGACTGGCGGTGCTGATGACGCGGATATTGGGCGCCGATTGCACAGTCGTGGTCGGTTGGATGGAATCGGTGATCACCAGTTCTTTCAGCTGCGAATTTGCCACGCGGGTCACGGCGCCGCCGGAGAGAACGCCATGGGTGATATAGGCGGTGACGCTTGCCGCGCCTCTTGCAAGTAGGGCATCGGCAGCGTTGCAGAGCGTGCCACCGGAATCGACGATATCGTCGATCAGGATGCAATCTTTGCCAGTCACTTCGCCGATGATGTTCATCACCTCGGACTCACCTGGGCGCTCGCGGCGCTTATCCACGATCGCCAGCAGACAGTCGAGGCGTTTGGCCAGCGCTCGGGCGCGCACGACACCGCCGACATCGGGGGAGACGACCATGACGTTGCCGATATCGTAATTCGCCTTGATATCGCGCGTCAGGATCGGCAGTGCGTAGAGATTGTCTGTGGGGATATCAAAGAAGCCTTGGATCTGGCCGGCATGCAGATCGAGCGTCAGAACCCGGTCGGCGCCAGCCTCGGTGATCAGATTGGCCACCAGCTTGGCCGAGATCGGCGTGCGCCCGGAGGCGCGGCGATCCTGGCGGGCATAGCCGAAATAGGGAAGAACGGCCGTGATACGCCGCGCCGAGGAGCGGCGCATCGCGTCGATCATGATCAACAGTTCCATGAGATGGTCGTTGGTCGGGAATGATGTCGGCTGGACGACGAATACGTCCTCGCCACGCACGTTCTCCTGGATTTCAACGAAGATTTCCTGGTCTGCGAAGCGCCTGACGCTGGCCTTGCCCAAGGGTACGTTGAGATAATTGCAGATCGCTTCGGCAAGATGCCGGTTCGAATTGCCTGCGAAAACCTTCATTGTGGCCCGCCTGTTACCAACCTGATAGCCGCGCTTTTAACCGCCTCGCTCTCGAATGCAAGGGGCTAGAGTGCGATAGCTTTCATATTTCTGCAAAGCTTGTGGCTATCCACGGCGAGAGTCGCGCCAGGCGTTGAATTCCGACATGGTTTCGGTGGCAATTTTCTGCATGACGGAGGGCGGGACGGCAGCCCAGGGATCACCGCGCTTCAACGGCGCGCTTTCCGATCCCTGGATCCGGTGCAGGCGGGCACCGCTGTTGTCGAGGACATCCCAGACATAGGTGACGGAAATCTGCGGCCCGTCCTCGAAGGCGGACAGATAACCCTTCAGGATATAGCCGGCGCTGGAATCGCTGGAGCTCTTGATCGTCAGGCCGAGCGCGCGGGCCTCGGCGCCGAGCTGACGTGACAGCGGTGTAACGGCCTCGACCGGTGCGCCGATGATCGGTAGGAAACGGACGCTGCTTTTCTCCGCCGCGGCGGCAGGGGGAAGGGAAGCTTGCTGTTGTTCAGGTTGCTTCCGATCCTCCGCCGCTTCTTGCTGCTGCGGCTGCGGCTGCGGATCGTCGGCGAGGCGGCGGTCAGCCTCGCGCTGTTCGTCAGCGTTTGAGGTTTGCGCGTCCTGCGATCGAATGGAGGCAGTCCTGGAATCGTCGAGTGGGCGGGAGGCATAGGGGTTGCGGCCGCTGCTTTTGAGAGCAGCCGCCTGATCGTCGAGCGAGCCGCCGCCATAGTTCTGCGTCTGGTAACCACCTTGCTGCTGATAGCCTTGTCGCTGGTAGCTGTAGCTGTCCTGCGCGGCTTCATAGTTCTGCTGGCGCTGCGGCGCGGCCGCCATGCGCTCGACATCGCGCTGGGTGACGGGGCTGGAGCCGGCATCGCCGATGCTTTCGGGTGGTGTTAGGGCGTCCGTCGTATTGCAGGCGGCGAGCGCAAAACAGCAGCCAACGGAAATCAACGTTGTCCTGACCAGTCCCATGTGCGCGATCCTTTTCTTCGACGGTCTGCCCGTTCAGGATCGCTATTTTACGCTGCTAACGGTTAAGAAATTCGAGCCGGTGGCGCGACAAAGCTCTCGGCGCCTGAGAGGTCGTCAGATAGGTCTGACCGAGCGTCATCGCGGAGCCGGTGTCGGAATCCATGATGATCATGTGCACGAAAAGTGACATGTTCTCTTCGATCTCCTGCAGGTTGCCCGCATGGAACATCTGATGCTCCATCCAGGAGGGAGAGAAGCGGGCACCGAGCGAATAGCCGCAGGCGTTCAGCCGGTGGCGGGTAAGGCCGCGCTCATCCATGATCTTGGCGTGCGTGTCGAAGACGTCGCCAAAGGTATGGCCAGGCTCCAGCACGGTTTCAATCGCCTGGATGGTTTCCAGGCAGGCGTTATAGAGTTCGCGGTGGCGGTGCGTGGGGTCGCCGATGACGACCGTGCGCATCATGGCGGCATGGTAATGGACATAGGCGCCGGCCCATTCGAGGGTGAGCTGGTCGTTGTCATCCAGCTTGCGGCGGCCGGCCTTGTAGCGGCAGAGCAGCGCTTCGGGCCCGGAGCCGATGATGAATTCATTGGCAGGATAATCGCCGCCGCCGGAAAAGATCGCGCTTTGCATGGCGGCAAGAATATCGGCTTCGTCGGCGCCAGGTTTGATCAGAGCAAGCGCCGTGTCCAGTGCATCATCGGCGAGAACAGCGGCGCGCTCGACATAGGCGATTTCGGCGAGGCTTTTAACGAGGCGCAGGCGGCTGACAAGGTAGGACGCGTCGACAATCTGGCCGAAGCTAGCGAGCTGGTTGTCGAGCAAGCGGGCGACACGACCGGTCATGCCGTGGGTATCGTATTCGACGCCGATGCGGGCGCCGAGCAGATCGAGCTCCACCAGCAATTCCTTGAGATCGAGCGTTGGATCGGCATTGACGCGGTCGACCCAGACGCGAATGTCTGAGATGACCGATGTCAGCTGCGCCTGGCGAAGATCAGCTGATCGGGTGAGCAGCACCATCGTGCCGTCAGACTTGACCACCAGCGTCTGGAAGAAGCAATAGCCGAACGTATCGTAGCCGGTCAGCCAGAACATGCTCTCCTGCGCGAAGAGCAGTATGGCGTCGAGTTTTTCCTCCTGCATTTTCGCGAGAAGGCGGGCCATACGGTTGTTGAATTCGCTGCGTTCGAAATGCAGAGCCATTTTAGAACGTCTCCTCGATGGCAATGGCGGAAATCTGCCGGCCGTAATCCAGCTCCTTGGCGTGCGTGGCGCGGCGATAGGAGAAGAAGCGGTCGGGATCGGGATAGGTGCACAGATCAAGGTTTTGGGCGGTTACGCCGGCTTTGCGCAAGCGGTCGATGGTCAGGCCAGGCAGGTCGAACATTGCATGGCCCACCCGCTTGGACGCGATGAAGTACTTGGCGTAGTCCGGGTCGTAGGCGACGAAGCGGTCGACGAATTCCGGACCGACCTCATAGCTTGCCTGGCTGATCGAGGGACCGAGGCAGGCGATGATCTCTGCCCGCTCGGCACCGAGCGCGATCATGGCGTCGATGGTGTTTTCCAGGACGCCTGTCAGCGCCCCCTTCCAGCCGGCATGGGCGGCACCGATCACCCGGTTTTCGGGATCGGCGAAAAGGATCGGGCCGCAATCGGCGGCGAGCACGCCAAGCGCAATCCCTGGCGTCGCCGTCACCATGGCGTCAGCTTGCGGGCGGGTGCCGTCATAGTTCCAATCGACGGCTATCACGTCGGGCGAATGAACCTGATTGACGGTCGCAAGCCGTTCCACCGGCAGGCCGAACCAACCGGCGACACGGCGGCGGTTTTCCTGGACGTGTTCGCGATTGTCGTTCGAACCGAGGCCGACGTTCAGTCCGCGATAAAGGCCCTCTGAAACGCCGCCGTCACGGGTGAAGTAGCCGTGGCGGATGCCAGCGCTCTTGGCGGCGCTCAGCAGCGTGCTTTCGATCGGAGTCGGCAATGCTGCGTCCCTTGATGTGTTCTTTCGTGATGGAAATAACGCTTCTTTCGCGAAGCGGTTCGATTTTGGGCATGATGTTGGCCCAGCCATGCGCGCTCTGTCAATCCGCGGAGATCAACACTGTTGTTCAGCGTACCTGCCGAAAGGGCAATAGATCGATCGCTGGTCTGGAGACCGCCAGCACCTTGAAGAGCTCGCCCATCTTGCCTTCGCCGGCGCCTGCGAGCCGTTCGGTGGCGGCGCGAATGCCATCTTGTATGGCGGGGTCGCGGTCGCGGCCAAGCGCCGCAGCCCGCTCCAGCAGTCCGAGCCCGACGAGGAAATCGCCCTGATGGCAGCAACCGTTGATATGCAGGCCGGAAGCCAGAGCGGTTTCGGCCAGGTGTTGGAAATCGACGTGGCTGGTGAGATCGGCTTCGCCGGGATGATTAAGCGGCGGATCGTATTCATGCATGCGTACGGCCTGCATTGTATCGCCGAAGCCCGTCGCCATATGACCGTAATCGATGACGAGCGCCGTGCCGCCATGAGCGGCAAGCCGGTCGCAGATCGTCGTCATCACCGCCTGACGGGCAGGGGCGATCTCGAAGATCGTGCCGATCGGCGGAAGCGGCCCGTCCGGAAGAAGTGCGGGGTCGAGGCTCGCAACGCCGGCCGTGTAGGTCAATTCGTCATTGGCGTCGAGCCCGACCGTGCGCTCGCGAAAACCGTTGACGGTGCGGACGAACTGGCGGATGGGGATGGCGTCGAACAGCTCGTTGGCGGCAAGCAAAGTGAAGCCCACCGGCACGTCACCGAAGTCCGAATGCCACGTGATCTTGTCACCATGGGCCTCGAGCGTCTGGCGCTGGAAGCCCTGCAGCCGCTCGCTGGTTTCGACCAGATGCACGCTCATCGCCCCATAAAGAGGCGGGGCCAGCTTGGCGATGACGCGCAGCATGTCTGACATCATCGTGCCGCGGCCAGGGCCGATTTCGACGAGGCGAACATCGCCCGGCGTGCCGTGGCGCTGCCAGGCATGCACTACGAAGACGCCGATCATCTCGCCGAAGAGCTGGCTGACCTCGGGCGCCGTGACGAAATCACCGGCCCGGCCGAAGGGCTCCCGCGTCTTGTAATAGCCGTACTCTGGGTCTGCGAGGCAAAGCGAGAAATAATCCGTGATGCTGAGGGGTCCGTTGGCGCGGATGATGGTTTTGATTTTTTCTCCGAGCGCGGTCGTCATCGTTTGGTCTCGCTAAAGCATGGTCCCGAAAAATGTGAGGCGGCTCTCGGAAAGATCATGCGACATTAAACCCAGAGTTCAAGCCGTCTGTCTGGCAGCAACGTGGCGGGCACGGATGATGGCCCACAGGCCGACCGCAACCATAGGCAGGGAGAGCACCATGCCCATCGTCAGCCAGTGCGTGCCGAGGAGGTAGCCCAGTTGTTCGTCAGGCTGGCGGAAGAATTCGACGAAAATCCGTGAGAAGGCATAGCCGGCGACGAAGACGCCGCTAACGGTGCCGGGTTTCTTCAGCGCCAAGGCCCAGCGGGTGAGGATGAAGAGGACGAGGAAGAGCACAATGCCCTCGATCCCGGCTTCGTAGAGCTGGCTCGGATGACGCGGATCGAGGCCGGCAGGGCAGACACCCTCGTGAGCGGCGATGACATGCGGGCTGCAGAAAACCATTGCCCAGGGCACGTCGGTGGTCCGACCCCAGAGTTCGCCGTTGATAAAATTGGCGATGCGGCCGAAGAAAAGGCCGATGGGGGCGACAGCGGCAACGATATCAAACAGACTCCACATCGGAATCTTGTTGCGATTAGCAAACAAAATCATGGCGATGGTCGTGCCGATTAATCCACCGTGAAAGGACATGCCGCCATTCCAGACCTGAATGGCGCGGATCGGGTCGGCGAGCACCGGATCGAGATCGTAAAACAGGACATAGCCGATCCGCCCGCCGAGCACGATGCCAAAGGCCACCCATAAAATGAAGTCGTCCAGATGCGCACGCGTCATCGGCGCAGCGTCGTTCAGCCAGAGCTTGCCATTGTCGACCAGCCGTCTTGCATAGAACCAGCCAAGCAGAATGCCCGCGACATAGGCGAGGCCGTACCAATGGATCGACAGCGGACCGAGCGAAAAGGCGATCGGATCGATATCGGGAAACGGCAAAACGGCGGCGAGATTGGCGGATGTCAGCAAGATTGTCGGGTCCGTTAGAGCATGATTTCCAAAACTGTCTGCAGTTTTTGGATAAGAGCATGCTAAATCCAGTGTCGGCGGAACATGGCGTTCGGTATTGAAACGGTCAAGTCGATTATTCGTGTGTCTCTCATCTCGGGCCGGGTTGTCCCGCTCTATCTCAATTTGCTTGCAACCGACCCTCGGAAATCTTACCTCAGATCTATCTGGCCCTATATGATGATGCCGTCCATTTTCGGGGCCGACGGCCGCAAGGAGACTACTATGAGCACTGGACCGAACCGTATCTTGGACGAATTCGCCAAGTTGATGACCGATGCCGCCGGTGCTGCCCAAGGCGTGCGCCGAGAGATCGAGACAGCATTCAATGCCCAGGCCGAGCGTTGGCTGAACAGCCTCGATATCGTCAAGCGTGAGGAGTTCGAGGCCGTACGCGAAATGGCGGTCAAGGCTCGGGATGAAAACGACGCGCTGCGCGCCAGGGTCGAAGCGTTGGAAGCCCGTCTTTCCTCCGAAGGCAAATAATCGCGATTCATTTTGCGAGAAATCGGCGCGGCACGTGTCTGCCGCGCATTTTTCCTCTAAAATTTTCGGTCGTTTTTCCACCTGTGGACATAGGCAAAAAAGCCAATCGCCAGAGTCAGTTATGACTCCCTTCTGAATAGACATTGGAAGAGCTGTCCACAGCGCCCTTCGCCAAAATCACCAATCAGGGGCTGGCATGCCGGGCATGCCGTTATACACTGATTTTAAATGATGATTCGAAACGGAATTGGTAAGCTCCGGGCAGGGTGGATGCGTTAGTCTGGCAGCCGTTCAACATCATCCCGAGGAGTTTCCGGAGTAAAACTGTTTGCGTTCTTTCAGGTGTTTGGACACGGGGAAGCTGCATTCGTTCCGGTCAAGAAGGTGCTGCATGAGCCTTATGGAAATGGAAGTCGAACGACAATCGAACCCGGTCGATATGATCGAGTTCGTGGCCGCCAACAATGACTGGTCGTTCGAGCGGTCCGGCGAGGATGAAATCGCCATGACCGTCGAGGGGCGATGGACCGACTATCACGTCTCTTTCTCCTGGATGGAGGAGTTCGAGGCGCTGCATATAGCCTGCGCATTTGACATCAAAGTTCCCGATCCGCGTGTCAATGAAGTCATCAAGCTCCTATCCTGCATCAACGGGCAGGTGCTGATGGGGCACTTCGATCTGTGGCGGCAGGAGGATATCGTGATCTTCCGTCAGTCGCTGCTGCTCTCCGGCGGCGCCGAGCCGACGAACCGGCAGGTGGAAGTGCTATTATCCAACGCTCTTGACACCTGCGAGGCTTACTATCAGGCTTTCCAATTTGTAGTGTGGTCTGGCCTTGACGCAAACCGCGCCATGGAAGCCGTGCTCTTCGAAACCGTGGGCGAAGCCTGATATGGGAACAGAAGCATCAAGCGCTTTCCAACCGTCCGACCCCATCATCCTGATCGGGGCTGGCAATATGGGCGGCGCTCTTTTGACGGGTTGGCTGAAAAGCGGTGTGCCTGGTTCTTCGGTGATCGTCGTCGATCCCAATCCGTCCGATGCGATGCTGAAGCTGATCACCGATGCCGGCGCGGTTCATGTCGCCGGCGTTCCCGCAGGTGTTGTCGCCGGCGTTCTCTTCATTGCCGTCAAGCCGCAGGTGATGGATGCGGTATTGCCGCCCTTCAAGGCGACGATCGGGCCGAATACGGTGGTGGTGTCGATTGCTGCCGGCAAGACGCTGGCCTTCCTTGAAAAACATCTGGGTGAAATGGCGATGGTGCGCGCCATGCCGAACACGCCAGCCATGGTCGGTCGTGGCGTCACCGGTGCGTTTGCCAATGCCCAAACCGGCGAACGCCAGCGGCAGCTGGTGCAAAATCTCTTGAAGGTGTCCGGTCCGGTCGAATGGGTGCCGGGCGAAGCGGATATCGATTCCGTGACGGCCGTCTCCGGCAGCGGACCGGCCTATGTCTTTTATCTCGTCGAGTGCATGGCGGAGGCGGGCCGGAAGCTCGGCCTGCAGGCGGACCTCGCCATGCGACTCGCGCGGGAAACTGTCGCGGGGGCTGGTGAGATGTTGCATCAGTCCCCCGACGACGCATCGCGCCTTCGTCAGAACGTGACGTCTCCCGGCGGCACCACCGCCGCCGCTCTTGCGGTTCTGATGGCCAAAGACGGCATGCAGCCTCTTTTCGACGAGGCGCTTGCGGCGGCGCGCAAGCGTGCGCAAGAACTGGCGGGCTAGGTTTCCAGCATTAAAAGGGCGTGGGTATGGCGGATGAGATCACCTATGGCGATTTCGAGCGGGTGGATATCCGCGTCGGCACGATCATCGAGGCAGAGCCCTTTCCGGAAGCGCGCAAGCCGGCCTTCAAGCTGAAGATCGATTTCGGACCCGAGATCGGCATCAAGCGGTCTTCGGCGCAGATTACCGTGCATTACACGCCGCAATCCCTGATCGGCCGTCAGGTCCTCGGTGTCGTCAACTTTCCGCCGCGCCAGATCGGTCCCGTCCGTTCCGAAGTGCTGACCCTCGGTTTCGAGGATGAAGCCGGCGCGATCGTGCTCGCAGCCGTGACGCAGCCGGTGCCGAACGGCAAGAAGATGATGTGAGCCTTACCTTCTCATCGTTGGAGAAGGTCGTAGCTCAATGAATATCCCGAAATACCGGCTCCGATATACTAAAATCCAGAAATTCCGCCTCGAAACCGTCGCGCTCAGGTGAGCAGAAGGCGGGACCGACGGAGACCTCTTCGAGAGCCGGATCGAACCAGGCGAGCCGGGCCATGCGCCACTCGGTCATCTTGTCGGTGCGGTACTGGATGAAAAGCGCGTCGCCGTTGCGCGTCACCCGTGCCGATAGGGCCTCGAACTCATGATCGAGCCGGAAGGCGGACCAGTCGGAATTGCGGTTGGTCACCACGACGCTGAAATGCCTAGCGCCGTCGGTATATTCGATTCCACATTTCATCCAGTGCGTGGCGTCATGACGGACCATCAGGCCGGCCTGGTCATAGAGTTCGCGATAGCGCCCGATGAAGGTGATTTCGGCGGTGAAGTCGCCGCGCCACTGCCGGCCAAGGAAATGGCCGTTGTCGCGGTGGAAGTCGTAATAGGTTCCCTGCCAGAAATCGGTCTTGTTGCCGGAGCGGACGATGAGCCGGCCGTTGTTCATTTCCCAAGCCGGTGGCAGATTAAGCCAATGCATGTCGTTGATGTCGATCGGCATACAATGTCCTCTCCTAAGTCTTAGGCGGGAATGCGGATGGTGGCGCGCAGGCCGCCGAGCGGGCTGTCGCCGAGCGTGACGTTGCCGCCGTGGCTGCGTGCAATGTCGCGGGCAATGGCAAGGCCGAGGCCGGTGCCGGAATTATCGAGATTGCGCGCCTCGTCCAGCCGGAAGAAGGGCTTGAACACGTCTTCGCGCGCGTTGACCGGAATGCCGGGGCCGTCATCGTCGAAAATGATCGTCAGCCATTTGGTGCCGTGCTTGGCCTCGATGCGCAGCGTTCGTGCGTAACGGCGCGCGTTGGAGGCAAGGTTCGTCACCAGCCGCGTAAAGGCGTTCGGACGCACGGAGATATCGTTGTCGCCCTCGATGGAGAAAGTCATGGATTTGCCGTGCAGCGAGAAGTCCTGTTCGACCTTGTCGAGGATATCGCTCAGTCGAAGCGTGCCGACATCCTCTTCCGCCTCGCCGCGGGCGAAGGCCATATAGCCTTCCAACATGCTCCGCATGTCCTCGACATCTTCGTTGAGGCCAACGAGATCGGGATTATCGCCGATGAGGGCGAGCTGCAGCTTGAAGCGCGTGAGCACGGTGCGCAGGTCGTGGCTGACGCCGGAGAGCATCGCAGTGCGCTGCTCGATCTGCCGCTCGATGCGCTCTCGCATCAGGATGAAGGCGAGGCCAGCGCGACGGACTTCGTCGGCGCCGCGTGGCGAATAATCATCCCGCCGCTGGCCCTTGCCGAAACTTTCCGCAGCCTGCGCCAGCGCGAGAATCGGCCGGATCTGGCCGCGCAGGAACAGCACGGCAATGCCGATCAATGCCAGTGATGTGCCGACCATCCAGAGAATGAAGATATGCGTATTCGAGGCGTAGGTCTGGCTGCGCTTGGCAAAGACGCGCAGCACCTTGTCCGGCAGCTTGACGCGAATTTCGACAAGGCTGGAATTGCCGACTGTGTCGATCCAGAAGGGCAGGTTGATCTGTCCGCGGATCTCGTCGCTCAAGATGCCGTCGAGAATCGAGAAGAACGGTTTTTCACGCGGCTGCGGCAATTCCCCCCCCGGCTCGATGGAGATGGTGAGATCGAGCTTTTGCCGGGCCATCTCCGTGACTGCGGAAAAGTCGGCGTCCTGCGGATAGGTTTGGATGATGTCGATGATGGCGGCGATATCGCGGGTGGTGGCCATCGATAGCCGCTGTGTCACCATTTGCCAATGGCGCTCCATGAAGACGATGGTGACGACTGCCTGAAGGATGATCATCGGCAGGATGAAAATCAAAAGCGTGCGCGCATAGAGGCCGGTCGGCAGCCGCCGGCGCAACCAGCGCCCAAACCAGCGCAGGCCGTTGGAGGGCGTGTGCTCCTGATCGCGCCTGATCGAGTCGAATGTCACCATCGCCGCTGATCCCAGGGAACTGATTAATCTATACTCAGACGGTAGCCGATGCCGCGCACCGTCTGCAACCAGACGGGGTTGGCCGGATCGTCCTCGATCTTGCGGCGCAAGCGGTTGATCTGCACGTCGATGGTGCGCTCGCCAACCTCGGCATCGCTGCCGATCAGTTCGTGGCGAGGAATGGTATCGCCGGCGCGCTTGGCAAAGAGCAGCATGATTTCCTGTTCCCGATCGGTCAGGCGGATGAGCTCGGAGGCCTTCTTCAGCTCCTTGCGGGTGAGCGAAAAAGTGTAGGGCCCGAACATCACCTGTTCGATCTTCGGCGCATCGGCCGGCGCATTGCGCCGGAGGATATTGTTGATGCGCAGCACGAGTTCGCGCGGGTCGAAAGGCTTCGGCAGATAATCGTCGGCACCGGCTTCCAGTCCGGCGATACGCGCTTCCGATTCGGCAAGAGCGGTCAGCATGATGATCGGAATGTTCTTGATGGCTCGCAGGCTCGCCGTCAGAGAAATTCCGGATTCACCGGGCATCATCACGTCCATGATGATCAGGTCGAAATCGAGCCCTTCGAGCTTGCGGCGGGCCTCGGCGCCGTCGGCGGCCGCCGTTACCCGGTATCCCTTTTCCATGAGATAACGATTGAGTAGGGCGCGGATACGCGTGTCGTCATCCACCACCAGGAGGTGCGCTGCATCGTCCGAAATTGCTGTCTTTGTCGTCATTCAATCCGTCTCGATCGTTGTTATATCTGTTTGATTGAGATGATCTTATCCAAGATCCCGCTTAGCGGCTCTTCGGCTCGAGATCGTACCTCAGTCCTGCATTCCCCTCAGGAACCGTTTGACGCTTTCGCGTGTCGCATCGGACGCACCTGCGAATGCCCGCTCAATGCGGCGCGATTGCGGCTCGGCCAGCGCCAATGCCAGATCGCGGCCCGCCTGGGTCGGGTAGAGTTTGCGCTGCCGGCGATCCTCAGGCCCAGCCACCTGACGAATATAGCCTGAATCGATCAATTGTTTGAGAACCCGCGCCAAACTCTGTTTGGTGATCTTCAACGTTTCCAACAGGTCCGCAACCGTCATGCCGGGTTCGCGGTTAACGAAATGAACAACCCGATGATGCGCGCGCCCAAATCCACTCTTGACCAGGATTTGATCCGGATCGGACACGAAATCGCGATAGGCAAAGAAAAGCAGCTCGATGATCTCGAAATCGATGATCCCCGCATTCTCCATCGGCGTCGCCAGCAGCTCCGGTTTCGCCGCTTTTTGGCTCGTCTGTCGTGGCACCTTGGCATTTCCTTTCCTATTTTGGGGCAATCGGGAAACCTTCGCAAAAATATGTCAGCTTTATTGACGTATTTTTACGCCGCTGCTAGTTTCCGCCGATCTTGCGCCGCCCGGACGGATATGGCCATATTTGGAAACTAAGCCCGGCTTCGCAAAAATTCCAACCCGTCTCATATTTTCCCCATCTGCATCGTGGATAATGCGTAATGGGGACAACAATCAACTGTCATGGCGTCCGGGCGCCGGAGGAGAATTAAGATGGCAACGGTTCCTTTTGATCAACTGGATGGGGAGATCTGGTTCAATGGCGCATTCGTGCCCTGGAAGGATGCTAAGATTCATGTGCTGACCCATGGCCTGCATTATGCGAGCGCGGTCTTCGAGGGCGAGCGCGCCTATGGCGGCCGCGTCTTCAAGCTGACGGAGCACAATCAGCGTCTTCACAAGTCTGCCGACATTCTCGGCTTCAAAATTCCCTATAGCGTTGCCGAACTCGACGCGGCGACGATCGAGCTCCTGAAGCGCCAGGGCTTTTCTGAAGCCTATGTGCGGCCGATCGCTTGGCGTGGCAGCGAGATGATGGGCGTGTCCGCCCAGAATAACCGCATCAACGTGGCAATCGCGATCTGGCAGTGGGGCAGCTACTTCAATCCTGCCGAAAAGCTGAAGGGCATTCGTCTCGATATTGCCGAATATCGCCGCCCCGATCCCAAGACCGCACCTTGCGCCTCGAAGGCGGCCGGCCTCTACATGATCTGCACCATTTCCAAACACGCCGCTGAAGCCAAGGGCTATGCCGACGCGATGATGCTCGACTATCGTGGCCAGGTGGCGGAGGCGACTGGCGCCAATATCTTCTTCGTCAAGGACGGCGTTATCCATACACCAACACCGGATTGCTTCCTGAACGGCATCACGCGCCAGACTGTGATCGATCTTGCCAAGCGCCGCGGGTTGCAGGTGGTCGAACGCGCGATCATGCCGGAAGAACTGTCCGATTTCAGCGAGTGCTTCCTGACCGGCTCGGCTGCGGAAGTGACCCCGGTATCGGAAATCGGTCCTTACCGGTTCACGCCGGCATCGATCAGCGAATCGCTGATGAACGACTACATCAAGGAAGTCTATCCGACTGCCGCGGCCGCCGAATAAGGCTTTGGAACAATTAACGAGAGCCGGGGGCCATTTGGTCGTCCGGCTTTTGTTTTCTGAAATATCCCGGTCTATTTGCGGCCGAGAACTGCGCCGACGATTGCTGAGAGCACGCCGCCGGCGATCAACGAGGAAATACCCTGCGCAATAAGGCCGGTCAGCGCTTCGCTGCCGATCAGGTTGAGAATAAGGCCGCCACCAAGGCCGCCGACGGCGCCAGCAATCGTTCTGGCGACGAGATTGATCCCTTCCTGCTTGAGGGCGGCGCTGGCCGCGTTACCGCCGATTGCGCCGGCGATCAGTTGCGTGATGATTGGCCCCAAACTTTCCATGATTACCCTTCTCCCATTGTTCCGGAAGAAATTTCCGGAAGCACTGACTCCGCAACCCGGACCGAGCCCCGGGAGCGGCAGTAATCCTCATCGATATTAGAATTACATGATGCAGCGGCCGGTGGAAATAGAATGGCAACTAAAACGGGAGATTCCTACGATAATCCCGGGGAAAACCCGCGCAAAAAAGTGGCGGCCGTTTGGCCGCCGATCAATTTGACGAATTGATGCTGGTGAAAATGGCTCAGCGGTAGACGTAGACGATGCGTCGGGTATTCGGATCGACCAGCACCGGCTTTCGGTTCACCTCTACGTAGCTGTATTGATAGTCCGGGATCCGATGGACCACAACGCTTTCGGGCAGGGTGGCGCCGACCGCGACCTCGCCGCGCAGCCGCACGGTCTTGACCGGGTTTTTGGTGATGTAGGTATGGACTTCATCCGGCGGAGTGACGACCTCGACCTTTTCGACCGGACCGATCAGTTCATCGTCCGGAGAGGGGGAGACGCTGCCCGTCGTCGTGGAATCGGTCTCGCTATAGACGACGGTCGGTACGCCGAGCTCGGAGTAGTGCTCCTCGACGACGACTGGATTTCCGTTCTCTTCGACGCTCAATGTCTGGGCATCCACCCAGCCACGCATGCCGTTGACATCGATGCGGCACCAGTTGCTGCCTTGGATACAGCCGTCAAGGCTGGCTTCCGAGCCGCGGGTTGCCGTACCGACCGTCGGATATTGCGGACCCGGACCGGTGCGGACGTCAAGATCGGTCACGGTTGTCGCCGACATCTGGGCTTGCGCAAGCCCGGCGCTGCCCAGGAGCAGGAGGCCCGTCAGCAGCAGCTTTCTTTTCGAGGGCATTGCCTTTCTCCTATGATCTGCGGAAACTACCCTGTGCAAACGTCCGGAAGGGCCGAGGGTTCCGCCATGCGGTCCCGCAGCTTCAGCGTTTTCCGGGGAGAAGGGGCTGTTTTGCCTGGTGTTTGGAGCTATATCGGCTGGATATGCATTCAACAGACGAGGCGCTTCCCATGGGCATGCTCCAGGCCGGCATCATTCCGGTGACACCCTTCGAACAGAATTGCACCATCCTGTTCGATCCGGACACGAAAGAGGGAGTCGTGGTCGATCCCGGCGGCGATGTCGACGTCATCCTGCAGACGGTGCGCGAAAACGGCATAAAGTTGAAGGCCATCTGGCTGACGCATGGCCATATCGACCATGCCGGCGGCGCCGACGAGCTTCGCGAAACTTTGGCCATTGAGGTCATCGGTCCGCATGAAGACGACCGATCGTTGCTGCAGGATATCGAAGCCAAGAGCAAGATGTTCAATATCGAGGGCGTGCGCAACGTGGCGCCGGATCGCTTCCTGAAGGACGGTGACAAGGTTTCCTTCGGCGAGCATGAGTTCGAAGTCTTCCATTGCCCAGGTCATGCGCCCGGCCATGTCATCTATTTCAACAGAACACAGAAATTTGCCCATGTCGGCGACGTGCTGTTTCACGGTTCGATCGGCCGCACCGACCTGCCGGGCGGCAATCACCAACAGCTTTTGGAGTCCATTCGCGACAAGGTATTTCCGCTCGGCGATGATGTGGGCTTCATCTGCGGTCATGGCCCCGGCGGCCAGATCGGCGAGGAGCGTCGTACCAATCCTTTCCTGCGCGGACTTTGATCCCAAAGGAAAAGCGCCGCGGAATGGCGGCGCTTTGCTTAAGGAAATCAACCGGATCGGCGATTAGTTCGCCGTGCAGAAGTGGCGCATGCCGTCATAGCCGAGATAGGTACCGCTGCGGCCGTCGAAGCTGCTGTAACGGTCGTAGCAATAGCGCATCCACTGGGACGACCAGGGGCGCAGGCCGACCGGCTGCGGGTCGTAATAGCCGACATCACGCTCGACATAGACGCGGCGCGGCGGTGCGCGATAGTAATAGGGCGGGGCGGGCGCGTAGTCGGGGTCGACGTAGCCCGGACCGGGTTCGACATAACGCGGCTGGCTGGCGATCGCAGAGCCGACGATAAGGCCGGTGGCAAGGCCTGCCGCGCCAAGCGCCCAACCCTCTCCATTGTGATGATGCCATTCATCGGCCGAAGCGGCGCAAACGGATGTCAGCGCCAGTGCGCCGGCCATGGCGGACATAAGGAGGGATTTGCCGAGCATGTTCATTGGTCTGTCCTCTAAGGGGGAACCGGAAGGCCGTAGTTCCCAAGCTTACATGAAGGACAGACTAGCCACGGCAAGCTGAATAAAGACTGAATGATAAAACCCGGCATCTCTGCCGGGCCTCAACTCGAATGACAGCCGTAGGGCGCTCTCAACCAGCGATCTGAAGATTGACGGCCTTCGGTCCCTTGCCGCGGCGATCCGGTTCCGTGTCGAAGCTCACCTTCTGATTTTCCGACAATCCTGCCAGACCAGAGGCCTGTACTGCGGAAATGTGCACAAAGATGTCCGCGCCACCTTTGTCCGGTTTGATGAAACCGAAGCCCTTATCGGTATTGAAAAACTTTACAGTGCCAGTCTCGGCCATGCCTCAGGTCCTTTTCTCTCTGCCCACCATCCACACGGGCAGCATTGCTTCATTGCCCTTTCGGGCGCTTGCAGGCAAATCTCGCAATTTGAAGGAAAAGGTCCCCTATACCTCGGCGCGGTATTGAAACGACACTCGTGCTCGCTTCGCAACCGGGCTGACCGGAATATTTAGCGTTTCCGGCGCGCAACTTTATTAAGGACTTCCCATGCTCTAAAAATGCCCGAACACGACTGAGAGTGCTGTGTTTATCGTTAATTGGCAAGCAAAAGTTTTTTAACGTGATCAGGAGAGCACACTCCCGTAACGCGAGTGTGTTACGCGAATCGGAAATTTTCCCTCGCAAGGATGTGTTTCTAAGGATTTTGTATCGTTTGCGATATAATTTCGGCGAAATTTTCCCAAATAGTGTCGCCAGAATCCGTCTTTCGGATCATTCGAAAAAAATTCACTAAGGGCACCACAAAACAGCCATAACGGGTATTTGGGGACAGATTTTTAGGCGGCGACACTGCGTCGCCGGACGAATTCCGGCACCAATTCAACTGCAAGCATGGCGATAAACATCAAGGCACAGCCGGCATAGCCGAGCGCTCCCATGGTCTCGCCGAGCAGCAAGCTGCCCAGAGAAGCGCCGAATAGAGCCTCGGACGAGAGGAAGATCGCAGCCTGCGGCGCGCTCGTGTAACGCTGACCGATCACCTGCAGCGCGAAGGCAAGGCCAGACGAAAAGATGCCGACATAGAGGATTTGGCCGAGCGATCCCTTAATGTCGGCGATGCTGATCGGCTCGGCAA
The DNA here is from genome assembly GCF_030272695.1 of Martinezella calliandrae. Classification (GTDB taxonomy): domain Bacteria; phylum Pseudomonadota; class Alphaproteobacteria; order Rhizobiales; family Rhizobiaceae; genus Rhizobium; species Rhizobium calliandrae. The sequence continues at coordinate 100,167 of NZ_JARFYN010000005.1, forward strand.
CCACAGCGACGGCGAGAGCGGCGAGTGCGGTGACGGCAAACTGCATCGCGGAGATTGCGAGCGGCCGACCGGTTTCATTGACGCAAGAGCCGGCAAGAGTGATCTGCGCTGCCCAGAAGAGGGCGCAGACCACGGTCAGGAAATCCCCGACGGTGAGCCGCGAAAAGGAGCCACCGGACAATAAATAAATGCCGCCGAGGGCCATGATTGCCGCCGGCCAGATGATCCAATGCGGCGTCCTGCGCAGGAAGACGACGGCGATCAGCGGCACAAAGACCACGTAGAGGCCAGTGATGAAGCTTGAATTGGTGACCGTCGTCGTCAACAGTCCGATCTGCTGCGTTGCCGCTCCGCCGAAGAGTGCAATGCCGGTGAGAAAGAAGGAAATCCAATTGCGCCTGGTCAGCGGCTTCTTCGTCTTGCGGTTTTCCATCAAGACGAAGGGCAGGACGACGATGGTGGCAACGGCGAAACGCAGGCCGATGAACCAGAACGGCCCGATGGCTTTCATCGCCGTCGACTGCGCGACGAAACCGCCGCCCCAGATAGCGGCCGCCAACAACAACACCAAATTCGCCTGTATGCGGTTCATCTGCATCCTACGGGAGGGGAAGAAAGGGAGAGGCCCGACGGTTAGCAGCTGCTTCTCCTCGGGGCAAGGCGAAAGACGCCGGCGTCGGCGCGCTATTGTGCCGCTCTGGAAACGCGCAACAACGCGCCGTTATCTTCGTCCGTCGTCATCAACAGCGAGCCGTCCGGGGCGACCACGACATCGCGCAGCCGGCCGAAATTTCCGGTGAACATGCGCTCACGTTCGGTCACTTTGCCGCCACCGTCGCGATCGAGGCGCGACAGCAGCTTGAATTTCAGTGCGGCGACGAGGAAATCGCCCTTCCATTCCGGAAACATCTGACCGCGATAGACGGCAATGGCGCCGGGGGCGATCGACGGGTCCCAGTAGAAGATCGGCTGCTCCATGCCCTTTTTGGCCGTGCCGATGCCGACCTTGGAGCCGTCATAGTTGCGTCCATAGGAAATGACCGGCCAGCCGTAGTTCTTGCCCGCTTCCGGCGTGTTGATCTCGTCGCCGCCTTTGGGGCCGTGTTCAACCGTATAGAGCTTGCCGTCGGCGGCATCGAATGTGATGCCTTCGGGATTGCGGTGTCCTTTGGACCATATTTCCGGCAAAGCCTTTAGGCTATCCTTGAACGGATTGTCGGCCGGAATGCTGCCGTCGGCCCTGATATGAATGATCGAACCGGCATCGTCGTGGAAATCCTGGGCGCGATCCTGTTCGAAGCGGTCACCAAGGCTGACGAACAGGCTGCCATCCTTGGCGATTGCAATACGCGAGCCATACTGCAAGTCGCCGCGCGACATCTTGTTCATCACGAAAATACGCTTCACATCGGTCAGCCGCTTCTCGTCCGGCGACAGGACCGCGCGGAAGACTGCCGTGCCGCTGCCGCCGTCCGCGGCAACGGAGGCGGTGAAATAGATGGTACGGTTGTTGGCGAATTTAGGATCGAGGGCTACATCGAGCAAGCCGCCCTGGCCGTTTGCATAGACATCCGGCAGGCCGGCGATCGGAGCGGATTTCTTGCCGTCACGAATGACGCGCATGCGACCCGGTCGCTCGGTCACAAGGTAGGCACCGTCCGGCAGCACTTCGACTGCCCAGGGATGATCGAGCCCGGTTGCGATCGTCTCGACCTTGACCTTGACCTTTTGCGTGTCGATCGTCTTGACCGGATCGGCGAGAGCGCCATTCCCCGTCAGCAGCGCAGAAGCCGCAAAGACAACCCAATATCCCGTTCTGCGAAGGCGCTTCAACCCGTCTCCTCCCTTCGGCAAGCTCTTAATGCAACGTGGGGTGGGCGGATTTTTGGTCAAGGCGCTCAGGCCCTAATAACGGCTTTGTGTAAATGGAAGCCGCCTTTTGGCGTCGCGTCACCTGCTCGTCGCCCTTTTCTGCCAACTCGGCATCAGCGATATGGCCCAAGAGCCCCGAAATAACGTCACTGTGACGCCTTTATGCTTGAAACGGCGGCCTACATTCGACATAGAGCTTAGCGCAGAAATCTGGTCCACAGGCTTTCTGCCCACTTCAACCGATTAGGACCGATCACCATGGCCTTTCTTGCCGACGCTCTTTCCCGTGTAAAGCCTTCTGCCACTATCGCCGTTTCCCAGAAAGCACGCGATCTGAAAGCAAAGGGACGCGACGTGATCGGCCTCGGCGCCGGCGAGCCGGATTTCGATACGCCGGACAATATCAAGAAGGCCGCCATCGACGCGATCAATCGCGGCGAGACGAAGTACACGCCGGTCTCCGGCATTCCGGAACTGCGCAAGGCAATCGCCGCGAAGTTCAAGCGCGAGAACAATCTCGACTACACCTGGGAGCAGACGATCGTCGGCACCGGCGGCAAGCAGATCCTGTTCAACGCCTTCATGGCAACGCTGAATGGCGGCGATGAAGTCATCATCCCGACGCCTTACTGGGTATCCTACCCGGAAATGGTGGCGCTTTGTGGCGGCACCCCGGTTTTCGTCGCGACAACGCAGGCCAACAACTTCAAGCTCCAGCCTGCCGATCTTGAGAAGGCGATCACGCCGAAGACCAAGTGGTTCATGTTCAACTCGCCGTCGAACCCGTCGGGTGCTGCCTATTCGCATGCCGAACTGAAGGCTCTGACGGACGTGCTGGTCAAATATCCGCATGTCTGGATCCTGACCGACGACATGTACGAGCACCTGACCTATGGCGAGTTCAAGTTCGCCACGCCGGTCGAAGTCGAGCCTAGCCTCTATGACCGCACGCTGACGATGAACGGCGTCTCGAAGGCCTATGCAATGACCGGCTGGCGTATCGGCTATGCCGCGGGACCGCTGCAGCTCATCAAGGCGATGGACATGATCCAGGGTCAACAGACCTCGGGCGCGACCTCCATCGCGCAGTGGGCTGCCGTCGAAGCGCTGAACGGTCCGCAGGATTTCATACCGCGCAATAAGAGGATTTTCGAAGGCCGCCGCGACCTCGTGGTGTCGATGCTGAACCAGGCGAAGGGCATATCCTGCCCTGTGCCGGAAGGCGCCTTCTACGTCTATCCGTCCTGCGCCGGCCTGATCGGCAAGACCGCGCCAACCGGCAAGGTCATCGAGACGGACGAAGACTTCGTGTCGGAACTCCTGGAATCGGAAGGCGTCGCCGTCGTCCACGGCTCCGCCTTCGGCCTTGGCCCGAACTTCCGCATTTCCTACGCGACTTCGGAAGAACTTCTCGAGGAAGCATGCCGTCGCATCCAGCGCTTCTGCGCCGCTTGCAAGTAGTTAGCTTTAGATAAGTGTTTCGAAAGCCCGCCATCGCTGAACGGCCCCCCGAAAGTTGATGTCCAACTTTCGGGGGTCAGTTCAGACGGCGGGCTTTTTTGTGCTTGAGGTCGTCCCCGCTGCTATTCAGGAATTGATTCAAGATCCTCTCAATCTGAACCCGCTATTTTGTCTAAACCTTTGAAATCACGCTCAAAGCCCCAATCCGGTGAGCATGATGAAGGTGGCGAAGAGGATGAAATGGGTCATGCCTTCGATGGCATTCGTCTCGCCATCGTTGAGATTGATGGCGGCTGCGATCAAGGTGATCATGATCATCACGGTCTGTACCGGCGACATGGCCATGATGAAGGGCTGACCGGTATAGAGCGCGATCGCCTCCATGACCGGCACGGTGAGAATGACGGTCGAGAGCGAGGCGCCCATGGCGATGTTGATGGTCGCCTGCATGCGGTTGCGCAGTGCCGCCCGCAAGGCGGTCAGGATTTCAGGGGCAGCGGAAATGGCGGCCACGACGATGGCGGCAATCGCCGGCGGCGCGCCGCTGTTCCTCAGACCAGTATCCATGAAGGCCGACATGAATTCCGCAAGCCCGCCGATCAATATGACGCCGATCAGGATCGTGGCGATCGAGGCAGTTGTTGATTCTTCGCCATGGTGATCTTCTTTTGCGCGATGTTTCTTCTCAGCGCGCGGATAGCTGTAGCTGAAGAAATAGCTGTGCTTGCCCACCTGCATGCGCAGAAACAGCGCATAGAGCGCGATCATTGCGACGATGGTGAAGGCCGAATAGTAATGCCACTTCGCATCGGGAATGAACTCGGGCACGATCATCGAAATTCCCATGGCCGTGAAGATCATCACGCCATAGGTCTTGCTGGAATCGTCGTTGTAAGGCTGCTCGCCATGTTTCAGGCCGCCGAGAAGGGCGGCAAGACCGAGGATGCCGTTGATGTCGAGCATGACGGCGGAATAGATCGTGTCGCGCACCAGCGTCGGAGAGCTTTCGCCGCCTATCAGGATCGCCAGCATGATCACTTCAACCGAGACGGCCGACAGCGTCAGGATCATCGTGCCATAGGGATCACCGACTTTCATTGCTAGAATTTCAGCGTGATGGGCGACACGCATGGAGACAAGTATGATGGTTGCGACCAGTGCGGCTGCCGCAGAAAGCGATGCAGCCTGTCCCATATTCAGCACCGCGTGTTCGCCGAGATAGGCGATGACTGCGACACCAAATGCAGCGATCAGGAACGTTTCCCGTTTCAGCCAACTCGATATTGCCAAGACCCCCACCTCTCGCACCGATTCACTTTCTCACTCTAAATCAATGATTTTTCACATCAAGCATGTGCGTAGATGACAAAATTTGCAGTCAGCGCCGTTTAATGGAATACTGCAATAATCGGTCTGCCCAACCCAATATCGCGGCATCCTTGCAATTCGTCTCAGATGGACCGCGGTCCCGCCGGGTGGCGCCCGGATCCTAAGGTCCTGGCAGAGGAAAAGGAGGTATGCATGGTCAAGGTCACTTACGAAATCGTGCCCCATGACGGCGGATGGGCGTATCGTTTTCGCGACGTCTATTCCGAGGCGTTTCCGACCCATGCCGAAGCGGTTGAGGCTGCCAGGATCGTGGCGGCCGAGCAGCAGATTGGCGGCGATTCGGCCGAGATCAGTTGGCAGGACGAGCGAGGCAAATGGCACGAAGAATATACCGATGGTGGCGATCGACCGGAAACGGAGGTTGTCGACGGTAAGGTGCATTTTCCACCGGTCGATACGGCTCCCGGTGCCTAAAATTCGACCGGGTCGATCGTTGGCATGATCTTTACCGCTCTCAGCCGGCTTTGACGTAGTCGAGTAACCCCGTTACCAGCGCATCGAACGTCACGCGGCACCGCGGCGATGTCTTCAGGTTTTCGTGCATTGCGACCCAGGTATCGAGCGATATTTCGATCTCGGGCAGCAGGCGGACAAGGTCCTCATCCCTTTTTGCAAGCGGCACTTGATAGAAGCCGATACCGATGCCGGCGCGTAGCGCGTTATGGTGGACGATGCTGTGGTCCGATTTGAAGGCGAAAGAAATGTCCTCAAACATCGGGTAGCGCTTCAGCATGGCGCGGATGAAAGCGGTCTGCCGGTCGAAGCCGATCAGCTTGTGCCGGCGCAGGTCGCTGATGTTTTTGGGTTCGCCATATCGTTCGAGATAGTTGCGATGCGCGAAAAAGCCGAGGGGGATGATGCCTATACGACGCGCGAGCAGAGCGTCCTGGGCCGGGGCGACCATGCGCACGGCAATATCAGCTTCGCGCTGCAAGAGGTCTTCCACATTATCCGACGCTGATAGTTCGATCGTCAGGTCGGGATGTGTCGCCTGCAAATCGGCCAGGATTGGCGGCAGGACTTCGGTGCCGATCACCTCGCTTGCGCTGATGCGCACCGTGCCGCTGATGCTGTCGCGCGCTCCGGAGGCGGCGCGAAGCAGAGCGGCGGTCGTGCTCGCCAGCGTCTCGGCATAGGGTCTAAGGGCAAGGGCCGCATCCGTCGGAAGCAGACCTTGTTGCGAACGGGTGAAGAGTTCGCTGCCAACCGCTTGTTCCAGCGCATCGATATGGCGACCGATGGTCGGCTGGGTGAGGCCGAGGTCTCGCGCGGCAGCCGATAGCGAACCGTGATGAAGCACGGCGAGGAAGGTGCGGTAGAAATCCCAGCTTGGTTCCGATGTCGTCATAAAATTTTGTATATCATATCCAGATTTTTCGGCAATTTCGTTTATCTCGGTTGCGCGGCATAGTCAGCTCATCAAATGATGGAGATGACGATGACGAAGCAGATGAACAATGGAAAGACCGCTCTTATCCTGGGCGCCACCGGCGGTATCGGCGGTGCCGTGGCCCGCACGCTCGCCGAACGCGGCTGGCACATCAAGGCGCTGAACCGCAACGCAGCGGCGGCGGCGCTACGCGAGCCTAGTTTCGACTGGGTGCAGGGCGACGCGATGCAGGCAAGCGATGTGTTGAAGGCCGCAGACGGCGCCGACGTGATCGTACATGCCGTTAATCCGCCCGGCTACCGGAACTGGGCGCAACTCGTCCTGCCGATGCTCGACAGCACGATCGCTGCGGCAAAAGCGGTCGGCGCACGGATCGTCCTTCCCGGCACGGTTTATAATTTCGGACCGGATGTCTTTCCGAACGTGACGGAGGACAGTCCGCAGAACCCCCGGACGCGCAAGGGCGCGATCCGCGTCGAGATGGAGAAGCGGCTGAAGGCTGCCGCCGAGAGCGGCACGCCGGTCATCATCCTGCGCGCCGGTGATTTCTTCGGCCAAGTTGCCAATAGTTGGTTCTCTCAGGGCATCGTCAAACCCGGAAAGCCGGTTGCATCAGTCAGCAATCCGGGCAGCGCCGGCATCGGCCATCAATGGGCCTATCTGCCGGATGTCGCCGAAACGATGGTCCGCCTGATCGAAAAGGGCGACGCGCTTCCCGCCTTTGGCGTCTATCACATGCGCGGTCATTGGGATGGCGATGGTCGGCAGATGGTTGCTGCGATCGAACGTGTCGTCGGGCACAAGGTCAAGCAGAGGGCTTTTCCCTGGTGGGTTCTGCCGTTGGCGGCACCCTTCGTGACGGTCATGAGAGAGTTGCGGGAGATGCGCTATCTCTGGAAAGTGCCGTTGCAGATGCGCAACGACAAGCTGGTGGCCATACTTGGTGAGGAGCCGCATACCCCGATCGACGAGGCGGTCAAGGCGAGCCTTGTGGCAATTGGCTGCCTGCCGGCGCGATGAGGCGCGGTCAGATCTGAAGTTCGGCGAGTGCAATCCTGGCGACGCTGAAATCCGGTTCGGCATTCCTGGTGTCTTTGTCGCTCAGGAACCAAGAGGCGGAAAGTCCGGCATAGGCGACGATCCACTTTAGCATCCGCTTCGGTTCCAGCCTCGCTTCGGCGCAGACGATCGGCAGTTGCCGCTGCAGGCGGCCGGGGGCGGTGACGATATTGAGTTGCGAATTGCAGAAGGTGTTGGAAAAATCGTAGCCGCGTTCGCCATAGACGCGCTTTGGGTCGATGGCGAGCCACCCACGCGGACCGAAATCCATAATATTCTCGTGGTGGATGTCGCCGTGCAGGACCGCAAGGTCGCATTGATCAGCGAGCAGGTGACGCGCAATCTCGGCGCACGTGGTAAGAAGACCACCATGGGCACGTGCGGCCGGTTCAAGCTCGCGAAACCAGCAGTCTAGCGGGACCAGGTCCGGCAACGGCGTTGCCCGTGGCGCGTGGAGCTTTGCGGCCGTGCGGCAGATGATCCGGCTTGCCTCGTCGTCACCGCCTTCCATCGCCATGGTCATGAGCGAGCCCTTCCCGGTCGCCCGTTCCAGAAGCACGGCGTCGCTATCATATTCGTAGACATGCGCGGCGCCGTCACCGTCGAACCAGCGCAAGATCTGGCTGCCGAGTTTCTCGTCAATATCAAGCGCGACTTTCAGCATCGCGAGCAAGCCGCGCCAGATGACCGGCAGGAGATGGCTGGAACGGGTGATGATCGCCTCGCCATCCGGCGTCAGCGACCAGCGCTTCAGGTAGGGCTCGAACATGCCGGTACTCTAACGGCTGCCGCCAAAAAGAAAATCCCGCCTTTAAGCGGGATTTTCGCGATAATCGGAGCGGCGGGAGTTAAGCCGCTTCGTCCAGCGTCGGATAGTCGGCATAGCCGTTTTCTCCACCGCCATAAAGTGTTGCCTGGTCGAAGGCTGCGAGAGGCGCGTTTTCCTTCAGCCGGCGAACCAGATCCGGGTTGGAAATGAAAGGCTTGCCGAAGGCAACGACATCGGCCTTGCCGCTGTCGACCGCCTCGATCGCCATCTCGCGATCATAGCCGTTGTTGAGCATCCAAGCTGACGTGCCGCCGGCAGCCTTATAGGCGGCGTTAAGGGCGTCATAGTCGAAGGGCAGGAAGTCACGCGCCCCACCGGTCTGCCCTTCGACGACGTGGACATAGGCGAGGCCATACTTGGCCAGGCCTTCGATGACGTAGCTGAAAAGCGCCTGCGGGTGCGGATCGCTGGAATCGCCTGATGGCGTTACAGGTGAGATACGGATTGCGGTGCGGCCAGCGCCGATTTCCTTGGTCACGGCGTCGACCACTTCGAAGAGGAAACGGGCGCGGTTTTCGATCGAGCCGCCATACTGGTCGGTGCGGTCGTTGACGTCGGCGCGAAGGAACTGGTCGATGAGATAGCCGTTGGCGCCGTGGATTTCGACGCCGTCAAAGCTGGCTTCGATCGCGGCGCGCGCAGCCTTCCGGTAGTCTTCGATGATCCCCGGAATTTCCGAGGCCTGAAGAGCGCGAGGTTCCGAGACATCGGTAAAGCCGCCACTGCCGTCGCTATTCACCAGATAGGTCTTGGCGTTGGCGCGTCTGGAGGTGGAGGAAACAGGCTTGCCGCCGTTCGGCTGCAGCGTCGTGTGGGAAATACGGCCGACATGCCACATCTGTACGACGATCTTGCCGCCATTGGCATGCACGGCGTCGGTCACTTTCTTCCAGCCGTCGAGGGCTTCCTTGCTGTAGAGACCGGGCACGTGAGCATAGCCCTGGCCCTGATGGGTGATGGCGGTCGCTTCGGTGATGATAAGGCCGGCGGTGGCGCGCTGGGCGTAATATTTGACGTTCAGGTCGTTCGGGACGGCATTCGGAGAGCGATTGCGCGTCAGCGGCGCCATGACGATGCGATTGGCGAGGGCGATATCGCCAAGTTTCGTCGGTTCGAAGAGTTTGGTCATGGGAGGTCCTTTCTTGGTAGTTGCGACTGATGAGGGAGGGAACTTAGGAGGAGGCAGGGGCGGCGCTCTTTTCTCTGACCGTCGCGAAGGTCAACGCCACGGTGGCAAGGCCGAGGAGGGCCATGGCAGCCCCGGCAAGCGGCACATGCGACAACGAGAAGCCGGCGTCGATGACTGCACCACCGACCCAGGCGCCGAGCGCATTGCCGGTATTGAAGGCGCCGATGTTGATCGTCGATACCAGGTTCGGCGCATCCTTGCCGAAACCGACGACGTTGATCTGCAGCGCCGGCACGGCGGCGAAGCTCGCCGCAGCCCAGAGGAAGAGGGTGATTTCGGCTGGGATGAAGGAATGGCTGGTGATGCTGAAGATGACGGAGGTCAGCGCGATTGCCGCGAAGACGCCGGCGAGTGTGGTGCCGAGCCGCCAGTCCGCCAGCTTGCCGCCGATAAGATTGCCGATGGTCAAACCGACGCCGATCAGCAACAGCGTCAAGGTGACCCACTGAGCAGATACGCCGGTGATGTCGCGCAGCAGCGGTGCAATATAGGTGAACAGTGCGAACATGGCGGCGGAGAAGAACACCGTCGTCAGTAACGACAGCCACAGGCCGACACCGCGCAGCGCGGATATTTCGCGGGCAAGATTGCCCTGACGGACTTCCTCAGCTTTGGGCAGGATAAGCATCAAGCCGGCAAGTGATGCGACGCCGAGCAGCGTTACGACAAAGAAGGGCGCACGCCAGCCGAAGGCCTGGCCAAATGCGGTGCCGAGCGGCACACCGAGCACATTGGCAAGCGTCAGACCGGTGAACATCAACGCAACGGCGCGGGCCTTGCGGTCGTCGGCGACCAGGCTTGCGGCAACGACCGAGCCGATGCCGAAGAAGGCGCCATGGCAAAGCGCGGTGACGATGCGGGCGATCATCAGAACCCAATAGCCGGGCGCGATGGCGCAGAGCAGGTTGCCGAGAATGAAGAAGCCCATCAGCATAATCAAAGCCGAACGGCGGCGCAGGTGCGCCGTTGAAATAGCCATGATCGGCGCGCCGATCGCCACCGCCAGCGCATAACCGGTGACCAGCCAGCCGGCTTGCGGGATGGTGACGGAAAGATCGGCGGAAACTTCGGGCAGCAGGCCCATGATGACGAATTCAGTTGTCCCGATGGCAAAGGAGCTCAGTGCCAGGACGAGGAGCGCAAGCGGCATATCAAAGTTCCTTTTGCAGGGTCGCGAGGAATTCAGCGATGGTTTCCTCGTTGCGCTTATAGAAAATCCACTGGCCGAGGCGCCTTGTGGTCACCAGGCCGGCACGATGCAAAGTACCGAGATGGGCGGAGACTGTGGATTGCGACAAGCCGCAACGCTCGAACTGACTGGCACAGACGCCCAGCTCCAACGGATGTTCCTGGGTCGGAAAATGTACCTGCGGGTCTTTGAGCTGGTTGAGGATTTCGAGCCTCGCCGGATGGGCCAAAGCCTTCAATATCTCAGTCTTGTCCATGGTGCTCACCAGGTAAATATCGAAAAGAGACGATTTATGTATCGTCGATTTTCGATATATCAAGGTGCGCTGCAGCAAATTATTTTATGCAAGGCGCTTTGGTGATGTGCGCAAAAATTGGGCAAAAAAAGAGGGCCACCGGAATAATCCAGGGCCCTATAGGTGTGAAGGTTAAAAACCTCCAGAGGGGAACAGCTGCTGCGGTGGAACTGGGAGGAAAAGCCACCATGTGCATCAGCTGTGTGCTGTATGCTGCTAATTTGTGCAGTGCGCAATGCATTTTTGTGCATGGCAGTTATGCATTTGCTATCTCTGGCGCAAAAAGCCAAAAAAAAGGGCCACCGGTAACAACCAGGGCCCTATAGGTATGAAGGTTAAAAACCTCCAGAGGGGAACAGCCAATGCGGTGGAACTGGGAGGAAAAGCCACCAAATGCATCAGCTGGTTGCGATATGGTAGCTAAATAGGCAGGCTTCAACTCTGTTTTGTGCATATCAGCCATGCGTCATACGCTTAGCAGATATATTACTGCAAAAAAGACTTTTTTCTCAGAGGCTTAGCTAAGCTAGAAGTTCCAGTTTCGAGCTTTCGCAACGATAAAGTCCCGAAAAACTTTGAGTTTGGCGGCGTTCTTCATTTCGTCGGGATAGCAGAAATAGGTGTCGAAGGACGGCACGTCAGCATTGATCGCCAGCTGAATGAGACCCGGGTCGCGGCCGACAATGTAGTCCGGCAGCACGGCGATGCCGATGCCGAGCAGGCAGGCGCGCTTGATCGAGGTCTGGCTGTTGATCTGCAAATGCGGAGCGCGCTTGTTGTCCGACGAGCGGCCGGCGATTTCCAGCCAGTTGACGTCGAGCAGATAGTTTGGCGCCGGTTCGCCGAAGCTGATGATGCGATGATTGTCCAGATCCTCCACCGATTGCGGCTCGCCATGGCGGTTGATGTAGGAGGGGGCAGCGTAGACATGCATATGCACGGTGAAAAGCTTGCGCTGGATCAAATCCGACTGTTGCGGCTGGCGCAGGCGGATGGCGCAATCGGCATGGCGCATGTTCACATCGAGCTCCTCGTTATCGAGAATGAGCTGGATCGACATGTCGGGATAAAGCTGCAGGAACTCCTGGATCTTGTCGGTCAGCCAGCCCTGGCCAAGGCCGACGGTCGTCGTCACGCGCAACTTGCCGCTCGGCTTGTCGGTCGTCTCGGTCAATTGCATTTTGACCGTTTCGAGCTTCAAGAGAACGTCATGTGCGGTACGATAAAGCAGTTCGCCCTGTTCGGTCAGGATCAGGCCGCGAGCGTGGCGATGAAACAACTTGATGCCGACGTCCTGCTCGAGGGCGCTGACCTGGCGGCTGATGGCGGATTGGGACAAATGCAGCTTGTCGGCTGCGTGCGTGAACGATCCGGCTTCGGCAGCCGCGTGAAAGATACGCAGCTTGTCCCAGTCCAATGGCATGCCGTTTCCCCTCATCGGCTGCATCACTCCGCAGCCACGGCGACGGGCATGTGCCCGGCAAGATAACGTTCCGCTTCAAGCGCCGCCATGCAGCCCATCCCCGCTGCCGTCACAGCCTGTCGGAACGTATCGTCGGTCACATCGCCGGCGGCATAGATGCCTTCGACGCTGGTCGCCGTCGAATCCGGTGCGGTCCAGAGATAGCCATTGTCTTTGAGCTTCAGCTTGCCTTTGAAAAGCTCGGTAGCCGGTGCATGGCCGATGGCGACGAAAACGCCGTCGATCGTCACGTCAGTGACAACGCCGGTGCGGGTGTCGCGCAGGCGCGCGCCGGAAACCGACGGCGGCATCGGCGGCTTGGCCGGCGTGCCGGTGATTTCGGCGACTTCGGTGTTCCAGAGGACCTTGACGTTCTCTTTGGCGAACAGGCGCTCCTGCAGGATTTTTTCGGCGCGGAACGAATCGCGGCGATGCACGACGGTGACCGACTTCGCGATGTTGGAAAGATAGAGCGCTTCCTCGACAGCGCTGTTGCCGCCGCCAACCACGATCACATCCTTGTTGCGATAGAAGAAGCCGTCGCAGGTGGCGCAGGCGGAAACGCCGAAGCCCTGGAAATGTTGTTCGCTCTCAATGCCCAGCCACTTGGCCTTGGCGCCGGTCGCAATGATCAATGTGTCGGCGGTCCAGACCTGGCCGCTGTCGGTTCGAGCCACAAAGGGGCGCTGATTGGTGTCGACTTCCGTGACGAGATCGTTGACGATCTCGGCGCCGACATGTTGTGCCTGCTTTAACATTTGCTCCATGAGCCACGGCCCCTGGATCGGATCGGCAAAGCCCGGATAGTTTTCGACGTCCGTGGTGATCATGAGCTGACCGCCCTGTTCAAGGCCGGCGATCAAAACCGGCTTCAGCATGGCGCGCGCGGCATAGACGGCAGCCGTATAGCCGGCAGGGCCGGAACCGATGATGAGCACCTTGGTGTGGCGGGCAGGCATAATAAGTCCTTTCAATCTCAGCGTTTCGCAAGCGTCGGCTTCAAAATGGGCAAAGCAGGCGATTTCACGATCCGCCGACCCATTTATGATTGCCTTATGCATTTATTCAAGGGCAGCCTTGCATTACCAACAGGGCAAATCTGCTTTGTGTAAGATTCGGTTACGCGAGGGAAACTTTCTTGCGTATTTCCCCGCTTTATATAGAAGCTGCCGGTGGGGATTTAAAGAAAGTATAGAAACTGCCGGTGGGGAATTAAGGAAAGGCAATAAAAGTGCTGCGGGCTGAACTCGACGCCATCGATATCAAGATCTTGCGGGAACTGCAGCGCGACGGTCGCATGACCAATGTCGAGCTCGCCGATCGCGTCGGCATCTCCGCGCCGCCCTGTCTACGCCGGGTGCGCAAATTGGAAGAGGCTGGCGTTATCGAAGGTTATCATGCCATGCTCAACAGCCCGAAGCTCGGTTTCGATCTCGTTGCGTTCTGTATGGTCGGCCTTAAGCACCAATCGGAAGCCAATCTGAAAGCCTTTGCCAGTGCGACGGCGCAGTGGCCGCTGGTGCGCCAGGCATGGATGGTGTCCGGCGACAGCGACTTCCTGCTGCATTGTGTTGCGGAAAACCTCACCCGGTTCCAGGATTTCGTCATCGAAGTGCTGACAGCGAATGAGCATGTCGATACGGTGCGCACCATGCTGACCATCCGGCAGGTGAAGAAACTCGGCCTAGTGGAGCTCTGAGACGATGGCTGACCGCCCCTGGCACCGATCGCTGATCAAGACCGGCGCGCGCCTGCTGCTCGGCGGTTCGCGCGCTCATGCGCAGGACGGGTTTCCAGGACTGAATATCGTCCGAAGTAACGGCCCAGGGGAGGTGTTTTATCGCCGCACCAAGGTTGCCGACCTTTCTTCCGCAGACCGTTTGCGCAAGCAGTCCGGTTGGATCATCCATTTGGTCGGTTCCGGCCCGTCGATCCGCGACTGCGATCTGGCTGAACTGGAGAAAGGCAGCGCCATTCTATTGAATGGCGCCATTGGATTGATCGGCGAGCAGATCGCCATGCCGCTTGCCATCGCCGTCGAGGACGAGCGTTTCGTCTGGCGGCATTCGGAGATGATTATGGACAAGATCAGGTCCGGCACGATCTGTCTGTTTTCCGTCGCCGTGCTGAGGGCGATTTCGGAGCTCGATAGCCGCTGGCTCAAGGACAAGACGGTCATTCTGATCGACGACATCCGCAAACCCTATGGCGGACGGCGTCGTTCCGTCGACGAGTCGAGAGGACTTGATTTTGTTAGGCTTAATACCACCGGCTCCGCCGGCTTTTCCTTTGCGCCAGATCGCGGCGTCTTCCAAGGCGGCTCGGTCGCGGTGTCAGCGCTGCAGTTTGCGCTTTACTGCCTACCCACAAGGATTGGCTTCCTCGGCATCGACATTTCCAATGCCCATGAGCCCCGTTTTTATGAAACCAGCGATGAAACCGCCTTTTCCGGTATCGCGCGGGCTGAAGCTCGCATCCTTGAACATTTTGTTCTGGCAAAGCAAATCGCGTCGGAGCGAGGCGTGACATTTGTCAACCATTCGCCGGTTTCGGCGCTATTGAAGTATGGATTCGGCTATGATGCACGGTTTGCCGCGCTATCGACAATCTGAGTTGCAGGGAACGCACATATGGTTTGGCTGAAGCCAAAGATCTCGGCCAAGCAGCTCACAATCGATCCGCCAAAGCCGCAGGAGGGTCGGCACGGCATCGCGATTGCCGTTTGCGTCAAGGACGAGGCGCGCTACATCGAGGAATGGGTGCGCTTCCATCAGGCCGTCGGTATTCGTCACTTCTATATCTATGACAATGGCTCGACAGACGAGACTAACGCCATTCTGCGCGATCTCCTGGATGCCGATAGGCTGACGATAATCCCTTGGGCGGGACGTATGACCGACGCAACTACGCGCGCGCCTCTGAGCGGTCAGGTCATCGTCTTTGCCCACGCCATCCTCAATTTCGGCGGCGCGTACCGCTGGATGGCCTTCATCGACGTCGACGAGTTCCTTCTGCCGAAAAAGGGGCTGACGGTGGAGGAGGCGCTCCAAGCCGTGGGCGACTTTCCGAATGTTTCGCTGCCATGGCATATGTTCGCCACCAGCGGTCATGAGACGCCGCCTGATGGCCCGCTGGCGTTGAACTACACGAAACGCGGTGCCGATCCGATGACTCCTAAGGAACATGTCAGCAATTTCAAGTGTATCGTCGATCCCTGCGAGGTGATCGAAGTCAGCGTGCATCAGTTCAAGACACGTGCATTCGGCGATCTGACGGTAAACGATGCCGGAAAGCGCTTCACGCGCCGGCTACGGAGGTCGCCGGATTTCTATTCGAACCGGTTCCTGCAGCTCAATCACTACTACACCAAATCCCGTGAAGAGCTGATGGCCAAGCTGGCGCGCGGATGGACCTATGATGCCTCGCCGACCAAGTATCGGGACAAGGTTTTGTCTATCGTCAAAAGCGTCGAGGAAGATCTGGTCGAGGATCGGGCCATGGTCGAGTTCATCGAGCGCAACCATATCGACCTCGGCCAGTTAGTTCGCAAGGCTCAGCGGGCGGCGTCAAGCAATCGCCGATAGATGTCGCCGATCGCGGTGGCTTCCTTTTCGAGCGCGAATTCGCTGCGCACATGACGCACGGCGTTTTCACCCTGTTGAAGCGCCTGTTCGGGATTGGCGAGATACCAGGCGATGGCCTTGGTCAGGGCCTCTCCATCGCCCGCCGGCACGATCGCACCGGTCTCGCCAGGCACGATCAATTCGGCATAGGCGCCCGCATCGGAGGCAACGACGGCGGTGCGCGAAGCCATGGCTTCCAGCGGCGTCAAGCCGAAACCTTCGTTGCGGGAAGGGGCGACGTAAAGTGTCGACCGGCGATACCAAGGCCTGATATCGTCGACTTCGCCGAGGAAGCGGATGCGATCACCAAGGCCGGCTGCAGCCACCATCTTTACCAGTTCGTCGCCGAAGCCGCGATGTTCAGCGGTTACCCGACCGCAGACGACGGCGGTCCAGTCCGGGTAGCGCGGCAGTAGGTCGATCATCGCCTTGACGAAGAGATCCGTCCCCTTCTGGTGGCGAACGCGACCGAAGCAGCCGATCAGATAGGTGCCGGGCAGGCCGGTGGCGGCCATGCGATCGCTCGGCACTTCCGGCGGATGAAACATATTCAGGTCGACGCCATGCTGGATGACGGTGTGCGGCACCTGCAAGAAACTGCCGGAGCGGTTGCTTGTGGCGATCACGGCGTCCATGCGGCGGATCAGAAAACGCGTATAGGCGGTGTGACGACGTTGGGCGGCTGACGTGAAGACCAGTTTCAGTGGCATGCGCAACACGGAGCGCAGCACCAGCCCGACCAGCATCTCGTTATTGCGGCGGGCATGCCAGACGCGCACACGATGGCGGCGCGGCCTCATCCAGAGGCCGGGAAGCCGCGCCCAGCCAAGCTTGGGCAGATCTTCTGGCAAGCCCGGACCAAGTGTCGCGATATGGCAGCCAAGTTCAATCTGCTTCGGGATCAACTGCACGATCGTCGAGGTAACGCCCGAGAGCCGGCGTTTGAAGTTCGTCGCAATGACCTCGATCTCGCTGAGATCGCCTGAGTGCGATGCGTCGCGATCGCGCACGGGCGATCAGCCCCAGGTGACGGAGAGGATTTCGTAGGCCTTGGCGCCGCCAGGCGCGTTGACCTCGATGGAATCGCCGACTTCCTTGCCGATCAGGGCGCGCGCGATCGGCGACGAGATGGAGATGCGGCCAGCCTTCACGTCGGCTTCCTGATCGCCGACGATCTGATAGATCTTCTCCTCCTCGGTGTCCTCGTCGACGAGTTTCACCTTGGCGCCGAACTTGATCTTCGAGCCGGACATCTTGGCGAGATCGATGACTTCGGCGCGCGCCGTCAGATCTTCGAGTTCGCTGATGCGGCCTTCGTTGTGGCTCTGGGCTTCCTTGGCGGCGTGGTACTCGGCGTTTTCGGAAAGGTCACCATGGGCGCGTGCTTCCGAAATTGCCTCGATGATTCGCGGGCGCTCCTCCTGCTGACGCCAGCGCAGCTCTTCCTGCAGCTTGACGAACCCGTTTTGCGTCATCGGCACCTTTTCAACCATTTTTCTTGTCCTTCACTCCCTGCGTTGCTCTGTCGCAGACACAAAAGAAAACAGGTCCCGAAGCGGTACCTCGGAACCATACAGAGCCATTATTCTGTCATCTATAGCAGATTGCGACAGACGATTGCCAGAAAATTCGGTGACTTATGGTGGGGCGGGTCTTGGCCGATACGCGCTGAAGCCAGAATTTATGTACCCATCGGCCGACTGTTTGGAGCGCCTGCCAATCGCTGAGCGGGCAGAAAGATGGCTTCGCTAATGTTCCGTCATTGCGCTCATCGGTAGGGCCTGCGCATGACGCAATGTCGGCATGATCAGGGTCACGCAGGCCGCAGCACAGATCAGGCCAGCAGCGGAGATGATGCTCGCGATAGGCGTTTCGGCGACGAATTGGCTGCCGACCGCCGTACCGATGATAGCGCTGAACAGGGCGATGCCGATCGCGCCGCCAGATGCCTTGCGGCATTCACAACGCCCGAAGCGATGCCAACGGATTGGGGATCGGCATAGGCCAGTGTCGCTGCCATCAGCGAGGGGATCGCGAGCGCTATGCCTGCTCCGGCGACCATGAAGGTGGGAGCGACCAGGAAGGCGCTGGGGTCGGGTCCGATGAAACACATGGCGGCATAGCCGATCGTCGCCAACAAAGGCCGACGATCATGCTCGGACGAATGCCGAAATGAGCAGCAAGCCGGCCGGCCGCGACGTTGACGATCATGATCGCCGCGCTCATCGGAACAAAGGCGACGCCAGAAGGAAGCGAGCGTTATCACGGGCGATGACGAAGCCGCTGTGAAAGCTCCGTCACCGTCAACAACGCCTCAGAAATAGTTCTGCAAAGGCTGGACTTCGAGGTTGCCGGCCTTGAGCGCCTTGATCGCCATGGCAGCAGCTTCCGCGCCGGCCATGGTGGTGTAGTAGGGCACCTTCTGCATCAGGGTTGCGCGGCGCAGTGACTTCGAGTCCGAGATTGCCTTGTTGCTGTCGGTCGTGTTGATGACGAGCTGAACCTGGCGATTGCGGATGGCATCCTCGATATGCGGCCGGCCTTCCAGCACCTTGTTGATCTTGGCGGCGCTGATGCCCTGCTCGGCGAGATAGCGCTGGGTCCCGCCGGTCGCGAGCACCTTGAAGCCCAGCTCGGTCAACATGCGGATGGCGGGAAGGACACGCGGCTTGTCGTCGTCGCGCACGGAGACGAAGACGGTTCCGTCACGCGGCAGTTCGACGCCGGCGCCGAGCTGCGACTTAGCAAAGGCCAGGGCAAAATCCGTATCCAGGCCGATGACCTCGCCGGTCGAACGCATTTCCGGTCCAAGCAGGGTATCGACGCCCGGGAAGCGGGCGAAGGGGAAGACGGCTTCCTTGACGGCGATATGCTTCAGCTTGCGCGGATCGGGCTTTTCGCCATAGGCGGCGAAGGTCGCGTCCAGCTTTTCGCCGGCCATGACGCGGGCGGCGATCTTGGCGATGGGCGCGCCGATCGTCTTGGCGACGAAGGGTACGGTGCGCGACGCACGCGGGTTGACTTCCAGCACGTAGACCGTGCCGTCCTTGATGGCGAACTGCACGTTCATCAAACCGCCGACGTTCAGCGCCTTTGCCATGGCCTTCGCCTGCCGCTCCAGTTCGTCGATCATTGCCGGTGACAGCGTGCGCGGCGGCAGCGAGCAGGCCGAGTCACCCGAATGGATGCCGGCCTCTTCGATATGCTCCATAATGCCTGCGACGTAGACGTCGGTGCCGTCGGAAAGGCAGTCGACATCGACTTCGATGGCGTTGGCGAGATAGCTGTCGAACAGCAGCGGGTTCTTGCCGAGCAGGGTGTTGATCTGGCCGGTCTTGTCATTCGGATAGCGCTGCTTGATGTCTTCCGGCACGAGCTCCGGAACGGTGTCGAGAAGATAGGTCTGGAGCATGCTTTCCGAGTGAATGATCTGCATCGCGCGGCCGCCGAGCACGTAGGACGGGCGCACCACCAGCGGAAAGCCGATTTCGGCGGCGACGAGGCGAGCCTGTTCCACCGAATAGGCGATGCCGTTGTTGGGCTGGTTGAGGTCGAGCTTCATCAAAAGCTTCTGGAAGCGGTCGCGGTCTTCGGCGTGGTCGATTGCATCGGGCGCAGTGCCGAGGATTGGAATGCCGTTCTTTTCCAGGGCTTCCGCAAGCTTCAGCGGTGTCTGGCCGCCGAATTGGACGATAACGCCGACCAGCTCGCCCCTTTCCTGCTCCATCTTCAGGATCTCGATCACGTCTTCTGCGGTGAGCGGCTCGAAATAGAGCCGGTCCGAGGTGTCGTAATCCGTTGAGACGGTTTCCGGGTTGCAGTTGATCATGATCGCTTCATAGCCGGCATCTTTGAGCGCGAAGGCCGCGTGGCAGCAGCAATAGTCGAACTCGATGCCCTGGCCGATACGGTTCGGACCGCCGCCGAGGATGACGACTTTCCTGCGCTCGGAAACCTGCGCTTCCGAGCGGGCAGCGCCGACAAAGGGCGTTTCGTAGGTCGAATACATATAGGCGGTGGGCGAGGCGAACTCGGCGGCGCAAGTGTCGATGCGCTTGAAGACCGGGCGAACATTGAGGCTGTTGCGCAGTTCCGCGACTTCCTTCGGCCGCTTACCCGTCAGCGTCGCAAGGCGCGCGTCCGAGAAGCCCATGGCCTTCAGCATGCGCAGGTTGGAAGCGTCGTCCGGCAGGCCGTGTTCGCGGATGCGGGCTTCCATATCGACGATGTTCTTCAGCTGTGCGATGAACCAGGGATCGATCTTGCAACCTTCGTGCACCTCTTCCGGCGACATGCCGAGGCGCAGCGCCTGGGCAACCATGCGCAGGCGATCCGGCGTCGGCGTGCCGATGGCGGCGCGGATGGCGTTCTGGCTGCCTTCGCCTTCTTCAATGCCGGGGATTTCGATCTCGTCGAGGCCGGTAAGACCGGTTTCCAGGCCGCGAAGCGCTTTTTGCAGCGATTCGGCAAAGGTGCGGCCGATCGCCATGACTTCGCCGACCGACTTCATCGCGGTGGTCAGCACCGGAGAGGCGCCCGGGAATTTCTCGAAGGCAAAGCGCGGAATTTTCGTCACGACGTAATCGATCGACGGTTCGAACGACGCGGGCGTTGCTCCGCCGGTGATGTCATTATCGAGTTCGTCCAGCGTATAGCCGATCGCCAGCTTGGCGGCGACCTTGGCGATCGGGAAACCGGTGGCCTTGGAGGCAAGGGCCGAAGAACGCGACACGCGCGGGTTCATTTCGATGACGACGAGGCGGCCGTCTTTCGGATTGACGGCGAACTGCACGTTCGAGCCGCCTGTCTCGACGCCGATCTCGCGCAGAACCGCGATCGAGGCGTTGCGCATGATCTGGTATTCTTTATCGGTCAGCGTCAGTGCCGGGGCGACGGTGATCGAATCGCCGGTATGGACGCCCATCGGGTCGATGTTTTCGATCGAGCAGATGATGATGCAGTTGTCCGCCTTGTCGCGGACCACTTCCATCTCGAATTCCTTCCAGCCGAGTACCGATTCCTCAATGAGGACTTCCGTGGTCGGCGAAGCGTCGAGGCCGCCGCCGACGATCTCGAAGAATTCAGAGCGGTTATAGGCGATACCGCCGCCGGTGCCGCCGAGCGTGAACGAAGGACGGATGATGGCCGGCAGGCCGACATGATCGAGCGCTTGGGCGGCGACCGCCATGGCGTGGTTCATGTAGCGTTGCTTGCGGTCGCTTTCGCCGAGGTTCCACTGGTTTTCCAGCTCGTCGAGCGCAGTGTCGAGTTCGGCGCCCGAGAGCTGGGCCTTCAGCTTGGTGCGCTCGGCCTCATGGGTCTTGCGGTCGCCATCCTTGATGTCGGTGGCATTCGCCAGCATCGAGCGGGGAGTTTCGAGGCCGATGCGGGCCATGGCTTCGCGGAAGAGGGCGCGGTCTTCGGCCATGTCGATCGCGGCCGGCTTGGCGCCGATCATCTCGACATTGTAGCGGTCTAGCACGCCCATGCGCTTCAGCGAGAGCGCGGTGTTGAGCGCCGTCTGGCCACCCATGGTCGGCAGCAGCGCGTCCGGTCGTTCCTTGGCGATGATCTTGGCGACCACTTCAGGGGTGATCGGCTCGACATAGGTCGCGTCCGCCAGCCCCGGATCGGTCATGATCGTCGCGGGATTGGAATTGACGAGGATGACGCGATAGCCTTCCTCTCTGAGCGCCTTGCAGGCCTGTGTCCCGGAATAGTCAAACTCACAAGCCTGGCCAATGACAATCGGTCCTGCACCGATGATGAGGATCGATTTGATATCTTGGCGCTTCGGCATGGGCTCACATCCGTTTTTTTGTTGCGCGAAAAACCGGCCAGGGTGGGAGGTCACCGGCCGGGGCGCATGGGCAAATATTTTCAGGCTAGAAGCGGCTTATAGGCAAATGTATCTGCAAACGGAACCCCATAAATCGCGGAATCGACAGGAATCGGAAGAGAAGGCCGTTGCCGCGTTTGGCGCTGTCGGCGCGGGCATTGACCGCTGAACGGCGGCCGCCTCGCCAATATCCGTCAATCCAGTATATAGTGCGGCACAAAGCGCGAGGTGTCGCGTGTGATCGGCGTGTCGTCTTCGCGGATGCCGATGCCGGCCGGCTGCCCGGCGATAATCCAGGAACCGATGACGGTCCAGTCGTCGCCGAAGCGGGGAAGGAGTCTAAGCGCCTGCCTGATATAGCCTTCCGCGCCATAGGGGCCGTCGACGCGATAATTGCCTCCATCTGCCTGATGGTTGACGAGCGTTACGTTGGCGCCCTCACGGGAGAGCAGCGGCTTGCGGACATATGTCTCGCCAAGGGCTTCGGCACGGGGATCATCATCGAAATATGCGGGAAGCAGATTTTCGTGATGGGGAAACATATCCCATAGAACCGGCAATAGTCCCTTGTTTGAAAGCGCCAATTTCCACAAGGGCTCGACCACTCTCGTCGGCGTCGCCGGTAGATGGCGAGCGAAGGGCTCGCGCACCATGTCCTCGAGCGGATAAAGCTTGAAGAGGCAATCGACGCGCTGATCTTGTAAGTCGGTCAGCCAATGTTTGGCATCAACGCCGATATCGGCCATGCCGAGCAACATCGCCTCGCACCCCGCCTGGGCGGCGCAGTCGACGAGGTAATTCAGCGTCACCAGGTCCTCTTCCGAGCCCAGAATGCCGGCGAAATGCATTCGTCTGGATGGGCCGGGGAGAAACCGCAGGGCATCGATCAGTCGCTCGTGGATCGAGTTGAATTGGTCGGCGGTCCTCGAAATTTCTCCACGCGCCTTCATGTCTTCCAGCCATCGCCACTGGAAGACGGCGCTCTCGAACAAGCTCGTCGGGGTGTCCGCGTTGAACTCCAAAAGTTTCGCCGGTCCGTCGCCGCCGTAAGCCAGGTCAAAGCGGCCATAGAGATCGCGCTCCCGGTTGCGCCAAGACCGGAAAACGGCCCCATGAAATTCTGGCGGGATCGCCATGCGGGACATCAGACCGGCATCGGCAACGATCCGGTCGACCGCACTGTAGCACATTTGCAGGAGCGTAGCGGACGGGTCCTCGAGCCTGGTTTCGATCTCGTCCAGAGTGAAGACGTAGGCGTGGCGCTCGTCCCAATAGCGCTCGTCGTTGATGGAGTGGATGGTAAAGCCGCAGTTCTCCGCATCGGCCTGCCAATTTGGTCTTTCGTTGACGACCACGCGTTTCATCGGCGGCTGTTCCTCAACCGGCAAGGTGAAAACCGCGGAAGCCCCAGCCGCCGCGTTCCACCGTTGTCGTCGAATTGACAGATGGTTTCGAATAGCCGCGCCAGGATCCTCCGCCACCGCCGGATGACGAAGAATGGGAAGGCTGGGTGCCGTCATCCTTCTTCCGTGACGCAAAATCGGTGTTGGCGATCGGCTTGCTGTTGGCGAGACTTTGCCCGGCAGCGGTTCTAAGATCGCTACTGCCACGCGGTTGGTACAGTGCATTGGCATTGTAGGTTTGCGCGACGTTGCCAACGACGTAGCCGGCCATGAAAGGAATGAAATGGCCCAGGCCGGCACGGTGGGCACCTGTTGTCGGCTGGCAATCGTTGACGCCATAGTCCTTTTCACATGCCGCCACCGTTTCGTAGGCCGGCGCATTTTGGAGGCGTTCTTTTTCGGCTGCCGCAAAATCGGATCGGCACCTCTCAGCCGTATAGATGTCTTCGGCGATGCAGGCATCGACGTCCTTGTAAATTTTTGCGGTGTTGTTGTCCTTCTGGCCACAGCCCGTCAGTGCCGCCGTTCCCATCACAAGCAGCGACACACTCATCGATCGTTTCATCAAACCCTCGGTGCATAGTT
This sequence comes from Martinezella calliandrae, assembly GCF_030272695.1. Classification (GTDB taxonomy): domain Bacteria; phylum Pseudomonadota; class Alphaproteobacteria; order Rhizobiales; family Rhizobiaceae; genus Rhizobium; species Rhizobium calliandrae. The sequence goes on from NZ_JARFYN010000005.1 coordinate 123,752, forward strand.
ATGACGCGCATATACTTGCGCAACCGCAACGCGCCGCGAAATGCCGAATTGCGGTTGTCCACATGGTAATAAAATGCAACGTATCGGCGCGTGGAAAGACGTAGGTGGGCACCCGAGATATTTAAAGAATGCTCGCCCAGATTTTGTTACTGTCTGAGGTCCGATGGACATAATGGTGAAAATTTTCTTTCCGGTTTTCATAATTTATAGTGGGACGATGTATTTCAGAATGAGTTAGACTTTATTGTCTCAAGGACCTGCATCGCTGGAGGTGCAATCATGGATTGGAAGGGACGTCGGCAATCCGACAATATCGAGGATGAACGCGGTTCTTCGCAGATGGGCGGCAGTTCCGGGGGTGGTCCCTTCGGTGGCGGCGGCATGGGCTTTCCCGGCGGCGGCATGCGGCGCGGCGGCGGCTTGAGCATCAGCACCATTGTCATCCTGGTGGTGATTTTTCTGGTGCTGAGGGCCATGGGCGTTGACGTCATTGGGCTGTTGCAGCAGAGCGGCGCCTTGGATGGCGGCACCGGCCCTGGCTACCAGCAGAGTAATTCAAGCGGCGGCAGTGGCGCGCCTGCCAACGACGAGATGAAGCAATTCGTTGCTACGGTGCTTGCCGATACCGAAGACACTTGGACAGGCATCTTCAAGTCGATGGGCAAAACCTATACCGATCCGAAGCTGGTGCTGTTTTCGGGTCGTTTCCCTTCAGCTTGTGGCACGGCCTCTGCCGCGACGGGGCCGTTCTATTGCCCGAGCGATCAGAAGGTCTATCTCGATATGGCCTTCTTTCAGCAGATGAAGGATCAATTCGGCGCATCTGGTGATTTCGCGCAAGCCTATGTGATCGCCCATGAAGTCGGCCATCATGTTCAGGATTTGCTGGGGATTTTGCCGAAGTTCAATCAGGCGCGCCAGAATATGAGCGAGGTGGACGCCAACAAGTTGTCTGTGCGCATCGAGCTGCAAGCCGATTGCTTTGCTGGCATCTGGGGTAAGTTCACCCAGCAGAAAGGCATCCTGCAGGCTGGCGACCTCGAAGAGGCGCTGAATGCCGCGCAGCAGATCGGCGACGATACGCTGCAGAAGCGCAGCCAGGGCTATGTCGTCCCGGATAGTTTCAACCACGGCACTTCGGCGCAGCGTGTGAAATGGTTCAAGCAGGGCTTCCAATCCGGCAAGCTCAGCGACTGCGATACGCTGAATAATCCGGTTTGACTTCTGGCGCCTTCTCCCCTCTTATCCGAGGGGAGAAGGCAAAGCCCTTATTTTTCGCTATCTATATGCGCCAACTGCGCTTCCGGATAACGGCCGCCAGCGGCGGCGTCCTTCGGGACTGCGCGTTCGATCGCCGCGAAATCTGCTGCGGACAATTCGACAGACAGCGACCCGAGGGCCTCGGTCAGGCGATCGCGGCGGCGGGCGCCGATCAGGGGGATGATGTCCTTGCCCTGGGCTGCGACCCAGGCAATGGCGATCTTCGCCACGCTAACACCCTTGGCGTCTGCGATCTGGCGCAGGGCTTCCACAAGTTCCAGGTTCTTTTCGACATTTCCCGCCTGGAAGCGCGGGCTGAAGGCACGGAAATCACCGCTCTGCGCCGCGTCCTTCTGCCAGTGACCGCTGATCAGGCCGCGCGACAGAACGCCATAAGCGGTAATGCCGATGCCGAGCTCGCGGCAGGTGGGCAGGATCTGATCCTCGATACCGCGTGAGATCAGCGAATATTCGATTTGCAGATCGACGATCGGATGTACGGCCGCGGCACGGCGGATGGTGTCGGCGCCGACCTCGGAAAGGCCGATGTGCCGGATATAACCTTCCTTGATCAGCTCGGCCATCGCTCCGACCTGATCCTCGATCGGCACCTTCGGATCGAGGCGGGCAGGGCGGTAGATATCGATATGGTCGACGCCGAGGCGCTGTAGCGTGTAGGCGATGAAGTTCCTGATCGCGGCTGGACGGGCATCATAGCCCAACCAGGCGCCGGCCGGATCGCGCAGCGCGCCGAACTTGACGCTGATCAGGAAATCGTCGCGCTTAAGGCCTCTGATCGCCTCGCCGATCAGCATTTCATTATGGCCCATGCCATAGAAATCGCCGGTGTCGAGCAGGTTGATGCCGGCATCGAGGGCGGCGTGGATGGTGGCAATGCTTTCGGTACGGTCAGACGGTCCGTACATACCGGACATGCCCATGCAGCCGAGGCCGATGGCGGATACTTCGGGGCCAGTCTTGCCCAATTGACGCATCTGCATTTCAGTTCTCCTTGGTCAGCGGCGCCGTCAGACTTGTTAGATCAAGTTCCTCGCGGACGGCGTCTTCGTGATCGGTTTTACTCCATCGGCTTTTGTGCGATAATCCTGGCAAATCGAAACGGGTTGTTTGGAATTTCGTACAATGGATGATTTGCCACTTGCCGACCTCGATGCCTTCGCTGCTGTCGCCCGCGAGCGCAGTTTTCGTGAGGCGGCACGCAAGCGTCACGTCTCCGCGTCGTCGTTGAGTGAGGCGCTCCGACGGCTCGAGGAGCGGCTCGGCGTACGCCTGCTCAACCGTACCACCCGCAGCGTCACGCCGACAGAGGCCGGCGAGCGGCTGATCGAGCGGTTGGCGCCGGCGATAGGCGAGATCGCGACCGCGCTCGACGACATCAACACATTTCGCGACAGTCCTGGCGGGACGCTGCGGCTCAACGTGCCGACAATTGCCGCCATCGTCATCATGCCAGGGATCATCAACCGCTTCCTGCAAGCCTACCCGGGGATCTCGGTCGAAGTCGTCGCCGAAGACAGTTTTATCGATGTGCTGGCGGCGGGTTATGATGCCGGCGTTCGCTATGATGAGCGACTTGAACTGGATATGATCGCCGTCCCAATCGGGCCGCGGCAACAACGCTATGTCACCGCGGCGTCACCGGCCTATCTATCGGCGAACGGTACGCCCCGTCACCCGCGCGACATTCTGCACCATCGCTGCATCCGGCACCGCTTCGTCAGCGGCTCGGCTTTTCCCTGGGAGTACGAAAGGGAGGGCGAGACGATCGCCATTTCGCCGCCCATGGTTCTCGCGACGAATTCGGTCGACATCGAGCGTAGTGGCGCGGTGGAGGGGCTGGGCATCATCAGAACTTTCGCGGAATTCGTTGCACCACAGATCGAAAGCGGTGAGCTGATACCGCTTCTCGAAGATTGGGAAGCAGCTTTTTCCGGCCCGTTTCTCTATTACGCCAGTCGCCGCCACATGCCGGCGCCGCTTCGGGCCTTCGTCGACTTTGTGAAATTGGAGCAGCGCCGGCCGAACGAAGCATAAGCGCCGTCCACATGCCAAGGATCAAAAAAATCGTTCGATAAATCAGGAAGATTGAAGCGTTCACTGATTGTTTCCGGCAAAATCTTTAGGTAAGGGGAACGCTTCGTTTTTTCGTTCACGTTCTGTCTCTTCATGGAGATGGGGCCCCCCAGAGGCAAACTCCATGATCGACCAGAAATTCGTACGTCGCGGCCTGTTCCTCGTCTTCGTCATCCTATTCCTGGACGTCATCGGCATCGCCATCATCATGCCGGTCATGCCGAAATACCTGGAAGAGCTGACGGGCGCTTCGGTCAGCGAGGCGGCCACCGATGGTGGCTGGCTGCTGCTTGCCTATGCGGCGATGCAATTTCTGTTCTCACCGCTGATCGGCAATTTAAGCGATCGTTTCGGCCGCCGGCCGGTCTTGCTTGCCTCTGTGTTAACTTTCGCGATCGACAATTTTATCTGCGCCATGGCCGGCAGCTATTGGATATTGTTCGCCGGCCGCATCCTGGCCGGCATCAGCGGGGCGAGCTTCTCGACATGTTCGGCCTATATCGCCGACATCAGTACGGACGAGAACAGGGCAAAGAATTTCGGCCTGATCGGCATGGCCTTCGGCTTGGGTTTCGTGCTCGGGCCCGTCATTGGCGGGTTCCTCGGCGAACTCGGCCCGCGCGCACCCTTCTTTGGCGCGGCGGCGCTGGCGTTCCTAAACTTTATCGGCGCCTATTTCCTACTGCCGGAAACGCTGGAGCCGAGGAATCGCCGCCGTTTCGAGTTCTGGCGCGCCAGTCCGCTCGGGGCGCTGCGGCAGGTGCGCCGTTATCAGGGGCTCGGCTGGGTATTCATCGTCATGTTCTTCAACTGGCTGGCGCATGGTGTCTTTCCGGCAGTCTGGTCCTTCGTCACCTCCTATCGATATGGATGGACCTCGTTGGAGATCGGCATTTCGCTTGGCACCTACGGCATTGGCATGGCGCTGGTCATGGGGCTTGCTTTGCCTCGCATCGTGGCCGTGCTCGGCGAATGGAAGACCGTCGTGCTCGGGCTTAGCTTCTCGGGCCTGGGCCTGCTGGGATATGCCTTCGCCTGGCAGGGCTGGATGGTCTATGTCGTCGTCGTGTTAACGGTGATCGAAAATGTGTCGGATGCGCCATTGCGCTCCATCGCCGCAAGCAAGGTGCCGCCGTCGGCGCAGGGCGAGTTGCAAGGCGCTCTCGGCAGCCTCACCAGCATTACTGCGATCATCGGGCCGGTGCTGTTTCCCTATCTGTTTCGGTATTTTACCACGCCGACCGCACCCGTCGTATTCGCCGGTGCCCCGTTCATCATGTCAGCGATCCTGATCTTGGCAGCCGTGGTTGTCTTCGTTGCCAGGGTGCGCAAGGAAGAACCAAAGGCCATCGTCGAGCCGCCTGTTCAGGAAGTGGCCTAAATAATCATCAGATATTTTGATGATCTGATGAATTCTTCAGCATCAAGGTCTTGCCGACTGGCTTTTTAGGCCAAGTTGCGTTAAGTCGACAAGCTTGCGCACCCCTAGGTAGGGCGATTTGCGCTGTCTTAAAATCGAGTTTTAGAGATGGATATGCCAGTGGCTGCGCGCCCGTTCGCGCACGACAACAATAATTCGTGGTCTGCGCATCTTCGCGCCACCCTGGCGCTCGGCATCCCGCTGATCGGGGCGCAACTGGCGCAGCTTGGCATCAACACCACGGATGTGATGATCGTCGGCCGTCTCGGCGCCGAGCAATTGGCCGCCATGGTTCTTGCGGGCCAGTTCCTTTTTACGATTCTACTCTTCGGTTCCGGCTTTGCCATCGCCGTCGTGCCGCTGGTGGCGCAGGCCTATGGTCAAGGCGATGTCACGTCGGTTCGACGGGCATTGCGTATGGGTCTCTGGGCGGTCACCGTCTATTGGCTGATTGCGCAGCCGGCCTTTCTCTATTCCGAGCAGATCCTGTTGGCTGCGGGGCAGAAGCCCGACGTAGCGAAGCTTGCCAGCGATTATATCGCCATCGGCCATTTCGCCGTGCTGCCGGGCTTGCTCTATAACGTTATCCGCGCCTTGGTCAGCGCCATCGGCCGGGCTGGTGTCATCCTTTGTGTCACCATCACCATGCTGGTGATGAACGCGGTGCTTGCCTATTGCCTGGTACTCGGCCATTTCGGCATGCCGGCGCTCGGGCTGCATGGCGCAGCCATGGTGTCGGTCGCAGTGCAGACAGCGGGCTTCCTGTTCATCGTCGCCTACGTGCAGAGCCGCAAAGAGACACGCCGCTACGAAATCTTCGTCCGCCTTTGGCGGCCGGATTGGCATGCGTTGTGGGAAGTCGTTCGCCTTGGTTTTCCGATCAGCGTCACGGTTCTGGCTGAAGTCAGCCTGTTTACGGCCGCGTCGCTGCTGATGGGGCAGATCGGCACGATCGAGCTCGCCGCCCATGGCATCGCGCTGCAATGGGCGTCGATCGCCTTCATGATCCCGCTTGGCCTCAGCCAGGCTGCAACAGTTCGGGTCGGGGTTGCTCACGGGCAGGGAGACCACGCGGGGCTGACGCGTGCGGCGATCGTCGTGATCATCGTTTCGAGCCTCATCTCGCTGTGTGGCAGCATCCTGTTCGCGACAGCGCCGGCCTGGCTCGGAAGCTGGTTTCTTGACGTCAAGTCGGCCGATGCGCCGCGGGTGCTTGCCTATGCCGCGCCGCTGATTGTCGTGGCTGGCCTGTTCCAGCTCGTCGATGGCCTGCAATCGATCGCAAGCGGTCTGTTGCGTGGCCTGAAGGATGCGCGCGTGCCGATGATCCTGGCGCTGATCGCCTATTGGCCGATCGGCTTCTTCCTCGCCTGGCTGCTGGCATTCCCGCTCGGTTTCGGCGGCATCGGCATCTGGTTCGGCTTCCTGCTTGGTCTGGCCTCGGCGGCGGCGATGCTCTGCACGCGGTTCTACATTCTGGTGCGTTCGCAGAAGATCCCCGACTGACAGTGGAATCGATCCTCGATCGAGACTGCTGACAAAAATTGACAGCAAGTTCGTCTATAGTCGTCTCATACCAAAGACGGGAGATGACCATGACATTGAAAGCAAGCGATCATATTGATGCCGCGCTTTTCCCGCGGGAAGATTCCATTGATCAGGGCAGGATGGTTCGCCTCTTCCCTCACGCCAACGCGTCCGGCCGGCGTCCCGAACCGGCGCGGAAATCCTACTGGCTGGCAGTTGCCTGCGCTGAGCATGTTCGCCATGGCAGGGCACGGGGCTTCATGCAGGTTTGCCACGGCAAGCCCGGGCCGCTGAGGCGAGTGAAGCCGGGTGACGGCATCGTCTACTATTCTCCGTCGCTGACGATGGGGGACAAGGACGGCTTCCAGAGCTTCACGGCCATTGGCTATGTCCGTGACGGCGAGCCATATCCGGTGCAGATGGATTGCGCAAAAGCCTATCGGCGCGATGTCGATTGGCTCGATGCGCCCGAACAGCCGCTCCGCCCATTGCTGGGCTGGCTGGAATTTACCCAGGACAAGAACTGGGGCTACAGACTGAGATCCGGACTTGTCGCCTTTGGGGAGTCCGATTTCGAGTTCCTGCAGGAGATCATGACGAGCGAATTGGAAGTCGTGAAGCAGCGTCGCCTGCAGGCGTGAGCCGATGTGAAGACTTATTCCTCCCAAGTCGACGCATAAAAGAAGCCTCGGATTGGTTGCCAATCCGAGGCTTCTTTATGAGTTCAGGCAGTCGGCTTGCTCAGGCGCGCTCGGCCATTGCCGCTTCGCCCTTCTTCTGCCGCACCAGATTGACGAAGCGGCGGAAGAGGTAGTGGCTGTCCTGCGGGCCGGGAGAGGCTTCCGGGTGATGCTGCACGGAGAAAACCGGCTTGCCGGAAACGCGCAGGCCGCAATTGCTTCCGTCAAAGAGAGAAATGTGAGTCTCTTCAACGCCTTCCGGCAGAGTATTCGAGTCGACTGCGAAGCCGTGGTTCATCGATACGATCTCGACTTTGCCCGTCGTGTGGTCCTTGACTGGGTGGTTGGCGCCGTGGTGGCCCTGATGCATCTTCGCCGTCTTGGCGCCAAGTGCGAGACCGAGCATCTGGTGACCGAGGCAAATGCCGAACAATGGGATGTCCGTCTTCAGTAGATCCTTGATGACCGGCACTGCATATTCGCCGGTCGCTGCCGGATCGCCCGGGCCGTTTGACAGGAAGATGCCATCCGGCTTCAGCGCCAGCACGTCTTCGGTGGATGCGGTGGCCGGCAATACGGTGACCTTGCAGTCGAGGCCGGAGAAGAGCCGCAGGATATTGCGTTTCACGCCATAATCGAGGCAGACGACGTGATACTTGGCATCGTCGGCGTTGAGTTCGCCATAGCCTTCGTTCCAGATCCAGGGCGTCTGCGACCATTGCGACGACTGGCCGGAGGTGGCGACCTTGGCAAGGTCGAGACCTTCCAAGCCACTCCAAGCCTTTGCGTCCGCCTTCAGCTGGTCGATATCGAACACACCGTTGGGATCATGGGCGATGACGCCGTTTGGCATGCCGTTTTCGCGGATCCAGGCGGTCAATGCGCGGGTATCGATGCCACACATGCCAATAATGCCGCGAGCCTTCAGCCACTGGTCGAGATGCTTTGCGGCGCGGTAGTTCGATGGATCGGTGATGTCGGCCTTGAAGATGACGCCGACGGCGCCGTGGCGGGCGGCCGGTGTCAGATCTTCGATATCTTCGTCGTTGGTGCCGACATTGCCGATGTGGGGGAAGGTGAAAGTGACGATCTGGCCGAGATAGGAGGGGTCGGTCAGGATCTCCTCGTAACCCGTCAGCGCCGTGTTGAAGCAAACTTCGGCCTGGACCTTGCCGGTCGCGCCGATGCCCTTGCCTTCGATCACGGTGCCGTCGGAAAGAACGAGAAGGGCACTCGGCTTTTCAATTGTCCATGGGGCTGTCGCGGTCATTATCATCCCGTTTCCGGCGTCGTGCGCGGCCTTGAAAAGACCGGGGGCTTCCGCCATGTTTGTCGCAGATTTGCGGCCGGCGACCTCAGTCGCGGCTCGAGACCTTAATATCGATCTAATGTGCAGGTGCTGGACATAACCAAACAAGGCGCGCCGGTCAATGCGCGCTCATCGTTTCCTGTCAAGGAATTCGCCGGCTTTCGGTCGATCCAACGCAATTGCAATGATCGCCGCTCATGGTCTATGAGACTGGCAACGTGAAATGAGAGGCCAGGTGATCGTCGCCCGGCCTGCTTAGGGAGTTAAAGATATGATCCGCGAAACGCTTTCCAACGCCCAGAAGGATGCCATGAGGGCCAAGGATACGGCAAGGCTCTCGACTGTGCGCCTCGTCCTTTCCGCGATCAAGGACAAGGACATCGCCAATCGTGGTCTCGGCAAGGAACAGGCAAGCGACGACGAGATCCTCCAGTTGCTGGCCAAGATGGTCAAGCAGCGCGAAGAGTCCGTGAAGATCTATATGGATGGCGGCCGTCCGGAACTGGCCGACAAGGAGCGCGAGGAAATCGTTGTCATCCAAGGCTTCATGCCCGAGCAGCTTTCCGACGAGAAGGTGCGCGAAATCTGCGTCGCCGTCGTGGCCGAGCTTGGTGCGCAGGGCTTGAAGGACATGGGCAAATGCGTCGCCGCGCTGCGCGAGCGCTATGCCGGGCAGATGGATTTCGCCAAGGCTTCGGCGATCCTCAAAGAGCTTTTGAAGTAAGTTTCTGCCCTTCCATCGGCGCCGGCTCCGGCTGAGCGCCGAATGTCTCTTCAAAGACCGCGGCGATGATGGCGAATTTTTCGGCCTGATAATCCCAATATTCCTGAATAAAGCCACGCGACAGCCAGAAGGCGCTCTTTCCCGGCGTGCCCATCCAGCCGACGCTCCCCATAGCTGACGCCTTGCTCATCAGGCGCTTCACATGCGTTCTGGAGATAAGGAATCGGTCGCAGATCTCCGTGAACGAAATCGGGCCAATGGCGGTTCTCGCCGTCATCGGATCGAACGTTTCGATACGGGAGATCAGGTAGTCCATCATCACGCCGCCGGAATTTGCCCAGGTGAAAAGATCGAAGGTTTCGCCGGGATGACGGACTTTGTCGCTGGCGATGATCCTTGTCGCGATCGCCGGCTGCAGTGCCGCAACGATCTGCGGCCGTTCGAGGAAGGTCATGGCCCGCATGCCGCCATCGAGGCTGTCGAGTAGCGCCAAGTGTATATGGAGCCAGTTGGCGAAGTTTTCGACCGCCGTTTCGGTCGGCTCCATCGGCCTCACGCGCCTGTTGGGCGCATCGGCTAGATAGCGCAGGTAGCGATAGGCCAGCATTTCGTGGATGAAGCTGATCGCCGTATTGTGGCTGGCGATCTCATGGCTGAGGACGTAGTCGGCAAAGCGGCCGGCATGGATGCCCGGTTGCCCTCCGTCGGCTCCGCCGTAAAACAGCGCAAAGCCCGCCTGTGCCATCAGCCAGCGTTGCTGCGACGCGAAAATCGAACTCATGCGCGGATTTTCAGCGTAGCCAGCAACCATCTGGCGCGAGCAGCTAAGAACAGTTGTGAAGAAGTTAAGATCAGATGCGAGTTCGTTTGCGGTCAACGACATGCAGGGGTTTCCCGATGAAATTGCGGAACTCATTGGCACGGCGAAGGTGATTGTCAATGAATTTGCTGTTGCTGTGATGGCGCGATGTCGATCGAATTTGCGAGCTGCCGCCAACGGCAAAAATAGAGAAGGCAGGAGCTGGGGAAGCTCCTGCCTTCTTGCGCTTTGCAGCCGTTTGATGACGCAGGGTGGGGCCCAAAAATCAAACGTCTATCGCAAAGGCACTCAGGTGAGGCGGCGCCGGGGGTAGGGATGGTGCCTCACCTGAGTATGGGGTGAACTTTACCTGATGATCCTGATTTGCTGAGGCGCGTCTTGCGTCTGAGACCAGGATACCTGAACCTGGATGCCGGCCCTGAGCGCGTGAACTTTCGCATCAACCGGCAATTGATCGCCGGCACCGGTATGAAGCACGTTTGTCGTGACCGCCGGGGCTACGCTGTCTGTCGTCGTAGCCGAGCTATAGGTAGCTGTGGCGAAGAGGGCAGCGGCAGCAAAGGGTACGAGCAGAACGCGCATATTTGAATTCTCCTAAACTGAAAACCTGTACCTTTGGCTTTCCGTCCGGGGGGACGTCTAGGCATGTCGCGTCGCGAAGCATTTTGTTCGCCGGCTTGTCTCGTCCCGTGAGAAGAACGCTATTGCGGTGCACACGAACAATCAAATTACAAAAAAATAATGTTTGGCTTACCAACCGCGCCGCAAATGCGCCACCAATGGGCGAAATGGCGCGCCAATCGACCTTCGCCAGCGGTTGCCGCGGGCATCATCCCACGTCCTTGCCCATCCTCTCTGATAGTCAGTAATTCTTTGTTTTTGATGTGTTTTTCTTGCGCGACAAAGCTGTTGTCGCGGGCTCTCCTTGTGCACTTACAGGCTGCAGAAAGTCGATCGGATTGTTTGTGAGACGATGCCAAAATTGCCTTCCAGCAGATGCTCGAACATGAATTTTTCTGAGGTTTTCACGGAGTTGTGATCGGAAAAGTTGAATTCGCCCATCCCATCGGAGGGGCTGTGAATAGCGGGAGGTAGTGGTTGGTTCTCGTGGCAATGCGCTCCGTTCCTGATTATATGGGGGCAGGCCAGAGGTAATCATGCGATTTTCCAATACGTTTCTCGATGAGATTCGCGACCGCGTTCCCATTTCGGACGTGATCGGTCGACGTGTGACCTGGGATCGGCGCAAGACGAATGTGCCGCGCGGCGATTACTGGGCTTGCTGCCCATTCCATGGCGAAAAATCGCCGAGCTTTCACTGCGAAGACCGCAAGGGCCGCTATCATTGCTTCGGCTGCGGCGTGACGGGCGATCATTTCCGTTTCCTGACCGACCTCGAGGGGCTCAGCTTTCCCGAAGCGGTGCAGCAGATCGCCGACATGGCGGGCGTTCCCATGCCGGTCGCCGATCCAATGGAAGCCAAGCGCGAAAAGGAACGCACGTCGCTTCTCGACGTCATGGAGATGGCGACGCAGTTCTTTCAGGATCAGCTCCAGACGGCAAACGGGGCAAGGGCGCGCGCTTATCTGCGCGATCGCGGTCTGACTGGCCGAACCATCGAGACGTTCCGCCTTGGCTATTCGCCGGATAGCCGCAATGCGCTGAAGGAATTTTTGGCCGGCAAGGGCGTGCTGAAGGAGCAGATGGAAGCTTGTGGCCTGGTTGTGCACGAGAATGTACCGGTCTCCTATGACCGTTTCCGCGACCGCATCATGTTTCCTATTCTGTCGTCGCGCGAAAAGGTGATTGCGTTCGGCGGCCGGGCAATGTCGCCGGATGCACCGGCCAAATATCTGAATTCCAATGAGACCGAGCTCTTTCACAAGGGCAATGTGCTCTATAATTTCTCGCGCGCGAGACGTGCCGCCCAGGGCAATGACGGCGCCGGCACGATCATTGCCGTCGAAGGCTATATGGACGTCATCGCGCTCTATCAGGCTGGCGTCGAAAACGCTGTCGCGCCGCTCGGCACGGCACTGACGGAAAACCAGCTCGAACTGTTGTGGAAGATGACCCCGCAACCGGTACTCTGCTTTGATGGCGATGGCGCCGGCATTCGCGCCGCCAATCGTGCCGCCGATCTGGCGCTGCCGCACATCAAACCCGGCCGCACGGTCCGTTTTGCGCTTTTGCCGGATGGCAAAGACCCGGACGATCTGGTGCGCCACGACGGTCGCGCGCCTTTCGAGAAAGTGATGGCGCAGGCAAAGCCACTGGCGGAAATGATATGGACCCGCGAAGCGGGCGGCGGCACCTTCGATACGCCGGAAGCACGCGCAGAGCTTGAGGCGCGGCTGAAGCAGATCGTTTCGGTTATCGCCGATGAGAACGTCCGCCGACATTATCAACAGGACATGCGCGACCGGTTGCACGGGTTGTTCCAGCCGCAGTTCCAGCGCGGCGGCAATCAGCAGGGACGCGGTTTTTCCCGCGATGGCAATGGCCGCAATTTCGGCGGCCGTGGCGGGCAGGGCAGGGATCGGCAGCAGGTCGCTCATATAACGGCGTCGGATCGCCTGACGCGTTCAGGCATGATCAAGGGCCATCAGGACATTCCGGGCCTGCGCGAGAGTGTGCTGGCGGTGACCATCGTCAATCACCCGCTGCTGTTGCAGGACGAATATGATGAGATCGCCGCGATCGATTATGAGAGCCGCCAATTGCAGCGTCTATGGTCCGCCGTGCTCGGCGCGGCAGCGGCTACAGCCGGTCCGCAGCTTACCCGCGAACGGCTGCTCGAGCAGTTGGAGGAAAAGGGTTTCGCCCCGTTGCTGAAGAGCCTCGACCAGCAGGTGCGCAATGCCCGGCTTTGGACGGCGACCGAGGAGGCGGCCACGGAGGATGCACGCGAAGGTTATCGCCAGGCACTTGCACTTCACAAACGCTCGAAGGCTTTGCGTTGGCACAAGATTGAGCTCGAAAGCGCGATCGCGGAGGCAACGGAAGAGGGTGACGGGGATCTCATCGAGCAGTTGATGCGCGCTTTGCAGGAAGTGCAGCTCGAAGCTTTGCGCCTGGAGAACCAGGAAGCGATCATCGACGGTTTTGGCGTGTTGTCCGGCCGCATCAAAGGGGCCGCGGGGAAATAGGGATTAGATGCCACAGCCAGATCGCCAGGACCCCCGGTTTTCCGCAGACGATGCACTGTTTGGCGGGCAAAATTTCCGCGCCGCGCCGCTCGATATTCTCAAGCGCGTCTACGGCTATTCCGCCTTTCGCGGCAAGCAGCAGCAGGTGGTCGACCATGTTGTTTCGGGCGGCGACGCGGTTGTGCTGTTTCCGACCGGTGCCGGTAAATCACTCTGTTTCCAGATACCGGCACTGTGCCGCGATGGAGTGGGTATAGTTGTCTCTCCGCTGATTGCCCTGATGCGCGACCAGGTCGAGGCGATGAAGCAACTCGGCATCCGCGCGGCGGCGCTGAATTCGTCATTGTCGCGGGAAGAGGCAAGTGACGTCTATCGCGCCATCTCGAGCGGCACCCTCGATCTGCTTTACGTCACCCCCGAGCGCATCCTGACGGAGGGCTTTCAGCAGATGATCGCCAGGGCGAAGATTGCCTTATTTGCGATCGACGAGGCACATTGCGTCTCGCAATGGGGACATGATTTCCGGCCGGAATACCGCGAGCTCGGCAAGCTCGCGGACCTCTTTCCCGACGTGCCGCGCATCGCGTTGACGGCGACGGCCGATCCGCACACGCGCGACGATATTATCGAGCGGCTGGCTCTCGATAACGCCAAGGTTTTCACCACCAGCTTCGATCGGCCAAACATCACCTATGAGATCGTTGAGCGCGATCAGCCGCGGCAACAATTACTGCGTTTCCTCGATCGTCATCGTGGCGATAGCGGTATCGTCTATTGCCTGTCGCGGGCCAAGGTCGAGGATACCGCGGAATGGTTGAACGGGCAGGGCATTCGCGCGCTTGCCTATCATGCCGGCATGGATCGGTCGCTGCGCGACGCCAATCAAGATGCCTTCTTGAAGGAAGAAGATCTTTGCCTTGTGGCGACGGTTGCCTTCGGCATGGGCATCGACAAACCGAATGTCCGCTATGTCGCCCATCTGGATCTGCCCGGGTCCGTCGAGGCCTATTATCAAGAGACGGGACGGGCGGGACGCGACGGTTTGCCATCGGAAGTCTGGATGGCCTATGGTATGGCCGACGTCATCCAGCGGCGGCGGATGATCGACGAGGGCAATGCGGCGGAAGAGATCAAGCGTGTCGAGCGTGCGAAGCTCAATGCATTGCTCGCGATCTGTGAGACGGCCGGATGCCGCCGACAGGCGATCCTGGCGCATTTCGGCGAGGGGCATGGCGGCGGTTGCGGCAATTGCGACACTTGCCTGAAGCCGGTCGAGACATGGGATGGGACGGAAGCGGCGATCAAGGCGCTCGCCGCGGTCTATCGCACCGGCGAGCGTTTCGGCACGGGCCACGTTATCGATGTGCTAGTGGGGACGGCCAATGAGAAGACCGAGCGCTTCGGCCATGCGAAAATGCCGGTCTTCGGGGCCGGCAAGGACATTCCTGTGCGCACTTGGCAGTCGGTTTTCCGTCAACTGCTGGCGAGCGGTTTCGTCAGTATCGATCATACCGCTTTCGGCGCAATGAAACTGGAGCCGGAGGCGCGCGCGGTTTTCAAACGCGAGTGTCAGGTTTTCTTCCGCAAGGACAGGCCAGAGACTGGTCGGCGCGCCAAGAAGTCGGCACGGATCGACAAGCGGCAGTCAAGCCTGTCGGGCGAGGCCCAGCCATTGTTCGAGGCATTGCGAGCGGAACGGACGAAGATCGCCAAGGCGCTCGGCGTGCCGCCCTATGTCGTCTTCCCGGATACGACGCTCATCGCGTTTGCCGCTGAGCGGCCGACGAGCCGCGACGCGCTCCTCGGCATTTCGGGGGTCGGGCAGGCGAAGCTGGAACGTTACGGCGATGCGTTCCTGAAGGTCATCCGGGCGTTTGATTGAGCATTTGCGACATTGCGCCGTCCCGCAAAATATCTCAAGACCGACATAGCCTATCGTCTGCATTCGCGACAAGACACCAGTCGATGTGATAATTCTTCGCCGTAACTGAGACAGAGACCATCGGAAAGCGCGTTCATCATGACTTCTGCCTTCATCTCCCACCTTCGATCCGAAATCGCCGGTCTGAAGGATGCGGGCCTCTATAAATCGGAGCGGGTCATCACTTCCAAGCAGGCAGGCGAAATCGCCGTGGCTGGCGGCGAGCGGGTGCTGAATTTCTGCGCCAACAACTATCTCGGTCTCGCCGATAACGAGGAACTGGCCGAAGCGGCGAAAAAGGCACTCGACCGCTACGGCTACGGCATGGCCTCGGTGCGGTTCATCTGCGGTACGCAGGAAGAGCACAAGCAGCTCGAGGCGCGAATTTCGGCTTTCCTCGGCATGGAGGATACCATTCTCTACTCATCCTGCTTCGACGCCAATGGCGGGCTTTTCGAGACGTTGTTGTCGGAAGAGGATGCGATTATCTCCGACGCGCTGAACCACGCCTCGATCATCGATGGCGTGCGACTCTCCAAGGCGAAGCGGTTCCGATACGCCAATAACGATATGGCGGCCCTGGAGGAGGAGCTGAAGAAGGCCGACGGGAGCCGCTTCAAGTTGATCGCGACCGATGGCGTTTTCTCCATGGATGGCATTATCGCCAATCTCGAGGGCGTCTGCGATCTCGCCGAAAAATATGGCGCGATGGTCATGGTCGATGATAGCCATGCCGTCGGTTTCGTCGGCGATCATGGCCGAGGTTCGCCCGAATACTGCGGTGTCGAGGGCAGGGTGGACATCATCACCGGTACGCTCGGCAAGGCGCTCGGCGGTGCATCCGGTGGCTATACCTGCGCGAAAGCCGAGATTGTCGACTGGCTACGGCAGCGCTCGCGCCCCTATCTCTTCTCCAATACGCTGGCCCCGGTCATCGCGGCCGCCTCGCTGAAAGTCTTCGATTTGATCGAAAATGGCGATGATCTTCGTGATCGGCTCTGTGGTAATGCGGAGTTCTTCCGCAGCGAAATGACTAAGCTCGGTTTCACTTTGGCGGGCGCCGATCATCCGATCATCCCCGTCATGCTCGGCGATGCCAAGCTCGCCCAGGAGATGGCGGCGCTGATGCTGAAAAAGGGCGTCTATGTCATCGGCTTCTCCTTCCCCGTCGTACCGAAAGGACAGGCGCGCATCCGAACGCAGATGTCGGCGGCTCACTCGCGCGCCGATGTCGAGCGTGCGATCGCCGCTTTCGCAGAAGCAGGGCGTGAACTCGGAATCATTTGAATTGGATGGAGACGACTGATCATGTCGAACATGATGAAGGCGCTGGTCAAATCGAAGCCTGAAGTCGGGCTCTGGATGGAGAACGTGCCGGTTCCAGAAGTTGGGCCGAACGATGTGCTGATCCGGGTCAAGAAGTCGGCAATCTGCGGCACGGATGTGCATATTTGGAATTGGGACCAATGGGCGCAAAGAACCATCCCGGTGCCGATGGTGGTCGGCCACGAATTCTGCGGCGAGATTGCCGAGATCGGCTCGGCGGTCACCAAATATCGTGTCGGCGAGCGTGTCTCCGGCGAGGGACATATCGTTTGCGGCAAGTGCCGTAACTGCCGCGCTGGCAGGGGACATCTCTGCCGCAATACGCTGGGCGTCGGGGTCAATCGTCCCGGTTCCTTCGGCGAATTCGTCTGCATTCCGGAATCCAACGTCGTGCAGATCCCCGACGATATTCCGGACGAAGTGGCGGCGATCTTCGACCCCTTCGGCAACGCCGTGCATACCGCGCTTTCCTTCGATCTGGTGGGTGAGGACGTGCTGGTCACGGGCGCCGGACCGATCGGCATCATGGGCGCCATGGTGGCCAAGCGTTCCGGCGCACGCAAGGTGGTCATCACCGATATCAATCCCAATCGCCTGGCACTCGCCCGCAAGCTCGGCATCGAGTATGTCGTCGACGCCTCGAAAGAAAATCTTGCCGATGTCATGAAGTCTATCGGCATGACCGAAGGTTTCGATGTCGGTCTGGAAATGTCAGGCGCCGCCCCCGCTTTCCGCGACATGATCGACAAGATGAACAATGGCGGGAAGATCGCCATTCTCGGCATCGCGCCGGCGGGCTTCGAGATCGATTGGAACAAGGTGATCTTCAAGATGCTGAACCTGAAGGGCATCTACGGGCGCGAAATGTTCGAGACCTGGTACAAGATGATCGCCTTCGTTCAGGGGGGACTCGACGTCTCGCCGGTCATTACTCACCGCATCGGCATCGATGATTTCCGCGAAGGGTTCGAAGCAATGCGCACAGGCAACTCCGGCAAGGTGGTGATGGACTGGATTTGAGCCGAATTGCGGCCTGATCGCATCACCACCGCCAGCCAAACTGCGGAAATTCAGGCGGTTTCAAAAACACGCTCTTGTCATCGCGCAGGGACTTCCTAAATACCGGAAGCAATTGTTTGTGGCGTGCTTGAGCCTGTGGAAAAGGCTTTTTCACGTTTTTAAGGGGCTTTTTTGCTGGAAAAGCTTGACGGGAGCAAAAATTGTAGGAATCACCGTTTGTCCTCGGAAAAACGGTGAACTGGATCAGGCGGATCACATAATACCATGGCCGGAAATCCAAACGCAATCCAGCTTTGCTGTCCGGTGCCGGTGATCGTGGTTAATTGGGCGTTAAAGGTCATTCCGTTAGGTGTTTGTCGGTGATTCGGGGCTGGCGTGAGGCGCGCCGGGCCAACGCGGCCATTCACCGCGTGTAAGTTTTAAGCGTCAGGGAAAGCGACGATATAGAGATGGCAACCAAGGTCAAAGAGAACGAAGAAGCTGAAGTCGAACGCGACGGCGCCTCCGATGGCCCGCTTCTCGATCTTTCCGACGACGCGGTCAAGAAGATGATCAAGGCCGCGAAGAAACGCGGCTACGTGACGATGGACGAGCTCAACGCCGTTCTGCCGTCCGAAGAAGTGACGTCCGAACAGATCGAAGATACGATGGCTATGCTCTCCGATATGGGCATCAACGTCATTGAAGACGAGGATGTCGAAGAGGCGGGCGCGGCAGCCGGTGGCGGTGACGACGACGATTCCAGCGGCGACGAGGATGGTGAAGGCGGCGAACTCGCGCCTTCGGGCGGCTCGGCGCTGGCAACCACCAAGAAGAAAGAGCCGACAGATCGCACCGACGATCCGGTGCGCATGTATCTGCGCGAGATGGGCTCGGTCGAGCTGCTGTCGCGCGAAGGCGAAATTGCGATCGCCAAGCGTATCGAGGCCGGCCGCGAAACCATGATCGGCGGCCTCTGTGAGAGCCCGTTGACGTTCCAGGCGCTCATCATCTGGCGCGACGAACTCAACGAAGGCACGACGCTGCTGCGCGAGATCATCGACCTCGAGACCACCTATTCCGGTCCTGAAGCCAAGGCTGCGCCGCAGTTCCAGAGCCCTGAAAAGATCGAGGCCGACCGCAAGGCCGCTGAAGAGAAGGAAAAGGCCCGCCGTGGCCGTCCCTCCGGCGATGACGATATCACCGATGTCGGCGGCGAAGGCCTGCCGATCGAGGAGGAGGAAGAGGACGAGGACGAATCCAGCCTCTCGCTCGCCGCCATGGAAGCCGAGCTTCGTCCGCAGGTCATGCTGACGCTCGACACGATCGCCGAGACCTATAAGAAGCTGCGCAAGCTGCAGGACCAGCAGGTCGAGCAGCGCCTGTCGGCTTCCGGCACGCTGTCGTCGGCGCAGGAGCGCCGCTACAAGGAGCTGAAGGACGAGCTGGTCAAGTCGGTCAAGTCGCTGTCGCTGAACCAGAACCGCATCGACGCTCTCGTCGAGCAGCTCTATGACATCAACAAGCGTCTCGTGCAGAACGAGGGCCGCCTGCTGCGTCTTGCCGAATCCTATGGCGTCAAGCGCGATTCGTTCCTTGAGCAGTATCAGGGTGCCGAGCTCGATCCGAACTGGATGAAGTCGATCGGCAATCTGGCCGCTCGTGGCTGGAAGGAATTCGCCAAGAGCGAAAACACCACGATCCGCGACATCCGCCAGGAAATCCAGAACCTTGCGACCGAAACCGGTATTTCGATCTCGGAATTCCGTCGCATCGTGCATATGGTGCAGAAGGGCGAACGCGAAGCGCGCATCGCCAAGAAGGAAATGGTCGAAGCGAACCTGCGCCTCGTCATCTCCATCGCCAAGAAATACACGAACCGCGGCTTGCAGTTCCTCGATCTCATCCAGGAAGGCAACATCGGTCTGATGAAGGCGGTCGACAAGTTCGAATATCGCCGCGGCTACAAGTTCTCCACCTACGCCACCTGGTGGATCCGGCAGGCGATCACCCGATCGATTGCCGACCAGGCACGCACGATCCGCATTCCGGTGCATATGATCGAAACGATCAACAAGATCGTTCGCACCTCGCGCCAGATGCTGCACGAAATCGGCCGCGAGCCGACGCCGGAAGAACTGGCTGAAAAGCTCGCCATGCCGCTCGAAAAAGTGCGCAAGGTGCTGAAGATCGCCAAGGAGCCGATCTCGCTCGAAACCCCGGTGGGTGACGAAGAGGATTCGCATCTCGGCGATTTCATCGAGGACAAGAACGCACTGTTGCCGATCGATGCGGCGATCCAGGCGAACCTGCGCGAAACGACGACCCGCGTGCTGGCTTCGCTGACGCCGCGTGAAGAACGCGTGCTGCGCATGCGCTTCGGCATCGGCATGAACACCGACCACACGCTCGAAGAAGTCGGCCAGCAGTTCTCGGTTACCCGCGAACGTATCCGCCAGATCGAGGCCAAGGCGCTGCGCAAGCTCAAGCATCCGAGCCGCTCCAGAAAGCTGCGTTCGTTCCTCGATAGCTGAGCGATTTTTATTGTTGCGAAATCAGAACCCGGTTCGTGGAAGCGAGCCGGGTTTTATTTTATCCGGATATGCTTGCAACGATCAGCTCATAGGCCACCTCTTAAAGCGCCACGCGCTTGACCGCTCTTTCGCCGCCAGGATATTGCGCTCTCCTGCTGGAGCACTGGGTGCAATTTCGCTCAGAACTCGCGCGGCCGTTCTTGGATATCTTCCGATGCACTGGTATGGATGGCAAGATCACGCAGGTTTGTTTTCCGGCCATCGCGAAGCTGTGGTTTGGAGTGACAGTCTACAATTTCCCGACTGCCTCTTTCCGGCCTTAATCTTTAACACCATATGTCGGGGTCTAGGCATCATCGGGTGTCGTTTGTTCGGTAAGGTTTTGATGAAACTGTTGACCGCTTCTCCGTCTGCCCTTCGTCGTCAGCCGTGCGGCCGCTGAGCGATGGAGCGCGTCGCCGAACAGCGAGAACCGGAGAAGCGTGGATGGGGACTAATCCCTTCCATCCTGCTGCACATCCTGTTTTTCGCCGCGCTTTTCTTCTTGCCGGTGGTCGCCGTGCCGTTACCGCAGCCGGAAGAGAGCATCAACGTCGAGATGGTGCAGCAGCCCCAGGAGCAGGCAAAGAATGCCGTAAAGCCGGTCGAGCGATCCGGCCGCGTGCCGACCCCGACGCCCAAGCCCGACCAGAAGCAGCCTGAGACGGAGCAGAAGGCCGCGTCCACCGACAAGACGGAAGGCGAGCAGACTGCCGAGAAGCTGAGCGACGAGAGCAAGACGAAGACCGAGAAGGCTCCCGATCCCAATGCGCAGGACCAGAACGGGAAATCGCAGGAACCGGCGCAGGCCGATAAGCCCGCGGATGTAAAGGCCGATCAGCCGACGCCGCCCACCGAGCAAGCTGAGGAAAAGCCGCAGCCGGGCGATGCGCTGTCGCCAAAAGCGGCCGATGATCAAGCCAAGCCTCAGGCGCCAACGCCTGCGGACGCACAACAGCAAAATCAGGCGCCGCCCGCTACCAACCCTGATACTGAGACCCAGCAGACGGCGGCGGATCAGCCAAGGCCGGACGCGCAGATGGACCAGGCCAGCACAAAGCCGCCGGCCGATGATCCGACACAGCCGACGCCCGCCGAACAGGCTGCCCCAGAAGCCGCCGCGCCGCAGCAAAAAGACGCAACGCCGCCCGCAGCCGACGCCGATATGCAATTGCAGCAACAAGCCGAGGCCGCGCAACCCGCGCAGGCGGCACAGGCGGCACAGGCCAATGCCCAAGCAAAGGCAGCCGAGACTGCTGCCGCATCGGCAACCGATCCGAACGCCCGCGATCTGGCGTCTACCCCGACACTTGAAGAGCTGGCGACGGACCAGCCGTCCGACACCCAAATTGCCGAACCGGACAAGCCTTCGGCCGATGCCGCAGGCGCGCAGGCGGACCAAAAGCCCGGAACCGCGTCCGACCTCGCAAAGGGGCATGCGAAAGCTGCGCAAGGGCAGGTGGATCCGAACGCGCGACAGCAGGCTGCGGCTGATCAAAAGCTCGCGCCGGATGTCGTCGTTCCGACAACGGGCGGCGCAGCGCCACGGCAGCAATCACAGGATCAATCAACATCCGGCGGCCCTAGTGACCCGACGGCCGGAACCGCCTTCGTTCCCGAGCCTCAATCTCGGCCGCAGCAACAGGCATCAGCGGATGGCCCACAGGAGGCATCGAATACCGATCCGTCGCAGACTGAGCAAAAGCCCGGCGGCCAGCAGGGCAAATTCATCGAGGCCAAGCGCTTCTACTCCGGTACGGAGCTGGCGCGTTTGTCCAAGGACGAACTGGATGCCTGGAAAAAATTGCCGCGGCGTACACGAGTGCAGCGGCTTTGCAATAGCGAGGAAAAGCTGCAGTTCGGGTACGACCTAAAAGCCCGAGGTTTTTATAACTCGCTGGTTACGCCGGCCATGCTGTCGGACGTTGACCTCGTCGGCGACGGAGCTGGTGTGCTCACGCCGAAAGGTTGGCTGAGGGTGGCATTTAAATGTAACGTTGACGAAGCCGCCTTGAAAGTGGTTGCCTTCTCCTACTTGGTTAGAGGTCACGTTTCCGCAAACCAGTTGGAGAGGATCGGCCCTGCTGGCAATTGACGAACAACACCGGTCTCGTCAGCTTGAAACAATAGTTTATTTCCCCGCCTGATCGAAATTCGGCCCGTTTCATCATATGTTTGCGGCTGATAACGTCTGATAGAATCCCCTCCCTTCGCATTGCACAGTTCCAATGACATCGATCACAGCCGATTCCAATTCGATGGCCACCGGCCATTCCACGCTTCGTGGTGTCCTCGTAGCATTCGCATCCTATGCCGTCTTCGCCTTCAGTGACGCCTCGATTAAGGTTTTGAACGGGACGCTGCCCTCCTACGAATTGGCCTTCATCGGTTCGCTGTTCGGATTTGCCGCGATCCCATTTCTAAGGGCGCGTGGGGATGGGTGGCTGGATATCGTCAAGACGACGAACCGGCCGTTGTGGATGTTGCGGTTTGCCTCTGGCGCTACCAGCGCCATAGTTTCGATTGTGGCTTTTACCAAGCTGCCGATGGCGGAGGCTTTCGCGCTGTTGTTCCTGCTGCCGTCCTTCGTCACCATCCTGTCCGTCGTCTTTCTCAAGGAGGATGTGCGCTGGCAGCGTTGGACGGCGGTGATCCTCGGGTTCGCCGGTGTCCTTATCGTGCTGCGGCCGGGATTTCGCGAGCTTTCGATCGGTCATCTCTGCGCGGCGATCGGCGGGTTGAGCGGGGCAGTCTCGATCGTCACCAATCGTGCGCTCGGGCCGAAGGAGAAGCGTGTCTCGCTTTATGGCGCAGCACTGTTCGGCTCGCTGATTGTCAGCGGCTTTTTGATGCTGCCCGAAATGGTGTGGCCAACAGCCTGGCAATGGATATTCCTTGCAAGCTACGGTCTTCTCGGCGCTGTCGGCACCGTTTTGCTGATGACTGCCGCGCAACTGGCGCCGGCCAATCTCGTCGCGCCGCCGCAATATAGCCAGATGATTTGGGCGATCGGCTTCGGTTATCTGCTGTTCAACGATGAAATCGACCTGCCGATGGCGCTCGGTATCCTCCTCATCATCTTTTCCGGCCTGCTGACGCTCGCGCGCGAGCGCAAACGCGGCACGCCGCTGCCGGCAGCCGTCGTTGCAGCAGATACCTGGGCATCGTTTGCGACAGCGCAGGAAACTGAGGCCGAGACACCAGATAGGTGATCCCCCGTCGGCGATCGCATCACTTCGTCACCCGAATGAATGGGGATTAGGTTTATTGTCGCTGCGAGCTTAAAAGCCTATGATTTTCGCAAGGGGACTGCATCTGCGGGAGGGGACATCGAAACACCGGGGCGGCGGCGCGTAACCCCGAAAATCAGGGTGGATTTTCAAGGGGCCTACGTGTGGATCAAACCGCAACTGCGCGTGCGTTCAATAGACGCGAGACGCAGCCGAGGAGGTGTGAGATGACCACTTATATCGTTCTGCTCAATTGGACCGACCAGGGTGTGCGAAGCGTAAAGGAGTCGCCGCGGCGCCTGGACGCAGCCAAGAAGCTGCTGGGAGAGATGGGCGGTTCGTTCAAGCATTTTTTCCTGACCATGGGTGAGTATGACATGGTCTCTGTCTGCGAGGCGCCCGACGATGCTGTTATCGCCCGTTTCGCTTTGGAGCTTGGGATGGGCGGCAATGTGCGCACGCGTACGCTGAAAGCGTTCCCCGAGGCCGCCTATCGCGAGATCATGGCATCCTTGGGTTAGCTGGGATGATTTTGCCGTTCTGAATGCATAAACCCGGCCAGCGGGGGCTGACCGGGTAGCGGTGCATCTTGCGCCCATCGCGTCCCAGCCATGTCATCTCGTTGCTTGACCTTCCTTCGATTTTGGCGACCCTGAAATTCCTTCTCTAAAGCCAAAGGAATTTCAGTATGCGTATTCTCGTGGTCGGCGCTGGCGCTATCGGCGGATATTTCGGAGGCAGGCTGGCAGCGGCCGGACGTGACGTTACCTTTCTGGTGCGGCCGAAGCGGGCGGAGATTTTGCGCGAGAAGGGCCTTGTCATCCGCAGCCCGCTCGGTGACGCCCATATCGCCGCGCCGAAACTCGTCACGGCCGATGATGTCGGCGGAACCTTCGATCTGATTTTGCTGAGCTCAAAGGCCTACGATCTCCAAGATGCCATTGCCTCCTTCGCACCGGCTGTTGGACCGCAAACGGCGATCCTGCCGCTTTTGAATGGCATGGGGCATCTCGACCGGCTGGAGGCGAGGTTCGGGCCCAAAGCGGTGCTCGGCGGCACTTGCTTCATCTCAACGACCATCGGGCGAGATGGCGAGATCCTGCATATGAACGATATCCACCGCCTGACCTACGGCGACCGCCACGGCGGCATGACGGCGAGAATAGAAGCCATAGCCACGGTCTTTGCCGAGGCCGGCTTTACGGCTGAGGCGAGCGAGACAATCCTCAGCGACATGTGGGGGAAGTGGATTTTCATCGCGGCGACAGCCGGCATGACTTGCCTGATGCGCTGCTCCATCGGCGACTTCGTTGCGGCGGGCGCCAGCAATCTGGCATTGAAGCTGATCGACGAATGCGCCGAGATCGCAGCCGGCCACGGCTTTAAACTTTCCAAGGCAGCGCAAGAACGCATCCGCGAAAATCTGACGCGCGCGGGCTCTCCAATCACCGCTTCGATGTTGCGCGACATCGAGGCCGATGGCCGGATCGAAAGCGACCAGATCATCGGCGATCTCCTGGCCCGTGCCGATCCTGTAAAGCGTCCGTCCTATTTCATGCTGGAGACGGTTTATGCGCATCTCAAGGCTTATGAGGCGCGGCGAGCACGGGAAGGTTGAGACACGAGCGATCGCCTTGACCGCAGCGCCCCCCTCCGAAAAAATGCCGGTTGATGAACTTAAATGGCGTTGCGACATGAAAAAGCCTTGCCTGTTTGGCGCAGATTATAGCGTCTATGTGAGAATTGCGCGGCTAACGCTGCTCGAGAAAGGCGTCGATCATCAGAGGATGCCGGTCGATATTTTCGCCGACGGCGGGCCTTCGGCATCCTATCTGGGGCGGCATCCATTCGGCCGGATTCCGGCCTTCGAGCATGATGATTTTCGGCTTTATGAGACGGCAGCGATCACACGCTATGTCGACGAGGCATTCGACGGGCCGCGCCTGCAGCCTTTGACCCCTCGGCAGCGGGCGCGGATGAACCAGATCGTCAGCATCGCCGATGCATACCTCTATCCTCACTTGGTATGGGGGGTCTATGTGGAACGGGTCTCTAAGCCGGCGAAGGGCGTTGCCGCCGACGAAGAGCGGATCGCGGCGAGCCTTTCCAAAGCCGCCATCAGCCTTGCCGCCCTTTGCGAACTCATAGACGGTACGCAGTGGCTCTGCGGCCCGGATCTGACGCTTGCCGATTTGTACGTGGCGCCGATGTTCGACTATTTTCGCAAGGCGCCTGAGGGACGGAAGATGATCGCGCATCACTCGAAATTGGTGTCATGGTGGTCGCGTATTGCTGCCCGGCCAAGCGTTGAGATGACGGATTTCGACAAACTGGACGGGCGGCACGCATGAAACCCGGCCAGTTCAGGATATTCCGCTCTTCGGTCGCCGGCATCGAAGCGGTGACGGCGGAGACGGGACATAGTTTTCCCAGGCATACACATGATCAGTTCGGCATCGGCGTCATCGAGCGCGGCGCGCAGATATCGTTGAGCGGGCGTGGCATGGTGCGGGCTGAAGCAGGCGACGTCATCACTCTCAATCCGAATGAGGTGCATGACGGGCTGCCGGTTGGGGAAAGCCGGGCTTGGTCGATGCTCTATTTCGATCCACGGCTGATGACAGATCTTTTGGGCGATATGGGCCGAGGTGACGCCAGTGGCTCGGAATTTCCTTCTCCCGTCATTCGAAACGGGCTGGCGGCAGCACGTTTCAGGACACTTTTTTCGACGGTGATCGTCCAGGATGGTCCGCAAACCACGCTGCAGCGCGATGGACTGCTGTTGTCGATCGTCGCGGACGTAATGCGCGAAAAGCGGCGACAGGACGGCTTTATCGACGCTCCCGCCGCGATCATGCGCGCCCGCGAACTCATCGATGATGACCCGGCGGCACCGTTGACTTTGGCCGATCTCGCCGAGGTGAGCGGGCTCAGCCGTTTCCAGCTCCTGCGCGGTTTTGCCAAGGCGACCGGACTGACGCCGCACGCCTATCTCGTTCAGCGCCGCATTCATGGAGCAAGGCGGCTGATTGCTGGGGGCATGCCGTTGGCGGAAGCGGCCTTTGCCAGCGGCTTTGCCGATCAAAGCCATATGACACGGATTTTCGTGCGCAATTTTGGTGTGTCGCCACGCATCTATGCTGACACGATGCGCTGAAAGCATCTGCAATTTCGTTCAAGACCGGATGCCCGCATCGGGTTTTTCTGCTGCTCCAAGTCAAAACCGCGCAGAAGGAAAAGCCATGTATTTCCGCCATTCGAATGAGATGTGGAACGAATTCCCCGATCTGGTTCCCGGCGCACTCTTCGTCGAAGGGATCGCCGCGGGTGCTATTCTCGCTGACCCTATCGCGAAGTTCTATCAGATAGCCGAAGAGCGTCTGGCAGCAAGTTCGGAAGGCGAGATGCCCGAGATCCAAGCCTGGCGGCGCACCTTCTCGAAAATGGGACTGAAGCCGACGCAATATCGCTGCGCTTCCGAGGCTTTGCTCCGGCGATACCGCCAGGAAAGATCGCTGCCGCAACTGCATCCGCTGGTTGACCTCTGTAACGCCGTTTCGATCGCCTTTGCTATACCTATCGCCGTCTTCGATCTTGCAAAGATTTCCGGCGATCTCGAAGTCAGGCATGCGACTGGCAAAGAGAGCTATCTGACCTTTGCCGGCGAGACGGAATATCCGGAGCCGCGCGAGGTGATCTTTGCCGATAGCGCGGACCGGGCGCATGCACGGCGCTGGACCAACAGGCAAAGTGGCCTTTCCGCCGTTCGGCAAGATACGCGATCCGTGCTGATCGTCGCTGAGGCCATGCATGAAACGGCCGGCCATGATGTGCCGAGACTGATCTCCACCCTTGCCACGGAATTGGCCGGCGCATGGTCGGTCGACGCGAAGACCGGGGTGCTCAGCAGCTCTTCACCACGATTTGATCTCTAGAGCGACATGCGTTCATGAACGCACAAAGGTCGCTCTAGTCTTTGGAATCTGGAGCATCTTGTCCGCTTTTAGTCGATTTCGCCTGAAAGCGCGATGCTCTGGGTCTTGGCGCTTCTACGGCAAATTGAAGATCCAGGCAAAAATGCAGTTGACAAGCGCGGCATTCGGGCAGAGCAGGGGGCATAGATAAATATTTCATATTGCTCATAAAGTTTGGTCCGCGAGGCGACATCCGGACCAGAAGAAAGACATATGGACACCCTGCAAAGTCAAAACCGGGTAAGCGTGCTCGCCCACCCCGGATATCGTTCCTTCGCTGCCTCTCGCGTCTTTTCCTCCATCGGTTTCCAGTCGGTCACCGTTGCCATGGGCTGGATGATTTACGATCAGACGCATAGTGCCTTCTTTCTTGGCCTGGTCGGCTTCTGCCAGTTCCTGCCGATGGTGATCCTGACCTTCATCGTCGGCCAGCTTGCCGATCGGTTCGAAAGGCGGCGCATCGGCCTGGTCTGCCAGTTGATCGAAGCCTTGACGGCGCTGGTCCTTGCGGTTGCCATCTGGCAGCACTGGATCGGTCCGGCCGGCATCCTCGCCGCCGTCGCCGTCATGGGCGCCGCCACCGCCTTCGAACGCCCGACCATGGCCGCGTTGTTGCCGAATATCGTGCCGTCGTCGATGTTGCAGATGGCGATCGCCACCTCCACGTCGATGATGCAGACTGCCTTCATCATCGGGCCGTCGCTTGGCGGCCTACTTTATGGCGTCAGTCCGATCGCGCCTTTCGCGGTGTCCGCCTTGCTATACGTCATCGCGAGCTTCAGCGTCATTTCGATCCGCGTCGAGCGACAACAGCCGTCGTCGCGCGAGCCAGTGACGCTGAGATCGGTCTTTGCCGGTGTTTCCTTCATCAAGAGCCGGCCGGTGATGATGGGCACGATTTCGCTCGATCTCTTCGCCGTCCTTCTCGGCGGCGCCACGGCGCTGCTGCCGATGTTTGCGCGCGACATCCTGCACGCCGGTCCCTGGGGTCTCGGTCTGCTGCGCGCCGCGCCGGCAATCGGTGCATTGGTCATGTCGATCTGGCTGGCGCGCCGACCGTTGGAGACGGATGTCGGCAAGAAGATGCTGCTTGCCGTTTTCGTCTTTGGGATCGCGACCATCGTCTTCGCGCTCTCGAGCAACATCATCCTCTCAGTCGCAGCACTGCTTATCGTCGGCGCATCGGATACGGTCAGCGTCGTCGTGCGCAGTTCGCTCGTGCAGCTCCTGACGCCCGACAACATGCGCGGCCGTGTCAACGCCGTGAACTCGCTGTTCATCGGCACCTCTAACCAGCTCGGCGAATTCGAATCGGGAATGCTTGCCAGCGCAATTGGCCCGGTTCTCACCGGCATCGTCGGCGGCGTCGGCACGGTCGCGGTCGTCCTGCTCTGGATGTGGATTTTTCCGGATCTGACCAAGGTCAAAACACTTAAGGGCTGACGTGATGTCGGCGACATCGGCACGGCCATCGGCGCGATATGCGAGCGCCGAACGCCTCGAGTCCTAGCGACGCCAACCGTTCGCGGTTTCATGGATCATCCTTGATATCGTCGAGCCCGGCAGCGCCGGAAGCACAGGCGGTGATGTAGAGGCCGATAGTCTGATCCGGGGGGAAGGGAGGAAGGTTGGAGCGCCGGCACCACGCGGCAAAGTGTTTCCAGTCGGACGCATAGGCCTTGCGGCTGTTGGCGGAACTCGCCCCCTCGACGTAGCCCGGGCGCGATCGGCGAGGCGCTCGAGATGCATGGCCGGGGCGCCGGTCGCCTTCGCGATAGAAGGGGGAGCACCGGTCGGATTGCTGTCATCCGCCGCATCGGCAGGAAACGCAATTTCGTTGTCTGCCGGTCGCACGTCCGTGGCACCGCTCATATCTAGGTCTCCCACGGATTGATCACGAATGCGTCCCTATCCTCGAAATCCCTGATGTTGCGCGTTACCAGGATCAGGTCGTGGACGATCGCCGTCGCGGCTATCAGACCATCGATATCGCCGCGGGGGCGAATGGCAGCAAGGCGGCCCCATTCCACGGCGATCTGGTCGGTCACCGGCAAGATGCGGTCGCCATGATCGTGGCGCAGCTTGCGCAGCCATTCGCTGAGGTGAGCGGCGGCCTTCGGATCGGATTTGTGCTTCAGCGCGATGCCGCGCATGATCTCGCCGAGCGTCAGCGCGCTCAGATGGACACTGAGTGGGTCGACCGAGCGCAGCCAGGATACCGCCTGCGGCGTGCCGCGTCGCGCCTCCGAAATAACGTTGGTGTCGACCAGATACATCAGAACGCCACGTCGCGGCTGGGGGTGTTGGTGCGGGTTTCGATCGCATCGGCGAGTTCATCATCCCAGACCGGACCGCCGAGCAGATCGTCGACGAGTGTCGGCCGTCCGGCGCGCAGTGCGTCGTAGTCGCGGGCGGAGAGCACAACCGCGGTGCGCTCGCCGCGCAGGGTGACTATCTGTGGTCCTTCATGTCGCGCCTTTTGCACCACTTTCGAAAACTGGTTCTTGGCGTCCTGCAGTTGCCATTCCATCGATTTGCTCCAATCTAGCTAGACTGTCTAGCTGCTATATGGCACGTTTGACCGGCAAATTGAAGGGGCGGACGAGGAATTCGTCGTCAGCTCGCCAGAACTGTTTGGGCGGCTTCCGAAGCCTAATGCCATAAGGCAAGCACCTCTACTGCGATATACCGGCATGCGGCACACCGTGCTGGATTGGCAGCGCTGGTACGAACAGGTGATTGGCCATGTCAACTCTGACGGGATGGCAGATTTCGATATCGCGCAAGCGGCGGAGAACGGACCTTTGTTCGAGACCTTCGCGGATATGCTTGCAGCATGGCGAGACGGCCTCGGCTTCGCGCTGGTTCGCAGTTCCCTTGTCGCGAAAGACATTGCCGAAGGCAGCTGGTGCGCTGCTTCGTGGAGGTTCAACCCGCAGCCGTCAGCTATAATCTGCTCTATCCGCCAAATGCCCTACAAAACCCTTCAGCGGTGCTGTTTCGTACCTGGCTAATGGCTCGGGTCAACGCAGTTGGTTGAGAGGCGATCGCCGTCAATCGAGTAGCCTGATCAAACCGGCCTCCGTCGCCGCCAAGCCCAGGCGCCGATAGAACTCGGTGAGATGCGGTTCGAAATCGACATGCAGCCATTCCGCGCCGCGGTCGCGCGCGACATTCGTTGCCATTTCGACAAGTCTGGTCGCTATTCCTCGTCGACGGAATTCCGGGGCGACGCAGGTATCGAGGATGAAGGCATGCGTGCCACCGTCTGAGGCGACATTGACGAAGCCCACCAGGCGCAGGCCATCGAACGCGCCTATATGCGCGAGGCTTCTCGATAGGATCGGCGAGAAATCGCGCGAGGCAGCCTCGTTCCAAGCCGCCGCCCGTAAGGCGTTGAGTGCATTGTTGTCAGGATAGGGATCGATCCTGAATTCGATCGTCATTAATCGCCCCATTGTTGTCGTTGTCTGCAACGCCAAGCTTACCCGCAGGGAGAACGGACGCAACGGGCGCGTAAGGCTAGCGATATTAGTGTGATTGGATTGGAAAAGTGCATCCCATGTCGGATCGCGCTATGATCTATCGTCCTTTGCGTGTGATTACAGAACAGGGAGACTGCTATGGCCTATGTGGATGGTTTTGTTATTGCCGTTCCGAAAGACAAGATTGAGATTTACAAGGCGTTGGCGCGGAAGGCCGGCGATATTTGGATGGAATATGGCGCGCTGAGCTATGTCGAGTCGATCGGGGATGATGTGCCTTACGGCGAGCTGACATCCTTTCCGCGCTCCGTGCAGGCGAAGGAAGACGAGGTGGTGATCTTCTCGTGGATCACCTATCAATCGCGTCAGCAGCGGGATGCCGTAATGGAAAAGGTCATGGCCGATACGCGATTGAAGGACGAGATGGCGAGCATGCCTTTCGATGGCAAGCGCATGATCTACGGCGGCTTCGATATCTTTTTGCAGCTCTAATCTAGCCCGGCGGCGGCCGGGCTTGACCTTCCGGCCGCCGCGACCGATTTCACACAGACCACTGTGATCGTAGTTAGAATATGTCATGCCGCAGGCCGTCATTACCCTGTCCACCCATGGTCAAGGGCTCTACGAATTCACAGGGCAGGCCGAGGATTTCGTCCGTGCGACGAGCTCGGGAACGGGTGAGGGGTTGCTGACGGTTTTCGTTCCCCATACCTCCTGTTCCCTGCTCATTCAGGAGAATGCCGATCCTGATGTGAAGACGGATCTCAACGCCTTCTTCCGCCGGCTCGTGCCACCGTCTTCCGACCCGTCGATGCGGTGGATCATACACACCACGGAGGGGCCGGACGATATGCCGGCGCATATCAAGGCAGCGCTGACACAGGTTTCCATCGGTATTCCCGTGATGCGCGGTCGTCTGGCGCTCGGCACATGGCAGGGCATCTATCTTTTCGAGCATCGCGACCGGCCGCATCGGCGCGAAATCGTTCTGCACCTCTCTGCCTGAACTCCCGAATATTCCCGACTGCCGGTTGTTAATTGTTCTGAATACAATCTGAACCGCCAATTCGCGTTCGGTTCAGATTGGCTGACCTAGGGTGGCTCCAATCCCAAGGGCATCGGCCCGAAGCATCGGCCAATTACCGGGATTGCAACGACCCATAGCGGGACTTGAAGGAGAAACACTCATGACCAGTATTTTCGCCAAGGCAGGCATTGCAGCTCTTGTCACGCTCGGCGCCACCGCAGCCACTGTATTGACGGCGTCGGCCAATGACCTTTCGGCGAGCCGTCACAGCCGCATCTGCTCGCCAATTACTGCCGTGCAGAAGGCTCGCGCCATGGGCCTGCGTCACGCCCATATCGAGAACATCACGCCGCGGCGGGTCGTTGTAGAAGGTGTTGGACGCCATGGTCCGAACCGCGTCGTTTTCGCGAACGAGCCTGGCTGCCCGTTGATCCGTAGTTGATTTCGAACTGTTGCAACGGCAGGTAGCATGAATATATAAGGTCAATGTCGTGCCGTCTTGACGATATTCCAAGATTAATGAAGTCGTTCTCACAAAAGAGGGCGGCTTTCATTTTCCGTTGCGCAGTGACTCCGCCTCTGGCCTCTTTTTTGCTTTCATTGTAGCTGAACAGCGTGTCAACGGCTGATTCTGGACTTGTTCAGAAACGCGTCGTTACTCCCAAGGCACTCGCTCAGCAGATGCGGCACGACTGGGAAAGAGGCTTCTCGTTCCATGGAGGACAAATGAAAGAATTGCTGGCTAAGTTGGGGATCGCCGCTGCGATCACCGTTACCGTGCTGTCGGGCACGGCGGAATATGCTTCCGCTCAGGGTGTCGATGTCTATATCGGCCCAGGTTACCATCGGCCGCCGCCGGATTACTATGCCCCGCGGCCGCATTACGACCGTCGCGGCTGCGATCCGCGAGAAGCCATGGATGTGGCCCGCAGCTACGGCCTGCACCGCGCTCGCGTGGTCGACGTGACGCCGCGTCGCGTCATTGTCGATGGTTTTGGCCGCCGTGGTCCGGATACGATGATGTTCGCCAATGTTCGCGGCTGCCCGCTGATCGGCCGCTGAGACCGCCTGCGGGCGCATTGCGCCCGACGGCCACCGATTGATGTTTTCGCTTTGCCGGTGGGAGCCGCGAAACCGCCCTTTGCTCGGTCTTTCCGGACCTGAGCGAAGGGCGGTTTTGTTTGCGGCTATTGCTGGATTGCGTAGGTGATGCTGACCGAAGCGTTATAGGTG
This sequence comes from Martinezella calliandrae, assembly GCF_030272695.1. Lineage (GTDB taxonomy): Bacteria > Pseudomonadota > Alphaproteobacteria > Rhizobiales > Rhizobiaceae > Rhizobium > Rhizobium calliandrae. Next base: position 156,503 of record NZ_JARFYN010000005.1, read on the forward strand.
TTTTCGCCGCTCGCCACCGGCACCGCCTTCTCGGCAGGCGCCATGGCCATGGAGCGCATAACCGGCTGCGGCGGCGTGACGATGGCGCCCGCGTTGATCGCAATGACACGGCCGAGCTTGACACCCGCCGCCTCGGTCAAGGTTTTTGCCTTGGCCGCGGCATCGGCCACCGCGCTCTTTCGGGCTTCTTCAAGCGCTGCATCCGGCTTATCGTTGGTGAACTGGATATCGCCGCCCTGGTTGACACCAAGGTTGACCGCCTTGTCGAGGAGGGCGCCGAGCTTGGAGAGGTCCCGCACGCGCACCGTCAGGCCGTTGGTCACCTGGTATCCGGTCAGCGTCGGCGGCTGTGGCTGGCCATTCTTGTCGTTCTGATAAAGATATTGCGGCTGGATCGAGAAGCCCGATGTCTGGAGGTCGCGTTCGGCTATGCCGCTGTCCTTCAGCGTCGCCAGCACGGCGCCCATCGCCTTGTTATTCTGGTCGAGCGCGTCCTGGGCGGCTTTCGCCTCCTTGACGACCGAGAGCGTGACAACGGCCATATCCGGCGCAATGGCCGAATGCCCCTCGCCGGTGACGGTGATGATAGCCTCGCGCGGTTTTGCATCCTCTGCGAAACCATGGGTGGCGGGCACTAGGAGAGTCGCGCCGAGAAGAGCAGTAAAAACAAAATCTCTGGTTTTCATTATGGGCATGGCTCATTCCTTGGTTGGTGTTTCCTTGGGATTCGCTTTTGCGGATTGATTGTGAAGGTATTGCGGCAGTCCCTTGTGGGAAAAGACGAATTGGGTTAGAGCCAGATCGGCTTCCGGGGAACCATTGCCCCGGCGCTGCATGCGCGATCATTTTTAGTCGTGCTGGGCCTGTAGCTCAATGGTTAGAGCCGGCGGCTCATAACCGCTTGGTTGGGGGTTCGAGTCCCTCCGGGCCCACCACTTTTTCCAGAGTTTTCGCCGCGCCTGCCCGTGTCGCCGGCGTTTCTGGGCGGCGGATCGGAGTCTTTTGAGGACTCTCCGCCAGCGCCAACTATAGCAAAAAACGCCGAATAATCAAGAAGTTGCAGAAGCGTGACCTGGGCGTAGCCTGCTCGTGTTCAGTTGGAAAGGGCGAGAAAGCGGTGCTCTACCGCTTGGCCGGTGGTTCGACCCTGAAGCGCGATCCGATCGCAGACGGGATAAGCCAGGACGGCCCGACCGACGCGGAAAACTGGGCGGCAGTCTGGGCGGCAAAAGTGCCCGATTCGGCGAACGCCGTTCATTGGCCCGGAGAGGCCTGGCCGACAGACGATCCGAACACCCGGGCAACCCGCGGGCGGGCGTTGCTTTGGAAAATTGTACACCCGATTCCGCAAACACCCAAACTCGGATCACGCTACCTGTGACCAAGGGACCAAGGGCAAACGCGCCGGGCCCGGAGCTCCGCGGACCCCATGCCTCGCGGGTACGTCCGGACGCGAGACCTCGTGCAGCCGAGTGCACGGCGAACTGCCACGCCCGGGCGGATCCGACAAATGCGGGTCGGTGCGATGGACGCACCGTGCTGTAGTGGGGAGGTCGACCGCGCGCGTGCAACCTGACCGTCGTCAACTCAGGGCCTCGCCCCCCGGACCACATTCCCGAGGCCAGGTTGTTGCTCTGTAACATTTTGCACGCAGTAGTAATCAGGCGTTATTGAATTCGCTTCAATGCTTGCCAACCAAGGTGCTAGGGGCTGACGCATCGAGAGCGTGGTTCTTAGAAAAGCCTGCCACGTGAATTGCCGTAGAGGCGCTACTTAACCGCCCAACAATAATAAAACACTGGTCAAGACCGGGCCTTGTCCGAACCCCATTGGACGCCAACGCCGTAGTATTTCCCAGTTGACGGGTCACCCCATCCAGTAAACTCGAGGCCTTCAGCTTTGTAGTAGCGCACTAGCGTTTGGTAGGACTCGGCCCACGTCTTGCCAGCTTCCAGACCTTTAACGGCAGCAGGTGTCAATCCTGCGGCCGCGGCTACATCCGTCTGCTCTCTGCCGAGGAAGGCTCGTGCCGCTTTAAACGATACGGCGACGTCCATCGCGTGGAGACCTTCAAGTGCCTTTCCGGTTACCTGCGAGCTTGGAGCTGCCCATCTAACCCCACATCGAGTGATTTCCGAACCAATCGATGCCTCGCCCAGAAATTGGATATTGTTCGCGAGATAGAAGTCTACGAGGAGCAAGTTTGTGTCCGCCAGCAGATAGCTCGAATTCTCGACAACAGAGAGCGACTTTTGGGAAATGCCTGCCCGTTCCGCAACGCCACGCTGCGAAAGGTTCAGAAGCGCGCGAGCGGCTCGGAGAGCCTCGGCAGGAGCCAGTATTCTCATTACGTCGAAAAGCCGGTCGCAGCCGAAATTGTCAATAAGTGACGTCTGAGGTCTTCCAAAACCTCAAGAAGTCGTTATAAGGGACTCAGTGATGGCAGAATCGGTATCAATGATTTGAGGTCAGCTTTGAAACAGGACGAATCGGATACCCGAAATTGTTTTGGAACGTCCCGATTGGCGCTCGCCGGACTCCTAAGGGGCTGGCAGGTGATCTCGAAATCGTCGACGAATGTGACGTCTCGAGGTCGGCACAGGTGGCAATCGATCGCTGGACGAATAGGGCTCAGGAGCCTGCCATGCCTTATTGGCAGGCCACTCGGACATCCCGGCATTCGGGACGGACGGGCGGCATGTTCAAGCCAGTTGCTTTATCTGGACCCCCATCGCGGTGTGGCACGCACTCTGTCACGCTGGTATGGCCTCGGGGCGCAGTTGGAGCCCGACTACTGGGATGATCATTTTTCCAAGTGCCATGATCACCGAGTAATCGGATCTCCGGACACCAACTTTACCGGAGTCTTGAAATCGCAGGAGTATGCGATGCCAACAACACGTTCGCGCAAACGAAAAGCGTCAATCCTGGCCATCGACGAACTAGACAATTTTGGGCGATCGGACCGAGGCGGGTCGAAACGGCCCTATCTGGAAGCCGTGATGGCGGGGCTTCTTCACTTTCTGGATGGCTTTGATCGCGGTGAAAGCGCCGTTGTCGTCGGAGCCCGCGTTCATCCCGATCGGCCTGATCCAGCAATCCGGGCGTCCGGGACGACTGGACCACCGGCTCGGAACTCCTGAATACCGGAGTGATCGCATTGCCAGCGGCAAGACTGCAAATTTCCTGAGGCCAATTTGAGCAGTCTGAACCGTTCGGGGTTTTAAAATTCTAGGAGAGCGTAATGCCGTTCGGGCAAACGAACTCGTGTGCCCTGGTATTCAACCGAAGCGATGGATTGAACGCCGATTCTTTTGCGCTTCACCTAGCGGAGCTTGCGGAGACACATATGACGGAACCCAACAGAGGCATATATCTCGGGGACGATCGCCGGCTACTGCTTGCCAGGCTGCAGTCTCTCGTAGCGGATTTGGGAGCAACCGAATTTCCGGACCCGTCGAATATTTCGGTGGTCATGGATCAATGGCAAGTCGGTAAACGGGAGGTGCCGTGTCTCCTGGGCAGTGCGTTTGGACATCCCAAGTTCTTCGATGGAAGCCTGTCCATTTCGTCCGAGCTTTTCTACCTTGATGTTGAAAGCGGGATCGCTCGAACACTTTCGCGATGGTATCGCCTCGGCTCACGATCCAATCTGGAAAGATAGCAAAACTTCGTCTGGCCATGTCCGGCGACGACCTCATTTTCGATAGCTAGATCACATTTCCGCAACCGATAACGTCGGAAGGCATTGCCGTGCGCAATAAAGAGTTGAACGTCTTGCCTACACTAAAACAAGCTTTGGCCTTCTGCATCGCCAAGCGATTTCTGAGACCTTTCCGTAATCGGAAAGATGTCAATTTCCTCGCAACTGTCGTCGTCGCAATCGAAGGGATGGCGGACGCCATCGAGGTGGCTTGCGAACTCGTCCTGAACGGTAGAGCGCGCACCAGAATCTGCGCCGGTGGTCGCGACGCGGTCATCGAACTGATCACAGACTCCAAAAAGCAAAGAGACGTACTGGCCCGAGTTCAGGAACCCAACGTGGTCGTGCTGGTGTTTAAGGACGAAGGTCAGGTCCCGCCTGAAATTAGAGATTTCGCCGATGTATATGAGGTCATCGACAAGCTCGACCCGCGCCTAATGAAAGCCGCGGTCTACCAAGCATTTGCGACCAAGATTTCGCTGAGCGACGCCCAGTTTATTCTGGAGCAACCGATTGAAGATTGGTCGATGGCGTTCCGGACGGGTCGACCAGTCGAGCGATCCCTGATGTTGTTGAGGAAGAAGGACGAGCAGCGACAAGCCGCGGTGCAGAAAACGGAGATGGTGGCGAAGCCGCTCAGTCTGGAGGAACTCCATGGCTACGGAGAGGCCAAGGTGTGGGGTCTTGAATTGGCCAGCGATCTTGCTCGGTATCGACGTGGCGAGATTGCCTGGGCGGACGTCGAACCAGGACTGCTGCTATCCGGTCCAACGGGAGTCGGCAAGACCCGCTTCGCCCAGGCTCTCGCGACCACTTGTTGCGTGCCCTTGATCCACGCTTCATACGCGCGATGGCAGAGTGAAGGACATCAAGGCGATATGCTTGCTGCAATGTATCAGGACTTCAAAGCGGCACAGGCAAAGGCACCCGCTTTACTACTCGTCGACGAGCTCGACAGCTTCGGGTCACGGGCGAACGGAGATAGTCACTCACGCAGCTATACCCGCCAAGTCGTCAATGGCTTTCTTGAATGTCTCGACGGAGCGACCGCGAGGTCAGGTGTTATCGTCATCGGCACTACCAACCATCCCGAAATGATAGACCCTGCGATCCTTCGTCCCGGAAGGTTCGATCGTCACATCGCCATTGCGCTTCCAGATTCGAAGGCCCGGCTCGCAATCTTGCGGCAGTACCTCCCGACGGCCATCCCGGGCGAACACGAAACGCGGATTATTGAGGAAACGGAAGGGATGTCCGGCGCAGAGCTTGAGCAGCTGGCACGAGAGAGCCGGCGTTGTGCAAGGGCTCTGAACCGTGAAGTCGCCGTTGACGATATGCTTGCATGCCTACCGAAAACGCAGATCGTTCCGCCAAAGCGATTGGCCATTTTGTCGATCCATGAGGTCGGGCATGCCATTGTCGCGCTCGCTCTCGGCCGGCGTATCGAAATCATCAGAATAGCGGACCGCTATCGGGCGGACTCAGGTGGAGGCATCGAGTTGGGAACTGTCCGCCTCGAACACACCGATCGTCGTCGCACCGCTCGATCCTATTGCGAGGAAATTTGCGTCGCTCTGGCCGGAATCGCCGCAGAGATCGAGCTCGTCGGCGAACACGACGACGGCGCGGCTGGCTATCCGGATTCGGATCTCAACAAGGCGACGCAACTGGCCACCCTTGTCGAAGGCGTCCTCGGTTTCGGTGACACGCTTGTCGTGGAGCAAAATCCTCTCGATATCGACCAGCTCTCAAGACTTCGGTTGAGAAGCCCGCACTTGTGGGGGCGCGTTGATCGATTGTTGGCATCGCAGATGCGCGAAACGAGAAGGATCGTAGCCGAAAATCGGTCGGCGATTGGGGCTCTCGCGGCGGAGCTCACCGTGCGGAAAACGATGACCGGAACGGAAGTCTCGGAGTTTCTGCAGTCGGCAGCCTACGTGGTCGTCATGGCCAGGGACCTCGCGGGAAACAACCCTGAAGACATAAAGATGCGACGACAGCGAGCGGAGAGGGCAAACTGATGAAGCTATGGATTCTGTCCGATCTCCATCTAGACGTTAGCGAGCTCGCCGAACTCGATATTCCGGAGGCCGACGTCTGCGTCGTCGCTGGCGATATCTTTACTCGCGGCGTCGTTCCAAGCCTCCGATGGCTTGATGACCGCATCACCGCGCACATGCCGGTCGTTTTCGTCGCCGGCAACCACGAGTTCTATCACAGTGGAATCATTCAAGGGCACATCGCGGCGACCCGCTATGATGCAAGAGGAGACCTCCACTATCTTGAAAACGGGTGTGTGGAGATCGACGGTGTTCTTTTCGCCGGCGCAACGCTCTGGACCGATTTCGACCTGTTCGGACCGGAGTGGTCGCACAGAGGGATGCAAAATGCCGCCGCCGCGATGAACGATTTCCGGCTCATCGCCTTCGGTGATGAACCGTCGCAGCGCTTCAAACCGATACATTCGCTGAAGATCCACCAGGAAAGTCGACGTTTTCTGGACGGTATCCTCGCGAAATATCGAGATCAGAAAGTTGTCTTCGTGACACATCATGCCCCGAGCATGCTGTCGGTCGAGGAAAAATATCGTACCGATCTGCTTACCACGGCGTTCGCATCGAATCTCGAGGACTTGATGGCACCGGGCGGTCCGACTCTATGGATTCATGGGCACGTCCATCACTTCGTCGATTACACCATCAACGACACGCGGGTGATCGCCAATCCGAGAGGCTATCCCCGGGAAGAGTGCTATCGGCAATTCGACCGGAGTTTCGTCATCGAAGTCTGACATCTCGGAAACCTGGCTCCACCGAATCGTTGCAGAGAAGGACGGATGCAATGGCGAAACGCTCGCGGTCGTCTCCAAAAGGTAAAGCACGGACTGCTATGCCGGGCTCGCTCGGGGAGGCGCTCGACGAGGTCGGCTTTCAGCCGCTGGGCCGCCGGATCACGGTCGGAAAGCAGACCGCAAGACATCCCCGGGCTTCGACCGACTGGGCGGTTCCCGCAATCGAGTTCTTCCGGTTTACGCTTCCGCGCGCTCCGAACGGCAACTGGGAACATCTCTTTATCGCGGCTCACGAAGTAGCTTGCCAAGCTTTGGCGATGCTGGGTCACTCCGTCGTTATCGACGGCGGTGCAAAACCAGTCTCCAACCCCGTATTGCCGGCGGTACTTCCGCGATGGGACGATATAGCCACCGCAGTCGTTTGGTCGGCGGGTCAGTCGGGGCTCCTAAGCTATCGGCGGCGCGGGGGAACGGGCTATGGAAAAAGATCGCCAAGCCTTCCAAGATCGAACATACGGGCTGGATATGGATGCCCTCCTGCCTACCTGGCGGCGGAGGCGTTTCCAGTCTTCCAAAGTCTTGGACTGATTTTGGATCGCCGCTGGACAGCGGTTGCTGAAACGATCCTCTGGCGCGATACCCCTCACGAGGCGGGAATGAATTTCGCGAAGGACCGCCGTTTCATCGAGGCCCTCGAAGTTGCCCTAACAAGCGTTCCCGAGGATGTCGCGGCGAAAATCAGAGACATCGCGGCGATGCCCGCGACGGACGTCGCGGAGATAGTGGAATTCGTAGAGCGGCACGCACCCTTCCATACGACGAAAGACGAGGTTCTGGTATATCTGCAAGACCGAAGCCGCCGCTTGTTGTGTGAACTGTTCGCAAAGCGATGGCGGTTGGGCGACGGATGGCTGTCCGCCGGAGAATGCAAACGCGCCCTGTTTCTCGAGTTGGACCCGCTTTCAATTCAGATGAGCTTGGAGTTTGCCAAAGTCTTTGTTCCTTCAGGTATCGGATGAGAAGTTAGGGATTGAACGACTATCGATTTCTCCTGGTGGCAGTCGAAACGCGAGGCAGCCGCCTTGCGCAAAATGGCTCTCTACCCACGCACGACTTCATAGGCCGTACGCTTGCGGCTGAGACACTAGACTTGGAGAACACCACGAAAATGCGCCTCAGAGGGTCGCTCGATGTTGAAGAACACGACCATGAATCTGCCGGATGAACTGATTGCCAGGGTAAGAGCGTACGCCGCGCAAAATCGGCCAACCATGACCGCGATCCTGCGTGAGCATTTTGAAGCGATCACAGAACCAGAGAGAGAGATTTCCGACGAAGACCCGCTTCTGGCTTATTCCAAAGGGCTACTCTCAACGCGAGAAGCTGTTCGCCGCCTTGGTCTGAGGGACTACGCCGACCTGCCCGTCGCGCTGGGAGACGCCGACCTTCCTATGCCACCCCCACCGGCGCACGAAATCGACAGCCAGGCCGCCATCTTCGCAAAGCTTTGGAGGATGGGATGAAGAGGTGCACGATCATCCTGCCTGAAGCGGGTCCGATCAATAGCTTGTGGGTGGCTGATCGGCTCAATCTCCTGCTTGAACTGGATATGCGGATCGTTATCGTCGACGCCGCCTATGACGAACTCACCCGCAATCTTTCCTGCCTCAAAGATGCCGAGGTTAAGGATTTCATCGATGGCAACTCTCCACCTTTCGTGATCGAGCGGACAGACATAGGTGAGACCGAACGGCATAAGCGGCGGCTTGGACAAAAGCTGAAGAAAAATGCCGGAGAGCTCGCTATGGTCGATTTCATCTCCGACGAAGGAGGTCTTGAACGCTATCTCAAGGCCAAGGAACCTGTCGCGATCCTGTTCGAGGACCCTGGCCTAAGGGTTTTCAACAGGCCACCAAATCTCCACCTGATCTCAACCGTGGGCCTGCTCCGTGGATTGGAAGATGTGGGCGTCATCGCGTCAGCGGACGATGTAATCGATGAAATGCTTCATCCGAGCAAGCCCGGCAGAAGGCCCGAGGACGCCAGAAAGTTCACCGATCTTCCTGACGGGATCGATGAGCTAGCAGCGATTGGCAGCTCTGGGAAGCCCTGAACGAGAGGCAGTCCGTCTCTATGTTTTATCGCCTGATCTCGATTCCACATTCTCGTTAGTGGCTGGGGAGGATTTCTATACGCATTTCTATCGCAGATGGCGTCTTCGGGAGGGTGGCTTTCGAAAGACGTCAACCTTGACGATCGTTTCCTCAAATAGTGCCTGGACGAAAGCGAGTTTATCGAGGTCAACGGATGACTGTTCGTCTTCGAAGATGTCGAGCCGAAAGCGCCGCGGCTGGGACGTGGCGGATACCAGCCATGACTGAGCGATCTATTTCCCAGCATAACAAAGACCATCACGCGGAAAGCCATTGCCCGAAAGGCAATCGAGCCGAAATAATTTGGCTCCGACAAACGTCGCGGCAGTCGCCTCGCGCCAGGTGCCAAGCTAAAGCATTGTTCCTGCAATGGGATCACCGTCACGCCAGTCGTGCAATCACGACAGAGCTGTGCAGGCGCTTCCCGAGCTGCTGGGATGGTGTGGGCCATGGTTCGCCGGGGGCGATGCCGACGGATCGGGACACGTCTACGTGCAGGCGAGCGAACATTTGCTGTGCGCGGGGAGGTATCGGGATGGTTAGGGTTCAAATTCCAGCTTATACAGATCGTTGGATTGTGGGCGATCGCTGAGGCGGGCTCCTCAAGGTCACGCGACCGAGGGCAGCGCTGGCAGTATCTGCGCGGCGCTACTGACCAGCGGAGAAGGCCCACGGCGTTGGGTTCGCACACGTAAATGCGGCAAGGTGGTGCGGGTAATCCGGGCTGATTGCGAGGTGGTCTGAATTGAAACCGATCTACATTGCATGGGCTATTCGGTTAGCCATTGAAGCATTGACCATCGCCGCTATCGCGGCCTTCTACGTTGCCAACGCATTTGATCCCAGCCCGTTCCTTAAAACCTTCCTGATCATCTACGGGGTTTGGTACGGCTTCTGCTTCGTGATGTGGTTCTACCGGAACATCGCTGACTGGATCGTTTACCGATTGACGAAACAGATGTTTGTCGACGAGGAAGTCAAGGGAATGGAGCTGTGCAAGCTGCCGGTCGACCAGTTCCCATACGAAGAACTTGGGACGTATCTTGACCGAATCGTCGAAGATCCCGCAGCGCCCGGCATCGCCAAGGCCAAGGTCGGTTACTACACGGCAATTTTGGAACGTGCCCAGACCAGCGGGTTTCTGTACCGAATGCGTTTGGAGCGCGTCCTCAAGGAGGCGCGCATCAAATACAAACAGCTGCACGGGGAACATCTGTGAGCGACGGTGAACAATGCGGTGGAACTGATCGCGGCAAGCTGAAACAGGTGATCCGTGCGCTGTCACAAGGGTCGGGCGGCAATCTTCAACCTGACCGGCGACGGACGCGATGAAGCCCGAATTTCGAGCGGGCATTCGGACCAAGCGCTCTAACAGAAGCTGTGACTTTGTTTGGCCAACGTCTTAACCGCGAGACTGCCGGACCCAACCAAAGTGAGCAAAGATGGACTTGCGTAGCCAAGCAGATTTTTTCCAAAGAGCCTTTCAATGGGGATTATAGTCGTATGCAACCCAAACGTATCGTAATAACCTCTGACCTGTTGCGCGTCACAGCTGAAAAAACGTCACGGAAGGGATTTGCGACAAACACAAATCTCTTCGCTGCAATTCTGACGCCACAGATTTCGGCGGCAACCCGCCTACCGGTTACCATATTAGAATGGGACGATGCATCACCATTCGACGGCAAGGCCGTTTATGACGCCTTTGGTCTGGAGGCGAACGCCGGGAGTTGGGCAAGGATCTTCGCGGCCGATGCGACAGATATTGTTTGCGCGTTGTTCCTGCCCCACGTCGAAAATTCATTGGTAATAGGTTTCGAGATCTCACCGCTACTGCAGAAAGTTCTCAATCGCCTGGATATACCCTTTGTCGACATGCGATGGCATCCATTGCGGTTTCTCGACGATATATTCTTCGGATTTTCGTCGAACCGTAGCGAACTATCGGCCGCAATCGCGCCATATGCGCTATCCTGTCAGGAAGTCGATTTCCATGTCGGCCTTCACAAGGCGACTGCAATTCGGCGTAGCGCTTTCAAAACAAGGGGGCGATCCTGCGATACGCTGATCGTCGGTCAGACCCCATTCGATGCGTCGTTGATCAATGACGAACGGATCGCTACCCTGCTTGATCATAAAGACAGAATAGCGGAACTTGCCAAGACCGGTTCCGTCGCTTTTCGCCCACACCCCTTCTCGCCTCATCCGAGCCCGGCATTGGCCGCGTTCCTCGAGGATCATGGCATCGCGCATGTCGACAGCGATATCGATATGTACGAGCTTCTATGCGACGACTCCCTTCAGCGCGTTGTCGGTCTGAGTTCGGGAACCCTTGATGAAGCAACGTTCTTCGGACTGAGTGTGACCAGATTCATACCCCAACGATTCCGTTACCTTCCACACGTCATGGACGCTTTTCAGACGGACAATGAGTCATTGGTCTATACGGGGATTTATCATGCGTTTCTCAACGTCGATTTCTGGGCTGACATCCTCCGATCGACGCTGGAGCGTACCTGGCCAAACGGCAATCCAATTCCCTTCAAATCCGATCGTTTGCGGCATGTGAACGGAGCTTACTGGGGCCTTCTCAATACTGGTGGAACCAACCTCGTTATGTCTTACAATACGCCAGAATGAGTGCGCCGCGGCTACATTCGTGGTGATCTCGGCGGTGGGATGTTAACCGGCACACCCAGACACATGGTTCGAAGACATGACAAACCCCGGCCCATAAAACTCAAACGTCTCCAAATAGACGTAGCTAAGCGGGCACCGAGTTGTGATGCCCTACTGAACCTCTGTCAACGTTGAGAGGAGTTCTCTAGACGTTCCGCAGTTCCGACGGGAGCAGCCGGTATTCCTTTATCAAGATCACGCCATTACCGTTGAAGAAGAGAGCCTGATTCAGCCAATATTGATCGGGGGCCTTCTGCGATACCACTCCCTTTGATAGCAATTCGTTGAGACCACTTTGAAATTGTGTTTCGTTCATCTCCGTCCTTTTGCCGTTCAACTGGCCCTCGGAGAAGAAGAGCGTGAGACTATCACGATGCCCGTCCGATATTCTGGCTTGTTGGTATTCGACCAGTATGACTTTAAACACTTCATATCCAGCGCTGCCAAGATCGAACGCAGCACGAACGCCATCCGTGAGCGCCTCTGCAAAGTGCTCCTCGTTGACGTCTTCAATGACGTGAATCACGCCGGAACCTACTTCCCCAGCATTGGGGTCCATCAACTCGCGCGGAGTGGTGCGAGTCTTCACCCTCTTGCGCTGGACCTGGACTTCTTTTGCTCCGGACGTAAAAGCGCTGCTTGTCGGGGAGGGCGCCGGCGCCCGCGCCCGCAATTGGGCATCATCAGACATAGTTTATCCTTTGAAAAAATGACCAAACTTAGCTTCCATGAGAAGCTTAATATACGCTACGCGGATAAATGTAAGCCATTTCCGGTGTGACGGGTGCGGCAGGCGTGATTTTCGAGCAGCTGATATTCTCTTGGGCGTGGCGGAATAGGTATGGCATCAGACGAAACAATAATAAATTTCGCCACTTCCTCAGGTTGTTTCATATGGATGACCACTTTATGCGAATTTCGAACATTTCCAAAATTGCGCTGATATTTCAAGCACGATACACGCTCATACCATCGAGGCATGGGCGAGGGCCGTCTGAATTGAATTAAACCATGTAGTTTCGATAAAAGGGATCTATCGGTATGCTTAAAAGGACGATACTTTCTTTCATGTGGGTGATGATTGGCGCCTATTTGGGTGCGGATGTGACACATGCAGCCCTGCGCCTTCCGAATGGATGTAAGCAGAACGTCTTCCTGACGATTTCTGGCAAAATTGATAAGATAACGAATAGCGCAGACAGTAGCTATGAGATGTCCGAGCGCGAATTTCTTGCGCTGCCGACATCGACGGTGACAACATCCACACCATGGACTCCCAAGAGCGACTTCGTTGGGCCTTTGCTTGCTAAAATTCTCCAAGAAGTAGCGGCGAGAGGAAGTAAACTGCGTCTCGTAGCGCTTGATGATTTTAGCGTGGAGGTTGATGGTGACTATCTGGGCAAATATGGAACTATATTGGCTAGTAGCAAAGACGGGGTTCGTCTAACCGTCAGAGATTTCGGACCGATCTTCGTGATGTATCCTCGCGACAGCTTCAGAAAGGAACTGGACACGCCATTTGCAGCATCACACATGGTTTGGCAATTGTGCGGGATCGAGGTGGAATGAGATTATTCCATCTGACCTGGTTTAGTATTCCCGCAACGATTGTAGTCATATGCATTGGCGTCGCGGTGTACAATTGGAGCGCCATAAGAGAGGAATATATTCTTTGGGATTCCAGCAGCACCAAGAATCCATCGTATTTATACTGGCCGACCGCACAGGCGCAAAGAGCGCTTGAACCCGTCAGGTTGGATTTGAAGACGATTGCTGATGGATCTCCTGTTGATCCGGATGCGCTTTCGTTCCACATTGATGTTTTGATTTCTGCCATCAATATCATAACCCGCCCCTCGGAGCTGAATGATCGTTTTAGGCGACTTCCAGGGTTCTCGAGCGATTTGCCAATCCTGTCAGAATTCGCAACAAACGCTCCGCCTGCGAGTAAACCGAAGCTATCGCCAGCAGAGGCTCAGGCCTTGTTGCTCAAACTGGAAGATATATCCTCTGCTTTAGACCAGATATCCAAGGCGGCCTGGGACCAGGATACTGAGTTGAAGGAGAAGTCCTTCGAGATGATCCAGGCAGGGCATACCATCATTCTGGTGATCGCGGGTTTGCTGGTTTGCGCAATCCTGTCGTTTGCTATCATTTCAATATTCTACTGGTGGGCCATCGCGGCAAGGACCCGCGCCGTGGCCGCTGCTGAGCAAGCGGTTGAAGACAAAATCTCCTTCCTCGCCATGATCAGCCATGAACTCAGAACGCCCCTTCAGGCCATCGTCTCAGCGTTGGATGTCCTCGAACGGCCCCAAGATGTAAAGACCCGAAATGAGTTGACCGCGCGCATCCGTCGGGCGGCAAACAGCCTGGCTGTCCAGCTTCGCGACATGCTGACGCTGGCCCGAGCTCAAACGGGGTATATCGAACTGCAACCGAGCGTCTTCGAGGCGGGGGAGCTTGTCCGGGAGGTGGTGGAAAATTATCAAGTCGCGGCGAATGCCAAGCATTTGGAGCTGCGGCAAACCGATCCCGATGAGGCTGTTTTTGTTGTCGCGGACAGTGAGCGTATTGCGCAACTTCTGCACAATCTCGTTTCAAACGCGGTTAAGTATACATCGACCGGTTATGTTCGAGTTGATCTTGTCTCATTTCACGAGAAGGTGGGCGAATTGGTGCTCCGCGTTGTGGATACCGGGCCTGGATTGCCGCCAAGAATCCTTGAAAACAGAACCGAGGCAGCGGGGCTCGTCAGCCTTGGCAGTGGGCGAGGCATTGGCCTGTCGGTTGTCCAGACTTTGTTGCGCCAACTCGGTGCGCGCATGACAATCAGCAGCGCGCCAGGTGGCGGCAGTATATTTGACGTCAGAATACCCGCGGTAGCGGCGGAGCCTCGATACGAGGTGTCCGACGTTCGGAAGCGGGTCCTCATTGTTGACGATCATCCCGACCTTCTGAAAGGCTTTTCGACCGTGCTCGAAGAGCTTGGATTTCTGACCGACATCGCGCCATCCGGCATGACAGCGCTGAACTACATCGCCGCACACACCTATTCAGCGATCTTCATTGATCTCGACATGCCGGCCATGACCGGATGGGAGCTGGCGGCGCAAATTCGCAAGACAGAGTTGCACCAAAAGACCAAGCTTGTCGCTGTGTCAGCCGCAAATCACGGTCTCAAGCATGATCTGTCATCCTTTGACGCGATCTTGAGCAAGCCGATACGCCAGCAACAATTGCGGACGTTCATGCAGTTCTGAAACTCGCGTTCAAAGCGGCGATGAGGATCGGCATGCTCGCCGGCTTCGTGAAGAATTTCAAATTGTGCTGTGCCAGCGCCGTAGCAATATTCTCTTCGTCGGCATTGCCTGTCCTTATCTGCCCGGTCAAAATGATGATCGGGCAAAGAGCATTGCGGGCGCGAATATTTTCGACCAATTCGAGAGCGGTCTGACGCCGCGCGTCTCGTTCGATGATCCAATCAAGCACATAGGCATCGAAGTCAGCCTGCTCATTCAAGGCTTGGGGGTCGTTAAAAGAGACCGCATCAAACCCAGCCATTTCCATGTAATGCACGATCGTCTGCGCGGTATCGGCGTGGTCATCGAGTATTGCGACCCTACGACGGGAGACAGTAGGTTCAATGACCAGACGAGTGACGGCGTGTGCCGGTATGATGGACCTGGCATCGGCAGCCATCACGCGCCACGCGCCATCGATCTCGGCCGCAATCAGTGTTCCGGGAGACACCTGGCCAATGACATTTCCCAGCCGAATTCGACACGGCACAATATGGTTGTTGATGACGACGGAGGCGTCGAGCAAAGGATCGGTTTTATCCAGTGTGACGAGCTCTTCCAACGTCTCGCCGAAATGCTCGGCAAGAAGCTTCAATTCTTCCAGCGACGAGGAGGTATTCGCCGTCAGACGGCGATTTGCGGCGGAATAGGAAAGCCCCAGTATTTCGGAGACCGTTACTGCGAAGCGGTATTTCGCAATTCCGTGTCGCGTTAGCAGTGCTGTAATGCACTGAGCAGCAAGGCCGGCTTCCGCTTCGGTGGCATGCGAGCGATTTTCGATCATTCCGTGAGTATCTTCGCTTAATTCACTCGCCATTCAAGAATCCTATATTGCAAACGCGCAAAACTCGCGTATACGTAGAACAGACGCGCGCATTATGTTTAGATCTTAGCGTCCTGCTCTCGTTGTTATGGCGAATATATGTGAGGACCACAAGATAACAAGAAACAGATTGCGGTATTAAGAAAACGGATAGTGCAACCATCACGCTTAGTATGAAGCGGAAAAATCACTAGGGCAGATAAGAGTAGTAAAGGCGTTTTCTGTTTCTCTAGGATGCATACGTTTCCAATTTGTTCGCCATATGGTCGTGATTGTATTTTAAGAATTATAACGTCTGCATGAGCGTTACAGCCCAAGCGAGGTATTCTAATTCGATCGCCGCAACCTGTGCATGGGGCACCGCTCTATTCTTCTTATGAACAATTTCCGGATCGTGTCGATGTTGCAGTAACTAGACTGCTTGCGACCGCTAATGTGAAGCTTGGAGAAGTTGATTTGCATGAACCACGAAAAAAAAACGGCCGCGCTCGTCTATCCAGAGGCGAGAAGATAAAGCGCGTTCTGTATTTTGCAATATTCTATGCGTTCTGTTTTGGCGTCGTTTCTATATTTGATAGCGAATGGGTAACTGTCCCGATTTTGTGTCTTGTTATTGGCGTCGGCGTTGGTGAGCTTAATGGAATAAGGATGTTCTCCTGCTTTTCGCGACAAAGTAACGAAGATAATAAAGACATTTAGGAGAGATTTACGTGACCGATTCGGCACATGGTTTTAATGATCCAAATACTTTAGGTAGTGTATCAAATTTTGCGTCCGGTATCGCTGCGGCGTTGACTGGATTGAATAACTACCTCGACCAACTTGCCGAAAGATTTCCTAATCTTGAGATAGATATCGGATCTTTTTCAACAGTTATGTCGCGATCCGCAAAAGCCGTCAGTATTTTTGGCGGTTACCTTGACTACAGATCCTTCAGGGCAGTGGGCTATGGTGACAAGACAAGCCTTGCCTTAGCCTCAGGGACTTTTTTGGCGAGTTCGGTCGCGGGTAATGTCGCTGCGGCGATGATCGGCGGGATTTTGGCCGACACCGCAGCGGCGTTGTTTGCCGGCCCGGTGTTGGTTGGCGCTGCGTCGTTTGCGGCTGGTTACGGTATCAGCTACGTCGTTCACAGTTGGTTTCCTGGTACGGCGCCCGCGACCGGAAATATCGATCCAAAATCGACGTCTTACGGCGGTTCAACTCCTGTTGGCATTCCGAGCGCGCTGCCGACTGACACGCCGCTCGGAGCTTCGTCGGTGACGGGCAGTCTGGTGGGACAGCAGCAGGGTCAAGCGGTTGTCACCTATGCACCGACGGACCTCTCCAAATTGACGATAGCCCCGACACCGGTAACGCCGGTGATGCCGAGCGTACCAGCCACCGCGACTGATTTTTCTTCTGACCCGTTTCACGGTATTTTTGGTCCGACCGACTCCTCTTCGTCATACGGCGGTGGAAGAGGCGGCAGCGACAATTCCTCTGGCAGCTCTGGCGCGGGCGGGTCCGGTGGTGGCGCGCCCGGCGGTGTTGGCGGACAGTCTGGGGCAAATGGATCGCATTCAGGTAGCGGTGGCACTCACTCTAGTGGAACGCCCAGCGGCAGCGCGCACCCTGTTGGGACGAGCGGCGCTACCACAGGCGTGAATGGCGGCTCGCCAACCGGCAACGCTTCCTCATTGGGTTACGGCAGTCCTACTAGCTCTGCTCGGTACAATTACACCGATGACAACGGGGTTCACAGGTCCGGTACGCTATACTCATACTCAGGGGGGACGCAAATTGCCATTGGCGATGACGGGCGCATAAGCCGCTCCGACCTAAATGGCTACGATGGGGATTTTAGACCAGGTCCCGTTAATGGTGTTAGCATCGATAAAGGAGATCCGAACGCCAATGACACGGACAATAATGATTCTGACGGCGAACCCGTCCTGCTTGATCTTTCCGGCAATGGTCTCAACGTTAACACGCTCTCCAGTTCCTCACAGTTCGTGAATATTGATGGTGACAGCTATCAGCACCGCACGGCGTGGGCCGGCAATGGCACAGGCGTGCTGGTGTTCGATGCCGATGGTGACGGCAAAATCAGCAGTTCGAAAGAATTTGCCTTCACGCAATGGGATCCGACCGCGACCGGCGACCTCGAGGCTATCAAAGATGTCTTCGATACCAATGGCAACGGCAAGCTGGATGCTGGCGACGCGCAGTGGTCGAAGTTCAAGGTCATGGTCAATGGCCAACTCGTGTCGCTGGATTCGCTCGGGATCACCTCGATCGACCTGACACCGAAGGGCAGCGGCCAGACGTTCAGCGACGGCTCGGCGATCACCGGCACGACCACCTACACCAAATCCGATGGCTCGACCGGGGCGGTTGGCGACGCCGTTCTTGCCAGCGATACCAACGGCTATATCGTCAGCTCGACAGTTGTCACCAATGCGGACTCGTCCAAGACGAACACTATTCTTGCCTACAATGCGGATGGTAGCTTGGCGTTCCAGAATCTCGTGACCACCAGCAATGATGGCAATAGCGTTCAGACCCAGTATGACGATGACGGCAACGGCACGTACGATCGTTCGCAGACCGACGTGACCACCGTCGACGCCTCCGGCGTTCGAACCCGTGTTATCTCGAACTTCAATGCCGACGGCTCGCTGGTCGACAAGACGACCACGGTGACGAGCGCCGATCACTTGACCGTGAGCGGGACGCTCGATCAGGACGGCGACGGCAAGATCGATCAGAGCCAGGTCTTTGTCACCTATGCCGACGGTTCGACGTCGACGACCATCAAGGCACTGAGTGCTGCCGGCACAGTGCTCGCAGAAACACTGGTTCAAGCCAGCGCCGACGGTCTGTCGAAGACAACCGAGACCGATATCAACGGCGACGGCACCTATGAGGATGTGGTTACGGACGTCACGGTGCTGGCAGCCGACGGCTCGCGCACCCGAACGGTGAACGACAGCAGCGCCAACGGCACCCTGCTTTCCAGCGTCACCACGGCAACCAGCGCTGACAACCACTCGAAAACCGCGACCAGCGATCTCGACGGCAATGGCACAGTCGACAGGAATGACCAAACACTAACGACGATTGCCGCCAACGGCGATGTCACGACAGTGCTGACGACGACCAATGGCGATGGATCCGCACGCGGAACGGTAACGACGGTTGCGACAGCCAACGGCCTGTCGAAGACGGTTTCAACCGACATCACTGGGGACGGAGCCGCGGACGTCGTCGACTCGGATGTCACAACGGTCGCTACCGACGGCACGCGCACCGAAACGTTGCAGGAAAACAGCGCGAGCGGCATCGTGCTATCGAAAAGCGTCACCGTCACCAGCGTCGATGGCAAAACAAAGACCATTTCGGTTGATGCCAACGGCGATGGAGCGACGGACAAGCTGACGTCCACTACCGTTGCGGCCGACGGCTCAACATCGCAAACCGACAGCATACTGAATCCCAATGGTACGCTGGTCAGCAAAACCACCACATCCAGCAGCGCCGACGGTCTCTCGAAGACGATCAGCACAGACCTTAATGGCGACGGCGTTTCCGACAGAGTTACGACGGACACCATCGTGGCGGCATCGGGCGGCGATCGCACGGAGACCGTAACGGTAAAGAGCGCCAGTGGTTCCGTTCTCGGCACGTCTGTCACCACCACATCGGCTGACAGCCTGACCCAAACAGTGCAGACCGATGTCAACGGCGACGGCGTTTTCGACAGGACCGTCACTGACACCATTGTCCTGGGATCCGGCGGCACCCGTCAGGAGACAGTTGCAACGAAGAGCGGCGACGGAACGCTGCAGCAGCAGACTGTCACCCTGATCAGCGCTGACCGCCAAACCACAACGGTGACGACGGACAGCGACGGTGACGGACATATGGACAACACGAGCGTCAAGGTCGTTGCTGCCAATGGCAGCCAGGCGACTACGACAACGGCAACGAGCGCCGACGGCGTGATGCACGGGAAGACCGTCACTACGATCAGCGCCGATGGTTTGACGACAACGATCGCCGGCGATCTTAACGGTGACGGAGCGACGGATGTCACCACCGTCGACCAGACAGTCATCAATGCGGACGGCAGCCACACCGAAACGGTCACCGCGACCAGCAGCAACGGCACACTGCTCAGCAAAACGACTTCCGTCGTCAGTGGCAACGGTCTTACGACGACGGTGCAGAAGGATGTGAACGGTGACGGAGTTGTCGACACAACAACCATCCATGCATCGATACTCAACAGCAGTGGATCGACCACGACCACGACGTCCGACTATCTTGGCACAACGCTGGCGGATCAAACCAAGACTGTGACAAGTGCGAACGGCCTCGTGGTGACCACCTCCTACGACTACGACGGCAACGACACATTCGACCGAGTGGCCACCTCCAGCAAGACGCTGAATGCGGACGGCTCAACATCGGAAACCGACTCGGTTACGACCGCGACGGGCACGCTGATTTCGAACATGACTAGTACCGCGACGGCGGACGGTAAGACGGTTACAAGCCAGGTCGATCTCGATGGCGACGGCAAGAATGACATAAAGACGACCGCCGTCGTCGACGCCACCGGCCAGACGACGAAGACGGTCGAAACCTATAAGACCGGCACCACGACGCTGAGCAGCCGCGCGGTCACGGTAGCCTCGGCAAATGGTCTTTCGACGACATCGAGTTCCGACCTTGATGGTGACGGTGTCTACGAGCTAGTCACCACTGATGTCATCGCGTTGAATGCCGACGGCAGCAAAACTGAAACGATTTCCAAATTCAGCACCGGCAGCGTTTTGTCGTCCCTGACCACGGTAACGACTAGCGGAAACGGCCTGAGCACGCAGACCAATTGGGCAGACGCAACCGGAGCAACGGTCCGCTCCGGCAGCGATGTAACCATCAACAATGCCGATGGCAGCACGACGGAAACGCTGTCCTATTTCAAGGCGGGTGGTGCGCTTGAAAGCAAGACGATTACCAGTGTTGATGCACAAGGCCTGACGACAACGGTGACGTCCGATATTGACGGCGACGCTATCGTCGACCAGAAGTCGACGACCACGAAGAATGCCGATGGCAGCGTCACGAAAGTGCTGTCGGATCTGACATCGACCGGCACGACGTCGCACACGACGACGATTACGACCAGTGCCGATGGTCTCACTCGAACATTCGACTTCGACACTGACGGCAATGGGGTGACCAATACCCGCCTTGCCGACACGACGGTACTGAACGCCAATGGCAGCAAGACCAATACCGAGAAGCGGTATGAGGCGGACGTCAACGGGCAATTGGTGCTGAAGGACACGACAGTAGTCGATACTTCCGCCGATGGTCTGACGGTCACCACCAAGTGGGATCAGACAGGTTCCGGTACCTTCACCAAGAGCCGGACCGATGCAACAGTCTTGAATGCCGACGGCTCGAAAACGGAGACCGTCAGCTACTTCACCGGGTCGACATTGACGAGCCGTTATCTCACGAAAACCAGTGCCAACGGTCTGTCGGTCACCACACAAGCGGATCCGACCGGCTCCGGAACATACAGCGAGACGTCGACCGACATCACGGTCATCAACGTCAATGGAACCTCTACTCGCACGGTGTCCGATGCCAAGGCTGACGGCTCGGCGATCTCGACAATCACGACGACAACCAGCGCTGACGGACGAGTGCTGTCAACCAACGAACAGCGCACTGGCCTCGCCACGCAGAACGTCAGTGACACGATCGAGGTGCTGGCCGACGGTGCGAAGCGCGAGACGGTCGCGACGACGGATGCGAGCGGGAAGCTGATCGATAAGACCGTGACCCTGACGAGCGCGGACAAGCTGACCGTTACCATCGACCGCGACGCCAACGGTGATGGGGTCGTCGACCAACACCAGCAGACCGTCGTGGCGAACTCGAGCATCGTGACCTCAACGGTGACGGACTATAAAACTGCCGGAGTCAAAGCCGATAGTTCGACGAGCACGAAGTCAGCAAACGGCCTGCAGACGACGATCAACTGGGATCTCGACGGCAACGGCACGAACGATCGTCAGAGGGTGCAGGTCGACACAAATAATGCCGACGGCAGCAAGACGACGGTCATTTCCGACACCGATCTGACGACCGGAAAGCTGGCGACGAAGACGACGATCCAGTTGTCCTCCGACGGAACGGTTCGCACGACGTCGAAGGATGTCGACGGCGACGGAACGGTCGATCAAACCGAGACGCTGACCACAGATACGACCGGGGCCAGCGTCTCGGTCCTGACAAACAATGCGACGGCGCGCTCGGCGACATATCTGTTGTCCGGCCAAGCCTATTGGAAGCAGGCGATCGCCGCCAAGGTTGAGACCGACAGTGCTGCCGATGGCATCACGAAGATGATCAAATACGACTACGACGGCGATGGCGTGTTCGAGGTCGTCATGCAGTCGCTACGCGAGATCGACGGCTCGGTCGCTACGACAGTCACCGAGACAAATTCGGCCGGTACGGTCATTGCGAAGGGAACCGTAACAACAAGCCCCGATGGGCTGGTCACCGTCCTGAGCAAGGATTCGAACAACGATGGCGTCATTGATCATACCGAGACTGCCGTCACGCATGCGGATGGTTCAATCACGCTGACCAAGGTGGATCGCAACGCCAGCGGCGCCGTCACCCAGACGGTCGTCGACACCGTAACCGCGCTTGGCAGCCTGTCGCTGCGGGTAACCAGCGACGGCCAAGGGCGAAAGACATCGCAGTTGGCCATCGCGGCGGATGGCAGCTCTGTGACCACCAACTATGATGCCGCCAGCGGTCAGACGCTGAGTGTTTCCAATGCGAACAAGGCGGGCATCCTGACCAGTGCGGTTCTCTATGATCCGCTCAACGCCAATCCTTGGACAAGAGTCGAACAGTCCTTCGATGCGACTGGCAAGAAGACGCTCGAAAAGCAATACAACGACGATGGCACGCGGACCGAGATCACGTTCTACACGCCGACAGGCGCCCAGCAACATATCGATTATTTCAACACAGCAGGCGTCCGCACTAATAGCATCGAGTACGACGTGACAAACGCGAACGCTTGGGCAAACTACCAGCTTTCCTATGACGGCGCCGGACGCGTAACCCAGCAGATCAATCATATGGATGATGGTCGGACCGGTGTTTACAACTACGATCCGAGCAACAGCCAACCATGGTCAGCCTACATTCAGATCTACGATGCGGCAGGTCGACTGACGAGCATCGAACAGGACAATGACGACGGATCGAAAGTTACCGACATCTATGATGCCGGGAATACGGCGGCTTGGTCACACATCGCAAACTGGTATGACGCCAGTGGCCGGATGTTCCAGGAGGCCGACTATATGGATGACCGGACAAGCGGCGTTTACAATTTCGATGTCGCCAACACCCAGCCCTGGTGGCGCTATGCCCAAAATTTTAATGCGGCTGGGCAGGCAACGTATGTTGAGCAGGATAATGACGACGGCTCGCACTTTGCCGTCACCTATGACCCGACCAACGCACAACCCTGGTCACGTGTTGAGCAAAGCTTCGACGCCGCCGGACGGCTCACCGTCCAAAACAATTTCAACGACGACGGCACTCGGAATGCCTACATCTACGATGTCACGAATGTGCAGCCCTGGTCATCGCTGGTCCAGATATTCAACACTGCCGGCCAGATGACAAACCAGTACCAGTACAACGATGATGGCGGGCAGGTTCAATATGCCTTCGATGTCAACAATACGCAGGGCTGGTCTTACATCGCCAATGTCTACACAGCGAGCTCACAGCTCGTGACCGCCTATGTCTATAGCGACGATGCCAGCAAGTGGACGATCACCTCGTATGACGTCAACCACAACCAACCATGGACCTCGCTGGTCCAGAACTTCATCAATTCGGGGCACATCACGACCGCCACGTCCAATAACGATGACGGCAGCTACACGAACTATCAATACAACAGTTCCGGGACGCTGATCGCTTGGCAACGGTATGCCTTTGGTAGCGGTGGTGGCGGCGGCAGCTCCGGCTATCACATGATCGATCAGTGGCCGCAACCGAGTTACGGCGGTCACGGGCCGGTGCTGCTCGACCTCAACGGCGACGGTCATATCGATCTGCGACCGATCGACGAGAATGCGCTGGCGACGGGGTCGTCGGTCACCTTCGATTGGAATGCCGACGGCGCTCGGGATGGAACGGCCTGGGTCGGTCCTCAGGACGGCTTCCTGGCGATCGATCTCGGGAAGGACGGTCAGGCTGGTCCCGATGGTGTCATCGACCAGGCGAAGGAACTGTCCTTCTCGATGTGGGCGACCGATGATCAGGTTGCCGCCAATGGCGGCTCGGTCTCCGACCTCGACGGTCTGCGGCTGGTCTTCGACAGCAACCACGACAATGTCCTAGATGCGAACGATGACCGCTGGAGCGAGTTCCGCGTCTGGCGCGATGCCAACCAGAACGGTGTCGTGGATGACGGCGAATTGCTGACGATGTCGGACGCCGGCATCAAGCTCATCAATCTTCTGCCGACGCCGGATGGCAGCCAGTCGTTCGCCGACGGATCGGCGATCACCGGCACGAGTTCATATCAGACCAGCGACGGCACAACGCGGTATCTTGTTGGCGATGCGTCGCTTGCCTACCAGGCGGCAATTCCGCAGCAGAACGCCGCCTGAGGGCTGATCATCCACCGTCGGTGATGCCGAGCCTTTCAACGGCTCGGTAGCGCCTCCTGTATCGCGTGAGCCTACTTTACAATGGACAACACCGCCCTCGCCGAACTCGAGCAAGCGCCCGCAGATGTGCAGAGCGCTGGAGGCATCGAGATCCTTTCATTGACGGCGATCATGAAAAGGATAATCCGCGCCACAATGGCCATCATGACAGCGTTGACGTGTGGAGTTGCGCGCGCCGATTCCAACGACTGCCGACCGATTACAGAGGCGATCGGGAAGCTAAATTCTGCTGCTCAGTTTCAGCAAAAGGGCATCATCACCGCCATCGATACCGGCAAGTCGTATTCTCACGATTATCTCGTCTCCGGCGACAAAGAGTATGAGCGTGAAGATAACCGGCCTTGGACGGTCGGTGTTCGCCAGCCTATTCAATTGGTTATTGATGGCAAGTCCACTGTTTCAGAGTGTAGCCGTGATGGGGTGGAGCGGCTGGGCGATGTTTCGGCAATCGTCTACACCTACAAGCGTCTCACGCCTGGTCATCTTGTAAGGGATGTCAGGCTTTGGGTTACCGAAAGCACCGGCAAACCTCTTCAGACGGAGATAAGCATCGAGGCTGACACCAGCCGCAAAGGCAAGTTCACGTTCAGCTATGATCCAAATGCAGCTTTGCCGATGGGCGGGGATCAATGAGTAGGTACGAAAGAGTGGGCTGCATGTTGGCTGTTGACAATCGCACATCTCGGCTACCCTCCAGCGTGTGAGCCTGACACTCATGGTCAACACCACACTCGCCGAAGCCGAGCAGGCGCCGACCCCTTCAATGGACGAAGTCAAGCGTCCGGACAGCGGTCTGGCGGCGATTGCGGCGATCGCAGGCTATTATCGCATTGCCTCTAATCCGGATGTTCTGGCACGCGACCTGGCTCTTTCGGGTGTCGCCGGCCGCAACGACCTTCTGCGCGCGGCAAAACTGGTTGGGCTGAAGGCGAAGCATGTCGAGATTCACACCGATGCCCGCCTCGGGACACTTCCGACACCCGCCATCGTCTGCCTGACCAATGGCCGCTTTGGCGTCTTCGGCGGTGTAACGCCCGATGGGACCTACCGGATCATCGATCCCGCCGACTTTTCCAGCCGCAATCTCGGATCACACGAGGTGTTGGCCGAGACCGCGGGGCATTTCATTCTGCTGCAGCGGCGCTTGGCAGGGCCGGGGTCTTCGAGAGGGAATTTCGGGTTCCGTTGGTTTCTGCCGTCGATCTGGCGTTATCGCCATGCCTTTGGCCACGTCCTGCTGGCCTCGCTGATCGTGCAGATCTTCGCGCTGGTGACACCACTATTCTTCCAGGTGGTTGTCGACAAGGTTCTTGCCCATCGCAGCTATTCAACCTTGATCGTATTGGTCATCGGCTTGGCAGCGGTCGGGTTGTTCGATGTCGTCCTACAGTATCTCAGAACCTATGCGCTGTCGCATACGACCAACCGTATCGACGTCGAACTTGGCCGTCGCCTGTTCCGGCACCTCTTGAACCTACCGCTTTCCTATTTCGAGACTCGGGCGACTGGTCAGACGATCGCGCGTGTCCGCGAGCTGGAAACGATTCGGAATTTTTTGACGGGGCAGGGGCTGTTTTCCGGTCTTGATCTCATTTTCACGGTCGTCTTCATCTTCGTGCTGTTTTCCTATTCGTCCAAGCTTGCCTGGATCGTCATCGCCTCGATCCCCTTCTATCTGGCGATAGGTTTTCTGGTGCGGCCATTCCTGAAGGAGAAGATCGACGAGAAGTTCGAGCGCGGCGCCTATAGTCAGCAGCTCCTTGTCGAGACGGTCGTTGGCGTCCAGACCCTGAAGGCCGCGGCCGTCGAGCCGGTGGTCTCGGCACAATGGGAGGAGCGGCTTGCCGGGTATGTGCAATCATCGTTCCTGACAACGATGCTGGCCGCCAAGGGCCAGAACGCCATCCAATACGTGAACAAGATCACCTCGGCGGCTCTGCTGTTGTTCGGGGCCCAGGCAGTCATCAATGGCGAGCTGACGGTTGGCGGACTGGTGGCCTTCAACATGATCGCCGGGCAGGTGTCGCAGCCGATCCTGCGTCTGTCACAGCTCTGGCAGGATTTCCAGCAGGTGCAGGTGTCGGTTGCCCGCCTTGCCGACATCCTCAACGCGCCTCCGGAGCCGCGGCCGGAAGTATCCGTCAGCCTGCCGAAGCCGAGAGGGGCGATCGCCTTCAAGGGTGTGAATTTCCGCTATTCCGCCGACGGCCAGGATGTGCTCAGAGACATCACCTTCTCGGTGCGGCCCGGCGAAGTGATTGGCATCGTCGGACCATCCGGATCGGGCAAGTCGACGCTCACCAAGTTGGTGCAGCGCTTCTATATTCCCAACCGCGGCCAGGTCTTCGTCGATGGCCAGGACATCGCCCAGGTCGATCCTGCTTGGCTGCGCTCGAATATCGGTGTCGTCCTGCAGGAGAACATGCTGTTCAACCGGACGATCCATGACAACATCTGCCTGGTGAATCCGTCGATGTCGCGGGCGGCGGCAATGCAGATGGCGCGGCTGTCGGGCGCTGATGAATTCATCGCCAAGCTGCCGAAGGGCTACGACACCTTGATCGAGGAACGCGGCGCCAATCTTTCCGGCGGCCAGCGGCAGCGGCTGGCGATCGCACGAGCACTGGCGACCAACCCCCCCATCCTCATTCTCGACGAGGCAACCAGCGCGCTCGACTACGAAAGCGAGCGCATCATTCTTGCCAACATGCGCGAGATCGTCAAAGGCAGGACGGTGATCATCATCGCCCATCGCCTGGCGACCGTCCGGCACTGCGATCGCATCATCGGCATGAAGGATGGGCGCATCATCGAAGAGGGCAATCACGACAGCCTGTTGAACCGGGCAAATGGTCTCTACGCCCATCTCTGGCAGTTGCAGACGGGGCTTAGCCAGGTATGAACCAGGTCATCAAGCCCCCGAAACGACCAAGGCGACCACGCCGCACCAGGATCGAAAATGAGTTTCTGCCGGCGGCCCTTGAGATTCTCGAGACGCCACCCTCTCCGATCCGCACCGCCTTCATCTGGTTCATCGCCGTCGTTGTCGTCAGTACGTTAGTGTGGAGCTATCTTGGCACCTTTGACATCGTCTCGACGGCACAGGGAAAACTGCAGCCGACGGGCCGCGTCAAGGTCATCCAGTCGCTGGAAGTCGGCAAGACGCGATCCATCCCGGTGGTCAACGGCTCGAAAGTGAAAGCGGGCGATGTCGTCGTCGATCTCGACGATACCGAGCTCAAATCAGACGAGGATGGATTGACTGTCAATCTGCAGGCATTGCACGCTGAAATCATGCGACGCGATGCGGCGCTGACACTTGCGAGCAACTGGCTCGTGGGTGATATCTGGACCGGCAACCGCATAGTGCCAACAGCCCCATTGTCATTTCCTGCTGATACGCCCGACAATATTCGTGCGCGAGAACAGACGATCTTCGCGGCCGACCTAGCCCAGCTCGACGCCAACCTCGACAATCTCGCCGCCCAGCGCACCCAGCAGACGGCGACCATCGAGCGGCTCGGCGCGACAATCGATGCCCACAGAATCCTGATTGCGACGCTTACTGAACGCGTTGCGATGCGCTCGACCCTGGTTGATGAGTCGGCCGGCTCGAAATCCGGCGTCATCGACGCGCTCGAGGCGCAGCAGAAGGAGGAAACCGATCTCGCAACGGAGGTCGGCCAACTCGCCGAGGCAAAAGCCGCACTGGCTGTTGCCACGAGCGAAGGAGAAAAGGCCTTGCGCGCGTTCATCGCGGACGACGCCGAGAAATTGGGCGATGCCTCGAAGCAGGCGGACGAACTGGACAAGCAACTGGTCAAGGCACGGAAACGCCGCCAGTCGATGACGATTGAAAGTCCCATTGACGGCGTCGTCACCGCCTCAGCCATCACCACCATCGGCCAGGTCGTCAATCCCGGTTCCGAACTGATGCGCATCGTGCCGGCCGATACCGCGCTCGAAATCGAAGCGTTCCTGCCAAACAGCGATATCGGCTTCGTTTCGGCTGGACAGGAGGCGGTGATCAAGGTCGAAGCCTTTCCGTTCACGCGTTATGGCGTGGTCCACGGCCATGTTACGTCCGTCGCCACAGACGCTGTTCCGGAGCCGGACGCGCAGCAGATGGAGGGCGAGCCCGCTAAGCAGCTTCAGAGTCTCATACCGGTCGGCAACGTGGAGCGGGTCCAGAACCTAGTCTTCCCCGTCACCGTCGGACCCGACACCAAGGTAATCAACGTCGATGGTGTGCTGCAACAGTTGTCGCCAGGCATGGCCGCGACCGTTGAGATCAAGACCGGCAAGCGGCGAATTCTGGAATATCTGTTCTCGCCGCTCGCCGAAGTTGCTTCCGAGGCAATGGAGGAGCGGTGAGCGAAGTTGGTGGTTCGCGCCTGGTAAAAGGACCGAGTACACCGTGCGAATCAAAGGCGTGCATCAGGCATGATGACCAATAGCGCTCGGCGTGCGACCCATGTACAAGCAGTTCTCGCTTAGATCGAAGCCGAATCCGCCCCGTTTCTTGGATCTGGGCTACTCCTATTTGCGCTCAAAGTGAATCGGTTCGCGCTGTCTCGTAGTGGTCTTCAGGCGTCGATCAAGCGGGTAAACTCTCCGGCAGTAGCAAGAGCAGTTCGTCGTCGGGCAGCGGTCGCTGAAGCCGTTTTGCTTCCTCCCAGGGGGTGGTCATCCATAATTCGATTTCCTCCTGCGTTTTGAGGACAACGGGCATTGCCTTTTCGTGAATTTCGCCAACGGCCCTATTCGCCTCGGTTGTTAGAAAACCATACAGGTCGATCGTTACCTCCCCTTCCTTGACCTTCCGAACAGATCGCGACTGCGGCACCCATATGCCGGCAAAGGCCATGAGCGGCTGATCCTCGTCGCCGGCGAACCAGGCGTTCGGAACGCGACCTCCATCCACACGACGTCATTGGGCAAACATCTTCCTTCTCGTCTGTTGGCAGAGGAGCATTCATCGTTGATATTGGTCGGCAGAATTGATTGGCAACGAGTGTTGGCGTCAATTTGTTCTCATTATGTTCTCGTTCGCCCGAGAGTCAATACAGTCGTCGAGATTTCAAGTGTGCGGACGCGCGCGGCGGTCTTTGAGATTGAACGAGCGGCATCTTGACACTTGCAGAGACGTATCGTTGATGCCGTAAAGGCAAACTGCGCTGTGGATGTGAAATGACCGGATATGCAAAGCCCCCAGTGATCGAGGCGATGATCGAGCTCGTGCCGGTCGAAAGGTTCTCGGACCGCGAGATGCAGCGCGTGGCCAAGAAGCTAGAAGGGAAATATAGCCGCCTAGAAGAATTAGCGGACTATGATGTACAGATCCGAGTGTATGGGAAGTCCGCAACGCCGGAAATCTCCTCCCGCCGCGAATGGTATCGGTTGTTCAGCGCCGACGGCGCAGATGTCGCGATTGTCAACCGAAAGTCGTTTGTCGCATCTCGGCTGGCACCTTACACGCACTGGCATTATCTATTAAGCAACTTCGAGCGCAATCTTGATATTATGGAAAAGATCACTGGCGTTCGGCAATGGGAACGTATGGGCGTTCGTTACATAAATAGAATTGATGTGCCTTCGCAGACTGGCGATCCAGTAGACATCAAAGAATATTTGAATATATATCCTGCGGCACCTTCATTCTTGAGTGAAAATTGGGCAGCCGAGGCGACCAGGCTGGAGGTTAGCGACCAAGAAACTGGAATGCTTGTGATAGTAAATTGTGTCCGCTCTGACCCTGTGTTATTGAAGCATCAATCTTTAATCTTAGATATTGATATTGTTGAGAATCGCGATATTCCATTAAAGCGCGAGCTTTTGATGGATAAATTTGCGCTAACTCAGCAACTCAAAAACAAGGTTTTCGAGAGCCTAATTACAGACAAGAGCAGGACGCTATTCAATGCTAAGTAGTGCCGCA
This sequence comes from Martinezella calliandrae, assembly GCF_030272695.1. Lineage (GTDB taxonomy): Bacteria > Pseudomonadota > Alphaproteobacteria > Rhizobiales > Rhizobiaceae > Rhizobium > Rhizobium calliandrae. Next base: position 186,666 of record NZ_JARFYN010000005.1, read on the forward strand.
ATTTCGCTCGATAGAGGCTATGGTCAGCCAGGACCATCGATGCCAAGCTATAATGACTTTTTACAACGGGAGTCGGCGAAACGACGTCAGGATATCTCAAAGCGTGTCGAGGATGTCGATGCTGACCTTCAGTCCCAGCTTTCATCGGTTGCTATTTCGCTCAAAATAGCGACTTCTCGATACGCGATGTATATGGGTTTCGAAGAGCGCGAAAGGCTCTTTGGCGAACTTGATTTTCTTCTTGATCCTGACGGCTGGTATGAGGAGGACAAGTATCCTTCCTTGCCGTCGTACATCAATTTCCTAAAGTGGCTTATTGAGGCGCGCCGATCGGATTGGACCTCTCTAGGCTTTGACGACGGAGGCAATCTGCTCGCGGCCTACAAACGCGGAGAAAATCTGCTTACTGCCGCTTTCATGCCCGATGAGTTTGTCCATTGGACATCCAAGCTCGCGGATGCAGATGGAGTAGAGCTATCGACTGGAAAGAGTCCATTGGTGACATTCGTGCGCACGGCAAAAATGTTGCTGGACCGATAGTCGATGGGAGAAAAGCCGATTGTGGATGCGCACCACGTTTTGAGGCATTGCCCGCGGAATCGGACAATCCGTGACGGAAAGACGGTCGTTGGTGTGCATCCGCGGCTGTTTACGCTGAGAACGGAAATCAACGAAACATACCTATCATCGTCATACATCGAATTCTTCGATGGCACCGCCCAGCAGCAAATTGGCGCGGCCGCGCGCGCTATGCCCCTCAAGATTGGGAAAGACGACTATTTCGTTAAATTAAACGTGGGCACGATGAGGGCGCTGGGCACTAAGCACAAGCTTGCGGTGAAGGTGACCCACGTAAACAGTAGCAAGAAGAATCCTGCCTACGCGATGATCAAAGGTACGCCCAAAGATCCATCACATGAATGGATCGCTGCAATGGCAGATGCTGTGGGATCTGCGGTAATCAAGGTTTGAACCTCACTAGCGCCACCTTTTTGGTGCGCACAGTTGCAGTCCTACACTCGACTCCTTAAGCATTTCCTGTTGAACTCGCTTGATGGCAAAGTCTCCGCGTAAGTCATCCAAGCCGCTGCTCGCTGATCCGGATGCACCGCTCCGGAGCCGGCCACACAAACCCCCGCGATCCCAAACAGCCGCGATTGCCGTTCGATCCCATGCCGAGTAGAGCCGTGTTTGGCGCTCTCCAGGCCAAAACCGCCAGAGGGTTCCAATTGGATCTATGAGATAAAATGGGACGGCTACCGCCTGGCTATTCATATCGAACCGCGCGGGTGCGCATCATCACCCGCGGCGGCCATGACTGGACACACCGCTTTCGGTCGATCGTGGCGGACGCAAAGCGTCTTGAGGTCGGCACCGCGATACTCGACGGTGAAGCAGTCGTTCTGGACGAGCAGGGCCGATCCGATTTTGGCGCCTTGCAACATGTACTCGGCGGCCGTGGCGGCACGCGAAACGCAGGTGAGGCCATCTTCTTCGCTTTCGATTTGCTTTACTTCGACGGCCACGATCTGTGCGGGATTGGTCTCGGCGAGCGTCGATATCTGCTGTCCGAGCTGATCGACACCGAAACCGGCAGCAAGGGGATCTATCCCGAGACGCTGGACAGTCGCCTGCACGAGGCGCTGGTTATGGCAAAAAATGCGCCCCCGCTTGGCGCTGGCGGCGGCGATCCTCGTGATCAGCACGTCTCCAGGCAGGCATCACCGCCGGGCCTTGCACTCCTTCAGTTTTCAGCCGAAACTATTCTACATTTAGTGTGGGAGCCGGAGTATGTACTCGATTTTGATCGACGCTGCGCGGGCCGCTGCGAATACGCCTTCGGGCGATTCCGCGTCGGTCTTCTCCCCCGATTTCGTAACCGCGCTCGGTCGTTATTTAAGCTTTGGAACGATTGGTGTTGGGTTAGCGCTCGCGGTGTGCGCGACAATTTTGATGATATTTAGCAAAGCGAATAGTATACAATTCCTTATATTTGCCGGAGTGATCGTCTGCATCGGCGCGGGGTTGGAAGTTCTGCGGTTGGTTGAGGACGCCGCCCAAAAAACAGCAGACCGGGATGCGAAGCGATTTCAATCGCTACCAGACCAGCTGTGGAGCGATTTTTTCGAAGCACGAGGAAATGTTTTATTTCGCTCGGCAACGCCATTACCGGCCAGTATAGACGGTGAAGAAATTCGCCAAAATGAGACCCGATCTTTTAAAGTGGCGCATCTTTCAAATCTGCAATGCCGTTACTATTTTGTCGCGGTAAAACCTCCAGCCAAACTTGACCTATCTTTTAAACCGACTGATTTAATTGTAATGCCTGGCACAGAGAAAGATTATTACAAGTCAGGAACTCTCTGCGCACCGAACGCTCAGGACGGAAACGGAAGTGACGTTGAGCTCGACGCAACAGCTCTGGAAGCGGGAGGTCAATTTTCGATGGCCTTCTTTGTCGCCCCGCCACAAGAAGCGTCGGCAAAGTCCCCAGTCGCCACGCCTGCGGCCTCGCCCTCACCTGCACCCGCACCAGGGCCTACGCCGCCACCACCTTCCTTCACAAAGGTTGTTTGTATCGGCGAGTTTGAGGGAGGATGCCATGGTACGCACCAAATATGGTACGGCTGCGGCGCACCGCCAGAGGACAAGCTGGCACCCCTAATCTGCGGCGGCGCTCCGGCAAAATGGCGAAGACTCATAACCAATGGAGGAAATCAGTGTGGTTACGCACTTGATGAATTTACGTGCGGGTAAAGGAGCATCCCGCTGAACCAGCCGCCGACCGCTCTAGCCTCAAGCAAACAGGCGCCCCTTGGTCGATGCCAATCACCCGCTTCCCGCAAAACTCAGTACGGATTGCAAACCGTAACAAGTCACGACGCAAAGGCAACCAAGATCATTTGTTCCAGTCTCGCAAAGCGATCGCCTTGAAGGCATCCGTTCGAGACTCTACATATACAACCCAACGTTTTCTATGAACTGAAGACCTCAATCGCAGCCGAGAAGCAAGCGTGCCAAATCCAGACATCAATTTCCGCAATATTCGCAATCATAGGAATTCGCAGAACGACGGCTTCGAAGAGCTTACTCGCCAACTTGTTCTTGCGGAGCCTCCGGAAGGCGCGTCCGAGATTGAGCATCGCGGTCCAGGCGCGGATGGGGGTGTCGAACTTCTTGCGCGTTTTCCCGATGCCCGGGTCTGGGGCTGGCAATCGAAATATTTTCCGGATGGCTTCGGTTCCTCGGAAGTCGGCCAATTGAAAAAGTCCTTCAAGTCGGCCCTCTCCAACTACCCAAAGTTAGAGAAATATTACGTCGCCATTCCTCGCAATCTCTCTGGTCACGCCGAAGGAGAAAATGAAACGCAGACCAAGAACTGGCAAGGTTTCAAGACTTGGTGCAAAGATTTGGCGGCGGCGGAGAATCGGACAGTAGAAATCGTCCTTTGGGACGATACGTACTTCGTTTCACGTCTACAGAGGGGTGACCCCGCCCATGCCGGAATGCGTCTCTACTGGTTCGACCAAGCTGTTCTCGATCAGAAGTGGTTTGAGCGCCAGTTGGAGAAGAGCCTCGGCTACATAGGAAAGCGCTACCGGGAGGTTGACCACGTAGATGTAAAGATCGGGAACTCCTTGAAGATTCTCGAAAGACATCCCGAAGTGTCTGAACGCTTGAAGAGTGTCTCGACCGGTCTCCGGAGTTCCATCGAGATGCTTATGAAATCAATTCGCCTATTGCCGGCTGACGACGGCCATATTGGGGACTTCAACGCGACTTCGGCAGCATTGAGCGAAATTTCCCAATCTCTTGAACAAGCTGACCTTTCGGCTCTGCGGCAAGGTCAGGTTACCGACCTCCTCAAGCGCCTGCGATCGCTTGACCGAGACCCTTCTGTCGATTTCGTCCTCAACCACGCCCGCTTCATGACCCGGGAAGACCCCACGAAACCTGAGGGCGAGCGTGAGGTCTATGTCTATGGCGGCGACGTGCGGAAACTTCTTGGTGACTTGCGTGGCAGGATAAACGGTTGCGCGTCGGTCTTTTCCGTCAGCGAGGTCGAGCTTTTTCACACACCCTTTCTGCTCGTCGGGGGAGAAGCAGGGATTGGAAAGTCGCATCTTATCGCGCGCGAGGTCCAACGTCATGTTCAAGGCGGTTTCCCCGCGATTTTTGTTCCGGGTCGGACGCTGGACAACGGTGACAAGCCTGAAAGCGAAATCCTAGAGTATCTTGACCTAAAGGACCTTCGCTTCGACGTCTTCCTTGGCGCGGTCAATGCCGCTGCCAAGGCCAGCGGTTGCCCCGCGTTACTCGCACTCGATGGCATAAATGAGAGTTTCAACGCCGCGGGATGGAACGCCGGTCTGGCGGCTTTACTACCGCAGTTGAAGGCGTTTGACTGCATCGGTTTCTGCGTGACCGTCCGGAGTGCTTACAAGGATCTGTGCGTACGGTCTGATCTCGAACTGGTGCAGATTAGCCATACGGGTTTCGCCGGAAATCTCGGAGAAGCGGCTCGCGAATATCTCGACAGGCATAAGATAGAGCGCCCGTCCGCGCCGATCTTTGAATTGCGAGATATCTTGTATAACCCGCTTTTCCTGACCACCGCAGTCGACTTCCTGCAATCTACAAACAAGACGGCGTTTCCGCGCGGCCTAGATTCCATTGGCGAGTTGATAGTGTTTTGGTTGGACGCGATCGAAATCAATCTGACAACGAAGGGATATCAGCGTATCGAACGAGGAGACGGCAAACTTATCGAGGTGGCCTGGCGTCTCGCGGCAGTTATGGCGGAGCAGGAAAGCGAGTACGTCGAATTTAACGTGGCCAACAAGATTTGCGAGGAGGTGACCGATCTCGCGCCACCAGCGAAATCGGCTGATCGCTTGCTGACGCGGTTGATCGACGAAGGGATGTTGCTGGACGCTCCCTATTTCACTCGTGGTGCTGGTGAGAAACGTGTGTCGTTTGCTTTCCAAAAATTCAGCGACTACTTCGTCGCCGACGCCATTACCAGGGCAACGGGATCACCGCAGAAGCTGGCGGCCGCGATAAAGTCCGGAGGGAAGTATCACTATCTGTTCGATGAAGGTCGTCAGTGGCAATTCACTGGGCCGCGCGTGGCTCTCTTCGCTTTAACGCCACTTCGGTTTGGAAAAGAGCTGCCAAACCTCGAGCCTGACCTGGACGAGTTCCTGTTTATGGGGATCGATGACCTCGTGTCGTCTCTCAGGTGGCGTCAGGGAAATGAGATTACCTCGGAAACACAGGCACTGATCGAGGCGCTTCGAAACGATCTAGAGGATGGCACATCGTCGCTGGCTGACGATGTTTGGTTCGATCTGCTCCTGCGCCTTGCAACAGACCCATATTGCCGCCTGAACGCGCGATATTTGAAACGAACACTCGCAACTATGAAGCTTGGCGAGCGCGACGCGACATGGTCGGTATATCTGGTAAATAAGACCGAGACCTACGATGATGATTGGTCGATCGTGCAGGACTTGATCAATTGGGCATGGATCGCACCTGCCGCAAATCTATCTCCCGAGAAGATCCATCTCGTTGCCACTACTTTGGGATTGATGACTTCGACTATGGATCGTGAGGTTCGCGATAGTGCAACAAAGGCGCTGTCGAGCCTTCTAATCCACTATCCGGCCGAAATTCCGACCGTGATTGAAGAGTTTCGTGATTGGGACGATCCCTATGTCAGAGAGCGAGTATTGGCGGCCGCAATGGCTGGGGTCCTGAATTGCGTCGATCCATCGATCGTGCGATCCGCCGCGGTGGCTGCCGACCGGATGGTATTCGCCAAAGTTCCTGTGGAACGCCATGCCTGGGTGAGACGATACGCGAGCCTGATAGTCGGGCATGCGTTGAACCGAGGGATTTCACTGGAAGATGGAGCTGTCGAGCGCTCAAAACCGCCATATGCCTCCGATCCGATCTCGAAATGGCCGAGCCTCGAAGACCTGGTGTCGATACATGACCAAGCAAGGGAGATCTTCGGTTCGGTCGCTGGGTATCTGTCCGAGCCGCGCGGAAGCGAACCGCCGACCATGGTGGGCGACTTCGGCCGCTATACTATGTCTGGGATTGACAGCAGCTTTTCCGCGGAACCGAGAGGTACAGTGCCTCCGCTTTCGCGCGAAGCGGAAATCGAACTCTTTTGGCGAGACGCCGAAGAGTTCACAGCTCGTGCCGGGACGCTTCGAAACAAACTCGAGAGCGTTCTCGCGCTGCAAGCCGAGACATCGATGTCGAAGCTTATTGCAGGACTGTCAGATGCGGAGGACGCGGTTGGATCACTGATCGAAAGTGTTGCAGCGGAGAAAGTCGATCAGGTGGAGAGTGAGGAGGAAGAGCGCCGCCTCCAAGACACTTACGACGGTCTGGTGGCGACGTTGGTGTCGATCTTGTCGCCGGAGCTCAGAGAGCGGTTCAGCGAACTGGACCCGCTGGTGTCTCGGCGCGATAGCCAAATCGAGAAATTTTCGATCCTGAAAGCGCGTTATTGGGTTGTTCAGCGCACCGTTGATCTCGGATGGAATTCAAACATCCACGGCGATATCGAACGTAACGCGTTGAGGGCTTCGTACGGCCGCGGTTCTCACCAGGTCGAACGGATAGGCAAGAAGTATCAACATATCGCTCATCAGGAACTGATCGGCTACTTGGCAGACTATCACTGGTACGTCGATTGGTATGAGCCTCCGACCGTTCTCGAACATATGGAGGATTTCGAAAAACCCGATATTGATCCGACGTTTCTTGCAGGCGATTTCAGCAGGTTGGCGACGTCCTTCTTTCCCGACGGTATTACGTTTCCGGTGCTCAACTTCACGCCCTCGAGCCCGCGTGAGAACGTCGACTGGACAAAGTCCCTCATCGATATTCCAGACGTCGTTCCGTTTCTTGTTCAGACGGACGCCAGCGGGCAGGAATGGTACTTACAGCGGAGCTTTGTTCGCAATGCGAAGTATATGGACAATCTTCATTCCACTGCGCCGTTCAGAAACGCGCAGTATGGAGTGGAGCTCGTGCTTTTTAGGCAAGAGGATCTCGCAAAATTGATCCAACTCAACACGAAGGTTCTTGGCGGGGATGATGGCGACGTTTTCGAGAGCGGGCGCGACAATAAGAGCTTTTTTGGCCAGAGAAGTTACGAACACGCAACGGAAGCCCACGAGTTCCCTCTGCATTCACGGATCGGCGGCCTAAAATTTGCACGCTTTGCCGAAAGCTACACACCCAAGTTCGGGGAGTATGATTTCAGTGGCACGTCGAGCGAGACGGACTTCGCTGTCCCTTCCATCGCTCTGGTAGCGTCCGGAGAACTCAAGCCGGCGGACGCGTGGTCGACGTTTTTCGTGTCAGCTGACGGTCGACCCGCGTTTGCGCATGCGAAGTCGCTTTCTTCAGATGGTGCGACGGTTGTTAGGGCAGACGTGCTCGAGAAGTTTGCGAAGGACAGGGGCTTCCATCCAGTCTGGATTGTGTGGGTTGAGAAGGATGGCGGTAAGGGGGGGAGGCCGTACATGGACAACGAAGCCGTATTCGCAAGGCACGATTTCATCGGCTTTTATTTCAATGAAGTCGGCGAATGGCGTGGAGAACTGTTTGGGTTTCGATCGCCCGATGGTGCTATAACGGAAGAGACGTAGGGTCGACCTACTAATTGGATGGGCTCGACGTCAGTTTCGCGACACAAACAAGCAAAGCGATCCGCTGTAAAGCCGTTGCTCACGGAGTTGGCCATATCGCTCGTCCCACTTTCCGCTATCGATAGCAGCTCTCAACGCGGCCACGTATTCGGCCGCGAGGTCTGGAGCGACAAAGCTCCAAGCAGAACTGGATAGGCGCGCCGTCTACCAAAAGCATCTCGGGGCGACCGTAGCGGGTCTCGCGATGCAAAAATGCCCATGCCTCTCGCGGCTCCTGAACGCCGAATTCGAAAATTGGCACGGCCTTTCTCCGAAGATCTATAACTTCTGTTATCTCAAAGCTTATATAATCTCAAAGATCACCGCAGCTCTCGCGTCACAGCCGAAGTTCACAGTTAAGATCAGAGACCTTGCAGTCTATGGGGAGCGTCTCGTACCAGGATGGCACTATGCCGCCCGGCGGGGCATTCCAACGGAATCATCTCAAGATCATGCGGCGGACAAAAATTTATTTCTCACTAGCCAGCGCAAGGTGCCTCCGGCGTTCGCATTACTATTTTGTCCTCGGAACAATTTGCAAATTTCTTCGGCGGATATGCTGCCGTGAATGCTGTTTAGTAAAGGTGCCAGCTCCATTCCGCCGACAAATACAACTGGCCTGTCCATGATCGCGCTCTTTGCGGCCATGCGCATTTCTATCTCATTTCCCATAACACATGGTGTTTCGACGAATTGAATGTCGTCCGACAGTGTCAGCGGCAAGCCAGCGGAGACATCGAACGAAGGAGGCAATTGGGCAATCTCCGATGAGCGTAGGACGGGGGGCTTGGGGGTGGATCGCGCCCGCCAAAACGGCATCGCCGCAAAGCGGGTCACTTCGCCATAAAAATCTGCGGACCATTGGCTATGTGACTGAATCGCTTCATGAAGGCGATCAAAATAATATTGCACACATGACGGAGTTCTTTCCGGTCGCGCTAACATTGTGTGCACCACGATCGCGGAGTCTAGGCCGGACCGCAAGGCGCGTTCGACGCCTGACGACGATAGGGGGTCGACGGTATAGGCCGCTTCGCCGGCCCGGAGCACACGCGACGTCTCCGGCTCCGCAGTGCGGAAAATGGACGCGTCTCGGCCAAAAACGCGCCTGACCAAAGGGAGGTCACCAAACGCGCCGAACAGCCGTGTGTCCGAGAGCCTCGTCCGGAAAAAGGTCTCCGGACGGAGTGAACTCGCGCGTATGCTGCTGGGGTCCACAAATATCATGGCGCTAAAAAGGCCGCCTGGAACAGGCGCGCCCCAACACCAGCCGTCCGATATGGCTTCCAGCAGAGCTGCGTTGTCCAGCGGGCCTCTATCAAAGTGACCGCAAATCGCTATGGTTTTGGGTGACAGGCGAACGACCCTACCGCCCAAACCTTTCCCGCGTCCGGATGCGTCAATCAGATAGCTGGCTGCGATGCACGCGACCTTCTTGCCGGCCACGGCCAAATCGACCGTGCCTCCGCCATCATCAAAGCAGACGTTGAATGCACGCGCCGGCTGAAAGACAGTAACGCCCTCATTTCGCGCCCGGTCGAGCAGAAGTTCGTCGAATACGCCGCGATCAATCAGGGTATTGCCGAACTTGTCCGTGGACCGTATCCGCTCGACGTCGCCTGTCGCCCATCGGATGAAGGCCACGTTGCGCCGGATGATATTGAGGCCTTGGACGGCTTGAGCAAGGTCCATTACGTCCAAAATAGGCCAGATACCGGGCGAGAGAGATTCCCCGACGTGAAATCTCGGAAACGGACTCTGCTCGACCACACAAACCCTATGGCCCATCCTGGCCAGTTTAAGCGCAGCTACCGAACCGGCCGGTCCGCCGCCAACCACGCAGACGTCAAATGAGCCGATGCACGAGGCCGTCTGCATTACTCATCGACTGCCAGGCCATTGAACCATTCCGGGCGCAGCCGGGATAGCCGGCCGTAGGCCTGAAACGCGTAATGAAGCCAGCCGCGGATGTAGTCGCAGGCTGGCCGCCCCCGCGCTATGACTTCATGATGGCAGCCGCCTGAGCAAAGGTAGCGCGCCCAGCACGCGCCGCAGGGTGACTGACTATGGACGTGTCGCGCGGCGAGCCATCGGTTCTGACTCTCCCGGTCAATTCCCATGTCGAGAGTCCCCATGGCGCCGTCTGTATCGCCGACAAATCGATGGCATGCAGCGAGACTGCCTTCGGCGGCCACACCCAGATAGCCGGCGCCGGCGCCGCAGGGGTAGGGGCGATGACTTCCCTTATGGATCTCTCGCAGAGCATTGGCGATGTTCGCAAACGCGTAGCGTTCTCCGCGCAGGGTGCGCCGTTCGAACTCCAGCCCACATTCTATCATACCCTCGAGCAGCCCTTCGAAGTCCGTCGCTGACATCTCGCCCGCACCCGTAGGTGAGCGCAGCACGGGCGAAAAACCGACCGAGTGGAAGCCCATGCCGAGAAACAGATCAAGGCTTTCACGCAGCCGAGCGTCGCCGGGCGTAACGGTAGCCCGCACGGAGACCTGCATATCTTGTTGCATTTCGAGTAGAGGCTGCACGCGGTCAAGGATCCGTTGGTAGCTCGCCTTGCCGTTTTTGAATGGTCGCTGTCGGTCGTGCGTTCGGGCGTCGCCGTCGAGACTGACGGTCACCGCGAACCCATGGCGCTCAAAGAACTCGGCGTCGTCCCTCGTAAGTAGCGTGCCATTGGTCGTAATAGAAAAACCAACGCGCACGCCCATATCGCCAGCTCGCCGGGCGGCATATTCAGTCGCTGCGCGCAACACCGGACGATTGGCGAGGGGTTCGCCCCCAAGGAAGGCTAGGTTGACGCGTTCGCCGGGTTCGTGCCCCGCCAGCAGGAAATCCACCGACTGAAGTGCAGTGGCCTGCTTCATGGATTTTGCAGGGCCGTTGAACTCACCCGCATCGGCATAACAATAGACGCAACCCAGATTGCATTTTTGCGCTACGGCGAGCGAAAGCGCATACAGCGAGGGCGAAATCACCGGCGTGTCATCGATTACCGGAGGAAGCCAAAGGCCCAATTCATCGAGCAGCGCCTCAACAGCCTCGTCGCCTAGTCGCGATGCCGCCTCCAGGCGCTCTACGATATCGTATTCGACGGTATAGACGCGGCTGGCATTCGGCAAAAAGAGCTGATGCCGGTCGCCGAAGGTTTGCCAGTGAGCGTGGCGCGTGCGGGGCCGGGAACCAGCTACGAGGTCCTGAACGGAGAAAGGGGCGGGGCGCTGTTCAGCGACCGATGGGGCGATAAGACTATCACTCATGATTCCTCGGCATCGCGTCCTTTGATCTCGAAGTGCAGCATGCGCTCCCAGTCTTTGAAAAGATCATCATAGCTCACAAACCGGCCGTCATGCCGGTCATCCAGCGCATATTCGCCCGTCCGCCGCTTCGACATCCAGTTGTCGCCGTGGCTGAGACCGTCTTCTCCGAGTTCCACGTTTACGAAATCCGGTCGACTAGCCGGCCAGTAGTAGCATGCACATTCGCGGTAGTCGTGTTGCCAAGGCGAGCACAATCCCTGTGTCAGTTCGCCGGGGTTCAAAAGGTCTTTGGCGGGCGCTGCGGTTTCCCCATCCAACATGCGCCGCACCTGGAGGTTAACCTCTAGCATCGCCCCCAGGTCGTCCGGAATCGGCACAGAGACATCCGCGACATCTTCAGTGAAAAAGCATTTCACACTCTCTCCCTGGCGGCGCATTGCGAAGGTCAAGACGTTCGACCATTCCATAGCTGCGACACCGTTCGGATTGCCAGGCGTTACCAGCGGACCCGCGCCTCCGCCGGGGATCTGCGGGCCGGTTGCCGTAGTGACCACAGGACGGTCTTCGACACGAAGCAATCGATGATGCAAGAGCTCCTTATACGCGTCATCGGTCTCAATGACATAGTTATCGCATTCGAGCAGAACGATCCCGACAAACGCTCGCCGCCAAAAGGCCTTGAAGTCATACTCCAAACCCGGGAAACAATTGGAGATCGCAGCGTTCGGCAGACTGTTCGCTGGATTTCCGGTGGCGCGGTAGTGCAGTTGCGCCATCTGATTCCGCGGATCGATCTTGGCAGACATCGGGCAAGCTTCCTCTGTTGTGCTTAAGGTTTGAACAAATCGACCGTCGCGGCGCGGGCGATCTTGGCGAGTTGGCGGCGGGTAAGGGCCAGGCCGCGCCCGTCGGCGCCCCGCAGCATTGGAGGCATCTTACGCCGGCCCGCATCACTCAGGTCACCTATGTCCTCCGGCTGCCTCAGGGCGCGCGCGAACCAGGGCGCCTTGCCCCCGGACAGAGCGATAAGAACACGTTCGTGCAGGGCTCGCACGGCGAAATTGTCGACGAGGGAAGCCGCCATGATCGGGGCGTAGAGCCTGCCGAAGTCGTTGGTGTCCTGCGTGATCAGGGTGTGGGCGATGTTGGTGCGGCCATCGACGATATTGCCGTTCATCACCCGGGTGTTCATCAGCCGGATCGTCTCCAAGGCCCGGCGCACGATTTCGGCTGCATCTGCGATCGACACCTCAGCCGCATCCGGTTCGGGCCCCAAAATAAGCTGCTCGAGCTCATCAGCGACCGTCCGCACGGGTTGGGAATCGGGCGCGAAGGCGGGCATGCAGGCGCTAATCCAGGCAGTTGCCGACAAGATCGTGCCGTCGGCAAGTTTCAATTGCACCGAAACGGGGCCATCGCAGACATCGTCCAGATAACCCCAGCTTATCGCGAGCTTGTTCGGGTCGTCGATAAAACCCTGGTAAATGTCACTTGGGCTGCAAAGGGTTTTGAGGCTGGTGTCCTGCTGGAATCCCCGCCAGTTGCCTTTGTCTGGATCATACACGATGCGACTGTCGTCTCCCGCGAAGGTAGGATCATCGACTTCACGGTCCTTTGTCTCGAAGCGCTTCAGGCTGGAGCCGTAGACCTGGCCAGAGCCGGGCGTGAAACGAAGCCGTATCTGCGGAAAATCAGGTGTCGGCCGGATGTAGCGGACCGACCCGAAGGGGATGAATTTTCCGGTCAGGAAATTCGGACTGATTCCCTTGAGCAGATGGACATCATGATCGCTGAAAGAACCGGTACCGGCCAATACCTTGTCGTCGGCGTTGCCGGTCTGACGGAACACTTTCAGATTTCCGACGTTGACTTCCCAACTTATAGCCTCGGGGCCAAGGCCTTCCGTGCGCAAAAAGTCTAGTGTCACGGGCTCAAGAGTATCAGCGGAGGTCTTGGCGAATACTTCGAGGAACGGCGCGACGGGACGGATACGCTCACCATCCCGAAAACGAATCCGTTCGGGAGTATATTGTCGAACGACATGGCCCTGGTCGGGGTCAACCTCCAGAGAGAGACTTGGGCGAATATCCCGGAAATCCATCGGCCGGTTAGGATTTACCTCAAGTTCATAGGCTTCGAGCGGTTGGGAGGACGAGCCGAAACGACCGATTGCCAACGGAGGCAGGATGATGAGTGCAGTTATAGCCATAGCGTCTCACCACCTAATATTGATGTTGAAGTGGCCGCGCGATTGAGCGGTCGTTGAGTATGGAGTGTATCGTTTCACCAATTTGCCGGTCGGCTTCGCCGAGTGACACCAGATAGCGGCGTTCGGCGTCGTCAGTTGGCGAAACGAGCAAAGCCTCAATGATCGACTGTGAGGCGGTCAGAAGATCGGCGTGCTGCCGCCAGATATCGGCGAGGCGCGACGGCAGCTCTAGGGAAAAAGGCATTTGGAACGGTGGCCCAGCCCTCAGGGGACCACTATCCGATGAAAGCGGCGTTCGAACGAGAATTCCGGCAATTGCCCCGAGGTTATACATCTCGCCGAACGTGGAATGGATCAACAGACCCCGAGGGGTGTTTTGCCGATCCACCAGGATATTGCTGGGATATTTGAAGGTGTGGGCGAGACATAAAAGCAGCATTTCGTAGCGGAGGTTGAACAACTCCGCCCAGATGCGTGCGTGTGGATGGGTAATAACCGAGCATGCTGAAGCATCGGAGACAACGTCCGGTACTGAGGTGGCGACCGGATTCACCGCCAGCGGGCGCGTCAATGCCGGGCTTTTTTTGTCCTTAGGGAAATGTCGATAAATTTTAAGAAAACGGGCGAAATGCGAAGAGGCATCGTCGCTCGCGGTCGGATTCGCTTCGCCTTGCGAAGAGATCGCTTTTATGGCGTTAAGCGCGTCGGTTCGTGATGTAATCTGCAAGAGCAGAATGTCCGGTGTTTCTGGAGCGATGCCGTTGGTCGCGTTGCCGCTAACGCCGCCTTTGTAGCCACGGCCCCATTCGTCCCAATTCACCTGGAACGGGAACGTCGCGCCGTCGAAATTGGCGTCACTGATCAGGTCCGGCTGTTCGAACAGGGCCTGGAGCTGGTCATAAAGCGCACCGACGCGATGCAACCGTTCAACGCCGATCTTGTCTTCAACGAGCGCGCGGATCGCATCGGCTTCGTCGCCCGTCCACTCTTCGGGCGAGGGGGCCTCAATATAAATGTATTTCGCCAGCGACAACGGCGTAAGTGGTTCGAGCTGAAACGGAAATGGGTAAAAATCGGAATCCCAGGGATAGTCCTCACGATTCAAATTGAGAGGCGCGCCCAAGCAATGCAGGAGATTCTGGACGGTCATGAGGTGCCCCATCTCCTCCTTGGCAATCCCCAGGATTACCTCACGCCACTGGGCGACGCGTTCGCGGTCGGCTTCGGGCACATCCGCACCGCCAAGACTGTATGCGGCATAAAGGTATTGAACCAGCAGGGAATGTTCGATCTCCGCCGCGACATGCAGCAAAAGGATCGCGTACTGACGGGGCGCAAATCCGATTGGAATTTCGACCTTGGCCGAGGTCGATGCGCCTTTGACCGCCCGGATGTGCATCAGCGACGATGGTGAGGTGACACCGAGCAACGGGCCAAGATGCCTGCGAATTCGAGAGCGCATGGTCTAAGTCCATACAAGCGGGTTAAATGATCTGTGTGAGCGCCGTCAGCAATTTGGATCCGATCGGCGAGCCCCAACCCGTCACCGCGTCGTAGCCGGCACCGGCGCGGTAGCCGCCGATAGTCGCAGAAATGTTATCGCCGTCAGTTATATCCCTGGACGCCCATGCGCCTAGCGCCTTACCGCCAACCACCGGCTTGTAGAGAAGGGGCGTGAGGTACCCGACGCGAGCGTTCGGGCCCTTTGTCTTGCGGATCGCGGCGTTGATACGGCCGATTAGGGCCGCCCAGAGCGGCGCTGAAGCACTGGTCCCGCCGTTGAGTCCCGGCGCGCCATGCAGCACGACGACATAGCCGGTTGTTCGTCCGTCCGTTTGTGCGTGTGCGGCGACGTCGGGAACAACGCGGCCGGCGATCGCAGCGGGATTGACCGAAGCAATATTTATGTCCGCCTGGAACGCGGGCCGCGGGAAATGAGCGCTGACGCCACCGCCGGTAGCCCCGCCGGTGCCACCAATTGCCGGCCGGCGGCCATCGCCGTCCTTCCATACCCGTTCCGTCGTGCCGCTGATATCCTCACGCAGGTCCGTCCCGCCAACTGCCAGCACGAAGGGGCTCGAAGATGGAAAATCGACATGGGCGTGCCCATCGCCGGCGCCGTCGTCGGAGCCGTCATCGCCGGCGGCAACACATATCGTAATGCCCATGAGGGCCGCCTCGTGAAAGGCGTCGTTCACCCTATCCAGGGTCCCGTCCGACCAAGTCGCCGATTCCTCGAAATCCCCCCAGCTTATCGACAGAACGGCGGGCTTGTGCCGGTTGTCGTGAATGGCCTTATCTACTGTGTCGATCAGTGATCGCTCGGACAAATCGGGTCCGAAATACACAGGTATGGTCGCCTCGGGACAGACCCCCGCGACGATCTCGATATCGAGCATCACTTCTCCGACCGCATCATCATCGGAATTGGTCGGGGCATGGTTGACGCTCACCGGGACGACCTGTGGAATGCCTACTCCGACTCGTTTGCAAAACACCTCCAGATCGTCAGGCAAAAAACCGCCGCCGAACTCGAGGATGCCGATACTTTCGCCCGCGCCTGTGCCCTGCGGGAAATCATATAATTCTGCAAGTTCTGACGGGAAAAAACCCCTGTGACTGCTGGTAGATGCCGCCAGGGACGCTATTTCCTTGAATCGGCGCCGGCGCCGACGGATCACCCGGCGGTTGTCGAGTCCATAAATCCCAACAATGACATTCGCCAATTCACTCGGAACGTTCAGCGAGCCCTTCCGTCCGCGATATTGACCCTGTGCATGATCATACCGCAAAAGCTTTGTCCGAAACGTGCTTTCGAGCGCGGAAATTGGTCCGCTAAAGACAATATTGCGCGTTGCAAGGTCGGCGCCTTTGAGCGTTAGTCCGTGGGCGGTCAATACTTTGGCCACCAGATCGACGTCCGATTGCTCAGCGCCATAGGCTGAGGCCGCCTCGCCCCGCGAAAGGGGTACCTTCGGCCAGTCGGCCAGGTCCGGCAACTCCGCCTTGCGCCTGACTTTGACGGTGATTTCCAGAATTTCTTCGGGTCGCGTCGGGCCAAGAACCTTGGACCCAGGCAACAAAGATCGCCAGCTTCCCTTGAGCAATTGGTACGGTTTTCTGGCCATATCGTGACCCCCCCCCCTGAGATTTTGGAACGGACTACTGCTTTTGCAAAGTGGCGACCGAGACATGCGGCCAACTCAGGCCGTTGAAATTCAACAATACCGTCTGGCTATATTGAAGTTGCTGCAAATCCGCCCCTCCGGCGGGATTGGCAAGCGTCTCGATCCAGAAGGTGGCGTTCATCAACGCGGCCACCGCATTGGGGCCTGCGACGGCGCCTTGAAGAAACGCAGTATTCGAGGTTCCGCCGCCGGGAACAGCTGTATCTGAGGACACTTTCAGCACGCGCGTATTCGTGATCGTTCGGCCGGTCAATGCCGCCTGGAGCACGGAATTGGGGTCATCAATCATGGCTTGGGTAATGCCGACAATATCGGCAGGAGACGACCGAAACTGCGACGGCGTAGTCAGGTTGGTTTCGGGGAATTTGATCTTCCGGGTCGGGCTGCCGATTTGAAACGGCGTGATGTCGACCCTGTCCATGAGGGGCGGGCCGGCAACCGGCGGAACCACGGCACCCTGCGCGACGACGGTGGTACCATGCGGGATCGACGCCATGCGCACTAGGGTTGGGTCCTCAAGTGGGTTGCTGGTGCGGGGTACGGACGCCCAGATGCCCGGTTCAATGTGAAGGCCCGCGCCGTTATTCGCATCCTGTATCTGTTGCAGGTAGGTCAGGCCGAACATCTCTATGTCCGGCTGCAGAAAACCGCGATTGGGTATCGGGCCGGGTATTTCCGTAAATTCAAGAATCTCGTTTGTGAGATTCAGTTCAAGGAACCGGTCCTGGCCTGGCGTATGGTTCGGTCGCCAAATGGTGTTGAAACCCTTTCCTGCCCATCTGCCAATTAGCAGCTCCAGATCGCCCAGCGGGCTGCCCGTTGCGCTTGGCGCAAAGGTGTGAGTTCCCACGACCGGAGGGAGAGGTCTAAATTTGAATGTAGGGTTAATGTCCATGCATCCGCCCGCCCTCAGCTGCGACAAATCGATATGCGTTTTAGAACTACGCGGTTGCGCCACACGATCCGACCGTTCGGCACGCTCAGCTTTGCTCAGGCGCAGAAGTTTATAGAAACGACGTTAGTCAAGGCCGAAAGTTTAGAGTTTTACGGAGTTATACTCACCGATACTGAAGGCTTAACGCCAAGAAATGTACTTACGCGCTAGAAAGAAAGTTTGTACCGTGCAAAACACTAAAAGTCAGCGTCGATCACATTGATGTGAGTTAGGAGATCTGGATATAATCCAAATATCCCTACATTATAAACAGCCAAGATAGTCCATCGACGACATAATGTCTTCGCGGGTATGCTGTCATTTTATTGTAGAATGAAACTGACACTACTTAGGATTCATATCATTGTCGTTTTGAGTACGCAAGTATTGCGCGCAAATAATTTGTCCGTGACCTACTGTCCATTGGCTGCAGGCCGTTATCCCATTTCGCCGAGGCCGACCTCGCACAGGTGCGCGCCGTCGTGACAACCTCCGAGGCGATGATCCGGCACCTCAGGCGCTGCAGCCGATCCATGACCTGATCCGCGCCTATGTTCTGGCGGCCGAGCGGCTGCATGGCGACGACAGTGTGCTGCAGAGCACGCGGAAAGGATGGTCTATATGGCCTGACAAACTGTGTGCTTGAAGCTGCGATAATGATGAGGGTTGGCCCCTCGGGCTCGGCTTTCAGGAGCTGGGCTCAAACCACTCCAAGCGGCTGCGTTTAAGAGACGTGGTCGTGAGCGTTGGAGGTAAGTCCAGGGCATACCTTGGGCGGTACGCATCCGAGAGACGAATGAAAATGAACCTTCCGATGAAGCGTCGTAACGTGCAACCTGTCGTCAAAACCAGAGGTGTGTCGTCTCTCTGGGATGAGCTTGTCAGATGCCTGGTGACCGGGCAAGCGGCGACCGGCGTTGAGGAGGCGTGAAGCGGATGCAGGCGTTGTCGCGGAACTGCAGGAACCAGTCGCTCCGATGCAAAGGGAGAAGCACAAGCGGAGAAGACCGTAAGGCGAGAGTACCGATGCGGGGCACTGGGACGGACCGATCTGTAGTAGCGATGAAGGCTCGTAATGGAGCTGGAGCGAAGAGGTCGGATCAGGTGGGCGTATTATCAACACAACTGGCAACAGGAGGACGTTGATGGATACGCAAGGCAAGCCGTTCAATATCAGCAAGCAGAAGGTGTACGAAGCTTATCTGCAGGTGCGATCCAACGGAGGCGCAGCTGGTGAAGATGGAGTAACGATTGAGCAGTTCGAGGCCGATCTGAAGAGGAATCTCTACAAGATCTGGAACAGGATGAGCTCAGGCACTTACTTCCCTCCGCCAGTCCGCGCCGTCTCCATTCCTAAGAAGAGCGGAGGCCAGCGGATCCTCGGGGTGCCAACAGTGGCAGATCGCGTGGCCCAAAGTGTTGTTAAACAGATGATTGAGCCGGATCTGGACGCAGTCTTTCTGGCAGATTCTTATGGCTATCGGCCCGAAAAGTCGGCGTTGGATGCCATCGGCGTTACGCGCAAGCGGTGCTGGAAATATGATTGGGTCCTGGAATTCGACATCAAAGGGCTGTTGGATCGACTTTCATAATGCCCCCTGGCTCATGGCATGTGTTCGAAGAGGGTTGGGTTTTGATCTATGGTCTTGATCCATAGACCTTTTCTCTGTCCA
>NZ_JARFYN010000041.1 GCF_030272695.1 Martinezella calliandrae
CCAGACGGCCTTCAGCTTCCCATCGGCGCAATGTCGTGATCGACACGCCCAAAACTTCCGCCGCTTCGCCTATGCTCACAAATCTCTCCATTTTGGATGGATATACATAGATTCACTAAGATTGCAAGCGAACTGTTCTAACCCTCCCCGTAGGGAGAGGGTAGGTTGCTTCAATGGCTCAATTCTAGCGTCGCGTTCTCCAGCCAGGCCCGGATATCCCGATCGTGGATCAAAGGTATCAGCGCCTCCCGGGTCTTGGCGTGATAGTCGTTCAGCCAGTGCAGCTCGTCATGCGTCAGCAGTTCCGGAAGAACGAGACTGCGGTCGATCGGGCAGAACGTCAGCGTTTCAAAGCCGAGCATCGGCATATCGCCGCCCTCGATCTCCTCAGCTTCGCGTATATAGATCAGGTTCTCGATACGAATGCCGAAATGGCCGGGACGATAGTAGCCGGGCTCGTTCGACAGGATCATGCCGGGCAACAGTTCCTGCGTCGACAGCCGCGAGATGCGCTGCGGTCCCTCATGCACGGAAAGATAGGATCCAACACCATGGCCTGTGCCATGGGCGAAATCGACGCCGGCTTTCCACAGCGCGATGCGCGCCAACGGATCGAGATCGCAGCCGCGCGAGCCCTTGGGGAAGCGCGCCGTGCTGATGGCGATCATGCCTTTCAGTACCAGAGTGAACAGGCGCTTGTGCTCTTCAGAGACCGCGCCAATGCCCACCGTGCGGGTGATATCGGTGGTGCCGTTGATATATTGCGCCCCAGAATCGATCAGAAACAGCTCGCCGGCTTGAATCAGCCGGTCGGTGGCCGTCGTCACCCGATAGTGCATGATCGCCGCATGCTCACCGGCACCTGCAATGGTGTCGAAGGAGATATCCTTCAGCGGGTTCTGCATGCTCTGACCAAAGCGGGCGCGGCTTGCCTCCAGCCGTTCGGCGGCGGCTATTTCCGTGACGGTGCCAGGCTTGCTGGTATCCAGCCAATAAAGGAATTCGACCATGGCGGCGCCGTCCTGCAGATGAGCGGCGGCCGAACCGTTGATCTCAGCGGCATTCTTGCGCGCCCGCGGCAGCCGCGCCGGATCTGTTCCCTCCACCACCTCGCCGCCTTCGCGGCGGATAATGTTCGTCAGCGCGTAGGAGGCCAGATCGGGATCGACGAAAATGCGCCCGCCATTTGCCGAGGCAGCAGCCAACTGCTTGACGAAATCGGAGGGCGGCAATTGCGTGCAGATCTGCGCCAGATAGGCCTCCACCTCGACATTGGTCTTGCGCTTGTCGAGGAAAAGCTCAGCCTCGCCCTCGGCATAGACGATGGCACGGGCAAGAGGATGCGGCGTATGAGGCACGTCGTTGCCGCGAATATTGAAGGTCCAGGCGACCGAAGACGGATCGGTGATAAGCGCCGCCTTAAGGTTTTTGGCCTTAAGATCGGCCGCCATGGTCGCCAGCTTGTCTTTGGCCAGCACGCCGGCCTGCGCGATATCCTGGATAATGACGGCGCCCAGCGGCTCGGCCGGCCGGTTGCTCCAGAGCCTGTCGAGCGGGTTATGCGGCAGGACGATGAGCTTGCCTCCGATTTCCGCCAGCGCCTTCTCCAGGCGCCGAACCTCTGCGCCGGTATGCAGCCACGGATCGATCCCGAGCTTGAAACCTTTGGGCGCATGGCGCGGCAACCAGAGATGCGGCGGCTCGTCGACCAGATCGCCGCCGGTAAATACGGATTTGTCCACCTGTTCCGCAAGCTGCGTTACATAGCGACCATCGACAAAAACCACGGCTTGAGACTGTGTCACAAGTGCAACACCCGCCGAGCCAGTGAAGCCCGTCAGCCAGGCCAAACGCTCCGAACATTTGGGCACATACTCGCCTTGATATTCGTCGGCGCGGGGCACCAGAAAGCCATCTATGCCGAGATCGCCGAAGGCGGCGCGTAGACCGGTGACCCGTTCGCGCCCGAATTGCGGGGTGGAGGTGACGTCGAAAGACTGGAACATGGCTTAATCCGAAACTGATCGAGAATCCGTGAAACTGTGTGCTGACAGCATGTTAGAGCATGATCCCACCAAGAGTGAAACGATTTTCGGACCGAATCGTACGCTATCGATCCGATGGGGAGTTCCGATCAACAAACACCCAAGTGAGGCGAGTCGCGCGTTAACGAATGCGCCCATTTCGTGAGCAGAAGGATGGATTGTGACACCATCACGGCACATAATATGCATGAACTGCATAGCTCCCATGAAGCATGCCCCCTGCCACGCACGAGGGCTAGTCGCTATATCGGCGCCATCAGACGGGGTTCGCGGCGAACCCACTCGAAAAGGACTATGACAATGACTATCTCCCGCTCCGCATATGTTAGCCCGGCGCTGGCAGGCGAGCGTCGCACCGTCCGCCACTCCATCGGCGCGCTTCGTCAGCTCGAAGTCGAAACGTCGAAGGCAATCGGCGCCAACCGTGGCGGTCGCAACTAACAGTTACAGAGCTACGCGTTCTTTTGTCGCGATCCGGAACTCCTCCTCCCTCCCCGGATCTTGGCCTGAACGGTAGAGCCCGCTTGAGCACTCCTCCACACGCTCGCGGGCAAGATCGGTGAAATACCGATCTGCAAGGCGGTGCTTCGGCACCGCCTTTTGCATTTTAAGCGCTGGCAAGCACACCCGCTAGAAATGGACCGGCTCAAGGCCGGTCGAGATGGATCGTCACCCAGCCGTTGCGCCAGATGGTGCGCACATGGCGCATCCTCGCGCCATTATAGGCGGCCAGCACCTTCCAGCGCTGCTCGGCGAGGATGCCGGAAAGGATGACCGAACCGCCAGGAGCGAGATGGGCGACCAGTTGCGGCGCCATCCTGATCAGCGGCCGTGCCAGAATATTGGCGATGATCAGATCGAAAGGCCCGTGGCGGGAAAAGGCTGTGGAATGAAAACTAGGCGCGGTCTCCAGGGCAATACCGGAGGCAATGCCGTTGCGGCGAACATTTTCGCGGGCGACGCGGACGGCGACGGGATCGATATCCGTAGCGAGAACCGGAATATTGCGCAATTTGCGCACACCGATCGCCAGGACGCCGCTGCCCGTGCCCAGATCGAGCGCGTTGCGCACGCGCCGGCTGGCGAGCACTCTTTCGATCGTCTCCAAGCAGCCCGCCGTCGTGCCGTGATGGCCGGTCCCGAAAGCCTGGCCAGCATCGATCTCGATGGCGATATCGCTCGGGCCCACCTTGTCGCGGTCATGCGAGCCGTGCACCAGGAAGCGCCCTGCCCGAACCGGCTTCAGGCCCTCCAGTGATTTGGCAATCCAATCGACATCCGGAATGACTTCCTTTTCGATGACGAGCTCGGGAAAGGCCGGCTTTAGGACGTTCGCAAAACGGGCGCGCACGTCGTCCTCGTCGACTGCATAGAGATAGATCGAGGCTTCCCAGATATCCTTCTTCTCATCGATCTCGGTGGTGGCAATCGGCAATTCTTCGTCTTCGAACACCGGCGTCATCAGATCGAGAATCTGTTCAGCCTTTTTCTCGGTCGTCGTCACATAGAGGCGGATTTCACTCAAGTCTTCGATCTCTCTTGCTTCTTATTCGGCCCAGTCGATCCATGGCGGCGTTGGCGTGTCATAGCCGGCAATACTGTGAAGCAGCTGACGCCGCACCGGTCCGAAACGCAGAAGCAGCGGCGCAAACAGATTGCGCGCGACAATCGCCAGCGGATTTTTCATGGTGACCATTCGGGTCAGGCCATAAGTTTGCTTCAGCACCTGTTTCACGGCTGGAATTCTGAGCGCCGAATACTCCTGTTCGCGTCCTTCCGCAATGAGCCAGGCGAGCCAGCAGGCATCCTCTATGCCGAGATTCATGCCGCGGGCTCCCGCCGGGGAATGAATATGGGCTGCATCGCCCGCCAGGAACACGTTGCCTTTGCCCATCGGCTCGACATGGCGGAAATGGATGCGAAACTGCGAGACCCAGGTCTTCTCGGCAACCACCTCGGGATGAACGATACGGCTTTCGAAGTCCTCGAGCGTCGAGATGTAACGCAGCACATCGGCCGACACCGGCAAACGTCCGAGCATACCCGGATCGCAAAGGGTGATCTCGGCGAAATGCGCATCCACCGGTTTCTGATACCGAAAATCGGCGAGATAGAAATGAGCCTCCAGCGCTTCGCCGGGAAAACCGGCGCCGAGCGCCCTGCGAACGGTCGAATGCGCACCATCGGCTCCGACGAGGATATCGGGGCGAACCATTTCGGTGGTCCCATCGGCGCGCCGCAATGCCACCTCCGGCTTCAGCGGATCGGCGATCGTTTCCGGCGCGACCGCAGTCTGCCATTCCGGGGCGATGCCGTAGTCCGCAAGCGCTTCGATCAATAAACGCTCAGTTGCTCCCTGCGCCAGGCCGTGAATGGCGCAAAAGCGTCCGGGCAAACGCCTCGTATCGACGTTGGCAAGTATTTTGCCTGCGGAGCGGAGGCGGAAATGGGCGATCGGCTGAGCGGCTGCGACTATATGGTCAGTAACGCCGGCGGCCGAAAGCAGTGTCAATGTGCGGGCATTGATGCCGAGAGCCCGGCTCTCCTCTAAGGGGGCCGGCCCTTGGCCATCATCGACGATGCGCGGGACAAAGCCGCGGCGGGCAAGTTCCAGGGCCGCAGCCAGGCCGACCGGACCAGCACCGGCAATCAGGATGGATTTGGCCGTCGCCCCGTCCCCCATCGGCGCTCCTATCCCTTCTTGATCAGGTTTTCCAGCTTCTTGACCGCTACGTCCGGGTCTTCCTGATAGGCGATCGTGCCTGCGAAACGACCGGCGGAGTCGAAGAGGAAGACCGAGGCGGTGTGATCCATGCTATAATCGCCATTCGGGTCCTTCTCGTCGAGCGGAACTTTCTTGGCGTAGACCCTAAAGCCCTTGACCATTTCCATCACCTTGTCTGGATCGCCCGAAATGCCGGTGATACGGCTCGAGACGTTGGAGACATACTGGTTCATGATCGCGGGGGTATCGCGCTCCGGATCGACAGTCACGAAATAGGCGTTGAGCTTCGTGCCGTCGGGATCGACCTTCTGCATCCAGCCGTTCAACTCGAACAGGGTCGTCGGGCAGACGTCGGGGCAATGCGTGTAGCCAAAGAACAGCGCCGATGGTTTGCCGCGAAACGCCTGGTCGCTGATCGGCTGGCCATTCTGTGCAACCAGCGTGAACGGCACCCCATATGGGCCTGCACTCGCGACATCCGGTGCCCTGGTGGTCCCAAAGCTTAGCCAGCCCAACAGCCCGGCCACAATTATCACGACTATCCAGACAACAATCCGCACGGTCTTCATCGCTGCTTTTCCTTATCGCCCGCCGCGGCTCGATATGTTGGCGGCGGGCATCATTGCGTGGGTGTAGCCGGTTGAAGTGGAGGAGGCAATTCAAGAAGATGTTTTTGAGCGTACCGGTCCATCTCGATATCAAGGAGCCGAGTGCAAAGATTGGTGACCGGCCCACTTTGTTAAACCAATCCTAACCACTCCGCGCCAACATCGAGAGACACTGAGGCTAAATCCGAACCGCCAGCCGCCGGATATGCGGCAGACCAATCTTCTTTCAGAAGGGCATGACGCCCGCCGGTGCAGGAAAGCGTTTTTCGACCGCCAACGCCACCGGATGCTGTCGCAGCCGCCGAGCCGCCGCAGCCGATCCCTTTTCAATCGCTGCCGCCGCCTGCCGCCGGCGCCAAACGGGAAGTTCTTGACCATGACGAATGCCATCAAACAATCGGGCGCCTATCTGGAGATCGTCTCCTTCCATCTCGGCGACCAGGAATTCTGCATCGACATCATGGCCATCCGCGAAATCCGCGGCTGGGCGCCTGTAACTCCGATGCCGCATACCCCGCCCTATGTGCTTGGCCTCATCAACCTGCGCGGTGCGGTGATCCCGGTCATCGACATGGCCTGCCGTCTCGGCATGAAGATGACCGAACCGTCCGAACGCTCCGCCATCATCGTCACTGATATCGCCGGCAAACTCGTCGGCCTGCTGGTCGAGCAGGTTTCCGACATGATGAGCATCAAGAGCGAGGATCTGCAGCCGGCGCCGGAAATCATCCCGGAAGCGCAGCGCGCGTTCTGCCGCGGTATCGTGGCGCTGGAAAAGACCATGGTATGCTTCCTGAACCTCGACACCGTCATTGCAGACGAGCTCGCGCAGGCAGCCTGATTATTCGGAAAATGCCGCAAACCAAAATCGCCCTGGAGCAGCAGCTTCAGGGCGATTGTGTTTGTAAGACCGACGCCGCCAGCAGGGGTGTTGCCGGTGCGCCAGTCGCGCAGGCCGTGAACAGATGGAATGAGACTTCCACGTTCGCTCCTAGAACTGCACCAAAACGGTGCAGCCCGAAAGCGACCGGGAGCTATTCAACAACCAAACGGCTGGACTTTTTTTGGTACAAACCCCTTGACGATTGCAAATGCGGTATCCCGGTAATCCTATTTGGGTTTGCCGTTCTTCCAGGTGACATTTTGACCAAACAGTGGAATGGTCGAAATCGCCATTTTCGCTGAACCGTCGGTCAGTTGGCGCGAATGGATGAGATAGATCAGGGTGTCGTTTTTCTTGTCATAGATTCGGTTGACCACCAGCTTCTTCCAGATCAGCGATAGGCCGGCGCGAAACACTTCCTCGCCACCCTCCGACAAGCTGATATTGCCAATCTCGATCGGTCCGGTCTGGCGGCAGGCAATGGAGTTGTTGGAGGGGTCCTCGAACCAGTTACCGTTTTTCAGCCGGTCGATGACGCTGCGGTCGAAATAGGTGACGTGGCAGGTAACGCCGGATACCTCCGGATCAGGCACGGCGTCGACCAGAATGTCGTTGCCGGTCCAATCGACCCCAACCTTGCCGACAATTTCGGCCGAGGCGGAAACAGGCGCCAGTACCAGGAGCGACGCGGCAATGGCACCATGCAATTTCAGTGAAATCATCGAACATCCTCCAACATCGCCGCCGGTCTTGCCGCGGCACCGCTAAGGTAAGATGGCGGTTCGGGGATGCAAGGAGGTCGGGGCGCTCCTCAAGCGCCCCGCTATCCCTCATAATTCTTTCAAGACGACCTCGCCGGTCTCCAGAAGCGATTTGAGATTGGAGAGAATTTTCGGCCACCCGCCGGAGACGGCACCGATGAACTTAGCGTTTTCCAATTCCATCGAATGGGTGACGGTAAGCTTTACCGAATCCCCCAGGGGCTCGATGTCCATCACGCATTGCGACCAGCCCTCGGCCTTCAATTCGGGCATGAATTCGTTTCGCCATTTGATAGCCAGACGCTTCGGCGGATCGAAGGCCTCGATTTCGCCGGTGTCGGTGACCCGCCCGTCCGGATAAGTCATCTTCCATGGTGAGCCGACCTTCCAATCGGTCTCGTGCTGGATATTGAACCAATATTTCTTGATGAATTCGGGCGTCGTCAGCGCCGTCCAGAGCTTGTCCGGTGTGGTGCGTATATAGGTGACATAAACAAAGCTGCTTCCGGTCATGATATTTCTCCTCCTGTCGTGGGTTTGGTGTTTGCTGCGATCTGGCGGCCGCTACTGGTCGCCATCGCCCTCCAGAGCTTTCTTGAGAGCGGAAAGAGCACTCAATTGCCGGCGCTCGAATTTGTTGATCCAGCGTTCGGCAATATGGTTGATCGGTACGGGATTGATGAAATGCAGCTTCTCCCGGCCCTGCCATTTAACGGACACGAGGTTCGCCTCCTCCAGGATGGCAAGATGCTTTGCCACCGCCTGGCGCGTCATCTCGAGCCCCTGGCAGAGCTCGCCGAGCGACTGGCCGCTCTGATCGTATAGCCGATCGAGCAACTGCCGCCGGCTTGCATCCGCCAAAGCTCGAAAAACCGCATCGTCGTTCATACCAAACATGGAGCCATTTAGTTGCCTATTAATGCGTTATAGGCAACTATTTGGTTGCATGTCAAGCGACATGTTCGCAGACTGCGGCAAGACCGATTAAGGCAGCGCTTCATTCGCTAGATGGCGATGGCGTATTGATCCTGCTCCATGCGCAGATGTTCGAGCATCCGTGCAATTCCCTCCTCCAGACTGACGCGTGGAGTAAGCCCATAGGAGCGCTGCAGCGCGGTATCGCCGCAGCGATAGAAAACGCCTTCGGGGCGATCGCAGCGGCCGTTTACAACGGGGTTCCAGCCAATTTGCCGGGCGATGATTCCCGCCAGCTCCATAAAGGAGGTAGCTCTGCCCGTCGAAAGGTTGAGGCTGGCGCCATCGGGCAGCAGTTCCTTGGTTTGCCAGATAAAATCGATGCAGTCATCGATATGGATAAAGTCCCGGCATTGTCGGCCGGAACCCCAGACGAAAACTTCCGCAGCACCCCTTTCATCGAGCAGGCGGCGACAAATGGCGGGAAATGGATAGGCGAGATCCTGATCCTCGCCAAAGCCGCTGAACGGCCGATAGGAGATGGCCCGGTTGCCATAGCGCTCGACATAGAGCTTCATCAGATATTCGCCGGTCAATTTTGCCCATCCATAGCTGAGATCAGGCACGCCGATGGCGGCCTGGAAAGATATCATATCCTCCGAAAGCAGCCGATGGTTCGCGACCGTTTGCAGCGAGATGGGATAGGCCGCGCTGGAGCTGAAGAATACGACGCAGCCCGGTTTGGCGTGCGCGGCCCATTTCCACAATTCCGTATCCACCGCCAGATCCTCGGCCACATCGAGCGTGCGGGCCTCCAACGTCACGCGGCCGCCGACTAGCGCCGCGAGATGGAAGACATAATCGAAATGCTCCAACGGACGGCAAAAGAAAGCGCGGCAGTCCTCCTCGAAAAAAGTAAAGCGCGATCCGGGAAAACGCTGCCAGAGTTCGGGATGCCGTGCCCCAGTTCCTTCGACCAATTGATCGACGCAAACGATATCCAGGCCTTCGGCCAAAAGTCGCCTGATCAGATGCCTCCCAACAAAACCACAACCTCCCGTTACCAATGCCCGCGCCATGTGATTGCCCCCTTTTGTTTTAGTTATTGAGCGAAGAAACCGCTCCTGCCCGTATAGATATCGACCATGCGCCGTCCCCATTCCGCCTTGCTCGGCGCAATTCGTTGGCCAAGTGCAAGCGCGCCTTCGCATAGTCCCCGCATCAGCTTGTCGTCATCGGTACTCGCCAAGCGTTCCGCCAGCGAACCGGCGTCGCCGCTTTTAAAGACCAGCCCGGCGCCGTTGCGTTCTACCTCGGCGGCAATCAGCGCATTGCTGCTGACGATGACGGGAATGCCCGACATCAGCGCCTCGGCGGCCACTAAACCGTAGGGTTCGGGCATGCGCGACGGCATGATAAAGACGCGCGCCTCCCCCGCGAGCGCCGTAACCTCCTCATCAGCCAGCCAACCCGGCACCCAACAGTGCGGCAACGCCCGCTGCATCTCGTCGAGCAGCGGGCCACGGCCGATCAGGGTTGCCGTTCTCCCGGTCTTGTTTAATGCGTCGGCGAGCGTGCGAACGCCTTTCTCCCAGCACATGCGTCCCAAGAAGACGGTGCGGCGATTGCGCCAGGCCTCCACTGGAACCGGCGTCAACGGCTCGGTCGGCGTGCGCAATGTCAGAAAATGTTGTAGAGGGCCGGAACGCAGATAGGTTTCCATGCTCTCATGCGCCAGCACGATGCCGACGCGGCTCCAGAACTCCTCGCCGACGCCGCGTTGGGTCAAGGTGCGGCGAAAGCGCCAGAGTTTGTGGAGGTAGTTGCGCTTGTCGCAATTGGTCGCAAGACACTCCGCCGATAGCGGGCGGACATTACAAATCGCACCAGTTTGGAAATTGATCAGCCCTCCATTCGGACAACTCAAGAAGAAATCGTGCGCCGTGATGATGACCTTGGCCTTATGTTTGGCGAGGGCGTAGAAGATCGACGGCGAGAGAATTTGTGACCAGCCGTGCACATGGACGACCGTCTCTTCATCTGTTTCCGTCAACAGCGCGTCCAGCGCCTCGTAGGCACGCTTGTTATAGTTTTTCTCGAAAACGTCGGTGAAGGTAGGTCTGTCGCGCAGCGGTCGTTGGCCAAGGGCGACCGTGCGTATGCCCGCAAAGCGCGGCTTCAGCCCTTCGCCATCATCGCCGACCAGAACGGCGCAATTCAGCCCGGCCTGCCTGCTCGCTTCGATGCATTGCAACGCAACTTTGGTTGCGCCGCCGCGAATGATCGAGACATCGTTGACAAGTATTAGACGCATAGAACCCGACACTCACCAACAGCATTTGCGTGGGGCCGGACGAAAGGGATTCGCCTTTTACATCATGCCCCTGGCGGTATTCAGGGGCCTGTTGGTGTCAGAAAACAATTCATCCTTTCGTATTAAGGCGAGCGGTCGCACGACACGCGCGAGTAGGCCTGCAACCCCTGCTACTTCCGTTAGGGGAGTTGACTTGTTAAAAAAAACTCTGGAAGTTCGGCCCATGATCGCAAACTGTGCCATCGTGATGCATCGTCTCACCACCTCGCCCCTTAAAGGGAGAGTGGGAGCAGTATTGCGTTAAGCTGACTGCGATCCCTTTCAACCCTGCCGAGGCGAGTAGGGTTTTGAAGGCTCTGCTCTCCTCTTGAACCTCAAGGAGAGCGACATGAATCCCGAGCCACCAGATCCAGACGAACGACGATTTCGAAAACGGGGCGAGTGCGAGATCCGCGCCGCGCGGCCATCCGACGCCGAGGCGATAGCCCTCATCGCCAATTTGCCCGGCTACCGAGCTGGCACGCTGCGCCTACCCTTTCAGAGCGTCGAGGAAACCCGACAATGGCTGGACAAGCCCGCATCCGAACAGCTCAGCCTCGTTGCTGTGCTTAACGGGCAAGTCGTTGGCAACGCCGGCATGCGCCGCCATTCGGGCCGCCAAATTCACGCCGGCCATCTCGGCATGGGCGTCCACGACGATTTTACCGGCCGGGGCATCGGCTCGGCGCTGCTTGCCGCCCTCATCGACACCGCCGACAATTGGCTGGCGATCAAACGCCTGGAACTGACCGTCTACGTCGACAACGAACCTGCGATCCGGCTTTACGAGAAATTTGGTTTCGAGACCGAGGGCCGGCTCAAAGCCTTTGCGTTTCGCAACGGTGAATATGTGGATGCGTTCACGATGGCGCGCGTGAGGATGTAAGTGGCGACGGCGACGATCCTTCGGTCCGCCGCCGTCGATCATCCCCCTATCAACGCCAGCCACTCATCCTCGGTCATGACCTGCACATTGAATTCCCGCGCCTTGTCCAGCTTCGAACCTGCGCCCGGTCCGGCGACAACGATATCTGTCTTTTTCGAAACCGAGCCGGAAACTTTGGCGCCGAGACTTTCGGCCTTGGCCTTGGCTTCATCGCGGGTGAATTTCTCGAGCGATCCGGTAAAGACCACCGTCTTGCCGACGACGGGACTGCCCGATGTGGTCGGCTGCTCTGCTGCCTGTGGCCGCACTTCTTCGAGCAGCTTCGAGATCACGGCGATGTTGCGCGGTTCCTTGTAGAATTCGACGATAGCGCGCGCCACGACTTCGCCGATCCCTTCAATATTGTTGAGGTCGTTCCATGCGTCCCCCGCAAGAGGCGCCGCCTCCTTCATCCCTACTTCGAAAGCCTCGTAGGTGCCGTAGGAGCGCGCCAGCAGCTTTGCCGTCGTCTCGCCGACATGGCGGATGCCGAGCGCGAAGATGAAGCGAGATAGAGCGATATCGCGCCGCTCGTTGATGGCTGCATAAAGCTTGGAAACACTGACCTTACCGAAGCCTTCGATATTTTCCAGCTTGGTAAGCGAAGCCTGCTGGCGCCTTTCCAAAGTGAAGATATCGGGTGCGGTGCGCACCTGCAGTGCCGGATCCTCGTTCTCGAAGAAGAAATCGATCTGCTTGGAGCCTAGGCCCTCGATATCGAAAGCGTTGCGCGACACGAAGTGCTTCAGATGCTCCGTGGCCTGCGCCCGGCAGATGAAGCCGCCGGTGCAGCGCGTCACCGCATCGACCTTGCCTGTCTTTTCATTGATGTCGCGCACCGCATGGCTGCCGCAGACGGGACACACCTTGGGAAACTCGTAAGGGGCGCTTGACGCTTCCCGCTTATCCAACACCACATCGACGATCTGCGGAATGACATCGCCGGCGCGCTGCACAATCACCATGTCGCCAACCCGGATATCGCGGCCATCGCGGATCGGCTCGCCCTTGTTGCCGATACCCTTGATGTAGTCGGCATTGTGCAGCGTCGCGTTGGTCACGACGACGCCGCCGACGGTAATCGGCTCCAGCCGTGCGACAGGCGTCAGCGCACCCGTGCGCCCCACTTGTATATCGATGCCCGTCAGTCGGGTAAATGCCTGTTCCGCCGGGAATTTATGCGCTGTCGCCCAGCGTGGCGAACGAGAGCGGAAACCGAGCCTGGCCTGCAGCTCGAGGCTGTCGACCTTGTAGACGACGCCATCGATATCATAGTCGAGGTCCGGACGCTGAAGGCCGATTTCGTCATAATGGGCGAGAATGTCGGCGACCGAATTCAGCCGCTTCATCAGCGGATTGATCGGAAAACCCCATCTGCCGAAGGTCTGCACCATGCCGAGCTGGGTGTCGGCCGGCATGTCGGACAACTCCCCCCAGGCATAGGCAAAGAATTTCAGCTTACGGCTGGCCGTGATCTTCGGATCGAGCTGGCGCAGCGAACCGGCCGCGGTGTTGCGCGGATTGACATAGGTCTGCTTGCCTTCCGCTTCCATCTGCGCATTCAGCGCCAGGAAGTCGCTCTTGGCCATATAGACCTCGCCGCGCACTTCCACGACCGAGGGGGCGCCGGCGGGCAAGGTCTGCGGGATTTCCTTGATGGTGCGTATATTGGCGGTGACGTTTTCGCCGGTCGTGCCGTCGCCACGCGTCGCCGCGTTCACCATCCGACCGTTCTCATAGCGGATTGACATGGAAAGCCCGTCGATCTTCGGCTCGGCGGTGAAGGCGATCGACTGATCCGGCGACCGGCCAAGGAAACGATAAACGCCAGCAACGAAATCCTGCACGTCTTCCTGTGAAAAAGTATTGTCGAGCGACAGCATCGGCCTTGCATGCACGACGGGCGCAAAGGTTTCGGAGGGCGCAACGCCAACCCGCCGTGATGGGCTGTCGGCGCGAATCAACGCCGGGAAACGTGCTTCGATGGCATCGTTGCGCCGCTTCAGCGCATCATATTCGGCGTCGGTGATTTGAGGCGCGTCCTGGCCGTGATAGAGCGCATCATTTCGCGCAATCTCGGCTGCCAAATGGGCCAGCGCCGCGGCCGCTTCTTCTTCGGTCAAATCGTCAATGGGCTTCTGTTCAGTGCTCATCAATCTACACTCCCCGATTTCGCAGATGTTTTAGAGCAGTTCCCGGAAAAGTGCGAAGCGGTTTTGCGTTCGGAACTCGTAAACACAAAGAGAAAAATCTAAAGCGCGATTTCAGACGCTACCAGCCGTGATGGTGGCGTTCACGACATATTTGCGCGACAAGCGGTCAGTCGCGGTGTTACGTCTATCGCAAGCAATTTGAGATAAGGTATCAATGGAAGCCAGCTCTTTGGAAGTGATGGCCTCGTCAGTAAAAATTCGAAATCACGTATGAAGCATCGTCCTGCCGTTCTCTCCATTTCTCTCGTCATTGTCGTCATAATCATGAGTTCGTTCGTCAGCCGCTCTGCTTTGGGGCTGGTCGTTAGAGCCTGCGAGATTAACGCGACCCTGACAGGTTCGCCGTATCCGTGCCTCAAAATAGTCCAGGCGCAGGATCCGTTGTCATCCTACGCCGTTCTGCGCGAGCCGACCGACAAGGAGCGCACCATTCTTGCGCCACTAGCCGATGTGCCCGGCATCGAAGACCCCCGCCTTCTTGCGGCGGGAGCGCCGAACTATTTCGACGCCGCATGGCGCGAGCAATCGACCGCAATCGCCCCGCGCGCTTTTAAGGTTGCGCCACAGGATTTTGCGCTGGCGATAAACGCCGCCAGTTGGCGCACACAAGATCGGCTGCATATCCACATGGGGTGCGAGACGCCGCGCTTTCGCGCTCTGCTGAAGACCCATACGACAGAAATTGGAACCGGCCGGTTTACAAACCTGGGGACCAACGCCGGTTGGTGGGCAACATTCCTGACAGCCGATGACCTGTCAAAATTGAACCCGTTGAGGCTCGTCGCAGACGGTGTTGATGGAGCCCGTTCCAATATGCAAAACGTCGTCGTTGGCGTCTTTGGCTCCACATTGCCGGATGGACAGCATGGCTTTTACATTCTGGCGAGAATAATCGGGGCAAACAAATACCGCGGATCCGCAGAGGATATGATTGACCCCAAATGCCTGCCTTAGGCGCTCCGCTTCGGGCCGAAAATGCGCATCCCGGCATCTAATGGAAAGGACCGGAAAAACCCAGCGACCGGACGAAGATAGTAATCAGCCGTTGCCAGCCAGCAAGCGCTTGGCAGCCGCCCTCGCCTCTTCGGTCACCGACGCGCCTGCGAGCATGCGGGCGATCTCCTCCGTGCGGTCCTTCGGTTCCATTGTGGCAACCCGCGTGGAGATCTTTTCTGAATTATCCGCAACCGGCCCCTTGGAGATCAGTAGATGGGTTGCTGCGCGCGCGGCGACCTGCGGCGCATGGGTGACGGAAAGCACCTGCACGCGCTCCGAGAGGCGCTTCAGCCGCTGGCCGATGGCGTCGGCCACCGCACCGCCGACACCCGTGTCGATTTCGTCGAAGACCAAGGTCGGAGCCGAACCTCGATCGGCGAGTGCTACCTTCAGCGCCAGCAGAAAACGCGACAACTCGCCACCGGAAGCCACCTTCATGATCGGCCCCGGCCGCGTCCCCGGATTGGTCTGCACATGGAATTCGACGACATCGATGCCTTCGGCTGTCGCTTCGTCGGCATCGGTGGTGATCTCCACCATGAAGCGCGCCCGCTCCAGTTTCAGCGCCGGCAGCTCAGCCATGACCGCGGCGGCAAGCGCCACGCCGGCGTGACGACGCTTATCCGAGAGGCTGCGCGCGGCGGCATCGTAATCAGCCTTGGCAATAGCGAGCTCGGCATCCAGACGCGTCAGCCTTTCTTCACCGGCGTCGAGATCGACGAGGTCGGCGTTCATCGTCCGAGCCAGCGCCGGCAAGCCGGTGACCGGGACGGAATATTTGCGTGAGGCGGCGCGCAGCGCAAACAGCCGCTCCTCGACACGCTCCAATTCTCTCGGATCATATTCCGTTTTGCGCAGCGCCGCCTCGACTTCCATCTGCGCATTGGAGAGCTGATCCAACGCGGCGTCGAGTAGGGCTACAGTGTCTTCCAGCAAGCCTGGCGCCTCATGGCTCTTGCGCTCCAATCGGCGAACCAGGGAAGCGATATGCGGCACAGGCGAGGCGTTACCGTTCAGGAACTCCGAGGCCTCGGAGATGTCGCCGGCAATGCGCTGCGCCTTCATCATCCGCGAGCGACGTTCTGCGAGGTCGTCCTCTTCTCCGTCTTGCGGGGACAATTTTTCCAGCTCCTCCACCGAGGCCCGGAGATAGTCAGCTTCTCGCGCGGCGTTCTCCACCTGCTCGCGCTGTTTCTTCAGCGTCCGCTCAGTATCGCGCCAGATCTTGTAAAGCCGTCCAACAGATTGGGTTTCCTCGGCAATGCCGGCGAAGGCATCGAGCAGCATGCGATGTGCATCGGTATCGACGAGCGCGCGGTCGTCATGCTGTCCGTGAATTTCAACGAGAAGCTGCCCCACCTGGCGCATCAATTGAACGCTGAGCGGCTGGTCGTTGACAAAAGCCTTGGTGCGGCCGTCGGAGGACTGGGTGCGGCGGAAGATGAGGTCGCCATCGTCATCGATGCCATTTTCGCGCAGAAGCTTACGGGCAGCATGCTGCATGCCCACATCGAAAACTGCTGTGACCTGGCCACGATCCTCGCCATGACGCACGAGACCGCCATCGCCGCGCCCGCCGAGAGCTAACGAAAGACTGTCAAGCAGGATGGATTTGCCCGCGCCCGTCTCGCCGGTTAGGACCGAAAGACCGGTTTCAAAGGCAAGATCCAGCCGCTCGATCAGAACGATATCGCGGATCGAAAGCTGGACCAGCATGTGCGCTTAATCTCACGTCCCAAGAAGAAGTTTCTTGCCCGCTCTCGAAATCCAGGAGCCTTCGTTTTCATTCGGCGAAAGGTTACCGGTCTTCAGAAGCTTATAGGAATCTGCATACCAGCGGCTGTCCGGATAGTTGTGGCCGAGAACGGCAGCTGCCGTCTGCGCCTCCTGAACGATGCCCATGGCGTAGTAGGCTTCAACCAAGCGCGCCAGCGCCTCTTCGATCTGATTCGTCGTCGGATATTGCTCGACGACAATACGGAAGCGGGCGATGGCTGCAAGGTAATCCTTACGCTCGAGATAGTAGCGCCCGATCTGCATTTCCTTGCCGGCGAGCTGGTCGCGGGCAAAACGAATCTTGGTCTGAGCGTCGCTGACATATTGCGAGTTCGGATAGTTGTTGACGACCTTCGACATCGCGTCGATCGTCTGCTGCGCGGCGCGCTGATCCTGGGTTACGTCGACGATCTGCTTGGCATAGGACGAACCGACGAGATACTGAACGTAGGCGGCATCTTCGGAGCCGGGATACTGCTTGAGATAGCTGTTGCCCGTCTGGACGGCCTCATCGTAGGCGCCGGTGCGATATTTGACGAAGGTGCTCATCACCAGCGCCTTGCGTGCCCATTCGGAGAAGGGCTGCTGCTGGTTGATGGCGTCGAACTTCTTGCCGGCTTCGGTCATATTGCCGGCTTTGATGTTGGCTAGGCCCTGATTGTAGAGGGTTTCCGGTGGATCGGTCTCGACGCCGAGCTTGGTGATGTCGATATCCTTGTCCGTATTGCAACCCGTTACCACCGCACCGGTACCGGCCAGGAGAAGCGAGACGAGCAAAGCCCGTGTTGTAATCTTCATGCTTTCAGACCCTGCAAAACCCATCGGATGACTGTCCCACTAGCCGTTGTTGCGGAAACGGCGTTCTTTCGCTGGCGTTTCTAGCCGCAAAAGCACCATCAGAGCAACGCAATGATGATGCATTAACGCATTTTTGTGGCAAAGACTGCGCGAATGCAGGCTTTGACCGCTGTATTGACAAGAGATTTCGCTTGCAGCCTGCTCTAATGCGACGCTCAGCACCCGCCTTGAAGCACCGTTAGCGAATCTCCTGTCAAAAAAAGAGCCGCCCCCTTTCGGGGGCGGCCACTTAGCCACCTGGGTTCCTGGAGGTCATGCAGACCAGGGGGCGAATTCGGGAGCGCTGACGGCAACGAATTCGCGGCTATGCGCACGCTGCCGCGGTGCGGAAGTCTCAACGACATCGTAGGCAGACGGATCGCTCAACAGAGCCTTCAACGCATTGGCATTCATGCGGTGACCGCCGCGATAGGAGCGGTAGCAGCCGATGAACTGTGCGCCCGCCAGCGCCAGATCGCCAACGGCATCCAGTGTCTTGTGGCGGACGAATTCGTCCTTGGCGTAACGCAACCCCTCGACATTGATCACCGTGTTGTCGTCGGAGATGACGACGGAATTTTCCAGCGAAGAGCCAAGCGCGTGCCCGGAAGCCCAGAGACGTTCGACATCACGCATGAAGCCAAAGGTGCGAGCGCGCGCCAGCTCGGTCTTGAACGTCTTGGCAGTCAGATCGCCTTCCCACTTCTGCCGGCCGATCAGAGGGCTTTCAAAGTCGATCTCGACTTCGAAGCGCGTTCCGTCATAGGGGCGGAATTCGCACCAGGAGCCGCCAGCGTCGATTCGCACAGGCTTGGTGACGCGGATGTAACGGCGCTTAACGCCGAGCGAAACGATACCGACCTGCTCGATTGCTTCGATAAAGGGATAAGCGCTGCCGTCCATGATCGGCATTTCCGCGCCGGATACTTCGACGATGACATTGTCCAGGCCGATCGCGTAGATCGCCGCCATGACGTGCTCGACGGTAGCGACGGAGCGCGCCGGCGAGAAGCCGAGAACCGTGCAGAGATCGGTATTGCCCACCTGCGAGGAAACTGCGCGCAGTTCGGTCACGTCGCCGTTGTCGTGCATGCGCTGGAAGATCACACCCGCACCGGCTTCAGCCGGATAGAGCGTGATCGACACATTGGCGCCGGAGTGAACGCCGATACCCGAAAGTGTTACAGGGTTCGCAATGGTGGTTTGAAAACCCAGCAATCCGATTGCCATATAAATTCTGCCTTCGTCTATCTGTCCCAGAACAGGCGGTCATCTTCGGACCCTTGCCCTCCCTGCTGGTTCAGTCTGTTTTCTACTCTGCGAATTCACATGCAACAGTTGTTGAATGTGATTCCACAGGTTCGCTTGCTACTTACATACGCGCCAGGGCATCGCATTCCAAATCACTGTTTCTTTCGCTTTGTTACGAAAGCAGACAATTGAATTTGCTGCGTTATTTTAGAATTAAAGACAGGCCGAAAATAAAGAAATCCGGGGCCGATGAGCCCCGGATTCTTTGAACATGGTTAGTATCCTATTAATAGGATGATCTAAATGAGATCAGTTCGACTGGCGGCGCAGGAACGCCGGGATTTCGAGCTGGTCGTCTTCTTGGTTCGCCATCCGCGCCTGCGGAACTTGACGGCCCTGCTCATCGAGCTGGCCACGACGCGGTGCGTAGAGGCTAGCTTCCGGCGACAGCGGACGGCGCTGCTGCGACGCGGCGTTCGGAGCCGAAGCCGTCATGTCGTTGAAAGCCGGATCCTCATCGCGACGACCGAGCGAATTGGTGATTCGCTTCAGCAGCCCCATCGGACCGCGCTCTTCCGAAGCCTGTGCGGCAACCGGCTGAGCACGATGCTCCATTTCGGCCTTAACGACCGGCGGGAAATCCTCGACCTTCGGCATGCGGATCTGCTCAGGCGCCTGCCGGATGATCGGCTCCTGCCGGACCGGCTGCTGCATCTGCGCGGGGGCCGGCTGATGTTGCATCACCGGCTGCTGGTGCATGACCGGAGCCGGCTGATGCTGAACCGGAGCCTGACGCATCGGCTGTGCCTCGGGTGCGCCTGCGAAAATGCGGCTCTGCGGACGGAAGGTCTCTTCCTGAGCGACGGGCTGCTGCTGCATGGCCGGCTGCTGCTGGCGGGCGATCTGGAATTCCAGCTCACGCTCCATTTCGGCTTCCGACATACGGATGGTCTGGGCGATCGGATCGACGGCGGCCTTCGGTGCCTGCGCGACATGGGCAGGCTGAGCTGCGGCCGCTGCCGGAGCAACGGCCGCGGAGGGACGGACAGCCGGCTTTGCGACCGGACGGAATTCCATCGCCTTGTCGGCGGCTTCGTTCATTGCGCGATCGATGCCGGTTGCAACAACGGACACGCGGATGATGCCTTCCAGCGATTCGTCGAAGGTGGCGCCGAGGATGATGTTGGCGTCCGGATCGACTTCTTCGCGAATGCGGGTCGCAGCTTCGTCGACTTCGAACAGGGTAAGGTCGCGCCCGCCGGTGATCGAGATCAGCAGGCCCTGCGCACCCTTCATCGAGGTTTCGTCGAGCAGCGGGTTGGCTATAGCAGCTTCAGCAGCCTGCATTGCACGGCCCTGGCCGGAAGCCTCGCCCGTACCCATCATAGCGCGGCCCATTTCGCGCATGACCGAACGGACGTCGGCGAAGTCGAGGTTGATCAGACCTTCCTTCACCATCAGATCGGTGATGCAGGCAACGCCCGAATAGAGAACCTGGTCGGCCATCGAGAAGGCGTCTGCGAAGGTCGTCTTGTCGTTGGCGATACGGAACAGGTTCTGGTTCGGAATGACGATCAGCGTGTCGACCGACTTCTGCAGCTCCTGGATGCCCATTTCGGCGAGCCGCATGCGGCGACCGCCTTCGAAATGGAACGGCTTGGTAACAACGCCGACGGTCAGGATGCCCTTGTTGCGAGCGGCCTGTGCGACGACCGGCGCAGCACCCGTGCCCGTGCCGCCGCCCATGCCGGCGGTGACGAAGCACATGTGGGTACCGTTCAGGTGATCGATGATCTCGTCGATGCACTCTTCAGCGGCTGCGCGACCGACTTCCGGCTGCGAGCCGGCGCCGAGGCCTTCCGTGACATTGACGCCGAGCTGGATGATCCGCTCCGCCTTCGTCATCGTCAAAGCCTGTGCGTCCGTATTGGCGACGACGAAATCGACGCCCTGCAAGCCTGCCGTGATCATGTTGTTGACGGCATTGCCGCCACCACCACCGACACCGAACACGGTGATCCGCGGCTTCAGCTCGGTGATATCTGGCTTATGCAGCTTGATAGTCATGGTACCCGTTCCTTCTCTTTATGGCCGCATCGCCACGCCGGCCAATTCACTATATTTCACTCGCCTGACCCCTGCCCGGAAAGCGCTTGCCGCGATCCGGGATCAGGCACTCAGAAACTCTCCTTCAGCCATTGGCCAACGCGGCCGATGCGGCTGTTGTTACCCCCAAGCGACGAGAGCAGGCCGCTGCCCGTCGCATGTGTCTCCATGTCCGCAACCTGCGGATAGATCATCAGTCCGACCGCCGTTGAAAAGGCGGGCCCCTTGGCTGCCGTCGGCAAGCCGGACACGCCCATCGGGCGGCCGATACGCACGTTGCGGGCAAGGATGCGCCGCGCCACGTCCGGCAGGCCGGTCAACTGGCTTGCGCCACCCGTCAAAACCACGCGCTTGCCGACGATCGGGCTGAAACCCGAGCGCTGGATGCGATCACGAATGAGCTCCAGCGTTTCCTCTATGCGAGCCTTGACGATGCGCGACACAAGCGCCCTCGGCACCTGGGTCGGCTGGTCGCGTTCGTCCTCGCCGATCGGCGGGATGGAAATCAGCTCGCGCTCTTCCGAGGAATTGGCGAGCGCGGACGCATGGACTACCTTCAGGCGCTCGGCATCCTCGATGCGGGTCGAAAGACCGCGGGCCAAGTCCGTGGTCACGTGATGACCGCCAAGGCTAACGGCGTCTGTGTGCACAAGCTTGCCTTCGGCAAAGACCGAGATCGTCGTCGTGCCGCCGCCCATATCGATCGCGGCGCAGCCGAGTTCGACTTCGTCGTCGACGAGAGCGGCAAGACCGCTGGCATAGGGTGTCGCAACCATACCTTCGACGGAGAGATGCGCACGATTGATGCAGAGCTCGAGATTGCGAAGGGCTGCGCGCTCCGCGGTGACCACATGCATGTCGACGCCGAGCGAGTCGCCGAACATGGCAAGCGGATCGCGAATGCCGCGCTCACCGTCAAGCGAGTAACCGGTCGCGAGCGAGTGCAGCACGGCCCGATCCTGGCGCAACGATTGCTGGCAGGCGGCGGCGAGCACCTTCTTCAGATCGTTGGCCTCGACTTCCTGACCGCCCAGATCGATCGTGGCCGTGTAGATGTCGCTGCCGAGACGGCCCGCGGAAACATTGACGATCAGGCTGTCGACGGTAAGGCCAGCCATGCGCTCGGCGGCATCGACCGAGAGACGAACGACGTTTTCCAATGCGTCGAGGTCGGCGATCACACCGGTCTTGATGCCACGTGAACGCTGATGGCCGATGCCAATGATCTCGATATTATGCGTGCGGTTCGGCAAAACCTGGCTTTCTTCGCGCGGCGTCAGCCGGCCGATCATGCAGACGACCTTCGTCGAACCGATGTCGAGGACCGATACGATGTGCGACCGCTTGGATGACAGCGGCTTTAGGCGCGGCAGACCGAAATGGGACGAACTGAATAAGCTCATGTATCCTGCCCTGCTTTCTTCAAAGCCTTGGTTCTTGCATCCAACGCCGCCTGGCGGCGAAGCGCTGCATCCGGTGTCAATTCAATAGCGGTACGGTCATCGAGGCGAAGATCGACGGCGGCGACATCGCGCTGCAGCAGGTTCTCGTCCTTGTCGAGCTTGGTAAGCCGTGCGAGCGCGCCATCAATGTTGTTTTCCGGCAATTTGATGATCACGCCATTGTCGAGATAGAGATCCCAACGGCGACCGGCGACACGCACATACGCCTTCACACGGCCGCGAACATCCGGCCAGTTGGCAAACTCGTCATCGATCGACGCTGCTGCAGTTTCGGCATCACGGCCGACGAACAGCGGCAGCTTGGCGAATTTGTTGTCGCGCAGCGGCGCAATGACGCTGCCATCCTTCTCAATCAGCGACAGTTCCGCGCCGTGCTGCCAGATGGCATAGGCCTTGCGCTCCGTAAGCTTCACCTCGACCGTCTTCGGATAGACCTTGCGGACTTCGACGTTTTGCACCCAGGGCAGGCTCGCGATCTTCTGGCGAGCCGCATCGGCATCGAGCGCCACAAGCGACGTGGTGCCATCAAGACCGAGAAGCTGCAGGATTTCGATTTCTGAGGTCTGATCATTGCCCGAGACTTTCACGTCTTCGATGGCAAAGCCAGCAGCCGTTGTCGTTGCCTGCGCCACGTCCTGGGTATGACCGCCGATTGACATGCCATAGAGGCCCGTCGCAGCCAGGAGGGCGAGAGCGCAAACCGTGCCTGTGTGAGCCGGAATGTTGACGCGCCCGGAGCCGAGGCTCACCAGGAAACGCACGATACGACGCATTGGCCGCGGCAGCACGAACGCATCCTCGACATCGTCGATCGCGAGCGGGACGCGGTGGCGGGACCGCCTCATATATTTGACCGTCAGCGCAAACAAGACGCGTCCTCCACCATCCACCGGAGAAATTCGCCAAAGGAGTAGCCGGCATGAGCGGCCATTTCAGGCACCAACGAGGTAGGCGTCATGCCGGGCTGGGTGTTGATTTCCAACCAGATAAGCTCGCCCTCTTCGGAAAAGCGATCGTCATAACGGAAGTCAGATCGACTGACGCCACGGCAGCCGATAGCTTGATGCGCCCTTAACGCTAATATTTGTATCTTTTGGTAAAGATTCGGTGAAATTTTAGCAGGGATGACGTGTTTTGATCCGCCCTCTGCATATTTGGAATCGTAGTCGTAGAAGCTATGCCCCTGCGGCACGATCTCGGTTACGCCGAGCGCCTTATCGCCCATGACGCCGCACGTCAGCTCTCGGCCATGGATATAACGCTCGACCATCACCTCGTCGCCATAGCGCCACTCTGAAGAGGCGATGATCTGTGGCGGATGCGCCTGACCTTCCTTGACGATCACGACACCGAAGCTCGAACCTTCCCGCACCGGCTTCACCACGTAGGGCGGCCGCATCGGGTGCTCGCCGAGAATGGCAAAACGGCTCATCACACGCGAATCAGCCACTGGAATGCCGGCGCCATCGGCCACCTTCTTGGCACGCGACTTGTCCATCGCGAGCGCCGACGCAAGCACGCCGGAATGAGTGTAGGGGATCTCGAGGTATTCAAGGATACCCTGGATGGTGCCGTCTTCGCCGAAAGGTCCGTGCAGAGCATTGAAAACGACATCCGGCTTCAGATCGGCAAGGCGCTGGGACACGTCGCGGCCCGCGTCAATGCGCGTGACTTGGAAACCCTCGGACTCCAGAGCATTGGCGCATGCTTTTCCCGAAGACAGGCTAACCGGCCTCTCCGAGGAAAATCCGCCCATAAGGACAGCCACATGCTTGCCACCCATCAATACCCCCATTTCACCCAGTTCGATCGACGCCTCTGGACCGCTAAGCAACGATTCTCGCTACGTCTTTTGCGGCTCCATTAGAACTACATTAAGGTTAATGAAGCGTTTACTTTCGTTAACTTCCGACGGCTTTCACCGACATCGGTTTCTTCGAATCAAATCGGCTTGAAGAATTCTGCCATTGGAATCAGAGAGTTGCTACTTTTGAATATCGATCTTTAGAAATTTTTAAACAAATGGGCCCGCGCCGGGGTGTTCGGTGCGGGCCTTCCTAAGGCTATTTCGACCCTCAATCAGTCGCGATCGCCGAGAAGTTTCCAAACGAGGCCACCAAGTGCAGCACCGACGATCGGGGCCACCCAGAACAGCCATAACTGCTGCAGCGCCCACCCCCCGACGAACAATGCCTGGCCGGTGGAGCGGGCCGGATTGACCGACGTATTGGTGATCGGGATCGAAATCAGGTGGATAAGCGTCAGCGCGAGGCCGATGGCGATCGGCGCGAACCCAGCCGGTACCCTCGCGCTGGTCGAACCGAGAATCACGATCAGGAAAAACAGCGTCAGCACGATTTCGGCAATCAGTGCCGATACCATCGAATAGCCGCCTGGCGAATGCTCGCCGTAGCCGTTGGCGGCAAAATTGCCAAGTTGGAAATCAGCCTTGCCGCTGGCGATCAGGTAAAGCACCGCCGCGGCGGCGATTGCGCCTGCGACCTGGGCAATGACGTAGAAAATGAGCTGCGAAGCGGGCAAGCGACCCGCAACCGTCAGACCGACTGAAACAGCCGGATTGAAATGGCCGCCCGACACACCCCCGACCGCAAAGGCCATGGTGAGCACCGTCAACCCGAACGCGAAAGCAACACCTAGAAAACCGATACCGAGGTTCGGGAACGCTGCCGCAAAGATTGCACTGCCGCAGCCACCGAACACGAGCCAGAATGTTCCAAGAAATTCTGCAATAAGTTTTTTCTGCATAAAAGCTTCTCCTCAGCCCTCAACCAGAGCGGTAGTCAGCCATTTATGAAAAAAAGATTCCGGTCAAGGTTCGCCGGACAAACGCCCTTCAAAACAGCAAACGTTCGCTCAATCGCTCTCCAATCGATCGCTCTCCAGTCGACGAATGCGGCAACAGATTAGCACGCATTTATTGCTTTCTTGCGTTTCGAACGTTTGCGCCGAACGAAAATTGCGCTAAGGACACGCGTTACCCGCTAAGTTAACCTTGGCAAATTCTAAATCGGTAGGACCATGACTGACGCGATATCACCCTTATCGCCGACCCCCTCGTCATCGAACAGCGTCGTTGCGAATTCCCCGGCACGTGTTCTGATCGCGAGCCTTATCGGCACAACGATTGAATTTTTCGACTTCTACATTTATGCGACGGCGGCGGTTATCGTCTTCCCGAAGCTGTTTTTCCCCGCAAGCGACCCAACGTCGGCAACACTGCAGTCGTTCGCGACCTTCTCCATCGCCTTCTTCGCGCGACCGATCGGCGCGATGATCTTCGGCCATTTCGGCGACAGGATCGGCCGCAAGGCGACGCTGGTAGCCGCCCTGATGACCATGGGCCTTTCGACGGTCGTGATCGGCCTGCTTCCCGGCTATGATTCGATCGGCATTCTCGCACCATTGCTGCTGGCGCTCTGCCGTCTCGGCCAGGGCCTTGGCCTCGGCGGCGAATGGGGCGGCGCGGTGCTGCTCGCCACGGAAAACGCACCCGAAGGCAAGCGCACCTGGTACGCCATGTTCCCGCAACTTGGCGCGCCCATCGGCTTCATCCTGTCGGCGGGTCTCTTCCTGATCCTGCGTGAAAGCATGACCGATGCCGACTTCCTGATTTATGGCTGGCGTATTCCGTTCCTCATCAGCCTGGCGCTAGTTGCGATTGGCCTCTACGTGCGTTTGAAGATCACCGAAACGCCGGAATTCCGGCGCGCGATCGAAAAAGAGGAGCGCGTTTCCGTTCCAATCGCGGTTATCTTCGGCTCGCATCTGCGCAGCCTTATCCTCGGAACGATCATCGCCGTTGCAACCTTCGTGCTGTTCTATTTGATGACCGCGTTCACGCTGAGCTGGGGCACCCGGTCGCTTACGGCCGTCCCCCCGGGTCTAGGCTTTTCGCAGGGCCAGTTCCTGGTCGTCCAGCTCGTCGGCGTGGTCTTCTTCGGTCTGACGATCCCCCTTTCCGGTCTGC
Source organism: Martinezella calliandrae (assembly GCF_030272695.1). Lineage (GTDB taxonomy): Bacteria > Pseudomonadota > Alphaproteobacteria > Rhizobiales > Rhizobiaceae > Rhizobium > Rhizobium calliandrae. Next base: position 25,846 of record NZ_JARFYN010000041.1, read on the forward strand.
TGTCGGATCGCTATTCGCGCCGGCTCGTTCTGATCCTGACGACGATCGCCATCCTGATTTTCGGTCTTTACTATTCGACGCTCTTGACCGCGGGTCTTGCCGGCGCGTTCGCTTGCTCGATCATCGGCCTAGGCTTGATGGGCTTCACTTATGGTCCGATCGGCGCAGCACTTTCCGCTCCGTTCCCGACTGCCGTGCGCTACACCGGTGCCTCGATGACCTTCAACCTCGGCGGCATCGTCGGGGCCTCGCTGGCTCCCTATATCGCCACCTGGCTCGCATCGAACTACGGGCTCGTCTATGTCGGCTACTATCTGGCGCTGGCCGCCGCTCTCTCGCTGATTGGCATTCTGCTGTCGGGCAACGACGAAGTTTGAGGACTTCCCCATAACCAATTGAAAAGGCCGGGTGAAAACCCGGCCTTTTTGTTGAGCCATCGCATGAGGGAAAAACGCGGCCGAATGCCTATTCCGTCGTCACCCCCTGAAACGGCCGGACCTCGCGGCCAGGCATGAAGCAGCCGAGACGCTTGATTTCCCATTCCAGCTTGATGCCGGATTTCTCGAAGACTTCGCGACGAACCTGCTCGCCGAGATATTCGAGATCGTAGCCGGTCGCCTGCCCCATATTGATCATGAAATTGCAGTGCAGCGACGACATCTGCGCTCCGCCGATGACAAGCCCGCGGCAGCCCGCTTCGTCAATCAGGTTCCAGGCGGAATGTCCTTCGGGGTTCTTGAACGTCGAACCACCGGTCTTTTCGCGAATCGGCTGCACCGTCTCGCGATGCGCGCGCACGGCATCCATTTCGGCGCGAATCTTCGCTCGATCCTCGGGATAGCCCTCGAAAAGAACTTGGGTAAAGATCAGATCGTCCGATGCGGTCGAATGGCGATAGGAGTAGCCCATCTGCGCATTGGTCAGCACATGCTTCCTCCCCTTGCGGTCGAGCGCATGCACCTCGACAACGCGATCGCGCGTCTCACAGCCATTGGCGCCGGCATTCATGCGCGCCGCGCCGCCGATACCGCCGGGTATGCCGTAAAAGAAGTGGAAGCCACCGATGCTGTTATCCATGGCCATGGCGGCGACGTGCTTATCCGGGCAAATGGCGCCGGCCAGGATGCGGTTCTCACCGGCAAGCTCGACCGAACCGAAGCCCTTGGCGGACAGGCGCAGAACAACGCCCGCAATCCCGCCGTCACGCACCAGGATATTCGAGCCGACGCCCACCACCGTCAACGGCACTTCGGCTGGCAGTATCTTCAGGAAAGCGATCAGATCGTCGGTGTCGTGCGGCTGGAACATCAGCTCCGCCAACCCGCCGGCGCGAAACCATGTGACGCGATCCATCGGCGCATCCGGCGTCAACCGGCCGCGAATGTCTTTAATGCTGTCGCCGAGCGACGCCAGAAGCTTTTCCCCATTTACCTGTTTCATGCGGACTTACCCGAAAGGCCTTCCAATTCCTTTGGCAATGAAGCTGCCCAATAAGTGATGCTACCAGCCCCCAAGAGAACCACAAAATCACCCGGTCGCGCAATCTCCGCAACCATACGGGCAAGATCCTCTTGAGACGCCAGATAGCGCGCATCGCGATGGCCACCTGCCTTGATGCGCGACACCAGCGCCTGCGAATCCGCACCCTCGATCGGCTCCTCGCCAGCGGCATAGACCGGTGCGAGGAAAATGCTGTCGGCATCGTTGAAGCAGGCGGCGAATTCCTCGAACAGGCTCGACAGGCGCGTATAGCGATGCGGCTGATGGACAGCGATGATGCGGCCTTTGCAAGCCTCGCGCGCCGCCTTCAGCACTGCCTTGATCTCGACCGGATGATGACCGTAATCGTCGAAGACCTTAACTCCGTTCCATTCGCCGGTCAGCGTGAAGCGGCGTTTGACACCGCCAAAGGAGGCGAGACCCTTCGCGATAGCCTCATTGGAAATGCCGAGCCGGTTGGCGACGGCGATCGCCGCAGTCGCATTCGAAATATTGTGCCGGCCGGGCATTGGCATGACGAGATCCCTGATCTGGATCACCTTGCCGGTTCGGCGCCTGCGGATTTCGATATCGAACAGCGAGCGGGTTCCGTCGATGCGTACATTCATGAAGCGCACATCGGCCTGCGGATTTTCGCCATAGGTGATGACCTTGCGGTCCTCGATGCGGGCGACCAGCGCCTGCACTTCCGGGTGGTCGAGGCACATGACGCCGAAGCCGTAGAACGGCACGTTCTCGACGAACTGCCCGAAGGCGGCGCGCACGGCGTCGAAATTGCCATAGTGATCGAGATGCTCCGGGTCGATATTGGTGACGACCGCGACGTCGGCGGGCAGCTTCAGGAACGTGCCGTCCGATTCGTCGGCCTCCACCACCATCCACTCACCTTCGCCCATGCGGGCATTCGTGCCATAAGCGTTGATGATGCCGCCATTGATGACGGTCGGGTCAAGCCCGCCGGCTTCGAGCAGGGTCGCGACCAGTGAGGTCGTCGTGGTCTTGCCATGCGTGCCGCCTATGGCGATGGCGTTGCGGAAGCGCATCAGCTCGGCCAGCATCTCGGCGCGGCGCACCACCGGCAGCAGCTTTTCGCGCGCGGCTACAAGCTCCGGATTGTTCTTCTTGATGGCCGTGGAGACCACCACGACTTCGGCGTCGCCGAGATTGTCCGCTTTGTGACCAATATGGACCGGGATGCCCTTGTCGCGGAGCCGCTGCACATTGGCGCTCTCCGACTGGTCGGACCCCTGCACGCGATGACCGAGATTATGCAGCACCTCGGCGATGCCGCTCATCCCAATCCCCCCGATACCGATAAAATGCACAAGGCCGATAGCCTTCGGCAGCTTCATGCGCCCGCCCCCTTGAATTCCTGAATTGAACGTTTTGCGGCAATAGCCTCTACCAGATCCGCCAGCAAGCTCGCCGCATCCGGCTTGCCCGCCTGTTTGGCCGACGCCGCCATCTTCAAAAGCTTCTCCGGCATCGTCATCGCGCCGCGCAATATCGTCGACAGCTTCTCCGGCGTCAGCTCGGCTTGCGCAATGACCTTTACGCCGCCGGTCGCCGCAAGGGCCGCCGCATTGGCCGCCTGGTCGTGATCAAGGGCGTAAGGATAGGGCACGAGGATCGCCGGGCGGCCGATGACGGCGAGTTCGGACACCGTCGAAGCGCCGGACCGACAAAGAACGAGATGCGCAGCACCGATACGCTCGGCCATGTCGGTAAAGAACGGTGCGACATCGGCGTCCATTTCCAGCCGCCTGGTGCAGCTATTGACCGTCTCCATGTCCTCGGGGCGCACCTGCTGCGTGATGCGCAGGCGCTTGCGCAGCGGCTCCTCCAGCAGGCTGATCGCCGTCGGCACCGCCTTGGAGAAATATTGCGCACCCTGGCTGCCACCGAAGACCACCAGATTGAAAGGATCATCGGCGCCGGACGGCACATAGGGCCGTCTTGCTGCCTCGATTACCGCCGGACGCACGGGGTTGCCGGTCGTCACCGTCTTCTCGGCAAACGCCCCGCCCTTCTCCGGCAGGAAGCCGCCTGCGATCGCCTGGACGCGCCCGGCAAGCGCCTTGTTGGCGCGGCCCATGACGGCATTCTGCTCGTGAATCATGGTGGGCACACCCATGCGGGTGGCGGCAAGCAACGGCGGCACGGTCGGATAGCCGCCGAATCCGACGACGCACAGCGGCTTGATATTGCGGATCAACTTGCGCGCGGCGCGCATGCCCGTCCACAGCGTCCAGAGCGACCTGGCGACCTTGATGGGGCTCTTAGAGCCGATCGTTGCCGACGGCACGACATGAATCTCATCGGCGGGGAACTTGCCGGCATAGCGTTCGGCGCGGCTGTCGGTGACCAAGTGCACTGAATAGCCGCGCTCCCTCAGCTGATAGGCCAGCGCCTCTGCAGGAAATACGTGGCCGCCGGTTCCGCCGGCGGCAAGCAGGATAATGCCTTTACTCATGATCTTCGCTCCCGCGAATACCCCTCTACACGGGGCATCTCCGTAATATAGGAAGCCGCCATCCCCGCGTCACTGACGTACGTCAAGCGTCCTTCATAGACCCCCGTCCTTGCGAAAGCGAACAAAGAATAGGCGTAGTCCGGCAAATGCGGGTGACGTGTAGACCAGTCCAATACGATCACTCCGCCGGCAATCCATGCGTCACGCGAAAGAGTGTGCGGTCCTGCGCCCTCTTTTCCGGCCGATGGCGCGTGAGCGCGAGAATGAAGCCTGCCGTCACGCAGATGGCGGTCATCGACGAGCCGCCATAAGAGATCAGCGGCAAGGTCATGCCCTTGGCAGGCAGCAACTGCAGGTTCACGCCGACATTGATGATCGACTGAATACCGATCTGCAGTACCAGGCCGGCGACGGCAAAGCGGTTGAAATCGTTCTTTTCTCTATAGGCATGCGACAGACCGCGCAGCACCAGGAAGGCGAAGATGCAGACGAGTACCATGCAGAAGACGACACCGAACTCCTCGGCAGCAACCGAGAAGATAAAGTCGGTATGAGCATCGGGAATGATGCGCTTGACGATACCTTCACCCGGACCGACGCCGAACCAGTTGCCATGAATGATCGCTTCCTTGGCCGTATCGACCTGAAACGTATCGCCCTCGCCCGTCATGAACTTGTCGACGCGAAGCGCCACGTGGGGAAAGACGTAGTAGGCGGCCACGAAGCCGCCGGCACCAAGACCGCCGAGGACCCCGATCCACAGCCACGGCATGCCGGCCATGAAGAACATGCCGCCCCAGACGGCAGTGGTGAGAATCGTCTGCCCAAGGTCGGGCTGTGCAACGAGGAGCGCCGCAACGATGCCGAAGAGAATGATGGCAAAGAGATTGCCGGGAATTTCTGGCTGGCGCGCATGCTCGGCGAACAGCCAGGCGCAGACGACGACGAAGGCGGGTTTCATGAATTCCGACGGCTGGATGGAGAGCGCCGCGATATTGACCCAGCGCCGCGATCCCTTGACCTCGACACCGAAGAACAATGCAAAGAGCATCATCGCCAGCGAAACGACGAGCAGTATGACCGCCGTGCGCCGCACCTGCCGGGGCGACATAAAGGAGATGCCGATCATCGTCGCGATCGCCGGAACGAGGAACAGGGCGTGGCGCTTGACGAAATGGAAGGGTTCGAGCCCGATGCGCTCGGCGACTGCGGGCGACGCCGCGAAGGAGAGCATGAAGCCGATGCCGATCAGCAGGATGAATAGTGCCAGGAACACGCGGTCGATGGTCCAGAACCAATCGGCCAAGGCCCCACGCTCAACGCGGCTTACCATATCAATTGCCTCCAGTTGCTGAACCGACCAGCATGGTGACACCTTCGATCGCAGCCACGTGGCTGACGAAGGCATCACCCCTGACCTCGAAATTCTTGTACTGATCGAAGCTTGCGCAAGCCGGGGACAACATTACCGCCGACGCCGCATGTTCATCCCTGTCCGCATCGGCTGCCGCATGGGCGACCGCGCGCTCCAGCGTGCCTGAAATCTCGTAGGGCACCTTTTCGCCGAGCGTCGCCGCGAAGGCGGGAGCCGCCTCCCCGATCAGATAGGCCTTGGCGATGCGCTCAAATAGCGGCGCCAGCGACGTAATACCGCCTTCTTTCGGCAAACCACCGGCGATCCAGTAGATGTTGTCGTAGCTTGCGAGCGCCGGGGCGGCGGCGTCCGCATTGGTTGCCTTCGAATCATTGACGAAAACGACGCGGCCGCGCCGGCCGACCGGCTGCATGCGATGCTTGAGGCCCGGGAAGGATTTGAGCCCCGCACGAATCTGGTCCGCTGACAAGCCGACGGCAAGGCAAGCCGCGATCGCCGCCGCGGCGTTCTGCGCATTGTGGCCGCCGCGCAGCGTCTGGATGCCGTCGAGATCGGCAATTTCCGAGCTCGCCGCGGTCGCTGCTTGGATGATGCGGCTGCCCTCGGCATAAAGTCCGTCTGCCAGCGGATGCCGCCGCGAGATGCGGGTTACCTTGACGCCCGCCCGTTCGACACGGTCGGCGATCAGCCAAGAGTAGCTATCGTCGACGCCGATGATGGCAACGTCGCTACCGGCCACCAGCCGTTCCTTGATATCAGCATAGTGCTGCATCGTACCGTGCCGGTCGAGATGATCGGGCGTCAGATTGAGCAGAATGCCGGCCGAGGGATTGAGCGTCGGGGCGAGATCGATCTGATAGGAGGAGCATTCCACGACGTAGTAGCGCTCGGCCTTCGGCGGCTCCAGCGTCAGGACGGCCGTTCCGATATTGCCGCCGAGTTGCGTGTCGCGCCCGCTCGATTGCAGGATATGGGCGATCAGCGCCGTCGTGGTCGATTTGCCATTGGTGCCGGTGATGGCGATGAAGGGACAATCCGGCGCATGTGCCCGCCGCTCGCGGACGAAGAGCTCCACATCGCCAATGACTTCGACGTCGGCGGCATGAGCGAGGTCGACTGTCCAGTGGGGCTTCGGATGCGTCAGCGGTACGCCGGGTGACAGCACCAAGGCCGACAGCCCGTTCCAATCGATGGTTCTGAGATCGGCAACGGCAATGCCCTCGGCGCCGGCCTTCGCCACGCTGTCGGGATTGTCGTCCCAGGCGGTCACCTCGGCGCCACCGGCAACAAGCGCCCGTGCGGTGGCAAAACCCGAGCCCCCGAGGCCGAAGAGTGCGACCTTTTTCCCCTTGAGCGTGGTGACAGGGATCATCGCCGCCTCACCGGAGCTTCAGGGTCGAGAGGCCGATCATTGCCAGGATGACCGCGACGATCCAGAAGCGCACGACCACTTGGCTTTCCGTCCAGCCCTTCTTCTCGAAGTGATGGTGGATCGGTGCCATCAGGAAGACGCGGCGGCCGGTCATCTTGAAGAAGCCGACCTGGATGATGACCGAAAGGGCCTCCAGCACGAAGAGGCCGCCGATGATGGCCATGACGATCTCATGTTTGGTGGCGACCGCCACCGAACCGATCATGCCGCCGAGCGCCAGAGAACCGGTGTCCCCCATGAAAATGGCCGCCGGCGGCGCGTTGAACCAGAGAAAGCCGAGGCCAGCACCGATGACAGCACCGAGTACCACGGCCAATTCACCGGTGCCGGGCACGAAGTTGATCGCCAGATAGTCGGCGAAGACATAGTTGCCGGCGAGATAGGCGATAACGCCGAAAGAGGCGGCGGCAATCATGACCGGCACGATGGCAAGTCCGTCCAGACCGTCCGTCAGGTTCACGGCATTGCCTGCGGAAACGATAACGAACGCGCCGAACAGGACGAAAAACATGCCGAGGTTGAGCATGAAATTCTTGAAGAACGGAAACGCAATCGATGAGCCGAAGGTCGAACCAGCGGTGCCGGAGGACAGCGCCGTGTTCATCATGAAATAAACGGCGATTGCGGCGATGAGGAATTCGATGCCAAGGCGCGCACGGCCGGAAAAGCCCTTGTCGCTTTGCTTCGTGACTTTGAGATAATCGTCGTAGAAGCCAATGGCACCGAAGCCCAATGTAACCAGCAGTGTTGCGACCACATAAACGTTGGCAAGATCGGCCCAGAGCATTGACGACACGACGATGCCGGCCAAAATCATCAGCCCGCCCATGGTCGGCGTACCAGCCTTCTTGAAATGAGTCTGCGGACCGTCGGCGCGGATCGGTTGTCCCTTGCCCTGGCGTACGCGCAGGGAGGAGATGATTCGCGGCCCGAAGAGGAAGACGATCAACGCCGAAGTGAACAAAGCGCCGCCGGTGCGAAACGTGATGTATCTGAACAGATTGAGAAATCTGAAATGAGTACTAAAAAAATGAACGTGGTCCGACAGTTCGGCAAGCCAAATCAGCATAAGAGCCCTTTCTAAAGCCCCTGATGGGAATGGGGCTCCGTGTCGGGGAATGCAGGAAACTTGTCAAGCAAAGCTGCCACGATCTTCCCGAACCCTATCCCCAGCGACGATTTCACCATCAAAACGTCGCCAGGGGCGACCGAGTTGAGCACGAATTCCGAGAGCTCCTCCGTAGTCTCACGATATTCGACATGAACACTTTCCGGCAGCGCATCCCTCAACGCCGCCATCTCCGGACCTGCCAGCCAGACATGCTCGATGCCGGCGGCCAGCAGCGGACCGGCGAGATTGGCGTGCACTCGCTGGGCATAATCCCCCATTTCCAACATGTCGCCGAGGATGGCGATCCGCCCGCCCGCTCTGCTGCCGACATTGGCATCTGGCGAGGATGTCGCCAAAAGCGCAATAGCCGCGCGCATGGAGGCGGGATTGGCGTTGTAACTCTCGTCGATCAGCGTGAAATAGCCATTGCCGATCGCGCGTCTGTGGCGTTGCCCCCGGCCTTTTTCCGCCTTCAGCGTCGCCAGCGCATCGATCGCCTTGTCGAGATCGGCTTCGACGAGCATCACGGCGCCGAGAACGGCCAGTGCGTTTTCCGCGATATGCCGACCGGGCGCGCCGATCGCCACTTCCATCGTCTCGCCGCCAATCGTCAGCCATAGCGTCGAATTCTCTTCGGAGGCGTTGAATTCCGCCAACCGCACGTCGGCCTTGGCATGCTGGCCGAAACTGTGCACATGCTCGACGCCGGCGGTAAGCGCCGCGCGCTCAAGAAAATCGAACTGGTCGTTGTCGCGGTTGAGGATGACATGACCGCCTGGGGCGACGCCGTCGAAAATCTCCGCCTTGGCGGCGGCAATCTCGGTGATGTTCTTGAAATTGCCGAGGTGAGCCGGCGCGATGGTGGTGATGATGGCCACATGCGGCTGCACCATCTTGGTCAGCGGCCGGATTTCCTCCGGATGGTTCATGCCGATCTCGAAGATACCGAAATCAGTATCCTCGGGCATACGCGCCAAACTCAGCGGCACGCCCCAATGGTTGTTGAAGGAGGCGACGGAGGCATGCACCTTGCCCGATGGCGACAATGTCCGGCGCAGCATCTCCTTCGTCGTGGTTTTGCCGACCGAACCGGTGACGGCGATGATGCGCGCCTGTGCGCGCTGGCGGGCGGCAACACCCAGCCTGGCGAGTGCCGCCAACACGTCGTCGACGACGATCTTCGGCACCGTCAACCGGCCCATCGCCGGCAGCCGCGCCTCGCTGATCACAATCAATGCAGCGCCGTTGGCCATCGCCAGGTTGGCATAGTCATGGCCGTCGACGCGATCGCCCTTGATGGCGAAGAAAGCCTCGCCCGGCTTGATTGAACGACTATCGATGGAAATCCCAGTCACGCCCTCAGGCAGCGCTCCAAAAGAGCGGCCCGCAATGGCGGCGATCATGTCTTCCGTTGTCCATAGCCAGCTCAAGACCTTCCCTCCTCCAGTGCTTTGCGCAGTTCGGCATGATCGGAGAAGGGCAGCGTAACGCTGCCGATCGTCTGACCTTCCTCATGCCCCTTGCCCGCAACGATCAGCGTATCGCCGGATTTCAGCATGCCGACCGCCTCGCGGATTGCCTTGGCGCGATCGCCGATCTCGGTGGCACAGGGCGCTGCCGCCATGATCTCGGCGCGAATCGCCGCCGGCTCTTCCGAGCGCGGATTATCGTCGGTGACGACAACTACATCGGCGAGACGGCAGGCGATTTCGCCCATGATCGGCCGCTTGCCGCGATCGCGGTCGCCGCCGCAACCAAAGACGACGATGACGCGGCCGGTGGTGAACGGCCGCACCGAATTCAGCACGTTTTCCAAGGCGTCCGGCTTGTGGGCATAGTCGACATAGGCAAGCGCGCCGTCATGGGTATGGCCGACAAGCTCCAATCGCCCGGAAGCACCCGCGAGCTTTTCCAGCGCCGCCATGGCAAGCGGTGCGGCAACGCCGGTGGAAATGGCAAGACCCGCGGCAACGAGCGCATTGGCGATCTGGAAATCACCGGCAAGCGGAATATGAACTTCGAAAATGTCGTCACCGATATGAACTTCGGCGACCTGCTTATGACGGAAATGCTCGACGCGCTTCAGCGTCAGGAATTCGCCCTTTCGGCCGACGGTGCGTATATCCTGCCCTGCCTCGCGCGCAGCCGCGATCGCCTGTGCCGACCACACATCGTCGGCAAAGATTACCGCCGGCGAGCCCTTCGCTAGCAGATCCCGAAACAGCCGCATCTTGGCTGCCATATAGTCCTCGACCGTCGGATGATAGTCCATATGATCGCGGCCGAGATTGGTGAAGGCGGCGGCAGCGAGCCTGACGCCATCAAGGCGGAATTGGTCGAGGCCGTGGCTGGAAGCTTCCATCGCGGCATGGGTAACACCCTCGTCCGCAAGCTCGGCAAGCAGCTGGTGCAGCGACACCGGATCGGGCGTCGTCAGCGAGCCGTAATCGTTGCGCGTCGGCGAGACGACGCCGGTGGTGCCGATCATCGCCGCCGGATGACCCGCATGCGCCCAGATCTGACGGGTGAATGACGCCACAGAGGTTTTGCCGGCCGTGCCGGTAACGGCGACCATCGTCTCTGGCTGCCTGCCGTAAAGGCGCGAAGCAGCGACGGCGAGGAAACGGCGCGGCTCCGCAACGGTCAAAAGTGGCGCACCGGTGGCAAGGGCGCCATGGCCGGCGACGACGAGGGAGGCACCACGCGAAACGGCGTCGGCAATGAAACTTGCGCCGTCGGCCTTCGTGCCGGCGACGGCTACGAAAGCCATGCCGGGAGCAACCTTACGGCTATCGGCGGAAAGGCCTGTTATCTCAAGATCGCCAAGTGTCCCGCCGACTTGTTCGTTGAGTTCCGGAAACGCTGTTCCGGCAATGTCCCGCAAGTTCATCGAATATACTTTTCGCCTTCTTGATCAGTCCGCCCCTCGCGAATCGACCCGTGTATTCTTTCACGCTTAATAAGACACCAGCAAGGCCGAGTTGCCGTTTCCGAAGCTGGGTTGGATTCCGAGGATGGGTGCGGCCCGAGCGATGATATCACGGGCGATCGGCGCTGCCGTATAGGCCGAGATCGTGCCGCCGTGCTCACCGGTCTTCGGCTCGTCGCAGAAGGTCATGATGACATATTGTGGATTGTCGATCGGGAACGCGGCAAGGAAGGTGTTGAAATTCAGCGTGTGCGAGTAGCGGCCGTTGACGACCTTGTCAGCCGTGCCGGTTTTGCTGCCGACGTCATAGCCGGGTACACGGGCGGCACGACCTGACCCCTTGGAGCCGTTGAAATCGAGCAGGAAGCGGATATCGTCGCTGGTGCTCTTCTTGACGACGATCTTGGCGACCGCATCGGCTTGATCGCGGCTGCGCGGCAGAAAGGTCGGCTCGATGAGCTTGCCGCCGTTGACGAGAGCCGCACCGGCGACCGCCACCTGCAGCGGCGTGGTGGAGACACCGTGGCCGAAAGAAATGGTGATCGAGTTGATCTTCTTCCACACATGCGGCTGGCTCGGCATCTTCACTTCCGGCAGCTCGGTGTTCATCTTGGTGAGCAGGCCCATCTTGGTCAGGAATTCCTTGTGTGCATCGATGCCCACGAGGTCTGCGATCTTCGCCGTGCCGATGTTGGAGGAATACTGGAAGATTTCAGGGACGGTCAGCACACGATGCTGGCCGTGGAAGTCGTGAATGGTGAAGCCGCCGATACGGATTGGGTTGGTGGCGTCAAAGGCGTCACGCAGCGTGACCTTGCCGGAATCCAGCGCCATCGCCATGGTAAAGGTCTTGAACGTCGAGCCCATTTCGAACGTGCCATTCGTCATGCGGTTGAGCCAGCCTTCGGCGGCGCCCTCGTTGGGATTGTTTGGATCGAAGTCGGGCGCAGACGCCATTGCCAGCACTTCGCCGGTGCGAGCGTCGAGCACCGCCGCACCCGCACCCTTCGCCTGGAAATTATTGACGGCGTTGACGACCGCATCATGGACGATGTCCTGCACGCGCAAGTCGATCGAAAGCTTCACGGGCTGGAGCGGCTGGTTACTGGTCATACCAGCGGCCGCGAGATCGGCGAGACCCTGGTCGTCGATATATTTCTCCATGCCGGTAACGCCACGATTATCGATGTTGACGTAGCCGAGAATATGGGCGGCGGTCGAGCCACCCGGATAGAAGCGGCGCTTTTCCGGACGGAAGCCGATGCCGGGAATGCCGAGCGCCAGGATCTGGCTCTGCTGTTTCGGCGTCAACTGGCGGCGAAGCCAGGCGAAATGCGAGGTTTTGACCGCAAGCTTCCTATAGGTGCCCTTGGCGTCGAGGTCGGGCAGTACGGTGCGCAATTGCTCGACGGCCTCATCGGGATCGATGATCTTGTTCGGCTCTGCAAACAGCGACACCGTGCGAATATCGGTCGCAAGCAGGGCGCCGTTGCGGTCGATGATGTCAGGGCGTGAGGCCATGAGCCGGTCAGGCGGCAGAATGCTCGACGTCGTATCCGGCGGCGTCATGGCAAACTCGGCAAGGCGGCCGCCGATGATTAAGTAGACGACGGCGAAGCTCGCGACCAACAGAACGACACGGCTCTTGGCCTGATTGGCCTTGCGTTTGCGGGCACCTTCGAAGGTCGAGCCTCTGAAACCGTCATTCGGGCGGTTATTGCCGTCGGTGGAGAAATGCGCCTTGCTTTTCAGGACCATGATGCGCGAAAGAAAAGACATCACTCGTCCACCGATCCGGTTGCGATATTGTCGACTTCTTGTTTCTTGCGCTTTGGCAAGGGCGGCGCCTTGGCGACCGGACGCGGCGCGGGAGCGGCGGCGACGTCGGCAATCGCCTTCCTGATTTCCGCATCGGTCGTGTCGCCATTCTTCGACGCCGCCACGGCATTCTTGCTGCCAGGCGTCTTGGCGCTGCCGCCCTTGGTGCCATCCTTGGTATCGGCAACGATTTCGGGCGGAAGCTGCGAGCGCAGCATCGGCAACTCGTTCGGCTGCACGATCGAGGTCGACAGCGTCGGCTGCAGCTTGAGTTCGTCGCTATAATTATTGACCAATCGCTCCAGGCGGTTCGGCTGCACAACCAGCGCCCAGTCCGCCTTTAGAAGCTCGATCGTGTCCTTTTCCAGCTTGATCTCCGATTCGAGGCGATGAACTTCTTCGAGCTTCAGCTCGGCACGATGCTTGATGGTGTAGGTAACGCTGGCCATCGCCGTCATGACGCCAATCAGAACGATGTCAAAAGTCTTCAGCATATCAACCTCCGAGCTTTCCGAGACTGGCTAGATTGGGCAGATCGAAGATCGAGAAATCAGCAGCCTCGGCCGGGGCAGCTGTGCGAAGACCGGCGCGCAGCTTGGCCGAACGCGCCCGCGGATTGGCCTCTGCCTCGGCTTCGCTGGCTGAAACCATCGACTTGCCGATGGGGTCGAAGGTTGCCAGCCGCTCATGCACCATGGGCATATGACGGGAGCCCGCGGCGCGGCCGGAGCGATCGGCGAAGAACTTCTTGACGATCCGGTCTTCCAGGGAATGAAAGGTCACGACGACCAGGCGCCCACCCGGCTTCAGGACCCGCTCGGCGGCAAACAGAGCCTGAGCCAGCTCGCCAAGCTCATCATTGACGAAGACGCGCAGCGCCTGGAAGACGCGGGTTGCCGGATGAATCTTGTCCTTGGCCTTTCGCGGCGTAACGATCTCGATCAATCCGGCAAGGTCACGGGTGGTAACGAACGGTGCTTCCGCCCGACGCTTTTCGATTGCATGGGCGATGCGCGGTGCTTGCTTCTCTTCGCCAAGAAAGGCGAAGATGCGAATGAGGTCGGCGAGCTTGGCGCGATTGACGACATCGGCAGCCGATACGCCGCTTGCCGACATGCGCATGTCGAGCGGGCCATTCTTGCTGAACGAGAAACCGCGTTCGGCCTCGTCGAGCTGCATGGAGGAAACGCCGATGTCCAGCACGACGCCATCAAGCCCACCCTGCGGCGCGTGGTCTCCAAGCTGCGAAAACTGCGAATGAATGAGAGAAAGACGGCCGGCATTGGCGGCAACCATTGCCTGGCCTGCCGCAATCGCAGTCGGATCACGATCGAGCGCGATCACATCGGCACCACCGGCCAGAATAGCCGAGGTATAGCCACCGGCACCGAACGTGCCATCTAGAATGAGCTTGCCGGCGGACGGCGCCAACGCCTCGAGCACCTCGGCAAGAAGAACCGGAATGTGGCGAACCGGTCCGCCACCGGCATCAGTCGAGCCTCCGCCAGGATTCGCCACCATTCCGTTTCCCCGTTTTATTCCGAGCGCCTGCCCGCCAGCATGCGCTCCTCTCGTGCCTGCGCCTGCAAGGCTTGAAAAGCCTCCGGCTGCCACAATTGAAAATGATCCGCCCGCCCGACGAATGTTACCTCGTTGGCGATACCGGTGAAACCGCGGATAAAATCCGTGATCATCAGCCGCCCTTCCGCATCGAGCTTCATGAAGACCCCGCCCCCGTGAATGAGGAGCGACATCTGGTTCGCCGCCGGCGAAAAAGGATCGTCCGCCGCGATCTGGCGCTCGAACCGATCGAGCAGATCGAGACCGCCGACGCTGATCGCCGGGAACACAAAATCCTGGAAGCAATAAAGCTCCTGGATATTGCGCTGCGCCAACACGGAACGGAAGACCGCCGGCACGGATACTCGGCCCTTGGCATCTATCCTGTTGGTCGCATTTGACAGGAAGCGGTTCATGACGCGAAACACCCGTTTCCCATGACATACGGGCGATCATTTGCCCGCAGACATAGCCAAAATCGGACACAGCTTCGCAAGCCGAAAGAGACAACGCCCTTCCGACACCTCCAGAAAAGGAGGGACCATAGCCTTGCGATGAATGGGCAATGATTTGCCCTTGTGCAGTGTGCTTTTGGGATACCATGGGACTATATGGGCGTCAATGGGATGAAGCCACGCAGACGTGGCCACAGCCTGAATATTCATAAGCTGTTAAGTTTAACGAAAGGTTAGGAGCGCCCTGAACCAAGGTGCCAAAACGGTTTGTTTTCACGAATGAAAACGCTTCCCTCGACCGCAATGGAGAGGCTGAAAAACCGGGCGTCTCAGCGGTCCCAAAAATTGTTTCCACAGGGCAGGCGACGAGCATCGACCTCATCGAAGGATATTTGCCAGTTGGCCTGTAAGCCGGGTTCTGTATGGCTCCGGCCGAGGCCGGAACGTGGCAGCCATTCATCTTGGACGCCGCTTGCGCGGCGCCTCATGCAACCCACCCGGATGACCGGCCCGGAAACAGGCTGGAGCGCTTTCGCGATCCGCGTCATCCCTATTCGGTTTTGCTCCCGGTGGGGTTTACCGTGCCGCCGCTGTTGCCAGAGGCGCGGTGGGCTCTTACCCCACCCTTTCACCCTTACCCGATCCGAAGACCGGGCGGTTTGCTTTCTGTGGCACTTTCCCTGAGGTTACCCCCGCCGGACGTTATCCGGCACCGTGTTTCCGTGGAGCCCGGACTTTCCTCACCCCACCGCCTTTCGGCATTGGTGAGGCGCGGCTGCCCGGCCAACTGGCAGGGCTCCATTAGCCGAGAGCGCCGGCAATTGCCACCGAAATATGCGGCTTTTATTTCCCGTCGGCTCAAGTGCGGAAATGCGCAGAGAAATCCGTGTGGTAGGCGTCATCCTTGATTCGACCTTCCAACAACAATTCGGCGCCGAGCCTGCCGATCTCGTCGGAACTTTTCGCCGCCATTCCGCAACCGCCGGTCAGAACGGCGGCGCGCGGTGACGACGTGTAACCGATCATCGGATAGCGCGTCGGTGAATAGGAAACGGCACAGGAATTGGTAAAGGCCGACGGACCGGTCACGCTCGGAACCAGTTCGTCGATAATCCGCGTCAGATGATCGCGCACCTTGTCGCGACCGGTGGTTCGAAACCAGGTGCGGAGTTCCGGCTCGCTGTCGAGCTCGAGATCATCCGGGTCGCCGCCGATCTTGATATAATATTTCCCGTCCGGGTAGCGGATCGGCGGCAACAGGTAGATGCTGTCGATATCGTCGGGCTTGGAGGATATCAGCGATGGCATGGCCGAAAGCGCCTCGGCCTGCGCCTCGCTCACCTCGAAAAATGTCACCGTGCGACCATAAACCCTCATCTGAACGGGCCGCTGCAACAGAACCTCGGCAATGGAAAAACCGCCGGCGGCGAGGAGAACCTTCTCCGCCCGGAATGTCTCGCCATGCGCCGTGGCGACCGTCACCAGACCGCCCTCGTCTCGGATCGAGACAACGGTTTGATTGATGATGCGAGCCCCTGCCTTCTGCGCCAGCAGCGACTGCGCCTTCACCAACCGCCGCGGGCTGATATGGCCTGCGCCGTGTGGCTCGTAGACGCCTTCGCTGCCTTCAGCGAACGAGAAGAAGGGGAATTTCGCCTTCAGCCCCGCATCGTCCAGGAGTTCCGTCTGGACACCGAGCCGAGCGGCGGCATCGACGACGTTGTCGACATAGCTATCGGCGCCACCCCGCTTCGGCCCCACCACGAGACAGCCGACCGGTGCAAAGAATTGAATGCCGCTGTCGCGCTCGATCTCTGCATAGCGGGCGATCGAGCGATTGGCGAGCCGCGCCCAATCGGCATCGGGATCGATGGTGCGGGTGATCCGGCCCTCGTCGTAGTGACTGCCGAAGACACCCTGATGGTTTGCGCGGTCTTCAGGCTCATCCGGGCCGATAAGGGCGACGCCGTCCACCTTATTGGCCAGATGGCGGGCGGCAGCCGCTCCCATCATTCCGCGACCGACGACGATGAACCTGAAATCCGCAGCCATGTTATCTCCCTCACAAATGACCGCGAACTCGATAACATGGAAAGCAACTGCGCCCTACCCGCATTCCTCCCGAAAGCACCGTTAGTCAAGAAGGGCCAGCACCTTGCCGCAATATTCCTGCGAGATCGGATTCATATGCGTTGCCGCGTGGCCGGCATTGTATTTGAGGATGGTATTGCAGGTCGGGCCGCCGCCAAGCTTCTGCGCCTTGGCGAGATATTTCATGCCGAATTCGATGTTCGTGTCGGGATCGTAAAGTCCCTTGGCACTGCCTGAATAGCCCATCAGCTTCGCAGTGGTAGGCTTGATCTGCATCAGGCCGATCTCGCCGGCACTGCCGCGCTTTTTAGGATTGAAATTGCTTTCGATCTGAACGACAGCGGTTGCCAATTCGACCGGGACGCCGTTCTGGTTGGCGTATTTGGCAATCACTGCCGAGTAGGGATTACGTCCCGCGAAGGAATTTTCCGCATCGTGCAATTGGGTAGGAGCATTCGGCGTGGCATAGCCGGTCGTGCGGGTGATGATTTTTAGAGGAACTGTCGTGGTTTTAATGTCGCGCGGACCGGCAAAGGCGCAATCATATCCTGTCAGCAGCACGCTCACGCACGCTGCAGCGGCAATAATCAGATTTTTCATGTAGTCTTTTGTCTCCAGGCGCGGGATCGCGGACAGCACTAAGCCATCAGTCCGGCGGGAGGCAAAAAGAGCCGCCGGAGTGCACGGTCCCCGTTATTCTTTACGGCCGCGCGACACACAAACCAGACTTGCGCGACCGCCGTTAAGCGGGCGTCGTTAGACCAGTGTAATGCGGAGATAATAGGGAAATGATGTGGCGCTGAAGCACGTTAGGCATTTTGCGCGCTCCGGTTTTTTTAGCATTACGAAACGGAGGCCCACCTAACCTTAGGAAAAGCGAGGCAATGCGGACAGCAAGCGATGCAGCGTGTCGATGGTCGAAAAATCGGCGATCCCGTCCACTCGTTCCTGGCGGAAATGACGCTGGAAAGCCTCGACGTCACCCTTAAGCTCCGTGGAGAATTCACCTGTAATTTCCGTATTGTATCCATAAAGCGAGAGCATGGACTGCAACGCCTCGATCGGCTGTCCTAAATCGCCCTTCTGGAAGAACCGCCCACCGCTGATCGGCGTCGGTTCGACCCAATGACCGACCCCTGCCGCGGCCAGTCGCGACCACGGGAATTTTTCGCCCGGATCGACCTTGCGGACAGGGGCGACATCGGAGTGCCCAAGTACACGCTCAGGTGAAATTGCCCAGCGATGGCCGCAATCGCGACAAAGTTCGATGACCGCTTCGATCTGCGCGTCGGGAAAGTCGGGCAGCCCGCCGGGATGGCCGGCATTGGCAATTTCGATGCCGATCGATAGCGAGTTGATGTCCACCTCGTTGTGCCAGGCGCTCTTGCCGGCATGCCAGGCTCGACGCTCCTCCGGCACGAGCTGGATCACGCGCCCATCCTCGAAGACGAAGTAGTGGCTCGACACCTGGCTCTCGTCGCGACAGAGCCAGTCAAGCGCGCCTTCGGCTGTACCCATGCCGGTATAGTGCAGAAGGATCATGTCCGGCTTGCGCCCGTCCTTCCGCTCGCCATGGTTGGCCGAGGGCTGCACGCTGGCGCCTAAAAAATCAGCCGCAAAGGAACTCATGCCGCGCGGCGTTCTTTCTCGATTTCCGCATAGGCTGC
The DNA here is from genome assembly GCF_030272695.1 of Martinezella calliandrae. GTDB lineage: Bacteria > Pseudomonadota > Alphaproteobacteria > Rhizobiales > Rhizobiaceae > Rhizobium > Rhizobium calliandrae. The sequence goes on from NZ_JARFYN010000041.1 coordinate 44,257, forward strand.
GTTGAGGGCCGCCATGCGCTCATTGGCGATGAGGTGGAATTCCTCCGGCACGCCGCGCGAGACCAGGCGATCGGGATGGTTCTCATAAACAAGGCCATGGTAGCGGCGGCGGATGGTCGTGAAATCATCCTGGGGCGATACGCCGAGTACCTTATAAGGGTCGCGGCCGTCGACACTGACATGGCGGGCCATGATCTGCTCGAACCGCTGCTCGCTCATATGGAAAATCTGGGCAATGTGCTGCAGGAAGTCGATTTCCTTCTCGTGAATGAGGCCGTCAGCCTTGGCGATATGGAAAAGGCCGTCGAGCACGTCTTCCAGCACTGGACAATTCTTCGCGCAGGTCACGCAGAGCGACGACAGCTTCGCGGCATAGGCTTCGTAGCCGGCGACGTCCTGGCGCGCCAGATTATAAAGGCGCGCGACGTTCTTGGCCTGATCAGGCGGAAACTCGAAGATCTCGCGGAATGCGTTGACTTCGTTTTCCGTCACCACGCCATCGGCCTTCGCCATCTTGGCGGAAAGCGCGATGATGGCGACCGAAAAAGCCACCTTGCGACGGGTTTCCGGATCGCCTTCGAACAGCGTGCGAATGGCTTCAACCACCGCCGACAGGGCATTGCCAGCGGTGCCGCCAACAGCATTCAGCAATTTTTCCCAGAACGACATTTTGGTCTCAACTACCCCTTCTGAATAACAAACACGTTGATCAAATAATGGTTGCGATTGCAAGCAGTCCATTGGTCGCATGGTCGAAAACACTTTTCACATTTCGGTAATGATAACGTGTTTGAAGCCGCAATTTGCGACGCCGCACGATGGGCCATGCTGATGGCCCGATTGAAAAAACAAAGCATGCCCTTCTTAAATTCTTTACTTTACAGCCATGCCCGCCTGTCGCATCCATTCGGACGGAAATCACTGCAATGAAGCAGCCCTGCTGCAAGGAGGATCCCCATGGCCAAACAAAAAGTCGCGATGCTCACCGCCGGCGGGTTGGCGCCCTGTCTCTCCTCCGCGGTCGGTGGCCTGATCCAGCGTTACAATGACGTGGCGCCCGATCTCGACATCATCGCCTATCGCTCCGGCTATCAGGGCGTTCTGCTGGCCGATCGCATCGAGATCACGCCCGGCATGCGCGACCGTGCCCATCTGCTCCACCGCTACGGCGGTTCGCCGATCGGCAACAGCCGCGTCAAGCTCACCAACGCTGCAGATTGCGTCAAGCGCGGCCTTGTCAAGGAAGGCGAAAACCCGCTGCGCGTCGCCGCTGAGCGCCTCGCCTCCGACGGTGTCACCATCCTTCATACCATCGGCGGCGACGACACCAACACGACGGCCGCCGATCTTGCCGCCTATCTCGGCGCCAACGGCTACGAGCTGACCGTGGTCGGCCTGCCTAAGACGGTCGACAACGATGTCGTGCCGATCCGCCAGTCGCTCGGCGCCTGGACAGCAGCCGAAGTCGGCGCCCATTTCTTCGACAATGTCAGCAATGAACAGACCGCGGCGCCGCGTACGCTCGTTATCCATGAAGTCATGGGTCGCAGCTGCGGTTGGCTGACGGCTGCGACCGCCCGCGCCTATATCCAGAAGACCAGCGCCAACGAATATGTCGAGGGCTTCATGATGAACGCCGCGATGAAGAGCATCGACGGCCTTTACCTGCCGGAAATGGCCTTCGACATCGAATCGGAAGCTGACCGCCTGAAGGCCATCATGGAAAAGACCGGCCAAGTGACGCTGTTCGTTTCGGAAGGTGCGGGCCTCGACGCTATCGTCGCCGAGCGCGAAGCTGCCGGTGAAACCATCAAGCGCGATGCCTTCGGTCATGTGAAGATCGATACCATCAATGTCGGCAACTGGTTTCAGAAGCAATTCGCCACCCTTCTTGGCGCCGAGCGCTCGCTGGTGCAGAAGTCGGGCTATTTCGCCCGCTCGGCGCCCGCCAACGGCGAAGACCTGCGCCTCATCCAAGGCATGGTCGATCTTTCGGTCGAAAGCGCATTGAACAAGGTGTCTGGCGTCACCGGCCATGACGAAGGCCAGGGCTGCAAGTTGCGCACCATTGAATTCCCGCGCATCAAGGGAGGCAAGCCTTTCGATCTGTCATCGCCGTGGTTTGCCGAGGTCATGGATCATATCGGGCAAAAATACACCCAATCCTAATTGACGTATCATTAATCCAATGTCTTTGCTGGCGGCGAATAGGAATAGAGGAGGATTCCATGTCCATCGAAACCTGGCTCGCTTTCGCCGCCGCGTCCTCAATCATGCTGGCCATACCCGGCCCGACCATTCTGCTTGTGATCTCTTATGCACTCGGCCATGGTCGCAAGACGGCGCTGGCGACCGTGACAGGCGTGACGCTTGGCGACTTCACGGCGATGACCGCCTCGCTCGCCGGTCTAGGCGCAATTCTCGCGACCTCAGCGAGCCTATTTATGATTCTTAAGCTGATCGGCGCAGCCTACCTGATGTTCCTGGGAATTAAGCTCTGGCGCGCCCCGATTGTGACCGGTCCGATGGGCGACAATGACAACCTTCCCGAGGAAAAACCACTGAAGATTCTGCTGCACGCCTATGTTGTGACGGCACTCAATCCAAAGAGTATCGTCTTCTTCATCGCCTTCGTCCCGCAGTTTCTCGACATGTCGAAGCCCTTCCTTCAGCAAACCCTTATTTTGGAGGCGACTTTCCTCACTCTGGCGGCATTGAACTCGCTGATTTACGTGTTCATCGCCGACATGGCGCGTGGCTTCATCCGCAAGGCAAGCGTGCAGCGTGCCGTCAACCGGACGGGCGGAACGCTGTTGATCGCGGCCGGTGCAGTGACCGCCGGATACCGCCGGATGGCCGCTTGATCGCCGTCTAGGGTTGCGAGAGGATCACGGATAGGTTAATGGGGGATTCATAAATTTATTGGCCCTGTGACTGATTTGCATCGCAGGGAGGTTTGGTTTTTTCGAAAGTGACAGAATGGTAGCGATCGGATTTCCCAGCCTAAAGCGCAGCGTTGCCTTTTCGGCAATGATGTGCGGCGTTCTTGCAGGGTGTGCAAGCACTCAGCAACAGACATCTCAGGCAGGACTCCCGTCGGCACAAGCCAACGTGCCGCATCCGAATACAAACCCGGCTTCGGTCGGTGCTGCATCGTCTTCAGGCGGCGTAGCGGTGGCGTCCACCACACCGGCGACAGCAGGTCAGCAGATCCAGCCGCAGCCGCAAGTAGCATCCCAACCGCAGGCCGCGCTCCAGCCGCAGCAGGCAGCGCCGATGCAACAGGCCGCATTGATGAAATCCGACCGGGTTGGCGGCGGCTTTGCTCAAAACGCTGGTGCCGGTTCTCCAGCTCAAAACGTTGGTGGCGGTTCGGCCGCTCAAAACCAGGTCCAGTTAGCAAAGGACCGCATGGGTGCTCCGGTGACGAATGCGCCGAGCGCCGCCAACCAGGGCACCGTCGCCATTGCGTCCGTGACCGGCACGCCCGCGGCGAACACATCCGCAGCCGCCGCCTATGCAGCCTCCGACGAGCCGCCGATCCCCGCCGTCGTCGCCATCCCGATTCCAAATCCGGCGCGTCCGGGCGATACCGCACTTCTGCCTGTTGCGAGCTCGGTGGCTGCGGCGCAAGCGACCATTCCGATGACATCGGACGTGGCCGCCATCCAATCCGTCGTTCCGACCCCGCGCCCCGGTGAAGATGCGAAGATGATGGCGCCGACCGAAGTCGCCTTTGCTGCACCCACGCAGATCCCCGGCATGGGTTATGTCGACAACCGCATGCATTACGATTTCAACTTCGACGCCAGCGGCCCGACGGTCATTCCCGCGGTGCTTGCCCCTCAAAATGAGGAGTCCGAAGTGCCGGCTGCTGAGAAGAGCTATGTTTCGAAGCTCATTCAGAAATATGCCAAGCTTTACGAAATTCCGGAATCGCTCATCCATCGTGTTGTTCACCGCGAAAGCCGTTACAATCCGAAGGCCTATAACAGGGCCGGCTATTTCGGCCTGATGCAGATCAAATACAATACCGCCAAGTCCATGGGTTACGAGGGTCCGCCGTCAGGCCTGCTCGATGCGGAGACCAACATCAAATATGCCGCGAAATATTTGCGTGGCGCTTGGATGGTGGCTGACAGCAAGGCCGAGAACAAGGAAGTCAATGCCGTTCAGCTCTACGCGCATGGCTATTACTTCGACGCCAAGCGCAAGGGTCTTGGGGACGTCGCAAACGGCAATTACTGATTTTCCTGGACCACTCTATCAGCGCCGGTCGGACCTTTGGTCTTGGCCGGCGTCGTTATATCCAGAATCCTCTTCAGCAGGATCTGCGGCTTGTAGTCCACCCAGCCCGGCGTCAGCCCCATTCGCACCAATACGAGATTGGCCGATGGTGCGATAGCGACGCTCTGCCCGTCATGCCCGAGCATCCAGAACGTATCCGTCGGCAGGCCGAATTGCGCGTCGGAGCCACCGGGACCCGCGAGCCAGGCTTGAACTTGCGTATAGATGCCTTGCGATGACGTCGTCGGGGTGCGCATCGCCCCGACAAAACCTTCAGGCAACAGGCGCTGGCCTTTCCAGACGCCATCCTGCAGCAGGAATTGCCCGAAGCGCGCCCAATCGCGCGCCGTCGCATAAAGATAGGAGCCGCCGACATAGGTGCCACGCTCGTCGGCCTCCAGCACCGCGCTGGACATGCCGAGCGGTGCAAACAGAGCCTCTCGCGGATAGGCGATCGCAGCACTCTCATTCGGAAACCTGTTCATCCAGAGCCTCGAGAGCAGCGTCGCCGTTCCGCTGGAATAGTTGAAACGTTCGCCGGCCGGGGCCACTTGCCGCGCGCTGGCGGCGATCCTCGTCGAGTCCGGATCGAGATAAAGCATGCGCGTCACGTCGGAGACAGCGCCATATCCTTCATTGAAGGCCAGCCCGCTCTCCATGCCGAGCAGATCGCTGAGCTTGATGTTCTTGCGCGCGTCGCCGCTCCACTGCGGTAAGAGGTTCTGATCGTCGAAGGACATACGGCCGGAAAGCATCAGGCGACCGATGATGGCGGCATTGACCGTCTTCGTCATCGACCAGCCTATCAGTGGAGTGGCGTTGTTGAACCCGTCGCCATAGGCCTCCGCGACGATGCGGCCGTCCTTGACGACAACGATGGCACGCATTGCCGGACCGGCAAAGTCCGGATTGGCGATCAGTTTCGCAAGCGCGACGCCGGTCTCATCCTGAACCGGTACGACCTTGTTGCCCTCCGGCCAAAGAGAATCGCTTTTGGCCACCCTCACCTTATTCAGGAAGGCGGCGCTGCGTGCTGCCTGAAGGTCGCCGTCCGGCACGGTCGTGCAACCGAGCGCTCCACGATAGAGCGCATAGTTTGGTGCAAACATGCCGAGGAAGCGGGCGGTTACCACCCTATCTTCACGATCAACCGAAACATTGACGAGCTGCAGCGCCGGATTGCCTGGTGCCTGGACATCATCGGCCAACACCTCTTCGGGATCGCGCTTGGCGATAAAGGTATTCGAGCAGACGATTTTGGCGGCGTAGCCGTCGCCAACCCGCAGCAATTCCGGCGGCGAAACCGAAAGCATGACGCCACCAACTGCGACAATGATCAGCAGCAGAATAAAAAGAGCTGCGATCACTCTCGATATCAAACGCATGTCACACCCTCCGAAACCATGCGGGACACAATCAGGAAACGCCGCAATATAAAAGGCCTATCGTCATCGCGGCGTTGCAAATGCCGGCATGACGGTCCTTCGAGCAGGTCTACCAACAGCCCACGTCATCAGACTGTAGCATTGCCGAGTTACACGCCCTGAACCTGACAAATTGGTGACAAGACTCAGATGACGGAATTCGCCCCGGATGCCGGTCTCCGCAAGAACCGGAAAGTCAAGGAAGCCGTTCTGCAACACAAGGCCCTGTCGAAAGCCGGCTTTTCCGAGCGCCTGTTCGGCATGCTGTTTTCCGGCCTTGTCTATCCGCAGATCTGGGAGGATCCGGACATCGACATGGAGGCGATGGAGCTTCAGCCCCATCACCGTCTGGTCACAATCGGCTCTGGCGGCTGCAATATGCTCGCCTACCTCTCCAAGAGCCCGGCTTCGATCGATGTCGTTGACCTCAATCGTCACCACATCGCGTTGAACAAGCTCAAGCTCGCTGCCTTCCGGCTGCTGCCGGCTCACGCCGATCTGGTGCGATTCTTCGGCACGCCCGGCGTCAGCGCCAACAGCCAGGCCTATGACCAGTTCATCGCGCCTCGGCTCGATCCGGCAACGGCTGCCTATTGGGGCGGCCGCGATATGTATGGCCGCCGACGTGTTACCGTCTTCAACCGCAACATCTACAAGACGGGCCTGCTCGGACGCTTCATCGGCGCGGCTCACGTGCTGGCGCGCCTGCATGGCGTCCGTCTCGCCAAGATGACGGAAGCGCGCACGCTCCGCGAACAGCGGCAGTTTTTCGACAACGAGATTGCGCCGATCTTCGACAAGCCGGTGGTGCGCTGGCTGCTCGGCCGCAAAAGCTCGCTTTTCGGCCTCGGCATTCCACCGCAGCAATATGACGAACTTGCGAGCCTCGCCGGGGACGATTCGATCTCGGGTGTTTTGAAACACCGTCTGGAAAAGCTGTCATGCCATTTCCCGATGCGCGACAACTATTTTGCGTGGCAGGCCTTCGCACGGCGCTATGCCGCCCAGCATCAGGGTCCGCTGCCCACCTATCTAAGGCCGGAGCACTACGCCGCCATTCGCGCCAACGCCGACCGCGTCGACGTCCATCACGCCAACTTCACCGAACTCCTGGCTTCCAAGCCGGCCGCCTCTCGCGACCGCTACATCCTGCTCGACGCGCAGGATTGGATGAACGACGAGCAGCTCAATCAACTCTGGGCGGAGATCACCCGCACGGCTCGCGAAGGTGCGCGCGTGATTTTCCGCACCGCCGCCGAAAAGAGCATCATCGAAGGCCGCCTCTCCCCTGCCATTCGCGACCAGTGGGTCTATTTCGAAGAGCGCTCGCAAGAGCTTAACGTGCGCGACCGCTCGGCGATCTATGGCGGCTTCCACATCTATGGGAAAAAAGCGTGAGCCAGGCGGACACAGGTCTTCAGACAAGCTCTAAGAGCCATGCCGGACTGATGGACGGAATGTACCGCTACCAACGGCACATCTACGACTTGACCCGCAAATACTACCTTTTTGGCCGCGACCGCACCATCGCCCACCTCAACGTGCCTTTCGGCGGCACGCTGCTGGAAGTGGGCTGCGGCACTGGCCGCAACATGCTGTTGGCGCATCGCCGCTTTCCATCGGCCAAGCTTTACGGCCTCGACATTTCGCAGGAAATGCTGATCTCGGCCCGCAATAATTTTCGCGGCCTGAAGCAGGTGCCCGACTTCCGTGTCGCCGATGCCACCGCCTTCTCGGCTGCCGAATTCGGTGTCGCCGGTTTCGACCGCGTTATGGTCTCCTACGCTTTGTCGATGATCCCGGATTGGAAGAGCGCGATCGATGCCTCGCTCGATGCAGTCATCCCCGGCGGAGAGCTGCATATCGTCGATTTTGGTCAGCAGGAGCGACTGCCGGGCTGGTTCCGCACCGTGCTGAAGGGCTGGCTGGCGAAGTTCCACGTCACGCCGCGAGCCGACCTGCGTAGCGTGCTGGAAGATCGGATTGAGGCGCGCGGCGGGAAGCTGATGTTCGAAGAAATCGGACGGGGTTACGCTTGGAGAGCCGTCGTCGTTAAGCCCCGCGCCTAGCGAAAACAGTGGAATTCGACATGAAATCCGCTCAAACGGCGTCCCAAGTATAAGAATTTTCTTGAAGATAACACATTTTTTACGTTGATATGGTGAATAAGTGGCAAAGGCCGGCTGACAACAGCCTGGTTCTTCGCCTCTTTTGGAATTTCGGGGACCACACATCACGGAAGCCAAGCTTTGGGGCAGCTAGATTACTCGCGCCATAACGGGATATCCATGCGCAGGCTTCTGTCATGCTTACTGCCGCTCGCCTTCCTTCTCACCAGCTGCACCATGGGTTATGACAGTTTTCAGACCGCGTCGGTGGTGAAGTCTCGTTTCAAGGATACGAAGCCGCAGGACTTCGGCCGCGATCGTCCCCAACGCCATCCGATCCACGGCATCGACATCTCGAAATGGCAGGGCGATATCAACTGGCAGTCGGTGAAGGGTTCCGGTGTCGCCTTCGTCTTCATCAAGGCCACCGAAGGCAAGGATAGGATCGATCCACGTTTCGCCCAATATTGGAATGAGGCGAGCGCCGCAGGACTTCTGCACGCGCCCTATCATTTCTTCTATTTCTGCTCCACCGCCGACGAGCAGGCCGATTGGTTCATCCACAATGTGCCGAAGGATGTCATGGCGCTTCCGCCTGTCGTCGACGTCGAATGGAATCCGGACTCACCGACCTGCCGGACGAGACCGGCTCCTGAAACGGTGCGCGCCGAGATCAAGCGCTTCATGGATCGCCTGGAAGCCTACTACGGCAAACGCCCGATCATTTATACGTCGGTCGATTTCCACCGCGACAACCTCGTCGGATACTTCAAGGACTACAAGTTCTGGGTGCGCTCGGTCGCAAAGCATCCCAAGGAGATCTACGCGGATCGCAGCTGGGACTTCTGGCAATACACGTCGACCGGCCTGATCCCGGGCATTAAGGGGCCGACGGACATCAATGTTTTTGCCGGTTCCGAACAGAATTGGCACAACTGGGTGGCGGCAGTAAAGAAGGAAGGAAATTCTTGAGACTGCCTGAACTTCTCTCTTGCTTCTGTCACAATCTTCTGTGAAAGCGACCCTATTCTACCGGCAAAGAGGATCGCCCATGGACCGCTATACCATTCGACGCAGCGCACTCGCGCTGGTCTTCGCTTCAGCCATGGCAAGTGTGGCAATGGCGCAGAACGCGACCCCCGCCGCCGCGCCGAATGCAGGTGGGAGCGGTGGCCCGCAAGTGGCTTGCGGCGGTGACCTCTCTTCTTTCCTGGCCGGCGTCAAGGCCGACGCGATCGCCGCCGGCGCGGACGCGGCCGCCGCGGACAAGACGCTCGCCGGCGCACAGATCGACCCCAAGGTTGTCTCCATGGACCGCGGCCAGGGTGTTTTCCGCCAGACCTTCCTTGAGTTTTCTCAGCGCACTGTCAGCCAGGCTCGCCTCGATATCGGCCGCCAGAAGATGAAGCAATATGCCGATGTCTTCGCCAAGGCCGAGCAGGACTACGGCGTGCCGCCCGGCGTGATTACAGCCTTCTGGGCCATGGAAACCGATTTCGGAGCCGTTCAAGGCAATTTTAACACCCGCAACGCCTTGGTCACCCTCGCACATGACTGCCGCCGGCCGGATTTCTTCCGCCCGCGCCTAATCGCGCTGATCGAGTTGGTGCAGCGTGGCGATGTTGACCCGGCAACAACGACAGGCGCATGGGCCGGCGAAATCGGCCAGACGCAAATGCTGCCTCCCGATATCATTGCCTACGGCACCGATGGCGATGGCGACGGTCATGTCAATTTGAAGACAAGCGCACCTGACGTCATTCTGACCACGGCAAGATTTATCCAGCATCTCGGCTTCCAGCGCGGCCAGCCCTGGCTGCAGGAGGTCACCGTGCCGGATAATCTGCCTTGGGAGAAATCCGGCATCGGCGGCACGCTCACGGCCGGCGATTGGTTCCAGCTCGGCGTCAAGCCGCGCGACGGCAATACGAATTTCGGTTCGCTTCCGGCCGCCCTCATCTTGCCGCAGGGCCGCAAGGGCCCGGCTTTCCTGACCTATCCGAACTACAACGCCTATCTCGGATGGAACCAGTCGTTCATCTACACGACGTCCGCGGCCTATTTCGCGACACGCTTCAGCGGCGCTCCGACCTACAATAAGGGCGCACCAGAAGCGGGCCTGAGCGATGGCGATATGAAAGCGCTTCAGACCAAACTCGTGGCGCGCGGCTACGATGTCGGCAAGATTGACGGCATTCTCGGCTCCGGCACGCGCGTCGCCGTCCAGAAGGAACAGTTTCGCCTCGGCCTTCCCGCTGATGGCTGGGCAACGCAATCGCTGTTGAACGCGCTCTGAGCGCTGATGCTCTATTGTCGAAGGCGGCCTTGTCGGGTCGCCTTTTTCTTTTTGTGGCGCCGACCCCGGCATCTGGTGATTGACCGAAGCTGATCCAGGCGCGGCAAGAAACGGGTGGCAACTGCCCTTGCTTTCGTCAATATGGACCAAAATGGCGGGGAAGCAGACGTTGAACACCAACAATGGCATGACCGCATTGACCTGGGGGCTGCTGCTATTGCTCGGCCTCATCTGGGGCGGTTCGTTCTTCTTTGCCCGCATCGCCGTTCACTATGTGCCGCCCTTTACGCTGGTCTTCCTCCGCTTATCGCTGGCGGCAATGGCGTTGCATGCCTACATCGCCGGTCGTTTCGCAATCTATGATCTCCTGCGAACGCATTGGCGGCAGTTCCTGTTGTTGGGCCTGATCAACAATGCAGTGCCGCATGCGCTGATCTTTGTCGGCCAAACGCAGATGGGTGCGGGGCTCGCCTCCATCCTGAACGCAACAACGCCGATCTGGACCGTATTGATTGGCAACCACTTCACCACCGACGAGCGGCTGACTTCTGCCAAGCTCGCCGGTTGCCTGACAGGGCTCATCGGAACGGTCGTGCTCATCGGGCCGAGCGTGACGAGTGGAGCCGAGGTGCCGTTCTGGGCGCTGCTGCTGCCGATCCTCGCTGCGATCTCCTATGGCTTCGCCGCGATCTATGCCAAACGTTTCAAAGGCATGGCGCCGCCCGTTATCGCGGCGGGTCAACTGACTTGCTCGGCCGCTCTCATACTGCCGGTGGCTCTTTTACTTGACCAGCCCTTCGCTTTGGCCACGCCTCCGGCCAGCGCCCTTGCCGCCATTCTCGGCATGGCGCTATTGTCGACCGCCTTCGCCTATATCCTCTATTTCCGCATCATGGCGCTTTCGGGCGCCACCAACGCCTCACTGGTGACCTTGCTCGTGCCGCCGAGCGCCATTCTGCTTGGCTTTCTTTTCTTGGGCGAGCAACTGGGGATAACTGAAATCGCCGGCATGCTGTTGATCGGTGCCGGCCTGCTCATTCTCGACGGGCGGCTCTATACGCGCATGCGACCGAACTCAAGAACGAGCGCTCAATCGCTGGACCATCGTCAAGATTAACCGATTCCTGGTTCAGTCGAACACATTCGCCTTAATTTAATCACGGCTAAATTAACGATACATTAAATTTCGTGAGCAAGGTCACGTTCAAAATATCGATATAAAAACAATAGCTTGCTTGATGATCGCCATCAAAGATCGGCGCTGCATGCCGCGACGCAGCATCGAATTCGCTTTCCAAGCAACACATTTTCGACATAGAGTTTACCAGTTGACTGGGGAGGAAGACATGGGATTGACGCGATCCATCAACGTCCTAGTGGTCAGTGCAGCGTTCGTATTCGTGCTGACGATGCTTTTCATCTAACGCAAACAGCGAACATCGCAGGCAGCCGTACTCCTGAAAGCTAACAAAACAACCTATTCCATTCAAAGAGCGCGTGCCGAAATTCGACATGCGCTTTTTCATGTTCGCATCCTCTATGCTGTTAGGCAGCCGCGCCCGCGGGTGCCTCTGCCTTGCGCCGAATGCCCAACCGCTCGAGAACGGCTGAGACAAGCGGCGAGCGGTTCATCGTGTAAAGATGAAACTCATTGATGCCGCGACGAACCAGGTCTTCGATCTGCTCTGCGGCGACGTCTGCGGCGACATTGGCCCGCTTATCGGGCTGCTGGTCTAGGCCGTCAAAACGCTCGTCCAGCCAGGAAGGGATGCTGGTGCCGCAGGTGCCGGCAAAACGCTTCAATTGCGTCAGGTTCTGGATCGGCATGATGCCCGGCACAACGGGGATCTTGACGCCGGCGGCACGAACGCGATCGTGATAGCGTTCAAAGGCGTCATTGTCGAAGAAGAACTGGGTGAGTGCCCTGTCGGCGCCGTTGTCGGCCTTGCGCTTCAGCATATCGATATCGGCTGCGGTATCACGGCTTTCCGGATGTTTCTCCGGATAGGCGGAGACGGAAATATCGAAATTACCGCGCTCGCGCAGTGCCGATACCAACTCGGCCGCATTGGCATAGCCGTCGGGATGCGGCTGGTAGGCGGAGCCTGCGCCGCCCGGCGGGTCGCCGCGCAGCGCCACGAAGCGGAGGACGCCAGCGGCGAGGAAATCGTCGATGACGCGATGCGTCTCCTCGCGCGTTGCACCGACGCAGGTCAGATGCGAAGCAGTCGAGAACGGCGTCTCGCGAACCATCCGGCGCACAGCAGACAATGTCGGCGCTTTGGTCGAACCACCGGCGCCATAGGTGACCGAGACGAAGTCCGGGTCCCACTCGGTCAGTTCAGCGACAGTGTTCCACAATTGCGTCTCGGCTTCTTCCGATTTCGGCGGGAAGAATTCGAAGGAAATTCGAATGTCACGCTGGCCGTTTTCAGTCTTTGAAGACATATCAAGCTCTCCCGGCAAGAACGGGGGACGACTGACGGTCCTGCCCGGCGGCGATCAGCAGCCGCGGGTCGCGTGCCAGCCAGATCGTGACCGTCAGCGCTTTACCGCCTTCCCTCCCCGAATGAAGGTCCAGCACCTGCTCGACATCGAGCCCCGCCAATTTCAGCCATTCCGATATGGTCTGATGCGAGAAGCCGAGTCTCAGATGCGCATGTTCGTCGCGTAAATATTCCAGCCCATGCGGGGCAAGATCGATGATCACCAGCCGGCCGCCGGGCCTGAGCATTCGGGCCGCCTCGTTGATGGCGATCTCCGGTTGGTCGAGGAAATGCAGCACCTGGTGAATGGTAATCAGGTCGAAATCCTGCGCCTCGAGCGGCAGATTGAAGATATCGCCATACCTGACCGAAGCGGCGGTAATGTTCGATCGGTCGAGATTGGCTCGTGCCACGGCCAACATGTCGCGGCTGGCGTCGATGCCGACTGCGCGACGATAATTGCCCGCCAGCAATTGCAGCATCCGGCCTGTACCTGTGCCGAGATCGAGGAAAGAGTCGATCTGTTGCGGACCGATCAACTCGATCAAGGCCTTGTCGACATCCTCATCGGCCACATGCAGGCGGCGCAATTCGTCCCATTCGGCGGCATTGCGGCTGAAATAGGCTTGCGCCCGCTCGGCACGAATGCGCTTGACGGCGGCGAGCCGCTCGCCATCGCGCAACAACACTGGATCATTTTCAGCCGCGTGCCGGAGAAGCGTGCGCACGAGAATGACCGCCTTGCCTTCCTGCTTCAGACGGAAATAGGCCCACGCGCCCTCTTGATAGCGGTCGATCAGACCAGCCTCGCCGAGCAGCTTCAGATGCCGTGAAATACGGGGCTGCGACTGGCCGAGAATTTCGGTAAGATCGGTAACCGTGAGATCGCCGGCAGCAAGGAGCGCCAGCAGCCTGAGCCGCGTAGGTTCGCCTGCCGCCTTCAGCACATCCACCAGACCATCCAAACCGAATTTCACCAGATCCGACATGCACCACCCAATCAAGATATAAAGATATCTTTATGTGATTTGCATTCGATCTGCAAGAGCCAATCGGCTCCGGAGGGAATTCAACGTCGGAAATCTGTTAGTTTCTGTCGGCTGAGGGATAGGCGGTTTGATGCCCGGGAAAGAAAAACCCCGGACGAGCCGGGGTTCTCGATCAGCCGAAATAGGCGAACTTACCGTGTCAGCCGCTTATAGGTTACGCGGCTCGGATTGATGCTTTCGACGCCGAGGCGGCGCATCTTGTCCTGTTCGTAATCTTCGAAGTTGCCCTCGAACCATTCGACATGGCTGTCGCCTTCGAAAGCGAGGATATGCGTCGCCAAACGGTCGAGGAACATGCGATCGTGGCTGATGATCACGGCGCAGCCCGCGAAGTTTTCGAGCGCCACTTCAAGGGCGCCGAGCGTTTCGGTGTCGAGGTCGTTGGTCGGTTCGTCGAGCAAGAGGACATTGCCGCCGGCCTTCAGCATCTTGGCAAGGTGCACACGGTTGCGCTGACCACCGGACAGATTGCCGACCTTCTGCTGCTGGTCGCCACCCTTGAAATTGAAGGTCGAGCAATAAGCTCGGGAATTCATTTCATACTTGCCAAGCTTGATGACCTCGGCGCCGCCTGAAATTTCCTCCCAGACGGTCTTGTTGCCGTCAAGCGCATCACGGCTCTGGTCGACATAGCCGAGATGAACCGTGTCGCCGATGCGGATGGAGCCGCTATCGGGCGTTTCCTGGCCGGTGATCATCCGGAAGAGCGTCGTCTTGCCGGCGCCGTTCGGACCAATGACACCGACGATACCGCCGGGCGGCAGCTTCAGCGACAGGTCCTCGATCAAGACACGATCGCCGTATCCCTTGGTGATGCCTTCCATTTCGATCACCACCTGGCCGAGACGCTCTCCGACCGGAATGATGATCTGCGCGTCGCCGGGACGCTGATTTTCGGCGGCATTGACCAGATCGTCATAGGCACGGATACGAGCCTTGGACTTGGCCTGGCGCGCCTTCGGGCTGGAAGCGATCCATTCCTGTTCGCGGGCAAGGGCTTTCTGACGGCTCGCTTCTTCGCGGCCTTCCTGAAGCATACGCTTCGCCTTGGCCTGCAGATAAGCGGAGTAGTTGCCCTCGTAGGGAATGCCGCGGCCGCGGTCGAGTTCGAGGATCCAGCCAGTGACGTTGTCGAGGAAGTAGCGGTCGTGGGTGACCATCAAAACCGCACCCGGATAGGCACGCAGGTGCTTTTCCAGCCAGGCGATGGTTTCCGCGTCAAGATGGTTGGTCGGTTCGTCGAGCAGCAGAACATCGGGCTGCGACAGCAGCAGCTTGCACAGCGCCACGCGACGGCGTTCCCCGCCGGAGAGGTTCGTGACGTCGGCATCGCCCGGAGGGCAACGAAGCGCGTCCATCGCCATTTCCACCTGGCTTTCAAGGTCCCAGAGGTTCTGGCTGTCGATGATATCCTGGAGCTTGGCGCCCTCTTCCGCCGTCTCGTCGGAATAGTTCATCATCAATTCGTTGTAGCGATTAAGGATCTCGGTTTTCCTGGCCACGCCCTCCATGACGTTTTCAAGCGCCGTCTTTGCCGGATCGAGCTGCGGTTCCTGCGGCAGATAGCCAATAGTGGCTCCTTCGGCCAACCAAGCCTCGCCGGTATATTCCTTGTCGAGGCCGGCCATGATGCGCAAAACGGTCGATTTACCGGCGCCGTTCGGGCCGAGAATGCCGATCTTGGCGTCGGGATAGAAGGAGAGATGAATATTTTCGAGAATTTTCTTGGCGCCATAGGCCTTATTCAGACCGGCCATATGATAGATGAACTGACGTGCCATAGCTTGGGTTACTCCACGGGCGGACAACATTTCGAATTGTGCCGCTATGTAGGCGAAACCCCGCCCTCGGGCAACCTAGTCCGAGGGCATTTATAATCCCGGGGTCGCGGGATGTCAGAATCCGCTCTCCAGAACCTAAACAAACCAGTGCATAGCTGATTAAAGCTACGCAGCCGCCTTGTTGTCTGGTTCCTGCTTCCCGCGCAAGTCCACGACTTGT
>NZ_JARFYN010000042.1 GCF_030272695.1 Martinezella calliandrae
TCGTTTTATCTTCGCATGGTCACTCTGGCGGCGCATGCATCAAGCGTCTGCAATGATCGCTCACTATAAATCAAGAGATCAAACGCAACTGTAGTACTACCCCGCTCGCGCGCGGCAGCATATCGACATCGGCAATCGTACCCCGTTCGACCGGTCAATAAAGCTCAAGCGGCCGTAGGCTTCATCGCCGGCGGCCAGCTATGCGTCTCGGTCTTGCGCCGAGAGGCCCAGGCGTAGAGCGCGTCATAGATGACGAAGCCATGCTTCAGTACCTCCTGATCATCGGGCGTCAGATCCCGAAGTCCCATGGAGATCGCGAGCAGCCCGGCCGATTGCGGCGTGAGCTCGTGCCGGTCCGTGTCCGCGCCGCGAACAATGGCGGTGATGGTCATGATTGCCGGATCACTGCCGAGTCCATGCTTGGCGACGAAGGTGTCGAAGCTGCAGCCATCGCCGACATGGGTGTATTCGACGCCGGGAACATCGTAGGGGATGGCACCGGTTTCCTCCGCCACCTTGATCACCTGGTCCGGCGGTACGAACAGGAATTCTGGTTCCTTGTCGATGAACCGCGCGATCAGCCAGGGGCAGGCGATACGGTCGATGACCGGACGTTCGCGAGTAACCCATTTCATGTCACTATCCTCCTTGAGGGATTTCCAGCATGTGCAAATGGGGCGGTCGGGCGCCGATTGCATGCCCAGTAGCAAATTCGCGGGAGAGCGCGTACGCGTTCAGGCTCGACACGACCGAACCAAGGCTACGCCCGAACTGAAATAGATACAAGTGTTGCATTTATACGCCCTGATGATACAGTATAAACATGAGCGATAATGCAACCTCGGTGGAGCGACGCTGGCTGCTTCTGATCCACCAACTGCCGAGCAAGCCAGCCTACTTCCGGGTGAAGATCTGGCGCCGCCTACAGCGCATCGGCGCCGTCGCCGTCAAGAGCACGGTCTACGCGCTGCCAGCGAATGCCGAGACACAAGAGGATTTCGAATGGCTCTTGAAGGAGATCATCGAAGGCGGTGGAGAGGCCATGGTGTGCGAGGCGCGCCTCATCGACGGCCTCTCCGACGCTCAGGCGCACGCCCTGTTCGACGCGGCTCGCGACGAGGACTACGAGGCGATCGCCAACGAGGCACGGATGCTTTCAGCACGACTGGTGGCGCATGCGAAGGCGGAGGAACGGGCAGACGTTCGCGCGATGACCGGTCGTTTGCGCAAGCGGCTTGCCGACGTGGCCGCGATCGATTTCTTCGGAGCGACCGGCCGGCTTTCTGCGGAGAGCTTGATTGCGGAACTGGAGCACATGCTAATAGAGGACGCGGACATGGTCGAAGAACGCCAGGAGGCTCCACCGCTCAAGGTGGCCGATCTGAAGGGGCGCATCTGGGTCACCCGCAAGGGCGTGCATGTCGACCGGATCGCCTGCAGTTGGCTCATCCGCCGCTTCATCGACCCGGATGCTGCGATCCGCTTTAGGCCGGGCAAAGGCTACGTCCCGAATCCGGGCGAAATTCGCTTCGACATGTTCGAGGGCGAGATAACCCATGAAGGCGATCGATGCAGTTTCGAGACCCTGATTGCCAAGGCCGGCATCGCCGATCCCGCGTTGCACGCCATTGCCGAGATCGTTCACGACATCGATTTGAAGGACATGAAGTTCGGACGCGAGGAGACGAGCGGCATCGCCAGTCTGATTGCCGGAATCTGCGCGGCCAACCCGCAGGATGAACAACGCATCGCTCAGGGGGCGCCCGTCTTCGACAACCTCTACCAATATTTCCGCGCGAAGCGCGGCTGACGCGGACCCCAACAATGAACAGGATCAAGAGTCTCGATGCTACCCCGGTACAGCGCGCTGGTCCGCCTTCCCATGGGATTTCATTTGGCGAAGCAGTCCGCGTCTGGGCGCGCGTGGCCGCGCTGAGCTTCGGCGGCCCCGCCGGTCAAATTGCCGTCATGCACCGGATCATTGTCGAGGAGAAGCGCTGGATTGGCGAAACGCGCTTCCTGCATGCGCTGAACTACTGCACGCTGCTGCCTGGACCAGAGGCGCAGCAGCTTGCGATCTATATCGGCTGGCTTCTGCACAAAACCAAGGGCGGGCTGGTGGCGGGGATTTTGTTCGTGCTGCCCGGCGTCGTCGCTATCATGGCGCTGAGCTGGATCTACGCCATCTTCGGTAACATCGGAGCGGTACAGGCGCTTTTCTTCGGATTGAAGGCGGCGGTCTTGGCGATCGTGCTCGAGGCTGTTCTCCGGATTGGTCGGCGGGCTCTCAGGAACAACGTCATGGTAGGCCTTGCTGTAGCGGCCTTCATCGCTCTCTTCCTGTTCCATGCCCCCTTCCCGCTCGTCGTGCTGGTCGCCGGTGTCGTCGGCTACCTCGGTGGCCGGGGCGGCTGGGTAGCATTCCGCGCGGCCAACAGCCACGGCAAGGTCGGAGGCGAACAGGTTGCCGACGCCGACAGCGTTGTCGGCGAAGAGATCCCCGAGCACGCCCGCCCGCCGATCAGTTGGTCGCTCAAGGTCGCGACAGTCGGGCTGCTGCTTTGGGGCGGTCCCGTCCTTGCACTGCTGATATTTCTCGGACAGGGCAACGTCTTCACGGACATCGCGATCTTCTTTTCGAAGATGGCCATGGTCACCTTCGGCGGTGCCTACGCCGTCTTGTCATATGTTGCTCAACAGGCGGTGGACCACTATCACTGGCTGAAGCCCGGCGAGATGCTGGATGGCCTCGGCATGGCCGAAACCACGCCCGGCCCGCTGATTATGGTGACGCAGTTCGTTGGCTTCATGGGCGCCTATCGCGCGCCGGGGGTCCTCAGTCCATTGCTTGCAGGTACGTTGGGCGGCCTGCTGACGACATGGGTGACGTTCGTCCCCTGCTTTCTCTGGATCTTCCTTGGCGCGCCGTTCATGGAGACCATGCGCAACAACAGGGCGCTCTCGGCGGCACTGGCGGCAGTCACCGCGGCTGTCGTCGGGGTCATTTTGAATCTCGCGGTATGGTTCGCGCTGCATGTCCTGTTTCGCGAACTCCACGAAGTTCGCGGCTTTGGCATGGCCATCGATCTCCCGGTACTGAGCTCCGTCAACGTCCCGTCCCTGGTCCTGACACTGGGCGCCATCGTCGCGGTGTTCCGCTTCAAGATCGGCATGCTGGCGGTGCTCGCCGCTTGCTCGATCCTTGGGCTTGCCTATGGACTGCTCATGGGTTGGGTGTAGCGACATTGGGCGCGTCGTTCGCGCCAAATCCGGCTAATCACGAACACGGACAGCAAACAGACAGGTTCGCCGTTCTATCGATTTTCCCGTCGGCCTTAAGGGGCAATAGCAAAGGGTAAAATCATGAAGCTGAAACTTGTAACCGCACTCGCGATCATAACCGCCACTCCCGCACTGGCGCTTGCCAGCCCGAGCTGCACCGGCGAACCGAAGTCCAAATGGATGTCCGAGGATGCCATGAAAGCGAGGATCGACGCGATGGGCTACAAGGTCAAGACGTTCCAGATCACCGGCAATTGCTATGAAATCTACGGCAAGGATAAGAGTGGCAGTCGCGCCGAGGTCTATTTCAACCCGGTCTCGGGTGACATTGTCCAAATGGGCGACTGACCGATGACGACGATCTCATCGAAAAAGGGGGGCGCCCAGCCCTCCACCGCCACCTTACGCGTGATCAAGGTGTGGGATCCGGTGGTAAGGCTGTTTCACTGGACCATTGTAACGGCTTGCGTCCTCAACCTCTTCATCCTGGATGAAGGCAAATACTGGCACCGCGTTACAGGATACACTGTTGCCTTCGCTATCGCTCTCCGTTTCATCTGGGGTTTCGTTGGCACGAAACACGCGCGGTTCGCTGACTTCCTGCCGACGCCGGCAAAGGTCATGAACCAGATCCTTAGTATTCTGGATGGCAACGAGAAGCGGTACGTTGGCCACAATCCACTGGCATCGGTCATGATGCTCTGCCTGATGATGCTTCTCGCGGCGACGGCGCTGACCGGCTGGATGACAACGCTCGATGCCTTCTGGGGCGAAAAATGGCTGGAAGAATTGCACCGCAGCATCGCCAACGGCATTATGGTGCTCGCATTTGTCCATGCCGGCGCTGCCGTCATCGAAAGCTGGAGGCATAGGGAAAATCTCGTCTGGTCGATGGTCACAGGTCGAAAGAAGGCATGAGGATACTGCTAATCGAGGACAGCGCCCGGCTTCGCGAACTGCTTTGCGAGACCATCCGAGATGCCGGATGGAAAATTGATGCCTTCGCAACCGCGCAGGAAGGGCGGCTTACACTCGAAAGCGCGAATTACGATCTCCTTCTTCTCGACCTCGGTCTGCCTGACGAAGACGGGATTGACATGTTGAAATCGCTCCGGGCGGCAAGGGTTCAAATGCCTGTCCTCGTGCTGACGGCACGCGGGGCTATTGACGAACGCATCATCGGCTTGGATGCGGGCGCGGACGACTATCTCGCCAAGCCATTTCATAATGGCGAGTTGATCGCGCGCATTCGCGCCCTGATGCGCCGGGCGCCTGTGACGGCCATGCCAACATTGGAGTTCGCGGCCATTCAGTACGAGGTGGCTCAGGGCTGCGTAACCTGTGCCGGGAGCGAGATTGCGCTGACACCGTCGGAGAAGGGGCTGCTCGAACTACTGCTGCGTAACGGCGGCACGGTAGTGCCCAAGCCAAAGATCGAACATGCTCTTTCCGAATTCGGCGGCGAGAAAAGCAGCAATGCCATCGAACTGGCCATTTCGCGATTACGCAAGAAGCTCGAAGGACATCCGACCAGAGCGGTCATCGAAACCATCAGGGGCGTGGGATATATGATGCGCGAGGTACGCGATTGAGCCGGTCACGTCCTACGCTTGGCACCATTCTGACACGTCGGATCGCGTTCTTTGCGGTGCTGGCGATGGTCTTTCAGCTCGCCGTCGTCGTCTTCGACTACTATTGGAATGTCGGCGAGCTCTCGCGCCTATTCGTCGAACAGGAAACCGAGAGGCTCGCGGCCGGCATCGCCGCGGCGGCCGGAGGTGTCCGCTACGATCTTCCCGAAAATGTGCGCCAACGTTACCAGCATTCGCAAACCGGCTACGTCGCACAAATTCGGGACGCCAAAGGCAGTCTGGTTTTCGAATCCTGCGACGATGCGTGTGAAAGCCGGTTTCTTTCCCGGGAAGTCAATCCGCCAGACTTCTGGCTAAGATCGCTTAAAC
Source organism: Martinezella calliandrae (assembly GCF_030272695.1). Taxonomy (GTDB): domain Bacteria; phylum Pseudomonadota; class Alphaproteobacteria; order Rhizobiales; family Rhizobiaceae; genus Rhizobium; species Rhizobium calliandrae. Next base: position 5,244 of record NZ_JARFYN010000042.1, read on the forward strand.
CAGGCCGGCCCCTCACGCTGGTCGGTGGCCGCGCGTTCCTCATCGGAAACCAGCGCTTCGTCGTCGACGTAGCCACGATGGGGGACCCACAAAATGTGGTCTCGGATGTCCTCTGGAACGAAATCATCGAACACATGATCGTCCCGATGAGCATTCTGCTGGTGCTCGTTCTTGGCGCGACTCTGCTCTCAGTGCGCCAGGCGCTCAAACCAGTGCGGGCGGCGGCCGAGGCGGCCGACCAGATTGACCCGATGAATTCGCGCTCGCACCTGCAGTTTCAGGAGATGCCGCGCGAGGTTGCGCATCTTGCAATTGCCGTCAACCGCGCCTTCGAACGCGTCGGGGAGCTTATGAAGTCCCAGAAGGTTCTGACGTCCGGAATCGCGCACGAAGTCCGCACTCCGCTTGCAGCGATCAAGCTGGAACTCGGCCGCATCGATCATCCGAGGGCGAGAAAGGCAGAAGCAGATCTCGACGATCTCGTGCGTTTCGTCGGACAGCTGACGACGCTCGCTCGCCTCGACACGTTCGATCATGCGATGTTCGAAAAGATCGATCTCGTCGAACTGTCATCAAGTGTCGTCGAGCAGCTTGCTCCATGGGTCTACGAAAACAAACGTTCGCTCGAGCTTTCCGCTCAGATCGACACATCAATCGTTCAGGGTGTTGCGGCCCTCTTGAGAGATGCTCTGCGCAATCTCATCGAAAATGCCGTGCGCCATACCCCTGAACATACCAATATCGTCGTGCATGTAGGCAGCCGCACTGTTCAGGTCGAGGATCGATATCAGGAGGGCTGTCGGCAAAAAACCAATGTTGGCCACCGTCCCGACAGCCTTGGCATAGGCCTGAAAATTGTGGAGCGCATCGCCGAAATACACGGAGGCTCGCTCCGCTGCTCTTCGTCCAAGCATGGCCACGTGTTCGAATTGGAAATTGGTCCGCGAATTGGCGAAGGAACAGCGATGCGTCAGCGCGCTTAGTTCCCTATGAACGGCCCCAGAACAGGTGCTGGCGCCGGACGGTTACTTGTCGCGGCTCCCGGCGGCTATGTTGGCTAATATTAGTTGAAATTCTCAGATGCCATCGCAGCAACGGTCGAGAAGAGCAATGATACTCGAAGCTTCGTAGCCGGTGTCTACGTACCATTGTACCACCGTTTCCTGAAGGCTTTTGATGATGAACGGTCTATGGCTCATGGCAAAGCTATTGAGCATGCCAACGCCCAATATGGCCAGTCGTGCCGTCTTTTCGAAACGAAGGCCGCTTTCTAGCCGTCGAACGCTTTCCACGACGTCGGATTTGTGGCGACGTCAGCACCCTTCTGGCCGGCTGCATGCCGATCAGGCCGGAGAACACGCTCCGCCCACGATTTCACTTAGGACGTCTTCAGCACCGAAACCTCCAGATTTGGTGATCAGATGTGCGGTCCTGCCCCCGAGATTGAAGGAGGAGATCGGCAGACTTGCCTCGATTTCGCCGATCGGGTGCAAAGTATCGACACCGGCAGCCCGCAGAATGGCGGCCGCGGTATCTCCGCCCGATGCGATCAAAGTGCGCGGTGTTTGGCGCTCAATCAGCGCAGCGATACCTTCGCCGAAACGGCAGGCGACGGTGGCGCCGTCCTCGGCGGGTCCGGCCTCGATGCATCGCACCAGCGTGACGGGCGAACGCTGTGTCACAATCGCGGGAACCTCTCCCTTTGGAGCGACTATATCCGTCACGTCGGCGCGGACACGCGTTAGATGCTCCATTTGGCGGATGGTGATGGGATCACGCGAGCCCACGGCGATCAGCAGGGGAAACTCGAAAGCGATCGGGGCGACGCAATCAGTTCCTCGCGCCAAATGTTTCGCCAGCGCCTGCCCTAAGCCCCTAGCTCCGACCGCAAGCACATGAGGATCGGCCAAAATCTGTGCGGCGACGGCCGAAAGATCAGCCTGAGTTACTATGTCGGGGGCATGAACGCCGATTGAAGCGGGGAAGGCCGGCAGCGGGATCGGCTGATCGACACCCATGCCCGTCACATGCCCCGCCCGCTGCAAGCGCCCCTGTTCGGGAATGGCCGGGACCAAGGCGATCTCGTCGCGCTGCAGGCCCCGCAACATGGCGACGGATTCCGCCACCACGTTTCCCTTCAATCGACTGTCGATTTTCTTAAAATAGACCCTTGGCGAGAACCGCCGTAGAAGATCTGTCGTGTGGAGCAGGCGCTCCTGCGCCTCGGCCTCGCTGACATGGCGCGTGCCGGTCGCGACGGTCAGCACGACCGGATCCTCTTTCATCGCCTTGTCCAAATGATCCGGGCTGAGAGCGACTGCGACCGACATTCCACATTGCGCGAATGGCGTCGCTGTATCGATGGCGCCGGTCAGATCGTCTGCGACAATGGCAATTTCCAGAAACATGGTTGTTCCTCACGATGAATAGTTCACTCAGATTGCTAGCGGAGAGTGGACCAAAGCGTCAAACAAAATGATCGAATCATTCATTTCTGAAATATTTGATTGAAAAGATCACTGAGATGCGTTTTCATGATGCTTAGCGGCGGATATCCGAGGACGGACGAATGACTAAGCCAATCATAGCAATCACGATGGGCGATCCTTCCGGCATCGGACCGGAGATCATCGCCAAGGCGCTGTCGTTGCCGATAGTTCGGGAATTTTGCCGACCGGTGGTCGTTGGTGATTTGGACAGGATGCGAAAGGCCGCCGCCATCTTGCAAACAACGGTGGCGATCCGGCCGATCACTGCAATCGGCCATGCCAGCGAGAAGATCGGGATCGACGTTCTCCAGACGGGCGATCTTCCGTCCGAACTGCCCTTCGGCGTCGTAAGCCGCGAGGGCGGTGAAGCCGCCTATCAATTCATCGTCTCGGCTGTCGAGCTTGCGCAATCCAAGCAGGTCGACGCCATCTGCACGGCGCCCTTGAGCAAGGAAGCGCTGCATCTTGCAGGACATCGATATCCGGGACACACCGAACTCATCGCGCATCTGACACACACCAAGGAAGTCTCGATGATGCTGGCTTCGCCGAAGCTGCGCGTCGTCCATGTCACGACCCATATAGGTCTCATCGACGCCATCGCGAAGATCGAACCGGGGCTGGTTCTGCGGACCATCGAACGCGGGCGCGCGGCACTCATCGGCACGATGGGCCGTGAACCACGCATCGGCGTCTGTGCCATCAATCCGCATGCCGGCGAAAACGGGCTTTTCGGGCACGACGAGGAAGCGATCAAGATCGCGCCGGCCGTCGCCGAAGCAATCAGGAAGGGCTATGACGTATTGGGTCCACTCGCCGCGGATACCCTCTTCTTCCGGGCTGTGCGGGGCGATTTCGACCTCGTCGTGGCTATGTATCACGATCAGGGACACGGACCAGTCAAGGTGCTCGGCATCGAGGAAGGCGTCAACGTTACCGTGGGCCTGCCGATCGTTCGCACGTCGGTCGATCACGGAACCGCCTTCGATATTGCCGGCCAGGGCAAGGCCGATGAGCGCAGCTTGATCTATGCTCTGCGTCAGGCCGCGATTCTATCCGGCAAAGCCGCCTGACCATGTTATTGGCCCATCGGTGGGTTTGCTGGTTTGCCGGGCGCTTCTCTGTGGCTGGCTTGGATCGAATGGTCACGAGGGTCATCATGAGTGGTTTTAACCAAAGAAAGGACGCACTGCTGCGGCTGCTCCAGATAGGAGCGCCGACTGTGCAGGCTTTGAGCGCCGCGCTTGGCGTTTCGGTCGCGACGGTGAGGCGCGATCTGGCGACCCTTGCGGACGAAGGTGTGATTGCCCGCACCTATGGAGGCGCGACGCTGCTGCAACGAGCCGAGCCGACCTTTGATTTCCGCATGCGGGTCGCCGCCGCCGCAAAGCGCAGGATCGCCGAAGCGGCCTTCGATGCACTCGACGGAGCCTCTACGATTTTTCTGGACGCCGGCACGACCATCGGCGCGTTTGCCGAAAAACTCGCCCTCATGCAGGACAGCCTGAACGGTCTTGTTGTCGTCACGCAATCGCACCGCGTCGCTGCCATTCTGGCGAATATCGCCTCTATCGAACTTTTCCTGCTCGGTGGCCGCTACCGGGCCAATTCGGAAGGCGTGTTCGGTCCGCTTGCGGAACGAACCATCGAAGCCTTTCGCTTCGAAAAAATCTTTCTTGGGGCGGATTCCGTTTCCGCTGAATTCGGGCTCGGCGAAACAACGCTGGAACAGGTCCGCCTGAAAGAAATCGCCATGCACCGAACCAAGGCGACCATCGTGCTCGCCGATGCGACCAAATTTCAGGATCAGAACTTACCCTTTTGGGCAAGGCTGCCCGAGGGCGCAATATTGCTCACCGATGAAGCAAGCGAACATTTGCGGAAGCAATATCGTGACGCGGGCCTTACGATTTGCACATGAGTTGCACCGCCCAGCGACAGGCATTTCAAGATCCGGCCCGGCACTCATCGATCAAAAGTCGGCAGCCAAGTCTCGCAGTCCTTGGCGCCTGCCTCGGCTTTCCAATCAGAACGAATTGACGATGTCACCGCCGGTTTGCATTTGCTGGACCATCTTGTGCGCGTGATAGTGCATGGCGCATTTGATGGCATAGATCTGCAGGATCACCGGAGAACGGCGGCGCAATAGGAGTTTCCAGAGGCGTTTGCGATAGATATTGCGCAGGTCCGCCTCTTGTACCCGACGCATCAATCTTGTGAAAATCCCCGCAGCCTCAAAAGCCCACATCAGATTTAGGGCAATCAGGCGGATGGGATGGCGACGCAAATGGCGCAGGCGCGTCCGCTCCGGCTGGATTCGAGCATCGAGATAGAGCGCGTCCAGCCTGTCGAAATAAGCAGCAGGTTGGTGAAGGTCGCTCAGCACAGCGAGATAGCCGTCACGCAAAGTTTCCCGGCTGAGATTGAGGGGAATGACGTTGGTGCCGTAAGCCGGTGGATCGGCGTGGTCCAGCCGTCCTTCCTTTTCCAGGCGCGTATAGAGCGGCGTCTTGGGAATGGCGGCCAGCATGCCGATCATCGCATTGACGATCCGTGCGTCCTTGATGAATATGCGCTGGGCGTCAAAGATCGTGGCGTCGTCGCTATCAAAACCCAAGATCATACCGCACCAGACCTCCATGCCGGTCTGCTGGATGGAGTGGATCTTCTCCAGCATCGTTCCACCTTTTCTAAGATTCTGGAGCTTCTTGGTCTCTCGTAGCGCTGCTTCGTTCGGCGTCTCGATGCCGATGAAAACGATGCGGATATTGGCATCGACCATGAGCTGCATCAGCTCGTCATCGTCGGCAAGATCGATCGAGGCTTCCGTGAGGAACGTCATCGGATAGTGGTTGCGCTCCTGCCAAGCCACGACTTCGCGCAGCACTTCCTTGATCGCCTTCTTGTTGCCGATGAGATTGTCGTCGACGATAAATGCCGTATCCATTCCGGCGGATAGCAATGCCTCCATCTCGGCGATAATTTGTGCGCTGGTCTTAATCCGCGGCTTTCGACCGAACACGACAATGATATCGCAAAAGTCACAGGTGAACGGACAACCTCGCGAGAACTGGAGACTGCCGAGCGCGTACTCATCCATTTTCAATAGATCGAAACGCGGGATCGGCACCTTACTCATGTCGGTCTTGTCGGATTGCTCGTAGCGCCTGACATGACGACCCTCTTTCCATTCGAGCAGGAATTGCGGCCAGGTCTCCTCGGCCTCGCCGATAAATGTGACGTCCACAAGCCCTTCGAAATAGTCCTCCTTGACGGTGACCCATGGTCCCCCGACGACGGTGAAACAATTGCGCCCTTTGAGCTCCGTCAAAATTTCCTTCATCCGAAACCGTTGTACGATCATGCCGGTGAGCGCGACGATATCCGCTTGCGCGCAGAGATCGTAGTCGATCGGCTCCACATTCTCATCCACGAGCGTAACGGTGTGTTCGGCGGGCGTGAGTGCTGCCAGCAAAGGCAGACAGGCGACGGGAAGGTTTGCTTTTACGTCAAACAACGGAAGCGCGTGTTCCATGCCCCAATAGGAGGTTTCGAAACGCGGATTGATGATGATGATATGAGCCATTGATCCCACCGCTCCATGACTTTGAAGACTTAGTTCGGCATTCTGTTAAGGCTTTTCGTTCGGATCGGCTTGGTACCTGGTTGCCCTGCCCCAAACGGAACGGGACCACCCTCCCGCGGCACCGCCAGGCGCTGTATTAGCAGTGTTAAATGAGCTCAAAATTAAAATACAGGAAGCCGCGAAAGTCCCGACCCGCGATTGCCCAAGCAATCGCAATTTATCAGAGCCGGGCGCCGGAAGCAGATCCAACTTCTTTGCTACATCTTTCCGGGCGTTAGTCGACGACAAAGAGCATCCGCGTGCAAAATATAAGGAACTATACGAACATATGCGCGTTGAGGAAAATTCGTCGTTCGGGGGTTCAGTCATGCCGTGCTTCGCTCGCGTCCTCCTGATCTTGTCTATCGGCCTTTTCCCAAGTTTGGCAGCCGCAAATGAAAGCGATTTTCTGCAATCTCTGCAGGGAAAATGGACCGGCAAGGGGACAATCCTGCGTCGGATCGGGACGTCACCGATCAACGTCGCATGTACCTTTGCATTAACAACAAGCGGGCTCTCGCTCTCCATGCGCGGCGATTGCCGGGGCATGCTCGTCGTCAGTCGCCCGATCTCTGCCGACCTCAGAGTGAATGGCACGCACTATAAGGGCGTCTATGTCGGCCCCGCGGGGGGACGTTCAGGATTGTCCGGAAAGCGCCAGGGAAATACCATCGATCTTGCCGTTCACTGGGCAAAAGAGGTCAACGGCAACCGGACGGCGAGGATGACGCTACAGGAAGTCGGCGGCAGTGGCCTCAATCTGCGAACGATCGACCGCGATCCGAAAACCGGCAAATCGGTAATAACGAGCGATATCGCTCTTCGCCGGATCTAGCATGACCGCCGGCTCGAAGACCCGAAGAAGCGGTACAGTCTAGCCGAGCATCTTCTGACTACTGATCCCAAGGATGTCGTTGGCGAGAGCAAGAGCAATGCCAGCGGCAACGATGATGACCCCAATCAGAAAAAGACGGCGGGCGCGGTCGTATTTGACCACCAGCAGAGAATCCCGTGCAAGCAAATCGGCGAAGACTTTCACCTGCACAGCAATTCCGACGACCATCACCGTCATCGGCAGAATATCGACGCGGCTCCAATCGTTCGGATTGGAAACCCAGCGATTGATGAAGCTCAGCGAGAAACCGACGATGATCCCAACGGCGGTCAACGATCCGTTGCGAAAGGTCGCATCAATTTTTTCCTGATCGTCTATTTCCGGCGCCATGTCGCTTCCCGCCAAATGACGACCTGGTCGTCAAGTTTCCCAGGTCAGCCAAGCATCCTCGCAGCCTTATGTCCAGATCTATCGGTTCTCTGTTTGGTTCCGCACAGTCCTTTTGCGTTTCGCCGAGATATTTGTCATGCAAGTCCTCCGTGCGGCGCAGCAGGTAATTTTAAGAAATCGTCGGGAAAGCTTTGTGAAACTCAAGCTTGGTTCCCGTCTGGGCGTATTTCACCGTGGCAGAGGTCATTCCTTGGAAACGACGAAGCCGCGTCAAGATTACGATACTCGACGCGGCTCGAGTTGCCGATCAATTTGCTTGTTGATCGCAGCCGCAGCTTACTGTTGCGCAGGCGGAGCGGCCTGCTGTCCAGGTGCCGATTGCTGTGCAGGCGCCGCCTGCTGGATCTTTGCCTGAACTTTTTTTACGAGCGCAGGATCCTTCTGAGCAGCGGTTAGAATTGAGTTGTATTCCTTTACAGACATGCCCGAGGAGGCCTGGACAGCCTGCACCATCTGTTTGCCCGCTTCGGCCTGTAACTGTTGCTTCGCGTTCGCATCCGGCGTTGCTCCGATCTTGGCTGAATATTCCTGCCTGATCTTGTCCACCTGGAGATACGCGACTGCAAAAGCCTGAATTTTCTGATCGCTGATAGCCGCACCCTGAGTATCTGGTTGCCCCTGGGCAGGCTGCGGTTGCTTGTCTTGCGTTGCCTGCTGCGCGGACGCAGGGCTGATGAGAAACATCAAGCTCAAGGCCGCAGCGGTCAACGATGTAGCGGTGATATTGCGAGTGATCATCTTCATTCCTCTTTAATAGCGCGGAGAGAGAGAACGCCTCTTTGATGGCGCAGAGTGAAGGGCGGCATATCGCATTGATTAAGCCGTCGGTTAGGGTTGAGGAGCGAACCGGCGACAATGTGGCTCTCAAACGTTTTCTGTGGGGCAATAGCGCGGCGATCTGCTGACCATAGGGTGGCAGCTTTGTGGCTCCGCCAGCTGGGGCTCACCACCCCGCCACTTCACAGCACGATGCGGGCTGAACGAATTCCGCCGCATAAGGCTGGTTCCGCTTACAGAACCACAGAGATAAAGATGCCGTCGCCGGGTCGACATGCAGTCAGGCAGGTGGAGAGGCTGACCACGAAAACGCGGTCCTTTGTAACCAATTGTATCAAAACGTCGGAAAGCTACATCCCCATTCAAAGCCCATGAGATCGTGACACATCGCGGATACATGGAAGCGGTTTCTTCATCACCACGTCGGATCCACTTGGAGAGAGATCAATGTCAGAAGATATCAACCATCAACGCCGCCGTTTTTTTGGCACCGCGGCCATGACCATCGCTGCCGCGCAGCTCGGTATGCTTGGCGTCGCGCAAGCGCAATCCGCTCAGCCCAAGCCGACGGCCCTGCCCCCGGTCAAGCCGGGAGCCAACACGACCTTTAGTTCCCTCAAGCAGATCAATGCCGGTGTGCTGAATATCGGATATGCCGAGGCCGGTCCCGCCGACGGTCCGCCTGTCATTCTTCTGCATGGCTGGCCCTATGATATCTACAGCTTCGTAGACGTCGCTCCCGTGTTGGCGTCGCAGGGCTACCACGTGATCATTCCCTATCTGCGCGGTTACGGCACGACGCGCTTTCTTTCCAATGATACGGTCCGCAATGGCCAGCAGTCGGTCGTGGCTGTCGATATCCTTGCCTTGATGGATGCTCTGAAAATTCAAAAAGCGATCCTCGGCGGTTTCGATTGGGGCGCCCGTACGGTCAACATTCTCGCTGCGCTGTGGCCGGAGCGCTGCAAGGCCATGGTGTCCGTCAGCGGCTATCTGATCGGCAACCAGGAAGCCGGCAAGACCCCGTTGCCGCCGAAGGCTGAGCTCCAATGGTGGTACCAGTATTATTTTGCCACTGAACGCGGTCGAGAAGGCTACGACAAATACCGGCGCGACTTTGCCAAGCTTATCTGGCAGATCGCTTCGCCGAAGTGGAACTTCGACGACGCGACCTTCGATCGCAGCGCCGCATCCTTCGACAATCCGGATCATGTCGCCATCGTCATTCACAATTATCGCTGGCGGCTGGCTCTCGCGGAGGGCGAGGCGCAATATGACGATCTGGAAAAGCGGCTGGCAAAGGCTCCGGTGATCAATGTGCCCACCATTACGATGGAAGGCGATGCGAACGGCGCCCCACATCCCGACCCCGCAGCCTATCGCAACAAATTCACGGGCAAGTATGAGCATAGAACCATCGAGGGCGGCATCGGCCATAACCTGCCGCAGGAAGCGCCGCAGGCATTCGCCCAGGCAATCATCGATGTCGACAAATTCTAATCCTCCGAGCATGTCGCCAGCAGTGGTATAAAATACCATGCTGGCGACTTCAGACGGGCTCAAGCTCCCCCTGATGCCCATCCCGGGCAAACTCCTATACATTTGTTTTGTCATAATTATTAATGTGATAAGCGAAATGAGGTTGCCCGGTTTGAACAGCGGCGGCATAGCCGCCGGCAACAATCCGTTCAAGGGCATCCAGCTGCCGTTCAAATATTGCTGTTGCGCCGTTCCGCAGAATAGAGGGCCCCGACGATGGATCACATCGACCACATCTTGATCGTCGATGACGATCGCGAAATCCGTGAGCTGGTTTCGAACTATCTCAAAAAGAACGGACTGCGCACCACCGTCGCGGCGGACGGTCGGCATATGCGGGCGTTTCTGGAAACAAGCTCCGTCGATCTCATCGTCCTCGACGTGATGATGCCCGGCGATGACGGCCTGGTTCTTTGCCGGGAGCTGCGCGCCGGCAAACACAAATCGACGCCGATCCTGATGCTGACGGCGCGTGATGACGAAACGGATCGGATCATCGGCCTGGAAATGGGAGCGGATGATTATCTCGCGAAACCCTTTGCCGCACGCGAGTTGCTGGCTCGCATCAAGGCAATCCTGCGCCGAACGCGCATGCTTCCGCCAAATCTTCAGGTCACGGAGGTCGGCCAGCTCTTGTCTTTCGGCGACTGGCAACTCGACACGACCGGCCGTAACTTGCTCGATCGCGAAGGAACCGCCATAGCGCTCAGCGGCGCGGAATATCGCTTGCTTCGCGTCTTCGTCGACCATCCGCAACGCGTCCTCAACCGGGATCAGCTTTTGAACCTCACGCAAGGGCGGGATGCCGAGTTGTTCGACCGCTCCATCGACCTTTTGGTCAGCCGGCTTCGCCAGCGCCTCCGCGACGACGCGCGCGAGCCTGCCTACATCAAGACCGTACGCAGCGAGGGCTATGTCTTCGCGATGCCAGTCGAAATATCCGAGCTGCGCCAATGAGTACCGTCACAGGGTTTCGGGGAATTCGGCCTTGGCCCCGCAGCTTGGGATCGAGGCTGTTTCTCATCCTTCTCGCCGGCTTGATGCTTGCGCAGGGGCTGACTTTCAGTGTCCAGTCCTTGGAACGCTACATAACGGCCAAGACCGTGATGCTTAATACGCTGGAGAGCGATGTGGCGACCTCGATCGCCGTTCTCGACCGGCTGCCGGCGGCCGAGCGCGCCGATTGGCTGGACCGCCTTGACCGCGGAACCTACCGATTTGTGCTTGGTCCGGGCCTGCCTGGAGTGCCCAGCCTGACTGATCAGGGCAGGCAGATTGCGGGCAAAATACAGGATGCCGTCGGTGAGCATTTTCCCATCAGGTTCGAGTCGATACCGGGTGACGGCAAACGCCTCCAAGCCCACCTGACCTTGAGCGACGGCAATCCGCTTACGATCGACGTCAACCCCGCACCCATCATGCCGATGGCGCAATGGCTGCCCTTCGTTCTCCTCTTGCAACTCGGTCTCCTCATTGTCTGCACCTGGCTCGTCGTCCGGCAGGCGATCCGTCCGCTTGCTGACCTGGCCAACGCCGCCGACGCGCTTGACCCGAACAAGAAGACGCCGCGTTTGGTTGAAGCAGGCCCGAGTGAAGTCGCCCATGCCGCCCGCGCCTTCAATGCCATGCGCGACCGGATCGCTCACTATCTCGAAGAAAGGGTGCAGATACTCGCGGCAATCTCGCACGATCTTCAAACGCCGATCACGCGCATGAAGCTTCGTGCCGAGATTGCGGAAGACTCCCCCGAGAAGGAAAAACTGGTGCAGGACCTGGCCGAAATCGAGCGCCTTGTCCATGAAGGCGTGGCCTATGCTCGCAGCGCCCACGGAAACACCGAGAAACCTTCCCGCATAGATATTGGCTCCTTCATCGAGAGCCTCGCCTATGACTACCAGGACACTGGAAAAGCTGTGATGGTCGCCGACAAGATCGATGGCGCCATTGTCACGCGGCCGCATGCGCTCCGGCGGGTCCTGACAAATCTTATCGACAACGCCCTCAAATTCGCCGGCACCGCGGAGATATCTGTGCAAAAGGACAACACCGGCGCAGTCCTCATAAAAGTGCTCGATCGCGGTCCCGGCATTCCGGAGGATCAGCTCGACGCTGTTATGCAGCCTTTCTTCAGGCTCGAACAATCCCGAGGCCGCGGAACCGGCGGAACTGGACTGGGACTGGCGATCGCCGGACAGCTTGCCCAAGCGATTGGCGGCTCGCTCGCATTGCGCAATCGCGTGGGCGGTGGGCTGTCGGCGGAAATCTCGCTCCGCTGATGGATGCAAGGCGCCGCTACGTTTGTATCCCAACGTAGCGGCCCACCCTCTTCGAACACTTCGTTACATTTTCGCCCGATCGGGACACATCGAGGATACGTCAGCTCCCCCTAATGCGGTCAATGACTGCTCGCCAGTCGTTGCGCCCCGGCGCCCGATCAATCCTCGAAAGGAAACGATGATGACACTTCTTGTCATTGCCTATCTCGGAGGCGTGCTGACGATCCTCAGCCCGTGCATTCTCCCCATTCTTCCCTTTGTCTTCACCCGCACCGGGCAGCCTTTCGTCAAAAGCGGCTTGCCCATGCTAATCGGCATGGCGATAACCTTTGGTGCAGTCGCGACGCTTGCGGCCGTCGGTGGCGGCTGGGCGGTGCACGCCAACGAATATGGTCGCTATGCGGCCATCATGCTGCTTGCTTTATTCGGTGTGACCCTTGTCTCGCCGCAACTTGCCAGCATCCTGACCCGGCCGATCGTCGCCTTGGGAAACAGGCTGCTAAATTCACCCGGCCACCGGTCCGGCTCGACAGTTGGTAGTTCGCTGGTTCTTGGCATCGCAACCGGGTTGCTGTGGGCACCCTGCGCCGGCCCGATCCTCGGTTTGGTCTTGACGGGCGCTGCGCTTCAGGGGGCGAATGCTCATACGACTTTGCTGCTTCTGGCCTATGCTGCAGGCGCGGCAACATCGCTCGCCATCGCGCTTCGGGTTGGCAATCGGGTCTATGCAGCCATGAAAAACTCGCTCGGTTCCGGCGAAAGAGTTCGCCGGGCGCTTGGCGCGGCGGTCCTCGCCGGTGTTACCGCGATTGCGCTTGGCCTAGACACAGGATTCTTGGCACGCCTGTCCTATGCCAATACCTCGACATTCGAGCAGGCCATTCTCGACACATTCGGCGCCGACCGCGAGGACCAGGCTGCGACCATGGTAGCCAGCAACACTCCGATGCTGGCCGCCGCCAAGCCTCGCTTCAAGAGCAAGCTCCCGGTCGAGGGCCGGCTTCCTTCGCTGGACGGCGCCGTCGCGTGGCTAAACTCGCCGCCGCTGACTGCGGAGCAACTGCGCGGAAAGGTCGTGCTGGTCGATTTCTGGACCTATTCCTGCATCAACTGCATTCGCACCATCCCCTACGTCAAAGCCTGGGCGGAGAAATACCGGGATCAGGGGTTGGTCGTCATCGGTGTGCACGCTCCGGAATTCGCCTTCGAGAAGAAGATCGACAACGTCAAGGGAGCCCTCAAGGACTTCCAGATCAACTATCCCGTCGCCATCGACAACAATTACAGCATTTGGCAGGCGTTCCAGAACAGCTACTGGCCAGCGCTCTATTTCGTCGACGCCAAGGGGCAGATCCGGCACCATGTTTTCGGCGAGGGCGAATATGACACCTCCGAAAAGGTCATTCAGGAACTGCTGGCCGACGCCAGCAACCAGATGCCTGAAAACAGTATGGTCACACCGAATGCGCAAGGCGCGGAGGCAGCACCCGATCTTGGCAATATCAGATCCGGCGAGACCTATATCGGCTACAAGGAGGCCTCGAACTTCGTATCGCCGGAAGGTCTGAACGGGAATACCGGTAAGGATTACACGACTGGCGAACCCGGTCTCAACCAATGGGGTCTCTCCGGTAACTGGACGATCGGTTCCGAGCAGGCGACGCTGAACAAGGCCGGCGGTGGCATCACCTATCGCTTCAGTGCCCGTGACCTGCATCTTGTTCTCGGTCCTGCCGCCGACGGCAAGCCCGTGCGGTTTCAGGTGACCGTCGATGGCAAAGCGCCTGGTGCAAGCCACGGCGCCGACACGGACGCCGACGGCAACGGCAGTGTCACTGAAACACGCCTTTATCAGCTCGTTCGTCAGGCCGGCGATGTCGGGGAAAGGATTTTCACGGTCCGCTTTCTCGATCCCGGCGTCGAAGCCTACGTATTCACTTTTGGATGAGGAGCAGAACGATGCAGATCAAAACGCATTCGAAGTCTATCAGCCGTTTCGGGATCCTACGTCCCGTTCTAATCGCCGGGGGCTTGCTTGGCGTTGTCGGGGCGACGCTTCTCGGCAATTCATCAGCCGCCGGGGCGCCGCGGTTAGTTCCGCCTGCGATCCATGATGTGGCAAATGCTTCCAGCCCGCAGACCGCCGTGTTCGCCGGTGGGTGTTTCTGGGGTATGCAAGGCGTATTCCAGCATGTCGAGGGAGTCATCAGCGCGACGTCCGGTTATGCCGGCGGCAGTGCAGAGACTGCGAATTACGAGCTGACGGAAAGCGGAACCACCGGCCATGCCGAAGCTGTCCAAATCGTCTTCGATCCAAAGACAATCAGCTATGGCAAGCTGCTGCAGATCTACTTCTCGGCCGCCCACGATCCCACACAAATCAACCGGCAAGGGCCGGACATCGGCACGCAGTATCGCTCCGCGATCTTTCCGGTCGATGCAGATCAGAAGCAAGTCGCCTCGGACTATATCGCCCAATTGGAAACGGCTCATGTCTTCAAGGCGAAGATCGCGACGACGATCGAGCCCGGCAGGCCTTTCTATAAAGCCGCGGCCTACCATCAGGACTATATGGCCAATAATCCGCGCCAGCTCTATATCGTGATCAACGAGCAACCCAAAATCAACAATCTGAAGAACCTCTTTCCCCAGTCCTACAGGGAAAAGCCCGTCTTGATTTCAGAAACCCAGGGCTGACGGAGGCGTCGAAGCGCTTCGCTTGAATTGCGAGACCGTCACACAGCCTCGTAAACGACTATCTGCCGAAACAAGCCTCCCCCGGCGTCAAGCCGGGGGAGTTTTTCGAACTCATAACCCCAAACTGTCCTAAAAAAAAAACCAGGCCTCAGCGGTGTATCGCGGACGTCCGCTGTCCTACTTTGTACGGCAATGTAGGAAGCCGTCCGCCTCCCACACTCCGTTACACTTCTGCTTAATCCTGACACATGCGGGATACGTCGCCCCTGCTTTATACGCGCAATGGCTGGTCGCAGTCATTGCGTCTCATCAGGGCGCCATCCGCTTTAAAGGAACCGACATTATGACCCAAACCGACAAGGTACTCTACACCGGCAAGACCCACACCACCGGAGGCCGCGACGGCGCCTCGCGCAGCTCCGATGGCCGTTTGGACGTCAAGCTTTCCTCCCCCGGCACTTCCGGCGCAGGCACCAATCCGGAGCAACTGTTCGCTGCCGGCTGGTCGGCCTGTTTCGAGGGCGCGATCGGGCTTGCAGCTCGCAAGATGAAGGTCGCCGTCCCGCCTGACGCGGCCATCGACGCCGAAGTGGATCTGTGCCTTGTTGACGGCGCATACTTCCTGCAAGCCCGCCTAAACGTCAGCCTGCCAGGCTTGGAACACGATGTGGCTCAGGCGCTCGTGGAGGCCGCGGACCAGACTTGCCCCTATTCCAAGGCGACCCGCGGCAATATCGATGTCGTGATCAACCTGGTCTAACCGGAGCTTGCCATGCTAGCCGTCACAAGATTATCGCGAAGCCTCGTGACGGCTTTCTGCAGGAGCGCAAATTCCTCTGCCGTTAGACCCGAGGCTTTCGCCGTCACCTCGGCGAAGCCGAAGCCCTTTTCTCGAAGGCGGCGACCTGCATCGGTCAGTGATATCCGAAGGTTGCGCTGGTCGTCCGTATCTCTTGTACGCCGGACATAGCCCATGGCCTCCAGCCGCTTCAGCATCGGCGTCATGGTGCTCGGCTCCAAAAACAGCTTCTCGCTTAGCCCTTTGACCGTTTGTGCGTCCTCCTCCCACAGGCAGACGATCGTTATGTATTGCGGATAGGTCAGGCCAAGCTCCTCCAGAACCGGCTTGTAGACCCGCGAATAGGCAAGGTTGGCCGAATAGACCGCAAAGCACATGAAGTCCGCCAGTTTCCCGGTCTTGGTGCGGGGAGGGCTTTTCTTGGCCATCGGCGTCTCCGGAAGCGGCGAAAAATAATTATGATGCGAAGGATTATCGCAGGTGTAAGCGTCTTAATCGGCTCAAACAACTGTTATCCTAATGATTACGACAATAAATAGTTAGCCGGTAGCGGACACCCCGATCGAGACCCGGCATCGCGACTTGAACGCAGGCCGACGCCCATCCATTTAATCCTTAACGACAGCGCCGTAGCGGGCCAGGCATCCCTATGATCGGTCCGCTGGCGGCAGCGACGATGGGCGTCGCTGTTTGAGGATCAAACGATGGGTTTCATAGATAAGGACATAGTGCCCGCGGATGACGGGGCTCTGATAGATGCATATTCACAATCCATAGCAGCAGCGGTGGACACGGTCGGACCGGCGGTCAGCCGGATCGAGCGCGTTGGCGGAAGAGGCGGGCATGGTTCCGGCTTCGCCGTCTCGCCGGACGGGCTGATTGTCACCAACAACCATGTTGTCGACGACGCCAAGATCGTCCGCATCACCACACCCGACGGTTCAGTGACGGAAGGACGCGTCCTCGGGCGTGACGTCGATACCGACATCGCTCTCATCCGAGCGAATTCGGGCGTTGGAGCTTGGGCGCGGCTAGGCGACTCCAAGCGTCTTCGCAGAGGCCATATCGCGATCGCTATCGGAAATCCGCTCGGCTTCGAGTGGACGGTGACGGCCGGCATTGTGTCGGCGCTTGGCCGCTCGATGCGGTCTGCCAGCGGCCGCCTGATGGACGACGTCATTCAGACTGACGCCGCGCTCAATCCCGGCAATTCCGGAGGGCCCCTGGTGTCGTCAAGCGGCGAGGTCATCGGTGTCAACACGGCCGTCATCCAGGGTGCGCAGAGCATCGCCTTCGCGGTGGCCTCCAACACGGCGAATTTCGTGGTGTCCGAAATATTGCGCTATGGTCAGGTCCGGCGCGCCTTCATCGGGATCGCCGGCGATACGATTGAGTTGCCGCGCAGGATCGCTCTTGAAGCCGGCACTGGCCAGACAACGTCCGTGCGCGTCAGGCGGGTCGAACCCGGCGGTCCGGCTGAGCGTGCGGGCTTGCGGGACGGCGACTACATCCTGGCGATCGACGGCACGCCGGTCGGCGGCGTCGACGACATCGTAAGACTGATGAGCGGCGACAGGATTGGTCAGGATACCGATCTGCTCGTGTTCTCCGTCGCGGGTCGGATCGAGAAGCGCACATTGCTACCGGTTGCCCGATCATAAGATATCCGATGAAAATGCAAACGCCGGTCCGTTCAGCTGATCTGACCTTCCGATATGCTGCGCGGAACGGTGTCGCTCCGCGCCCGCATGAGTGCTCTTGGTCTGCCGCTGAGGTAAAGCGCAGCTCATTGGCTCCCACATAATTGTGGTCGTCAGAGCTACGCAGGGCCGACGAAAGAGAGTTTGAATGGAGAACTCAAGGCAACATCCGGCATTTGAGGCCGTCTTCAAGCCGGGCAACCTTTCGTTCGGTTTGGTGCTTCCCCTAACGCGCGCCGGCGAGACCCGGCCGGATCCGCATGCGCAGCTTTATTTCGCTCGCCTGGCCGACCGGTTGGGGTTCAGCGCCCTTTGGGTCCGGGACGTACCCTTGAACAGCCCCGACTATCCTGACCCGGTCGAACATCTGGATCCCTGGGTTCATCTCGGCGCCTTGGCGGCCGCCACCGACCGGATCACTCTGATTACTGGCGCCATCGTTTCCCCATTGCGGCATTTCATCCATACGGCCAAGGGAGCGGCGTCCGTCGATTATATGTCGAAAGGCCGCTTTCTGCTTGGGCTGGGCTCAGGCGATCGACCGGGAGAATTTCGGCCGTTCGGGCGGGAACTATCGGACGCCGCGGAGCGGTTTCGGGAGAACTGGGAGCGGATTTCCGCACTCCTGAATAAGGACGGGCGCATCGACCCCTCAGGTACAGCGGCCGATCCCAATGCCGAAATTCGTCCGAGACCATTGCACGGAAACATTCCGATGCTGGCGGTCGGATCCGCTGGACAGACAATCGGTTGGATCGCCCGCAACGCCTGCGCCTGGGCAACCTATTATAGACCTCTGGCAAGGCAGCGTGACCGCTATGCGATCTGGCGCGCGGCGGTGCAGAAGGTCGATCCAACGAAATCGCCGGCCTTTGCATCATCCCTTCGTTTGCAGCTTGAAGACAATACCCATGCACCAACCCGGCAGCTCGGCCTCGGTCTGCGGCTCGGCCGGAACGGCCTGATCGAGGAACTTCTGACATTGCGCGAAATGGGCGCCGAGCACATCATGTTCAACCTGACCAGCAACGAACGGCCGGCAGAGGCGGTAATCCAGGAACTCGCATCAGAGGTCATTCCGCAATTTCGTTAGCGCCGACTCATGATCTATGAAGAACCGACCACTCACAGCAACCATGCGCATGCCCCACATTACACAAAGGATATCATCATGGCCCAACCCGCCCTATTCACCCCGCTCCGAGTCCGCAACCTTGACCTGGCCAACCGCATCGTAATCGCTCCCATGTGCCAATATTCGGCGGAAGACGGGTGCATGAACGACTGGCATTTGATCCATCTCGGTCAGCTTGCCCTTTCGGGAGCGGCATTGCTGACCATCGAAGCAACAGCGGTTCTTCCGGAAGGTCGCATCAGTTGGGCGGATGTCGGGCTGTGGAACGATGAAACGGAAGCGGCAATGCACAGGATATTGGAGGGCATCCGGCGCTGGTCGGACATGCCGATCGGAATCCAGCTGAACCATGCCGGCCGCAAGGCGTCGACCGAAGTACCGTGGCTCGGAGGGGCGCAGATCGCTCCGGGCACACCAAACGGCTGGCAGACGGAGGCGCCCTCGGCGGTACCGTTTACCGAGGGCAGGGTTGCGCCGACCGCGTTGGATCGAGACGGGTTGCGACGGGTTCGCGATGCCTTCGCGGCTTCGGCCGTCCGCGCCGGTCGACTTGGGCTCGACTTCGTCCAGCTTCACGGAGCCCACGGCTATCTCTTGCACCAGTTCCTTTCGCCGCTCTCGAACCAACGCAAGGACGAGTATGGCGGTTCGGTGGAGAACCGGATGCGGTTTCCGCTGGAGGTCTTCGATGCGGTGCGGGCCGCCTTCCCCTCCGATAAGGCGGTCACCATGCGGGTGTCGGCTACGGATTGGGTCGAGGGTGGCCTGAACGTTGACGAAATCGTTGCATTCGCCAAGCTGCTCGACGCCCGTGGCTGCGACGCGATCCACGTCTCCAGCGGTGGCCTTCACCCAGCACAACAGATTCCGATCGGACCAAGCTATCAGGTGCCGCTTGCCCGTGCCGTCAAAGCCGCCGTTCGCATGCCGGTGGTTGCCGTCGGGCTGATAACCGAGCCGACGCAGGCCGAGGCGATCGTCTCGACCGGCGACGCCGACATGATCGCGCTGGCGCGCGCAATTCTCTACGATCCTCGTTGGCCCTGGCATGCGGCCGCAGATCTCGGAGCCCAGGTGCGCGCGGCCAATCAATATCTCCGCAGTCAGCCCCATCAGTTCAAGGACCTGTTCCAGATCGGAGGCACCGCTACCCGCACATAAGCGATGCCACTTCAGCAATGAGCATCATCGCAGATTTGGGCCAATGTCCTCGCGACATGCCGTCTTAGCAATTGCATCAGGATACGGCGCGCAACCCCGGAGGAACCGCGAACTGCCCCCATCGTTATGACTTCAGGTATAGCGATGGAGAAACACCATGGAAATCGCAGGAAAACCCGGTTCGCATGCGCTCAGTGCATTTTTTGATGAAGAGTCCGACGCTGAAAAGGCGTCGGAAGAGCTCCAGAAGGCCGGCATATCGAAAGATGCCATCACCATGACGCCTGGAAACCGGCCCGGCATACCACCGATCGATCATCTCGGCTTCATTGACGCCTTGACCGGGCTTTTCTTCACGGACAAGCAGCGCAAGACCTATGCCGAAGCGCTTCGACGCGGCGGCGTCCTGGTAACCGTGCAAGAAGTCAGTAAGGAGCAGCACGACGCCGCGCAGACAATCCTCATGGAAAGGGGAAGCATCGATATGGATGAGCGCGTCGAGGAATGGCGGCGCTCGAATTGGAACTAGGCGCTATGCGCGCGGCGTTCGGCCAGCTCTTCATTGAAGAGGGATCGATCGTCGGCTCAAGCAGCGATTGCTGAAGCGCTCATGTGAATTGGTGCGCCGGACAACCGTCCACGAGACAAATAAAATGAAAGGAACTTGTCGAAATCGCGCTGGTCCGAGCGTCTTTAGGGAATGGGCCGGCGCAGCCGAATAGGCGCGTCCATGCCGCATTAAAGATCGATCGCACAAATATGGGGTTTAGCGGATATGAGCGTTTCCTATCGTTGGGTCATCGTGGCTGCCGGCGCGCTAATGACCTGCGTCGCACTTGGCGCAATGTTTTCACTTGCTATTTTCCAGGTGCCGATTGCCGCCGCCACCAGTTGGTCACATGCCGGCATTGCGAGCGCGATGACGCTCAATTTCCTGGTGATGGGTCTGGGTGGTTTCCTTTGGGGCACGGCGACCGATCGTTTCGGCCCTCGTATTGTCGTGCTGACGGGCGCAGTGCTATTGGGGCTCGCGCTTGTTTTGGCGAGCCGCGTGGGATCATTGCTCGAATTTCAATTGACCTACGGCATTCTCGTCGGCCTTGCGGCCAGCGCATTCTTCGCGCCGATGATCGCGGCCACCACCGCATGGTTCGAAGAAAACCGCAGTCTCGCCGTTTCGCTGGTCTCCGCCGGCATGGGCGTTGCACCAATGACGATTTCGCCCTTCGCCCGCTGGCTGATTTCGGCCTATGATTGGCGGACGGCCATGATGCTCATTGGTATTCTAGCGTGGGTGTTGTTGGTGCCGGCAGCGCTTTTGGTGCGACGCGCGCCAGCAGTTGCAGGCGGCCCGTCTGCCGACCCCGCAGCCGAAGGGCCCACTGTACCGCTCGGACAGATATTCCGATCGCCGCAATTCCTCGTTCTCGGCGGAACCTTCTTTGCCTGCTGCGCAGCGCATTCGGGACCGATCTTCCACATGGTGAGCTATGCGACGATCTGTGGCGTAGCCCCGATGGCAGCAGTCAGCATCTACAGTGTCGAGGGGCTGGCGGGGCTCGGCGGCAGACTTCTATATGGCACGCTTGCAGACCGGTTTGGAGTCAAGCCAGTCCTGGTCACGGGCTTGCTGGTGCAGGCCGCCGCACTCGCGACCTATCTCTTTGTCAGCCAGCTCGGCGAATTCTATGCCCTCGCAGTCATCTTCGGCAGCGCCTATGGCGGGGTTATGCCGCTTTACGCGGTGCTGGCACGCGAATATTTCGGCCCGCGCGTCATCGGCACGGTTTTCGGCGCCGCAACAATGCTGTCGAGCATTGGAATGGCATTCGGTCCGCTGGCGGGCGGTTGGATCTTCGATACCTTCGAGAATTACTCCTGGCTCTTCATCGGATCATCCATGGTCGGGCTCGGCGCTGTCGCTATCGCGCTTGCCTTTCCGCCATTGCAACGCATCAGGCTTCAACCGGCATAACCCAGTTTCCAGCATCAATGCGCAGAACCGAAATGATCAAGGCCCCCATAGACACGAGATGGGGGCCGCGTAGAGCCGGTCGCCGAATGGTAGGATTTTGTCTCCATCGTAAAGAACAAGCCCGATGCGAAAGGCATCACTGGCCACCTGCCCAATTTTCCGCAGACCCTTAAAATCCGCATTCGTGACAGTGGCAGCGGCCTTGATTTCGATACCGACGATGGCGCCGGTGTTGTCTTCAAGAACGATATCAACCTCGTCCTGGTCCTTATCGCGATAGTGGTACAGGGCAGGAGCAGTCTCGCACCACGTCGCCAGTTTGAGGACCTCGCTCACCACGAAGGTTTCCAGCAGCGGCCCAAAGGGGGAGCGGTTTGTGGCGATCCGGTCCGGAGCAACGCCCAACATGGCGGCGAGCAGTCCGGAATCCAGAAAATGCAGCTTCGGCGTTTTTACAAGCCGTTTGAGCTGGTTACGAAACCACGGCTCAATCCGCCTCACGAGAAAGAGTTGCTCGAACAGCCCGACATAACGCGAGGCTCTCTGCTACGGTCGGAAGAGTGAGAATATTCGCCGATCCCGTGAGCAGGAATCGTCCCGGCCGACGATCGTCATCGACGGAGCGTAACCAAGCAAATCTTGGCAGCTCTCGTCGATACACCCGTCGTGTTGGTCAACGGTCCGCGGCAGTGCGGCAAGACCACTATGGTGCGTAGGCTGATGACGGTCGATCGGCCTTACTTCACCCTTGACGACGACACCACCCTTGCTTCGATCCGTGCTGACCCGGCGGGCTTTGTCCGAGACCTCGACGTGTCGACCATCGATGAGGTACAGCGCGCACCTGACCTATTACGGGCTATCAAACGCTCGTCTAATCCGGAATTCAACATCGTCTGATCCGGATTCTAGTGCATCTGATTCGGACTCAACGTCCGTCCAATTCGGATTGAATGCCGTCCGATCCGGAATTGCCATGAAAAGACGGCTTTTGCGTGTGCTTCGTCTCCGTCAACCACGGCCGCTCAGGAATGAGCGATACCGAGGACTACCTTGCCCGCGCTTGCCGCCTTACACACAGTTTTAGACCATGGTCGCAAGTTGCGGCCATTGCATTTTTCAATTTTTGCTTAACACTTCTCTTGTGCATCGGGTGCGTGACCTCTGGGGGGAGGAAATCCAGAGACGCGCACCGGCGCTGGCATATCGCGCCAGTCCGGCTGGGGAGCCTATGTGCGACGTCAATATGGAGGACATGGCACGCGTCTGCTGGCCATGTCCTTAGTGCAATTGGGAGGAATAAAAATGGTAACCACCTCTGTAGGTGAGACTTCTGGTCGGGGTACTTCTGGTCGAGGTATGACCAGGGAAGAGAAGAAGGTGATATTCGCATCTTCGCTCGGAACTGTCTTCGAATGGTATGACTTCTATCTCTATGGCTCCTTGGCCGTGTTCATCGGTGCTGCCTTTTTCAGCGATTATCCGGAGGCAACCCGCAATATTTTCGCACTGCTCGCATTCGCGGCCGGCTTCCTTGTCCGGCCATTCGGTGCGCTGGTGTTCGGACGGCTTGGCGACCTCGTCGGCCGCAAATATACGTTCCTGATCACAATCACGATCATGGGCCTGTCGACTTTCCTAGTCGGTGTTCTACCCGGCTCGGCCAGTTGGGGCATCATTGCCCCGGTCATCCTGATCGCATTGCGCCTGCTGCAGGGCTTGGCGCTTGGTGGCGAATATGGCGGCGCGGCGACCTATGTCGCCGAACACGCGCCCAACGACCGGCGCGGCTACTACACTTCCTGGATTCAAACGACGGCAACCCTTGGGCTTTTCCTGTCGCTCATCGTCATCCTCGTGGTGCAGAATCGGTTGGGCAAGGACGCCTTTGCCGACTGGGGCTGGCGTATCCCCTTCATCGTATCCTTCATCCTTCTCGGCATTTCCGTGTGGATTCGCCTGTCGCTCAGTGAATCGCCGGCCTTCCAGAGGATGAAGGAAGAGGGCAAGGGCTCCAAGGCACCGCTGTCGGAAGCCTTCGGGCAGTGGAAGAACGCCAAGATCGCCCTGCTCGCGCTTCTCGGCCTCACGGCCGGTCAGGCTGTTGTCTGGTATGCGGGCCAGTTCTATTCGCTGTTCTTCCTGCAGAACGTGTTGAAGGTCGATGGCCAGTCAGTCAACATCATGATCGCCATCGCGCTCCTGATCGGCACCGGCTTCTTCGTGCTGTTCGGTTGGCTGTCCGACAAGATCGGCCGCAAGCCGATCATCATGGCCGGCCTTGCCCTGGCGATCCTGACCTACTTCCCGTTGTTCAACGCCTTGACCTTTGCGGCAAATCCGGCTCTCGCCCAGGCACAACAAACGATCCGCGCCACCGTCACCGCAGCGCCGGGCGACTGCACATTCCAGTTCAACCCTGTCGGCACAGCGAAATTCAACAACTCTTGCGACATTGCCACCTCGTTCCTGTCCAGGAGCTCCGTCCCCTACGTCATCGTTCAAGGTCCCGCCGACCAGCCGGCGACGGTCAAGGTTGGCGAAACGACCGTCACTTCATTCAACGCCGTCACCGCGGGCGCGGGCGCGGCGGCAAAAAGCGCAGCATTTGCGCATGATCTGAACCTGGCCCTGCAGAAGGCCGGCTTTCCGCTCGCACGCGATCCGGCAAAGGTGCCGGACGCCAAGCTTGACAGCTTCATTGCGGCAAACCCTGAACTTGGCCTGAATGCGGCCACGATCCGTGCCGGCGAAAAGACGGTCGTGCCGGTTACCGATCTGGTCAAGGCGAAGCTGCTCACTGCAGAACAAGCTGCCGGGGCAACGGAAATGCCTGTTTTCAGCATAGCGAACGCTGGTGCGTTCAAAATGGTCGCCGATCCCAATGCAGTCAATTGGCCGCTCACGATTGCCATTCTCACCATTCTCGTCATCTATGTGACCATGGTCTATGGTCCCATCGCCGCGATATTGGTTGAGATGTTTCCGACCCGAATCCGCTATACCGGCATGTCCCTGCCCTATCATATCGGCAACGGCTGGTTCGGCGGCCTGCTTCCAGCAACGGTCTTTGCGATGAGTGCCGCCAAGGGGGATATCTATTACGGCCTTTGGTATCCCATTGCGGTTGCGGCGATGAGCTTGGTGATCGGCCTTATCTTCATCCGCGACACAAAGGGCATTGACCTTAACACCATCCAATAGCAACGCGTCAAAGCCCGGCGGGAACCGTCCCGCCGGGCTTTTTATCTCTGCTATCTGGCTATATTCGGCCTCGCGCCGTCTACGGATACTTACCTCTGCCAATTCTGTTATCAGAATTGACAAATGTTTTCGGGTAAATCGAGGCCACGTGATGAGAGAAGCTTTCCTTCAATCGCTCAAGGACGAACTCGGCAGCGACGTCATTTTCGGTGCCGACATCCCCGCGCGTTTCCACAATGACTGGGCTGGACTCGAACCCATCGTGCCATTTGCCCTGGTCCGCGCGCGCACCACCGAACAGGTCTCCGCGACGCTTCGGCTTTGCGACCGCTTCCGGATATCGGTCGTGCCGCAAGGCGGTTTGACCGGACTTGCCGGCGGTGCTCGTCCGATCGAAAACGGCATCGCGCTCTCGCTCGACCGCATGAATGGCATTGATGAGATCGATCCCGTCATGGCGACGATGACCGTGCAGGCAGGAACGCCGCTCAGCATCATCCAGGCGGCTGCGGAGGAAACAGGGCTTTTCTTCGGCCTTGACCTCGGCGCTCGCGATTCCTGTGTCATCGGCGGCAATCTCTCAACCAATGCCGGCGGCAATCGTGTCATTCGTTTCGGCATGGCGCGCGAACAGGTGCTTGGCATCGAAGTCGTTTTGCCAGACGGCACAATTGTGCGGTCGCTCAACAAGATGCTGAAGAACAATGCCGGCTACGACCTGAAGCAGCTTTTCATCGGATCGGAAGGGACACTTGGCGTCATCACCCGCGCCGTATTGCGCCTTCAGGCAAAACCCGCCGCTCTCGCAACCGCCTTTTGTGGATGCCCCGATTTTCCGGCAATGCTCGAATTGCTGAAAAGCGCGCGGCAGCGCATGGGGGCGGCTCTTATATCCTTCGAGGTCATGTGGCCGAGTTTTTATGATTTCATGAGCGGCAATCTGCCCGACCTGCGCCGCGCCTTTTCCGAGCCGCACGGCATCTACGTGTTGATCGAAGCGGCCAGCCGCGATGCCGACGAAAACCGGGCAATGCTCGAACAGGTACTGTCCGACGCGCTTGAGCAGGGCTGGGTATCAGACGCCATTCTGCCGTCCTCCGAGCGCGAGACACGCGATCTGTGGGCAGTCCGAGAAAGCGTCTCCGAATATGGACGGCTGATGGGGCCGCAGACGGCTTTCGATGTCGGATTGCCCACCGGCGCCGCCGGCCAAGTAGTGAGAGACATCGAAGCCGCGATAAAGGGCCGCTGGCCGGATGCGATCGCGCTGAGTTACGGCCATATCGGCGACAGCAACCTGCATCTGGTCTGCAATATCCCTTCGGCCGGCGGGACGCAGCCGCATAAAGAGATCACCGAGCTTGTCTTCGGTGCAGTCAGACAGGCGGGCGGCACGATTTCCGCCGAACATGGGATCGGCCTCCAGAAAAAGCCCTATCTCAGGCTTTCCCGCACACCGGAAGAGCTGGCGCTAATGGAGCGTATCAAGCGTGCCATCGATCCGAACAACATCCTCAACACCGGCAAAGTGCTGTCGATTTGAGACGATTGCGCGACATGCCGTCGAGCGGGCATTTCAGGTCGATGCGGGTGCGCTTTCGAGCGAACTCGTTTGCGCGCTGGCTTTCCATCTAGAGAAGGATCGCGAGATAGTTTACGTTTAAACTTGTTTTTTCCGCTGCCCGACTCGATACTGAAATCTCCGCGGTGGGCCATGGATTCCGGCTCGACCGCACAGTTTCATCGCGAGCACGGAGAGTTCAATATGGCTTTCGCCTATCTTGCTTTTTTCGAAAGCGCCGACGATGGCGATCTTGCCGTCAGCGAAACCGAACGCGAAACCGCTGCAGCGATCATCAAGGCAACACCGGGCCTCATCTCCGCCAACATTTATACGCCCGAAACAACCAACGACATGTACAACAAGACGGAGCAATCGCCGGTATTCGGCATGCAGCTCTATTTCGAGGAACTGACAGACCTCGAAAATGCTGTCGGCGCGGCGGGCCACTTACAGCAGCTTGCGGCACCCGGCATTCTCACTAGCATAAAAGGCGCAAAGGCGACGCAGCAGGCGATGTATGTGCGGCCTTTTCCGGTCGACGACAACAGACTCCGTACCGGCGAGAACGTGTTGCCGTGCAGCTACGTGGTCCACTATACAGGTCCGGCCGAGGACCTTAACGTATGGCTGCATCACTATGTCAGCCACCATCCCCAGGTGATGCGAACCTTTCCGGACATCCGCCAGATCGAGGTTCTGTCCCGCGTGGATTGGTGCGGCTTCCTGCCCTGGGAGCGCGTCGACTATATGCAGCGCAACCGGGTGATGTTCGATAGCCCGACCGCGTTGCAGGTGGCATTGCAATCTCCGGCGCGCATAGCCATGCGAGAGGATTTCAAGACCTTCCCGCCGTTCGAAGGCGGCAATTCGCATTATCCGATGGCAACGCGGATCATCGTCCCGAAAACGGACGCCTAAGGCCTGATATAACGGCGGTCGAGCTCGGCCATCGAGCCGCGTCGGAGAAGCACAGCAACACAATCACAAACGAGGCCGGAGCATCAGAACAAATGCTCCGGCCTTCCAATCTACGAGACCACCGATGTGGTGCACTTCCATTCAAGTTTCGTCAGTCGCCTCTCAGGATTTCCACTTCTGAACCGCGCCCGGAAGCTTGCTCCACTCGGCATACCACGTGTTGAACAGCTTGTATTGCGCCTCCACATAGCCTTGCTGGCTCTCGGTCAGCGCGTCGGTTTCGTTGAAGTGGAGCGCATATTCCTTGTCGCCCTTCAGCACCATCATGTGCTTGAAGTAGAGCACGAGGTCCGGCCCTTCGTCGAAGGACGACAGGACACCTAGCGCCTGTTCCAGTTCATGCGCGCGCAGGCGGGCATCAACATCGCCGGCCGCGGCGGCCTGCGCGAGGTTGCAGAGATGGAGGACTTCTTTGGGAAGCACGTTGCCGATGCCGGTGATGGCGCCAGTCGCACCGCAATTGACAAACCCGTGGAAGACGGCCGTATCGACGCCGATCATCAGCGATACGTCATCGTCACGGCTGGTGATGTTTTCGGCGGCATAGCGCAAATCAGCGGGACCGCCGAATTCCTTGAAGCCGACCAGATTGGAATGTTCGGCGCGCAGCGCGAAAAACAGATCGGCGCGGGTAGCAAAGCCGTAATAGGGGCTGTTGTAGATGACCGCCGGCAGATCGGGAGCAGCCGAGAGGATCGCCTTGAAATGCGCTTTCTGGGCGACGAGCGACGGGCCGCGCGACAGGACGCGCGGGATGACCATGAGGCCCTGTGCCCCGACCTTCTGTGCATGCGCGGCATGCGCGACCGCCGAGGCGGTATTGACGGCGCCCGTGCCGACGATGACCGGCACGCCGGCCTTGACGAGGCGTTCGACGCCTTCCATGCGCTGCTGGTCAGTCAGCAGCGGCCAGTCACCCATCGAACCGCAATAGACGACGGCCGACATGCCTTCAGCGATGAGTTGCTTGCCCTTGCGGACCAGCGCCTCGAAATCCGGGCTGCGGTCTTCCTTGCAGGGGGTCATGAGCGCCGGGACGACGCCTGTAAAAATCTTGGCTTTCATTCAATATCCTCTGGGACTGCGGGCCTCGTGACACAATCGTCCGCCTGGAAAGGCTGAGCCTCGCAACGGTCATAGCTCCTTGTATTCTATTTGTCGACATAAATCGTAAAATGCTATAGAGATTTGCAGGGAACGTGCGGACGGGGAGCGCAGCCTGACAACCGCCGTCGCGCGTCGCTGGCGGCGGCGCGACGGCGGTTGTCAGGGCCCGCCGGGGGCACCCTGCTTGACGAGGCGGCATCCGTGGTCGACAAGCTGCATTCATCCCGGTGGCGGTTCCGAGAAAAGAGGACGAGAAATGGCGCATGTCGAATCTGAAGAAAGCGATTTTCGTCGCGCGCGCGGCACCGGCACTCAAAGTGTCTATACGGTACTGCGCAAGGAAATCCTCGATATGACGCTGCCGCCGGGCGACGCGCTGGAGGAAGTCAGGCTCTCGGAACGCTTCGGCATGTCGCGTACACCGGTCCGCGAGGCGCTGCTGCGACTCTCCGGCGAGGGCCTGGTTACGACACTGCCGAACCGTAACACGATCGTCTCGCAAATCGACTTTGCGGCATTGCCAACCTATTTCGACGCCCTGACGCTGATGTACCGTGTGACCACGCGCGGTGCAGCGCAGCGCGCAAGAGCCGAGGCCATGGGCGATATTCGAAAGCGACAGGAGGAATTCGCCGCCGCCGTTACGGCCCGCGATGCCCTGGCGATGATCGAGGCAAACCGCGAATTTCACGTCGCTATCGCCGAGCTTGCTGGCAACTCCTATTATACGGCCTTCTTCAGCCGGCTCCTTGACGAAGGACGGCGTATTCTCCGGCTCTATTACCGCACCTTTGACGACCGGCTGCCTCGCCAATATGTCGACGAGCACGAAGAGATGATCGCCGCGATCGAGCGGCGCGAGGTCGAACTTGCCGACAAGCTTGCCTCCAAGCATGCCGAACAGATCGTTAAGCAAATCCAGGATTATCTCGCACGCGATCTCAACGACCCGATCGACCTTTCGGCCGGGTAGACCAGCGTCCCGTTTGCGCATCGAGCGGGTATTGGCCCCAGTCTGATTACCGCCGGAACGCACGATTGTAATTGCTGATGAGCTGCGCGGCATCCGGCGAGAGCACTCGATGCGGATATTCGAGAAAGTCAACTGCCCCTGCGAGCCGGCGAGCGGCAAACTCCCCTTCACCGGGGCCCCCAAAGTGAATTAAGGTGGACACAGGCAAAGTGTGCCGGGTCAAGGAGAGTTTGCGATGGACGACCAGGGGCAGTCTCGAACCGAACAGGCCGGTCCGGCCGAGAATTCCTCTTCGCCACCCGACAAGCCCGGGCCTCACTCGGGCTCTTCCCGCACAGCCGCCCTCATCGTCACCGTGACGGTTGCGGCGATCGTCGGCTTGTCTCTGTGGTATCTTGTCCAGCCTCAGCCCTTGCTGGTGCAGGGAGAGGCTGATGCCACGCGCATCGACATCGCCGCCCGTGTCGAAGGTAGGGTCGGCGAGCGACCGGTGGATCGCGGTCAGAACGTGGCCGCCGGCCAAGTGCTGGTGAAGATCGACAATCCTCAAATCATCAGCCAGCTGAAACAGGCGGAAGCGGCAAAAGCAGTCGCTATCGCCGAACTCGCCCGCATCGATGCCGGCATCCGCCAGGAAGTCGTCGCGCAGCGCAAGGCGGCAATCGCCGCGGCCGAGGCCAATCTGGTACTCGCCCAGCAGACTTACAACCGTACGAACGAACTGACCACCAAGGGCGTCGCCTCGACGCAGACGTTGAACGAGGCAACAGCATCGCTCGATGTGGCAAGGCGCAGCCTCGAACAAGCAAAGCTCGCCTATGACGAGGCCGTTGCAGGCTACACCAAGGAAGAGCGTGGCGTTGCGCAAGCCGACGTGGATAAGGCGGCAGCAGCGGTTGCCACCCTCAATACCCAAGTCAACGAGATGACGGTGACGGCGCCGGTCGGATCGCAGGTCTACCAGGTGGGTGCCGAAATCGGCGAGTTCGTATCGCCCGGAGTGCCCCTTCTCTCGCTGGTGGACCTCAGCGATGTCTGGCTAAGCTTCAATCTGCGCGAAGACCTCGTGAAGGGCCTTAAGGTCGGCGATAAGCTCGATGTCCGCATTCCCGCCCTCGGCGATCGGCTGGTGCCGGTCGAGATCAGGACCATCGCGACCCGCGGCGAATATTCCGGCTGGCGGGCGACGCGTGCGACCGGCGATTTCGACCTGCGCACCTTCGAAGTGCGCGCCTATCCGACCGAGAAAATTCCAGAACTTCGTCCCGGCATGAGCGCCTATCTCCAATGGAGCGGTGAACGCTGATGTCTCAGCACGCAACCCCGGGTCTTTTTGCGGTCGTCTCGCGCGAGGTGACGTGGATCTGGCGCGACCGGGTGGCGCTGCTGCTCGTGCTCGCCATTCCGCTGATCGCCTTTTCCATCCTGACCGCAACCTTTAGCAATGCGGTGGTCCGAAATCTCAGCGTCGACGTGGTCGACATGGACCACTCCGATACGTCGCTGCGCTTCATCCAATCCATCGATGCCGCGCCTTCCGTCGCCGTGGCGCACCGATCCTCCGATCTTGACGGCGCCATGCACTCGATCCGCTCGGGTGCCGCGATTGCTGCGGTCTATATTCCCGAGAACTTCGAGCGAGATATTGATGCGGCTAAACGCCCGCAGATCGTGATCTTCTACAACAAACAATATTTCTCACCCGGCAATATCGCATCGGGCGGATTGCAGGCGTCGATCGCAGCGGCCGTTGCGACACTGCCCAGACAGGCAGGCGGAGGCGGATACCGCCCCGGGCCACTTATCACCGAGCAATATGTGCTCACTAATCCCGCCCTCAACTATGTGCAGTTTCTGTTGCGCGCCATTCTGCCGACTGTGCTCCATGTTTTGACGGCGATCGCGGGCGGCTATGCCGTCGGCTCCGAATTCGGATCCCGCAGCGTGCGGGCGTGGCTGGACGCCGCGGGCGGCAGTCCCCTCACAGCGCTAATTGGCAAGCTCGCACCCTATTTCGGCATCTTTGTCCTGATGATGGTCGTGGGGCTCGGCATCATTCACGGACTGAATCAGATTCCCTTCCGCGGCGATGCCGTTCTGATGGGCGCTTCTGCTCTTCTTCTCGTCATAGCCTATTTGTCGCTCGGGGCGCTGCTCCAGTTGCTCGTCAGGAACCTCCCCCTCGGCCTGTCGTTGACCGGCATCATCTGCTCGCCCGCATTCGGCTTTGCCGGCGTTGGCTTTCCGGTTCTCGCAATGGGTGGTTTTGCGCGGGTCTGGGGCGATATGCTGCCGCTTCGCTGGTATATCCAGATCCTGTTCGATCAGGCCGCTCGCGGCGTACCCGCCTCCGACTCCGTGCGGCCATTCATGGCGCTTGCCGCTCTCGCCGCCCTCTATTTCGCGCTATCCTGGCTGCGGCTGAACGCCGTAGCCCGCGCGCCCGACCGCCATCCGGAGCCAGCCGCGGCACAGCCTGTCGCGCAGCCAGGCATCGTCGGGGCGTTCGTGGCCGAATACAAACGCGTGCTTGGCGACAGCGCGGTCTTCGGCCTTATCGTGCTGGCGCCGGTCATCTACGGCGTATTCTACCCCCAGCCCTATCTCGGGCAGCTGGTCCGCAAAATCCCCGTGGCGGTCGTCGACGACGACACGACGAATCTGAGCCGATCGCTCATCCAGATGATCGATGCCGACGAGGCGACCCAAGTGGTGGCTCGTCCGAACACGCTGGAGGCCGCCCAGGCCGCACTCGCCCGGCGCGAAGTATTCGGCATTGTCGGGATCCCGGAAGGCACGGAGCGCGAAGTTCTGAAAGGTGCCGGAGCTCGGCTGCCGATCTATGTCGATTCCGCCTACTTCCTGCTCTACAATCGCACCCTGCAGGGCATAACGGAGGCGGCAGCGACCGCCTCCGCGGACGTCGCGGCGGGCACAGCAAGGGGCGATGGGAGCCTGTTTCGGGCCGCACTCGTCAGGAACTCGCCAGTCGAAATTCTGAATCAGCCGCTATTCAACCCGACTGGCGGCTATGCCAGCTACGTCGTGCCCGCCGCCTTCATCCTGATCCTGCAGCAGACCCTGCTGATGGGCGTGGCCACGCTCGGCGGCGTTGCCTTCGAACGGGGAGGACAGGCGTCCCGAGGCGGTCGTGGCCGACCGGCGGCAGTGTTGGGTCAGGCGCTTGCGCATCTGCTACTCGTCCTGCCCGGCTTCGCGCTCTACCTGATTATCCTGCCGCGCATCTACGGGTTCTCGACGAATGGCCGCCTTCCGGACATGCTGGCGCTCGTCATCCCCTTCATCCTTGCTGTGAGCTTTTTGGGGCAATTCGTCGGATCGTGGTTCACTCGACGCGAGACGGCGGTGCTGCTGTTCATCGCCATCAGCCTGCCGCTGTTCTTCCAGGTGGGCGTGGCCTGGCCGCTCGAGGCGATCCCCAAGTCGATCCGCATCGCGAGCCAAGTGCTGCCGAGCACTTCGGCGATCGACGGCCTGGTGCGAGTGAACCAGATGGGCGCGTCGCTGGCCGATGTGCGCAGCAATTGGCAGGCCCTGTGGGCGCTGGCGATCGTCTACGCGGCTTTCGCCATGGCCTCTGCGTGGTGGGCAACGAGGCACGAAGGAGGCAAGAATGAAGGCTAGGATGTTTGGACGCTCCGTCTTGCGCACGCCGCTGCTGATGGCGTCGCTCGTCGCGGCTGCGCTTGGCAGTGGGGCGGCCACCTTCGCCGGCGACACCGGCGCGACCGGTAATGCCGCGCCCGGCATGGTCCAGCGTACCGAGATCCGTATCGCGCCGGAGGTCGGCGGGCGGCTGCTCAGCCTTGTCGCCCGGCCGGGCCAGCTTGTGAAGCGAGGCGACCTGCTGGCAACGCTGGACAGCCCGGAACTGGCCGCTGCGCTGGGAGAAGCCAAGGCAGCAGCAGCCAGCGCCAAGGCGAACCGCGACCA
The DNA here is from genome assembly GCF_030272695.1 of Martinezella calliandrae. Classification (GTDB taxonomy): domain Bacteria; phylum Pseudomonadota; class Alphaproteobacteria; order Rhizobiales; family Rhizobiaceae; genus Rhizobium; species Rhizobium calliandrae. The sequence continues at coordinate 38,482 of NZ_JARFYN010000042.1, forward strand.
CGTCTATGCCGGCGTTCGCTCGGAAGAAGTGGCCATGGCCGAGCAATCGGTCAAAACCGCCGAGGCAAACCTTCTGCTCGCCCAACAGCAGAACACGCGCGCAGCCGCGCTCTTTGCGAAGGGCTCCGGCAGCCGTCAGGTCCTCGACGATGCCGCGGCGCAACTTCAAAAAGCGCAGGCGGATCTCGATCTCAAGCGCGCCCAGTTGACCGCAGCAAGCGCCGGCCCGACCAAGGAGGAACTCGCGCTTGCCGACGCCCAGGTGGCGGCGGCCCTGGCAGCTGTCGATCAGGCACAGATTGCCTTCAACAAGACGCACCTGACGGCGCCGGCGGATGCCACCGTCGTCATTCAGGTCGCAGAACTGGGTGAGGCCCTGTCCCCCGGTACACCCGTGATGACGATCGAGCCGGAGGGTCAGAGATGGTTTGCCTTCACGCTGCGCGAAGATGCTTTGAAGGATCTGACGATCGGCAAGACCGTCACCTTGAAGACGAACAGCGGCACCATCGAGGCACGCGTCACCGAACTTCGGCCACTTGGCGAATTTGCCACCTGGCGGGCAGCGCGCGCGGTCGGCGATCACGATCTCAACAGTTTCTGGCTGAGGCTCGATCCCACCAGCGGTGACAGCGGCCTGGAGCCCGGCATGACCGTTTGGCTTCCAAGATGAACCCCTTGCTTGACTAAAAAAAGGCCGCCTTTGCAGAGGCAAAGACGGCCTTAAGCGCGGACGGGGGGCGGAGGTCCGCTGGCTTCGGGCGAGGAACCGAAGCTTATGTCCACGGCGGCTTGGGAGGTGTGCGTCGGGACAGGATCGACTGTAGCTCGGTTGGCCGGACCGGCGTAGTATACACTGGTGTAATGCGCCTAGAACCTGCGGTTAGCCGGGCCAAGTCTCTTGCCGCCCCTCTTAACGGCCGGAAATGATCTCCGGCCTTATGCCCCAGATTTTGCCATCACAGAAGCTACGAAGTCCGTGAACAACTGTTGACGAAAGCTTGGCATCCTGCCTGAAGCGTGAAGGGCCTGAAACGGGACTGTTGGCAAGGCTAGTTGAGGAAGTAACTCGACAAGCAAACCATTATCAATGTCATCCTCGACAATGTTTGATCAGGTAGGCGCCTCCGACACCGGCGACCGCAGCATCACGTAGTTACTAAGGCGACGTCTCCCGTCGGAAATAGCGTTTTATTATCTAGATATTTTATAGAAATTATGTCTTTGCTGATCGAGCGAATTTTCTGCCAAGATTAAGGTCAGATACGTCGGCGCCGGCCTGTTGCCGTCGCCAGTCGACAACGTTACCGACCGGCGCCATTGCTCCGGCGCAAATCAGGAGCTAACGCGTGAACGCGCCCTTTCCGAACCATGAATTACGGCCGGTAGCACACCGACTCGCGAGCCCCGAGGAGGCCATACAGATTGCGCATGAACTTGCGCAAGAATTCGCAGTTAAGGCGTCGCAAAGAGACAGCGCTAGGCGACTTCCTCACGATGAAATGAACCGCCTGTCGGCCTCCGGCCTCCTCGGTGCGGCGGTGCCGGGTGAATATGGCGGGCTCGGCGTCTCGAACGCCGTTCTTGCGGAGATCACCGCCATCATCTCCGAGGCTGACGGCTCACTTGGACAGATTCCGCAAAATCACTTCTATATTCTCGAGGCGCTGAGAACCGACGGCAGCGAAGAACAGCGGAGCTTCTTCTTTGCTGAAGCCCTTGCCGGAAGGCGATTCGGCAATGCTCTTTCCGAGCGCGGCACCAAGACTGTCGGTCACTATAACACCCGCATCGCTCGCGACGGCGACGGCTACCGGATCAATGGTACCAAATATTACTCGACCGGCGTCATCTTCGCCGACTGGATCACCGTCTTCGCGCTCGATGACGAGGAAAGACTGGTCATGGCCTTCGTACCCAAGGGCGCCGACGGCGTGGAAATCGTCGACGATTGGGACGGATTCGGGCAGCGGACCACGGGAAGCGGGACGACAAGGTTGAATAATGTCTTCGTCAAAGCCGAAGCGGTCGTCTTTCACCATAGAGGCTTCGAGCGCCCCTCGACCATAGGCTCCGTGGGCCAGATCATCCATGCCGGCGTGGATCTCGGCCTTGCCCGTGCTGCTTTCTCCGAAATGCTCGATTTCGTGCGAACCAAGTCCCGTCCCTGGATGGATAGCGGCGTGGACAGAGCTTCGGACGATCCCTTGACGATTGCAAAGACCGGGCAGATCGCTATCCGCCTGAAGGCTGCGACGGTACTTGTCGCCCATGCCGGACGAAAGGTCGATGCCGCGCAGGCCAATCCGAACGAGGAAAACGTTGTCGAGGCAAGCCTTGCCGTTGCCGCTGCCAAGGTGCTGACGACCGAGATCGCCATGGAAGCCACCAACACCCTGTTCGAACTCGCCGGCACCTCCTCAGTCAAGGCTAATCTCAATCTCGACCGCCACTGGCGCAACGCCCGCACCCATACGCTGCACGATCCCGTTCGATGGAAATATCACGTTGTCGGCAACTACCATTTGAACGGCGTAATCCCGCCGAAGAACGGCGCTCTTTGATCTTTTCGAGAAAACAAAGACCCCATTTCAGCGGCCGGGAATGGGGTCTTCGGTTACGCAGATTTCAGTCGAGATCAGCTGTATAGGCTGACCTCGGGAATCCTGTCGTTTAGCACGAATTGGCCGACTTCCTTGGCCTTGTAGAAGACCGGATCGTGCAGCGTGTGCGTGCGCACATTGCGCCAGTAGCGATCGAACCGATATTTCTCCGCCGTCGAACGAGCACCTGTCAGTTCGAACACCCTAGAGGTAATGTCGAGCGAGACTTGGGTCGCGTGTACCTTGGCCGCATAGGCCTCCGCGGCCGCCTCGCCGCGCTCGCGGGCCGAAACGCCATGACCCCTGGCGAGTCCCGACTGGACAGCGGCGGCGGCAGCATCCGCCAATGCTGCAGATGCCTTCAGCTGGGCCGTGAATTCGCCGACGCGTTCCAGAATATAGGGATCGTCGGTAGCGCGCTCGACACCAGATGTCACCCATGGCCGTGTCGTCGTGCGGACATAATCGGCGGCCTCCCGCAAGGCGCCTTCCGCCGTGCCGAGGTAGAAGTTTACGAAGACGAGCTGGATCAGCGGGGTGTTGAAGGTCGCAAGGACGGGCGGCGACGCGTCGGGCGCGGCGGGAGGAGCGACGAAATCCTCCTCATAGACCGGGAAATCGTGAAACTCGACGCTGCCGCTATCGGAAAGTCGCTGGCCGAAATTGTCCCAATCGTCATTCGCCTTGTAACCCGGCCGGTTGGTCGGCACGGCAAAACCCACAACCTTGTCGTCGAGGGCGGCATGCGCATTGATGTAGTCCGAGACATGTGCGGCGGTGGAAAAGGACTTGCGGCCGTTCAGCACGTAGCCGTTGCCACGCCGGCTTAGAACGAGACCAGGATCGCGCGGATTGACGGCGGCACCCCAATAGAGGCTCTTCGCAACCGTATCGGAACCGAGCGCTTGCGCCCGTGCCTCGTCGAAAGACCAGTAGACATACTGGCTATTGACATAGTGATAACCAAGCAACTGGCCGATGGAGCTTTCGCCGCGGGCGAGGATGCGTACCAGCCGCAGGCCATCGACCCAGTCGAGGCCCCCGCCACCGATCTGGCGAGGGTGGAGCGCACTCAAGAGGCCGGCACTCTTCAGCTTCACGATCTCCTCCAGCGGCGGACGACCGGCGCGATCGAGTTCGGCGGCGCGCCTTGAAAGATCAGCCGAAATATCCTCAGCACGCGCAAATATCTCCTCACGCGTTCCGTTGCGGGTGGTGGCAAAGACGACATTGGACTGGCTCATGGATTAAAACTCCAATTCATGGAAAAAGCCGGCGGACAAGGGGACTGCCGCGCCGGCGGATCGAGGAAAGGCGGCTAGAAAAGCTTGTCCGGAATCCAGCTCGCAGTCGCCGCATCGCTGGTGCTGAAAGCCGGGATCTTCTGTGCCAGTTCCTCGATCGTCTTGACGCCGGCGGCACGCAGGCTTTCCTGTGTGAGCAAAGTCGGCTTGACCGTAATCTGATGAGGTATCTCCTCGCCCGCGATCTGAAGCGCGGCGGCGCGAACTGAAACCGCGCCGACGACGGCCGGATTGGTGGCGACAGTTGCGACCCACGGGCTGCCGGGCTCGGTGATCTCCTGAATGTCGGCGGTTGAGACGTCGGCGGAATAAATCTTCAGCTTGCCCGCGACACCGAGGTCGCCGGCGGCGAGTTTCACGCCGCGCGCGAACTCGTCATAAGGTGCAAAGACGACGCTGATATCGGGGTTGGCGGTCAGCGCGGCTTTGGCCTGGTCGGCGGTCGAGGTCGCTGTCGTGTCGTTGACGACCCCGAAATGGGCTTTCTCGACCACGCCGGAATTGTCTGATTTGAACTTTTCCCAGACTTCGTTGCGGCGATCGAGTGGCGCGAAGCCAGCGACATAGACGTATCCGGCGTTGAAGACTTTCCCGTTCTCCTTGACGGCCTGCGCCAGTGCCTGCTCTGCGATCTGGTGATCGCTCTGCTCCACCTGCGGAATTTCGGGATTGTTGAGATTGACATCGAACGCCACGACCTTGATGCCCTTATCCAGCGCCTGCTGCACGACATCGCTAAGCGATTCCGGCAGGCCGTGATCGACGACGATGCCGGCGACTCCCAAATTGATTGCCTGCAGGATCTGCTCGCGCTGCTCGGCGGCATCCTGTCTTCCGGGGAAGACGCGCAGATCGATATCGAGCGCCTTGGCCTGCGCTTCGGCGCCCGCCTGGTAAGCCTGAAAGAAGTCGCCGGCGGAGATGTAGCTGATCAGTGCCACCTTCACGTCGCCCTTATCGAAGGGAGCCGGCGCTCCCGAAAGGCCGCCTGCAAAGGCGACCTGCACTGCGAAAAATGGAATGGCGGTGCTCAAGGCCAGCCGTGCAAGAGAAGTCATCGTTGCGTTCCTCTGATGATTTGGAGCCGCCGCTTTGGACCCCAGGTCCTCACGGCACATAATTTATTAGATATAAACTCTATGTTTTTAGTAGATTGATTTGTGCAATTTTCGGGGCTGACGGAGATTCTTTATTCCGTCCCAACGACTGCCCGGCAAAGGCTTACCTGGAAGATCGGCCATCTGAAGGGCCAATATGGCGCCCACCAAACTGAGACAGGCGCGATCCATGCCACTTCTTTCCATTGAGAACCTGACCCATCGCTTCGGTTCGACCGTGGCACTCGCCGGTGCCGATCTTTTGCTGGAGCGTGGCGAGATCGTCGCCTTAATGGGCGCAAACGGCGCGGGCAAATCGACGCTGGTGAAAATCCTCTCAGGCGTGCTGACGGCCGATGGCGGCACCATCACGCTGGATGGGCGCATGTTTGTTCCGAAAACGCCAGCCGAAGCGGCAAGAGCCGGCATAGCAACCCTGCATCAATCGACCGACATAATCGGCGCGGCCGGCATGAGCGTCGCGGATGCCCTGCTCCTCCACCGCTTCGCTGATCGCAGCACGCCCTTTTTTGTATCGCGTGCCGGTCTGCGCCACGAGGCGCAAGCGGTCCTTGCATCAGTCGGATTTTGCTTGCCGCTCGATCGCGACTTCGGCAATCTCTCGGCCGCCGACAGGCAGCTTGTCGCCATTGCCCGCGCAATCGCCAAACGGGCGAATCTCTTGATCCTAGACGAGCCAACAGCAAGCCTTTCCGGGGAAGAAAGCAGGCGGCTTTTCGATGTCCTCCTGCGGTTACGCGGCCAGGGGCTTGCGGTCCTCTACATCTCCCATCGCACTGCCGATCTCGAAGCCATAGCAGACCGCGCGCTCGTTATGCGCGGCGGATGCATCGTCGGCAATTTCAGCCGACCGATCGATTTTCCGCACGCGGTCGAGACGATGATCGGGCGCAGTCTGCAAGCAGCGCGACCGGCCGGTGGTCGCATCGCCGGCCCCGTCATTCTTGAAATGAGCGGCATCCAGCTGTTGCCTGCAAGCGCACCTTTCGATTTGACATTGCGCGAGGGCGAGGTCGTTGCCATCACTGGCGTCCTCGGCGCCGGCAAGAGCCGCCTGCTTTCCGCGATCTTTGGACTACTGCCGCTTGCCCGCGGGCACATGAGACTGGGTGGGCTGCCTTACGCGCCACGCTCGCCAGCCGAGGCGCTTGCTGCTGGCGTTTCGATGGCGGGCGAGGATCGCCACCGCTCTTCGTTGATGCCTGTTGGTTGGCCGGGTAGCACGATCGCCGCGACCATCAGCCTGCCGCACTTGGCAAAATGGTACCGCCACGGATTCCTCTTCGGCAATCGCGAAGGCAACGAAGCGAGCAGGGCGATCGCCCGCCTCGGCATCAAAGCATCTGGTCCTTTCGCCTCAATCTGGAGTCTGTCCGGCGGCAACCAGCAGAAGTCCGTGATCGCGCGCTGGGAAGCGGAGCCAGGCCCATTGCTGTTGCTCGACGAACCCTTCCAGGGCGTCGATGTCGGCGCCCGTCACGACATCATCGAAGCGATCCGCGCCCGCAAAGACCGCGCGACCCTGATCGCCACCTCGGATCCAGAGGAGGCGCACGAGGTCGCCGACCGCATCCTGACCTTCGATCGGCATTCACTGTCGACGAGCGCGGAGCACAAATCGCCAAATCCGACCATCCAGGAAACCTATGCATGACCACCATTGACGACGACGTCCTTGCGGTAGCCCCGACCGAAACGCCAACGGCTGGCAGACACAACACGGCGGGAACGCTCTTGCGCTCGGGCGCTGTCTTCCTCCTGCTGGCGCTGATGCTGATCGGCTTCACGATCGCTGAACCGGCGTTCATGAATATCGCCAACCTGATGAGCATTCTGCAGGCCGTCTCCGTCGTCGCGATCCTCGGCGCGGGCGTAACCGTGACACTTGCCGTCGGCGGCTTCGATCTGTCGATCGGCGCGGTCGCCGCCTCCAGCGTCATGGCGGCGAGCTATGCCATGATCGTCTGGCATCTCGATGCGGCCGCAACGGTGCCGCTGGTCCTTGCCTTCGGTGCAGCGGTCGGGCTGATCAACGCCTTCCTCATCGTGCGCCTCAAAGTTCCGGATCTTCTGGCGACGCTGGCCATGATGTTCCTGCTCTCAGGTCTGCAGCTCATTCCAACTGCCGGCCGGTCGATATCCGCCGGCCTTATTTTGCCCGATGGCTCCAAGGCCACCGGCGCATACGACCCCGCCTTCCTGCTGATCGGCCGATACAGCCTCTTTGGCACGCTGCCTGTTTCCGTCGTGGTGATGATTGTCGTCGCAATCCTTCTCCACGTCCTGACTGAGCGCACCCGCATCGGCCGCCTGCTGTTTGCGACCGGCGGCAACGAAGTTGCAACGCGGCTTGCCGGGGCCTCCACCGCGCGACTGAGAACGCTCGCCTACGTCATATCAGCGGTGCTGGCCTCGATCGGTGGCATCGTCATTGCGGCCCGCGTCGGACGTGGCGATGTCTCATCCGGTGGCTCGCTGTTGATGGATTCCGTTGCCGCAGCTCTCATCGGCTTTGCCGTCCTGAACCTGCGCCGTCCAAACGTGCTCGGCACTGTCGTAGGCGCTGTCTTCGTCGGCGTGTTGCTGAATGGGCTGACGATGCTGAATGCGCCCTACTACACGCAGGACTTCGTCAAGGGCGCAGTGCTCGTTGGCGCACTGGCCCTAACCTACGGCTTAGGCCGTAACAGCGACCGCTGAGGCGCAATCAACCCTCTCGAAATTTTCCCGCCGAAGCTTGGTTTTGGAATAACGTTCCTCTTTTATCTGATAAATCTATATATTTTATGTGGTAATTGAAACGAGAGGGACGTTTATGACTGAGAAAACTTTATCCGGCCTCGGACGCCGGGATATCCTGAAGCTCGCGGCTGTTGCCGGCGCGACGGTTGCCGGAGTCGGCATTTCCTCGACCGGTGCCGCTTTTGCCGACGATGGGCTTTCGCTGAAGGGCAAGCGCATAGCCATCAGCGCCACGGGCACCGATCATTATTTCGATCTCCAGGCCTACAATGCCCAGATCGCCGAAGTTAAACGGCTAGGCGGCGAACCGATCGCCGTCGATGCCGGGCGCAACGACGGTAAGCTGATTGCCCAGCTGCAGACGCTTATCGCGCAGAAACCCGATGCCCTTGTACAGATTCTCGGCACGCTCAGCGTCATCGACCCGTGGTTGAAAAGGGCGCGCGACGCCGGCATCCCCGTGCTGACGGTCGACGTCGGCTCGACCAACTCGCTCAACAACACGACGTCCGACAACTGGGGGATCGGCAAGGACCTTGCCCTCCAACTCGTCTCCGATATCGGTGGCGAAGGCAATATCGTCGTCTTCAACGGCTTCTACGGCGTGACACCCTGCGCCATTCGCTACGACCAGTTGGTGAACGTCATCAAGTACTTCCCGAAGGTGAAGATCCTACAGCCAGAACTGCGGGACGTCATTCCGAACACGGTACAGGACGCCTTCACGCAGATCACCGCCATCCTGAACAAATATCCGGAGAAAGGCTCGATCCAGGCGGTCTGGTCCGCCTGGGATATTCCGCAGCTTGGCGCCACACAGGCGATCGTCGCCACTGGCCGCAATGAAATACGCACTTACGGCGTCGACGGCAGCCCGGAGGTCCTCCAGCTGATCGCCGATCCCAAGTCGCCGGCAGGGGCAGATGCCGCCCAGCAGCCCGCCGAGATCGGCCGCACGGCGATCCAGAACGTCGCAAAGCTGCTCGCCGGCCAGACGTTGCCGCGCGAAACCTATGTTCCCGCGCTTCTCGCCAACAAGGAAAATGTCGGCGAGATCGCAAAGAGGCTCGGCATCGGCTGATGTCTTACAGCGATGCGGCATTGGCCGCATCGCTTCCTTGCCAATGAGAGCCAGCTTATGACCGTTTCCGCCAATATGCAGGAAGAGCACATCATCCGCTTCGAGAACATCGTGAAGCGCTTCGGTGGCGCACAGGCCTTGGCCAGCGCATCGCTGGAGGTGCGTCGGGGGACTGTTCATGGTCTTGTCGGCCAGAACGGCGCGGGCAAATCCACGCTGATAAAGATCCTCGCCGGCCTACATCGACCGGATGGCGGGCATATCAGGATCGAGGGTCGATCGTTCGATCGGCTGACACCGCATCTGTGCGAGGAGCGCGGCATTCACTTCATTCATCAGGACCGTTTGCTGGTCCCGAATTTCACCGTCGGCGAGTCCTTGTTTCTGGGCCAGGAGACGCGGTTTGCCGGCACCCCGTTTCTTAACCGCCGCGCCATGCAGCGGCGCGCCGAAGAACTGCTGGCGAATTATTTCAGCGTCGAGTTGCCGAGGAATGCGCTGATCGGTGAACTCTCTACCGCCGAGAGGCAGATCGTCCAGATCACCCGCGCATTGCTGCGCGGGCCAAAGGTGCTGGTCTTCGATGAGCCCACGGCTGCGCTTGTTCGGCCAGAGGCCGAAGCTCTTTTCCGCCTGATCCGTCGTCTTCGCGACGAAGGCGTGACCATCATCTACATTTCACATTATCTGAACGAGATCGAGCAGCTCTGCGACCATGTCACCGTGCTCCGCAACGGGCACACGGTCGCTTCCCTGCCGATCGGCGAAACCTCGGCTCAGGCGATGGCCGGCCTGATGATCGAGCGCGATATCGCGGAGATGTTCCCCAAACGCCGGGTCGAGCTTGGCGAGGAGATCCTGAACGTTCACGGTCTGTCCGCGCCGAACCGGTACGAGGGGGTTAATTTCTCCCTGAAGCGTGGGGAGGTGCTCGGCCTCACGGGCCTTCTCGGCTCCGGTGCGAAGGATCTGATGCGCACGCTGTTCGGGCTGGAGCCGGCTGGCTCCGGTGAAATCAACATCGCCAGAAAGGCGGTGAAGCTGCGTGATCCCGCCAGAGCTGTCGCCCAGAAGCTTGCTCTCGTTCCCGAGGACCGACGCGGCCACGGCGTCAGCCTCGACCTCAGTGTATCGGAAAACATCACGCTTCCGAACCTTGGCCGTTACACGCGATTCGGCTTTCTCGACGGTAAACGGGAACGCTCGGACACAGGCGAACTGATCAGGCGGCTGGGGATAAAGACATCGGGGCGCGATGCTCTGGTCCGCACACTTTCCGGCGGCAACCAGCAGAAGGTCGCGATTGCCAAGTGGCTCGGCCGCCAATCGGAAATCTATCTGCTCGACGAGCCGACCGTCGGCATCGATATCGGCTCCAAGATCGAAATCTATACGCTGATTGGCGAACTGGCTGCCCGAGGCGCCGGCGTCATCATTCTTTCCTCGGACCTGCTGGAATTGGTTGGCATCACTGACCGGATACTGGTCTTTTTCCGCGGGCGACTGATCCGCGAGATCTTGTCCTCCGAGACCACGACCGACGAAGTGTTGTCCATCTCCACCGGTGTTTCAGAAGGATTGCGCCGTGTCAGCTGATGCTCAAATTGCTCCCCTGCCAGAGGCTTCTTCCGACCAGGTATCTGCGCCGAGCGGAAAGGCAGCGGTCGCCGTCCTCCGCTTCGGATCCTTGCTCGCCTTCGCAGCGATCCTTGCTTTGTTTTGCCTGACGGCGCCGTATTTCCTGTCCGTCGGCAATATCGGCAACGTCCTCGGGCAATCGGCAATTTCGGGCGTGCTGGCGATCGGCCTGACTGTCGTCCTGATCGCGGGCGGATCGAATGTCGTCACCGGCGGAATAGACCTGTCGCTGGCGGCGAATATGGGTTTGAGCGCCGCGGTCTATGCCACGCTGATCAAGCTCGGCTTCTCAGATGTCGTGGCAGCTGGCGGCGCTCTTGCCACCGGGCTTACAATCGGCGCGGCAAACGCCGCGGCCGTCGTCCTTGCGGGTATCGTGCCTTTGCTGGCCACGCTGGCGGTGATGAACGTCGTCGCTGGTCTCGAACTCGTCCTCACGCAAAATACTGTACTGCCCGCCTCGACGGATTTTCTGACGTTCGTTTCGAATTCCGACGGCCTCGGCATCCCGATCCTCGCCTACGTGCTGCTCGGCTTTGCGCTCATCGCAACAGCCATCGTACAATATACGCCTCTCGGGCTGCGTCTCTATGCGGTCGGCGAGTTTCCGGCGGCGGCGCGAGCGGCCGGCCTGCCACTCAAGCGGTTGCTTGCCGGAGCCTTCATCGGCAGTGGTCTCTGCGGTGGATTCGCCGGAATATTGTCCGTCGCCTATCTCAGCGGCAGCACCACCGGCTCCGGTGAAGCGCTGCTCCCGGTCGTCGTCATCGCCCTGCTCGGCGCGGTATTTTCCCGTCGCTTGCTGCCGACCGTTCCCGGGACATTGCTATCGGCGCTTGTCGTCGGCTTCTTCGCCAACGGCTTCCAGCTCCTGAATCTACCGAGCACGCTCGTAAGCGGTGTCCAGGGCGTTCTCATCCTACTCGTCGTCTCTGCCACGACATTGCTGCGCAAACAGGAGATATGATGATGTCCGTCTTGCCCGCTGCTGGGGGAACCGGCGCCAACCTCGCGCGCTACAGCTTGATCCTGGCACTCATCGTGGTTCTGTTGACCTTCTCGATCGTGACACCGACTTTTCTGACGGTGGCCAATCTGCAGAGCATCCTCGTCAACAATTTCACGCTGCTCGCCATCGTCTCGATTGCCATGACCTTCGCCGTTGCGGCCGGCGGTATAGACTTGTCGGTCGGCACCGCTGTCGATTTCGCAAGCTTCGCCTTCGTCTCTCTCGTACTAGCCGGACAGCCGGTGGTTCTGGCCGGTCTGGCGGGGCTTGCCGCAGGAGCTCTCGTCGGCCTCTTCAATGCGCTCTTGATCTCCGCCGTCGGCGTAACGCCCTTCCTGGCAACGCTCGGCACCTTGTTCATCGGGCGCAGCATCCAGCAATTGCTGACCGATGGTGGCAATCCCGTTTATCTGCCGCCCTCAGGCGTTCCGGCCGCATTTCGCTTCCTTGGACATGGGACGATCGGCAATGTGCCGGTGTCGCTTGCGGTGGCCGGTCTAGTTATAGCGGCGGCGGCACTCGTGCTTGCCTGGACCCGCTTCGGGCGGGTGGTGTTCTCTATCGGTATCCAGCCGAGCCTCGTTCGCTATTCCGGCATCGGGCTCCGGCTTCCCGTCGCTGTGACTTTCGTCCTGGCAGGCTTGATCGCAGCCGTCGCGGGGCTTCTGCTAACGGCAACGATCACCGTCTACATCCCCTCCTCGGGAAACGCCTTCCTCCTGAACGCCATCGGTGCGACCTTCATCGGCACCACCCTTTCACCACTCGGCCGGCCCAATGTCCCCGGCACAGTTCTCGGCGTCCTGCTCCTCAGCATCGTCGCCAACGGTCTGCTGTTGACCGGCCTCAATTTTTACTGGCAGCAAGTCGGCACAGGTACGCTGATATTTGCCGTCCTCGCTCTCAGCTTCATCAACAGGAAAACCGTCGGCGCGTGAACCCTCAGCACCGACAGACCCAGGAATCATCACATGACCCGCGAAATCAGGCTCAACGCCTTCGACATGAATTGCGTCGGACACCAGTCTCCGGGGCTCTGGCGCCATCCACGCGACAAGTCCTGGACCTACAAGGACCTGGATTACTGGGTGCATCTCGCCAAGACACTTGAGCGCGGCAAATTCGATGGCCTCTTCATCGCCGATGTGCTCGGGGTCTACGACGTCCTAAACGGTAATGTCGATGCTGCTTTGCGTCACTCGGCCCAGGTACCGGTCAACGATCCGCTTCAGCTGATCCCGACCATGGCCTACGAGACCGAACATCTCGGCTTCGGCCTGACCGCGTCGCTCTCCTTCGAGCATCCCTATACTTTCGCACGCCGCATATCAACGCTCGATCACCTGACCAAAGGTCGAGTCGGCTGGAACATTGTCACCTCGTATCTAAACAGCGGCGCCCTCAATATCGGTCAGCAGGCGCAGACGAACCATGACGACCGCTACGACCTCGCCGACGAATACCTCGAAATTTGCTACAAACTATGGGAAGCAAGCTGGGAAGACGGCGCCGTCGTCCGCGACCGGGAAAAAGGCATCTTCACTCACCCGGACAGGGTGCATCCGATCAACCACTCCGGAAAATACTTCACCGTTCCCGGCATCCACCTGAGCGAGCCCTCGCCGCAGCGCACGCCCGTTCTCTATCAGGCGGGTGCCTCCAGCCGCGGCAAGGATTTCGCCGGTGCGCATGCGGAATGCATTTTCGTCGCCGCGCCCTCCAAAGCGGTCCTGAAGCGCTATGTCGCCAACGTGCGTCAGGCGGCAGAGCGGTTGGGACGCAATCCGCGCGATATCCTCTCCTTCAATCTGCAGACCGTCATATTGGGAGAAACGGATTCGGAAGCACAGCGCAAGTTCAACGAATACCGCCAATACGCCTCCTTTGAGGGAGCGCTGACGCTCATCTCCGGCTGGACCGGCATCGATTTCGGGCTGTTCGGCCCTGATGAAATGCTGCGCCATCGCCATACCAATGCCGTGCAGTCTGCCGTCGAGACCTTCACGACCATCGACCCCGGCAAGGAATGGACCGTGCGCGAGATGGCGGATTGGGTTGGCGTCGGCGGCTTCGGGCCGGTCTTCGTCGGTTCGCCGTCAACCGTCGCCGACCTGATGCAGGAATGGGTCGAAGAGACGGATGTGGACGGCTTCAACCTTGCCTACGCCGTGACTCCGGAAAGCTTCGAGGACGCGGTGGATATGCTGGTACCCGAGTTGCAGAAGCGCGGTGTCTACAAGACTGACTATCGGCAGGGCACCCTGCGAGAAAAGCTTGGCGGTAGCGGCCCAAGGCTCACAGCGCCGCATCCGGCCGCGTCGTACCGGCGAATTCGTTCCCGGTTGTCCGTGGCACCGCCCTCAGTGAATGCGCCCACTGGAAATGATCTGTACCGGGCCACGTGATCCACGCAGGACGGAATAAACGAAAGATGCGTGTTGATGTCTCAAAGTGCTGATTGAAGTCATGAAAAATGTGGCGTCAGCTGTTATAGTTGAAAGAGAGCATCTTCTGCTGGGAGGCAGCCACGTCCGCGAGAAAAGAGCAAGCTCGTTCGAATACTGTCCCTGTCCGAGGGTATCGCCTTCGTGGAAAACGGAGGCGACAATCTCGCGTCCTCCAACGCGCCAATCGGCAGGTCACCCTGATGGCGGCGGCCGTTATCATCCTGTTCTTTGCGGCTATCGCTCTGCAAGCCTTGCTGACGTAATGCGAGCGATCTACGCAGTAACCGGGGTTCCTCTCGATGACGTCGCTTCCCTGATCGCAGAACAATGGACAATCGCGCAGTCGATTGCGAACTCCTGGAGGTCGTTTCTACCGGCTGCATTTGTTGCAGCACGCCAGATTTTACGTGCAAGGCATCGCGCTGAAATGCGTCCGCGAGGAAGTGACCCGGCGTTCCCACCGAGACTTTCTCAATGAAATATCTGGCTGCACAAGGATCGGCTCAAAACGGGAAATCGACAGTCGTGGCCATTCCAATCGGTCCAAAGCGAACTCTTGCCATAGATTACCGCCACAGCGAACCCGATTCTAAGTTTTATGCACCCTTGGCGTCAGCCGCCGCCAACCCGCTCGTCTGGAGAAATATGATCAAATGCGAGGTCGACGCCTCGATAGACGCGCTCCATGCGTGCTGGTTTTTTAACTCTCATGCTTAAGCGCATGCTTGACGCGGAAGATCAAGAGAGCGACCGCGGTAAGAACAACGGGGATCGAGATGAGCATTACGGCGGGATCGATATGAACGCCAGCGTGTTCCGACGCCTCAACGACGACCTTGAGAATTCCTAGAAGATAATAGCTGATCGCGATGATCGAAAAGCCTTCCACCGCTCGCTGGATCTTGACCTGCACGGCGGTGCGGTCCGCCATCGCTTTGATCTGGCTGGCATTCTGATACTCGATCTCGAACTGAATGCGCGTTTGAAGGAGGTCGATCAGATGCATCGTGGCGCGCGACAATTGATCGAGGCGCAGGGACGTGGCCTCGCACGTCCGGATCGCGGGCTTGAACCGTCGAACGACAAAGACGCCGAAGCGCTGAAACCCAGGAAAATGCTCCTCTCGGAGCTCGGCGATCCGTTCCTCGACGATCTTTGCATAGGCTGTCGTTGCGCCGAACCGATGACGTGTCTCGGCCGTCGCCGAAATAACCTGTGCGGAAAGGACGGAGATATCCTCGAGGAGATCCTTGTGCTCGCCGGGCGCAGTCTTCAGATTCCTCTCGGTCAGTTCGATAAGCTTGGCGTCGAACCGGTCGAGCAGCGGTCCAAGGCGCCTAGCTTGCGGTAGCCCGAGCAGCGCCATCGAGCGGTATGTCTCGATCTCATAAATGCGCCTGACCATCCGGCCGAGGCGGTACGAATTGAGGTCCCTATTGAAAAGCAGGACCCGGCTCGTGTTGTCGCGTCCAACACGGAAGTCTGAACATACATGCGCCGAGCCGCCTCCGATGTGGGAGGCGGCCGAATCCTTGAAGCCGAGCTGGGCAATGAAGGGGCCGAGCTCCTCCGGTGCCGATCCAAGTACAATGATCCCAACGCGGGAAACCAGACGGGCGGATCCGATCCCCGTGATTTTCGTGAAGTCGTGCACCGTCAGACGCGAAGCGGGCCAGTCCGTGACCGGCTCTTTAATCTGGGTCACTCGCGTCACGGTGACGAACTCGGTGTGATGTTCGACCCGTGTTCGGGCCTCACCCTCGGCGCCCTCTAATTCTATCGATGACGGTCCTCCTTCGCGGAGGTGTTCCGTTGGCCTCTCGGGCATCAACGCGACGTGCTCGACATATGCCGGGCCAGTGAAGTAGATGGACGGCCGCGCGTGGAGCTCGGCGTTGAAATCATGTGACATTGAATTCCTTGCCTCACGCTCCTGTGCCCACCGAATTGGGACGACCCCTATCAAGAAGGATTCGGCCGTGTGAAGCAAGGGATCGGAGGCGGCTTTAAAGAGCCGCGCACGATCCCGAGATCGTTCGGGTCTACTTCGGAAACTCGCTGATGTAGTCCTTCGTGACGACGTCGAGACCGGATCGGATCACCGCGTCGGCCTTCCTGCGCTTTTTCAGGGACACTATGGAATAGATCGCGACGGCATCCGTCTGGATAGGACGCTGGCCGATCGCGCCGTTGACATAGCCGTCACGGGGCGCCTCAAGCTCGACCTTAGTTAGGGGTGTCTCTCGCGACGACGGAAAACTTGCCTTCGTCAAAGTCCGCCCTGTTCTTACCGATGAAGCTCTGCGGGCCTCGAAAACATATGCCGCCATCCCCCACGACGACGATGGCCGCGAGTTCCGGATTGGCGGCCTTCAGGTCGCGTTCATCTGCGGCAAAAGAGGTCAGAGTTGCGAGCCGATGAACAGCTACTCCTTTGCCTGGCGTAGCGGTGTGAAGCCGATTTGCATCCGCTGTTGTGGATTTTCTTGTCGGAGAGTCCGAAGCATTTCCTCATAGTCCCGTTCGACTTCCGGGGTGACTGACGGGCGAACCTCCTGGAGAGCCTTGTCGAAGTCCTCCTTTGTTACCTTTGACGCATCGATCGACTGCCGCAATGCGATGAGACCGGACCGACGCGTGAGATCCTCAAGATCCGCGCCGGTGAAACGTTCAGTTCGCTCAGCGAGCGCGTCGAGATCCACGTCGTCGGCGAGCGGCATTTTTTTCGTGTGTATGCCCAGGATTTTGCGCCGAGCCTTCGCGTCCGGTACCGCTACATAAACCAGCTCGTCGAAACGTCCCGGCCGGAGCAAGGCGGGATCAAGCAGGTTCGGCCGGTTGGTTGCCGCCATGACGACGACGCCTCGCATGTCCTCCAATCCGTCCATTTCGGCCAACAGGGTATTGACGACGCGCTCCGTTACCGCCGGTTCTCCGAGACCACTCCCTCGGACTGGAGCCAGAGAGTCGATCTCGTCGATGAAGATGACCGTCGGCGCGACCTGCCTCGCGCGTTCGAAAAGGCGTGAGACCTGCTGTTCGGACTCACCGTACCATTTCGAAAGAAGATCGGACGATTTGGTCGCTACAAAATTCGCCTCCGCCTCGCGGGCGACGGCTTTGGCCAGCAATGTCTTACCAGTTCCAGGAGGACCGAAGAGGAGGAACCCCTTGGCGGGACGGATTCCCATCCGCTTGAACGATTGAGGGGACCTGAGAGGGAGTTCGACCCCCTCCTTCAACTTTATCTGGGCTTCGTCGAGCCCGCCAACATCGTCCCAGCGCACGTTGGGAGCCTGAATCATGATCTCGCGCAGCGCAGAGGGTTGGATACGCTTCATCGCGGAGAGGAAGTCGTCCTGGGAGACAGTAAGCTTATCGAGAACCTCCCTGGGGATGCCTTCTTTCAGGTTGATATCTGGCAGTACCCGACGCAATGCGTCCATGGCGGCTTCGCGCACCAAAGCACCGAGGTCTGCTCCAACGAAGCCATATGTGGTCCTGGCGATCTCATCGAGGTCGGTATTCTCGGCAAGCGGCATGCCTCTCGTATGGATGGCGAGAATTTCTCGTCGACCAATCTGGTCCGGAACCCCGATGACAATCTCACGGTCGAAGCGCCCCGGGCGGCGCAGCGCCTCATCGATCGCATCCCGCCTATTTGTCGCGCCGATCACAACAATATTCTGCCTCGGCTCCAATCCATCCATGAGGGTTAGCAACTGCGCGACAATGCGCCGTTCGACTTCTCCGGTCACTTGCTCGCGCTTTGGTGCGATGGAGTCGATTTCGTCGATGAAGATGATGGACGGCGCATTCTGCGAAGCCTCTTGAAAGACTTGCCTCAAGCGCTCCTCGGACTCCCCGTAACGGCTGCCCATGATCTCGGGACCGGCGATATGGTAGAAATTGGCTTCCGTCTCATTGGCGACGGCCCTGGCCAGCAGCGTCTTGCCGGTCCCCGGGGGCCCATAGAGAAGCACGCCTTTCGGCGGCTCAATGCCCAAACGCTGAAACAGCTCCGGATGGCGCAATGGCAATTCCACCATCTCGCGGACTTGCTCGACGGAGGTGCCAAGTCCGCCGATATCGTCGTATGTCACGTCAGCTCGACGTGCTTCCTTTGGCTCCTCAAACTGCGAACGCAATTCGACAACCGTCTGCTCGTTCATCTGGACGATGCCTCTGGGTTGTGTCGAAACAACCACGAGCCTGATTTCCTGCAGACCGTAGGCTGGGAGATCGGGTAAGTTGCGAAGGCGTGGGTCCGCAGCGCGCGGATCTCTTACTCGTTGCTGGACCGACGTCGAAACAACGTCGCCCGCCACCATGGGGCGGTGAAGAAACGTGCGTTGCAAAGCTTCTCCAGAGCCCTGCAACATTAAGTTTTTCTGGGCCGGACCGAGGACAACCTTTGTAGCCGGCTTGGCGTCTGCCTTGCGAACCTCGATATGGTCGCCGCTTGTTGCGCCTGCATTTACTCGCTGAAGACCGTCGAGCCGGACCAGGTTTAGGCCCTCATCATCAGGATAGGGCCTCATCGCGATCGCGGCCGTATGCCGCTTGCCGATCAGTTCAATGAGCTCGCCCTCTCTTATGCCCAGCTTGGTCATCGCCGTTGTGGATAGTCGGGCGATGCTGGCGCCTGCATCCTGCGGTCGCATGTTTGCAACCTGCAAAGTGAATACGTGGTCGTCCGAAACAGACATGGGCCCCTCCAAAGTGCTTTCCTTAAAAAGGTATCCTGATAGTTAGGAAGCCGACAGAAAAGGCAAGCAATTCTCCGACGATCGAGCCTTCCTGCGAACGACGACGTGCCCGGCGATTGTTTCTAGGGTAAACGGGTAGCGCGCCGAACTATACAAAAATATTGGCCAATCATGCTCTCTGTCGCGTGATTGCGGGCGACGGCAGACGTGAGCTAGCTGCAGCGAAATCTATGGCGCGCGACAGTATCGACGTATCTCGTTCCCGTCGAGATGGCGTTGCGTTGCGACAGCTATCGCTGTGTTCGATACCGTCCGGGTCAAAAAAGGGGCGCAGTTTGTCGAGCGCCTGAAATCAGCGCCTGAAATCAGCGCCTGAAATCGACCCTGATTCGACAAGGAAAAAAGAACGGCGTTCGCAGCTCTGGCTCGTCGTTTGCGCTCACGCGCGGGCTGCGCAATCCCGGCGCCTCGTCCTTCGCAGGCTTCGTGCCGCGCTTGTTCTTCGCCGCAGGGCTGTTTTGTTGTCATATGGCGTCCAGTCGCGCAAAGCGCTATCGGAATCTGCAATGCTCGACTTTGCTCGCGACGCGTTGCATTCATGCAAATGAGAGCAGCGTCCGAGCCAACCGCAACAAACGACAAGCCAGGTGAAATACATGAAGCAGCACTCGATAACGGCCGCGCCCGCCGATGCAGAAGCCCGCAAATCCGTTGCGCCGGTGGTCTGTTATCCGACCGATACCCTGCCGCGCCCGAATCTCGCAGCCTACAGGGAGATCCGATCCGATCTTGAGCTGACTGCCAGGGTCGTCGTGCCTCCGCGCGAAGCGGAATGCTGGACGGTTCCGGCCGGACATTTCTGCCGAATTCTGTCTTTCGAAGGTCCGCAGGTGGGAGACCTGAATCTCTTCAACGCCCATGACTTTAACGAGCGGCTCTATACGGGCAAAACCCGCGCGCTCAACGGCACCCATGTCGGGCTGGGCGATCAGCTGTTTTCCAATTTGCCATTTCTGCGCCCGATGGCGACGATCACTCACGATACATTGGATTGGTACGGCTTCGACAAGTTTGGCGGGGGCGTGCATGACGTTATCGGCACCCGATGTGATCCATACACCAATAATCTGCTGCACGAGGGCAGCCAATATCATCATTGCTGCCATTCCAACCTCACCCGCGCCTTCGCGCGCCATTCGGGCAAAAGCCCTCGTGAGGCAGAGGCCTATATCCACGACGTGCTGAACGTCTTCATGTGCACGGGCTTCACTCGCGATACTGGCCAGTATTTCATGAAGGCAAGCCCAGTCCGGCCTGGTGATTTTCTGGAATTTTTTGCGGAAATCGACCTCGTTGGTTGCATGTCCGCTTGCCCCGGCGGCGATTGCTCGACGGAGCATTCATCGGACAGAGCACGCTGCTATCCGCTGGTGGTAGAAGTCTACCGGCCAATGCGGCTTCCTGTCGGATGGACGATGCCGCCGAGAAATGGTTACGACGGATCGCACGGCCTTTAGTGCTCACGTCTTAGACGATCTGCCTGCTTGGTTGTTTTGCAAAGCCAGGCAGATCTCCATCGCCGCCGCAATGACTTTCAAACACATACGGGTGATTGCTGTCGCTACCGGTTGGCCCGAGAGCGCGAAATCGTCGGTATGGCAGATGCCTGTCGCCTTGACCTCACTTCGCCGGCCTTCTGGCCGTTGAGCTCTGCAGTCATGACTTCGAGCGATTTTCCAGCGGCAACGGCGGCGCCTACATCCATGGAGGATATCCCTTTGACATACTTCGCATTTTTTCAGGTTCCAACGACCAGTCATCCGATGGTCTTTTCGAATTCCGGCAGTGCCTCGAAGAGGTCGGCGACGAGGCCGTAGTCGGCGATCTGGAAGATCGGCGCCTCTTCGTCCTTGTTGATCGCGACGATGACCTTCGAATCCTTCATGCCGGCCAGATGCTGGATGGCGCCGGAAATGCCGCAGGCGATATAGAGCTGCGGGGCGACCACCTTGCCGGTCTGACCCACCTGCCAGTCGTTCGGCGCATAGCCGGCATCGACGGCAGCGCGCGAGGCGCCAACCGCTGCGCCGAGCTTGTCGGCGACC